>CAVTNZ010000044.1:0-105062 GCA_963736185.1 uncultured Gammaproteobacteria bacterium | reverse complement strand
CTTCTTGTCGTGCGACTTGCCGTCGCCTTTATCTTTCTTTCTGTCTTTTTCGAAATCGGGAATGCCCAGGTGCCCGCTCAGCCGGCCCAAATCCTCTGGGTTGATATCGCCATCGATATGCACGATCGTCAGTTCTTTTGGTTCCGCATCCAGCACCACCATCCCGCCGATCTGGTTCCCGTTCTTCAGCACATACACCTCCGCTCGCTCGCCTTTGATCGATTTAATGCCCGCAATTCGCGACCAGTTCGGCCCCTTCAATTGCGTTCGCAGGGCATCCACGTCGCTCATAGAATATTGGCCTTCTTTGTCGAATTCGAAGCTCCGGACATAAATCCCCCGCAGCTTGCCAATCATCTTCTTCACCTGCGCCTCATCCGGGTCGTCTTTTGACAAGAACCCGCCTGCCAGCGAAAGCATGCTTTCATCCAACGTCACGTCCACGCTCTCTGTGGCGCGGTCCGCCAACTTATCCAGATCGGCCGGAAGTTTGAAAGTGTCCGCCGCCCACGGCGGCGTCGCCATTATCGCCACTGCCGCCCATCCCAAGAATTTCTGCTTCATTGTGTAGCCTCTTCGTTTGCGTTAAGCTGCTCTTGCACATGTTGTAATTTGCTCTGGGTAATGTGCATCGCCAATAGCAACTGCCGCTTGGCCTCAAGACCCTTAACTTCATGCTCGTGATCCCGATATAGGTTCGCCCCAACCGTTACGCACAGCGCCGCCGTTAGCGTGGCCGCAGCCATCCGCCACGCGGGGGTCAATCCCATCCGTTGCAGAAACCCGCTCTTCTTCCGCGCATCCTCTTCCGCGCAGCGCGCCAGCACCCGCGCGGTAAAATCCTCGCTCGGCTCCTGCCGCTCCAGCACTTGCTTCAATTGCTCTTCAAAAGGCGTCATTGTGTGTCTCCCTTCTGAAGCCGCCGGCTGCTCGGACTACGGCGCTCACAACCAGCGCTCGCACATCACGCTGACGGCGCGCCTCAACGAGCACATGTGGCTCGAGGAGCTGATCGACGTGGCCGAATCACAGGCCTCGTGCGAGGTGTACGGAATCTTGAAGCGCCCCGACGAGAAATTCGTCACCGAGCGGGCCTACGACAATCCTAAATTCGTCGAGGACACGGTGCGCGACGTGGCGGTCGCATTGAACCGGGATGCGCGGGTGCGCGCGTACGTGGTCGAGGCGGAGAATTTCGAGTCGATTCACAATCACTCGGCGTATGCCATGATCGAACACGACAAGGAAGCGCGCGCCTGACGGCGCCTCCGTGCCGTTTCAGGCGCTGCGTTCCGCGCTCTGCAAACGCCCGATCATGCTGCGCAGGAAGACCTGGTTGAAGCGCAGCTGGCATTCCGCCGAAACCTGCTCCAACAGTGTGGAGCTCACCTTCATGACGACCACCGATCCCGCGGCGACGATGGTCGCCGTGCGCTTCGCGCCGCGAACGTAGCTCGTCTCGCCGAAACAGTCGCCCGTGTCCAGATACCCCAGCGCCTTGCCGAGCCTCGCCACGCCGACCCGCCCCTGGACGATGATGTAGAACCGATCGTCCATCTCCCCCTCCTTGACGATCTCCTCCCCGTCCGCGTAGTCCTGCCAGCTGCTGGCGCGCAGCACCTCCCAGATCTCGCTGTGCGAGAACTCGTGGAAGAACTTGAGCTTGCGCAGCAGGCTGAACTGCTCCTGCTGATCGATGCGGTTGTACTGGGCGCGCAGCTTCTGGTGCACGCGGGTCAATTCGGCCGCGAAGTCCAGACCCGTCTTGTAGCGCTTTTCCGGATCCTTCTGAAGGGCGATCGCGGTGACGTTCTCCAGCTCCTCGGGAATCTCGGGACGCAGCGTATGGATCGGCGGCGGCGTCGCGAACACGATCTGGTGCAGGAGCTTCTGCAGATTGCCCGCGCGGAACGGCCTGGTGCCGGTGAGCAGCTCATACATCACGGCGCCGAGGGAATACAGATCCGAGCGGTTGGTGAGCTCGATGGATTGAACCTGTTCGGGCGACATGTACGAAGGGCTGCCGGCTATGCCCTCGATTCTGGAAATCTCCGAATCCGCCACCAGCGCGATGCCGAAATCGATGATGCGCACATCGCTGTCGAGCGTGAGCATGATGTTGCTGGGCTTGATGTCCCGGTGAATGACGCCGCGGCTGTGGGCGTAATGCAGGGCGCGGGCGGCCTTGTATACGAGCTCGACCACATCGTCGATCCGCAGAAGATTGTCCGGGCGGCAATATGCGGCGAGCGTGCGCGCACCGTGCACGTGCTCGGTGACGATGTAGCAATGGCCGTTCTCCTCCCCCGCATCGTATATCGGCAGGATGTTCGGATGCTGAAGCATGCCGACCATGTGCGCCTCGGAGAGGAACATCTTGCGGGCGATGCGCTTGCGGTTCTCGTCTCCGCTCGAATCGACGTTGTAGACCTTGATGGCGACGTTGCGGCCGTAGTACGGATCGTGCGACAGGTACACGGCGCCGGTGCTGCCGCGTCCCACCTCGTTGATGATCACGTATTTGCCTATTTTTTCAGGCAAAGCGGCGCGGCCATGTTGAGCCTTCGCGTGATCCTTAGGCCGAATATTGTTCAAGGGTAACCGTGGGCGCTGCAGCGACGTGGAATTGCGTGCGCAGAGAATACTTCGACGGCCTCGGATCAAACTGTGATTTGGGTCGAGGCTCGGCGAAAGTGGTCGAAACCGTGCACGGACGGCGTGAATTCGGCTCCGCGCAGCGTCCAATTCACCGCATTCCCGCGGTTGAGCGCCCCGATGGCGGTAAGTGTTAAGTTCAATTGTCCGGCGCGCGCCGCGAGTTCGCCGAAGCGCTCGGGCGGCACGGCGACCAGCAGCTCGTAATCGTCGCCCGCGCCGAGCGCCCACGCGCGCGCCTGTTCCTCATCTGCCGCCGCCTGCAGGGCGCTCGACAGCGGCAGGCGTTCCACCTCGACGGCGGCGCCGAGCCCGCCGGCGGCCGCGAGCTTCGGCAGATCGCCGGCCAAACCGTCGGAGATGTCCATCGCGGCGCTCGCGATCCCCCGTGCGGCGATTCCGAACTCCACCCGCGGTGTCGGATATTCGAAGCGCCTGAGAAGATCGCGGGCGGCCTCCGTATCCTTCAGCTCGAGCGCTCCGGTCGCGAGCGCGAGACCGGCGCCGGCGTCGCCGAGCGTTCCGGTGACGGCCAGGACGTCGCCCGCCTTGCCGCCGCCGCGCCTGAGGCCCGAACCGCGGGGAACGTGGCCGAGGAGCTGCACGCTGATGGTCAGCGGGCCCGCGGTCGTGTCGCCGCCCACCAGGGCGACGCCGTGCGCGCAGGCGAGCTCGCCGAGCCCGCGTGCGAATGCGTCGAGCCACCCGGGATCGGCCCGCGGCAGCGTCAGCGCCAACGTGGCCCAGGCAGGCGCCGCGCCCATGGCGGCGATGTCGCTGAGATTCACCGCAAGCGCCCTGTGTCCGATCGAGGCGGCATCGGCGCCCGCCGGAAAATGCCGTCCCTCGACGAGGGTGTCCACGGCCGCAACCAGATCCGTTCCCTGCGGAACGCGCAAAATCGCCGCATCGTCCCCCACTCCGAGTTCGACATCGGCGCGTTCGGCGCCCATGTGCGCGAAGTAGCGGCGTATCAGCTCAAACTCGTCCATATTCGTGCGGCCGCAGTTCACGCGCGGCCCGATCCAGCACGGCATTGACGAACTTGTGCCCGTCGGTCGCGCCGAATCGCTTGGCGAGCTCCACCGCCTCGGAAAGCACGACCCGATAGGGAAGCTCCGGATGCGCGGCCAGTTCATGCAGGCCGAGCCACAACGCGGCGTGCTCGATGGGATCGAGCTCCGCCGGCGCAATCTCGCTGAATTTCGAGAGCTGCGCGTCGAGCGTCTCCGAGGCGGGCACGATGGCCTCGATCAGCTCCCTGAAGTAATCGCGATCCACGCGCTCCGCCTCGGGATCTTCCGCGAACTGCCGGTGGGTGTCCTGCCAGGGCCTTGGGTTGATCTGCAGCTGATAGAGCGCCTGCAGGGCGAGTCTGCGGGACAGGCTGCGGGCACGATGGATCCGGCTCACGGGCGCGCGGGTCTAGTCCAGACGCCGCAACAGGTTCGCCATTTCGAGCGCGGCCAGCGCCGCGTCCGCGCCCTTGTTTCCCGCCTTGCCGCCCGCGCGATCGACGGCCTGTTCCATGGTCTCGGTGGTCAGCACGCCGAAGCCGATGGGCACCCCGGACTCCACGGCGATGCGCGCAAGCCCCGAGGCGCACTCGCCCGCGACATAGTCGAAATGCGGAGTCTGCCCGCGAATCACCGCGCCGAGCGCGACCAGCGCCTCGTAGCGGTGGGACAAGGCGAGCTTGCGCACCACGACGGGCATGTCGAAAGCACCCGGGACGCGGACGATCTCGATCTGCTTCTCGGTGGCGCCGTGGCGCTTCAGCGCGTCCAACGCACCGCGCAGCAGGGGCTCGACGACGAATTCATTGAACCGCGTCGTCACGATGCCGAAGCGCAGGTCCCGAGCCGTCAGCTCGCCCTCGATTATCTTGTGCAGATCAATGGCCACGGTTCAAATCCTCGGAGTTCGAAAGATGCCTGACAGCCGCCCGCGCGGGGGCACAGTATACGGCCCGCGACGGTCATTCGCCGCCATCCACGTACTCCGTGATCTCGAGATCGAATGCGGACAGCCCCTGCAGCTGCTTCGGCGCGCTCAGCACGCGCATGCGCTTCAAGCCGAGATCCTTGAGGATCTGGGCCCCGATGCCGTAGGTGCGCAGCACCGTGGCTCCGGAGGCATGCGCGGTCGGCGGCTTCGGCTCGATCTGTCTCAAACTGTCCATGAATTCCCGGGGCGTCTCCTCGGGGCGCAGAATCACCACCACGCCGGAGGCTTCCGCCGCGACCCGCCGCACCGCTGCGCGCAGCGGCCAGCCGAGAGTGTCGTTGCGGACGCCCACCACGTCGCGCAGCGTGTCCTTCAGGTGCACCCGCACCAGGGGCGGAAGCTCGGAGTTCAAGTCGCCCTTTACCAGAACGATGTGCACGTTCTTGTTGACGTGATCTTCGTAGCAGCAGAGCCGGAACTCCCCGTATTCCGTGTCGACTCGCTGCTCGTACACACGCTCCACCGAGCGCTCGTTCTTCAGCCGATAGCGAATGAGATCGGCGATGGTGCCGATCTTCAGCGAATGCGTCCTGGCGAAGCGTTCGAGATCGGGACGGCGCGCCATGGTGCCGTCGTCGTTCAAGATCTCGACGATCATCGCGGCGGGCGAGAACCCCGCCAGCCGCGAAAGGTCGCAACCCGCTTCGGTGTGGCCGGCCCGGGTCAGCACGCCGCCCGGCTGGGCCATCAGCGGAAAGATGTGCCCCGGCTGACGCAGGTCCTCCGGCCGGGCCTTGGCATCGACCGCGGTGCGGATCGTGTGCGCCCGGTCGTGTGCGGAGATCCCCGTGGTCACGCCCTCGGCCGCCTCGATGGACAGCGTAAAATTGGTCCGATGCGCCTTGTCGGTCTCGCTCACCATCAGCGGCAGCCGAAGCTGCCGGCAACGCTCCTGGGTGAGCGTGAGACAAATCAGGCCGCGCCCGTAGCGCGCCATGAAATTCACGTCCTCGGCGCGCACGCGCTCGGCGGCCATGATGAGGTCACCCTCGTTCTCGCGGTCCTCATCATCCATGATGACCGCCATTTTGCCGGCGCGCAGGTCCGCGAGAATCTCGTCGATCGTGTTCATCGGTGGTTCCAGGTGTTCATGTTCTGACCCTCAACGGTCGACAGCTTAGCGCTGCGTCAGCCGGTCAAGGTATCGGGCAATCAGGTCGATCTCCACGTTGACGGGGTTCCCCGGGGAGAGGCCGCCGAGCGTCGTCACCTCGCTGGTGTGCGGAATGATGTTCACGTCGAACCGGCGTCCCTCCACGCCGTTCACCGTCAGGCTCACCCCGTCGATGCAGATGGAGCCCTTCGGCGCGACGAATCGCATCAGCTCCGCGGGCAGCTCGAATCGCAGGCGCCGCGAACGCGCGTCTTCTTCCCGTTCGACCAGCCGGCCGACCGCATCCACGTGGCCGCTCACCAGATGGCCGCCCAACGGGTCCCCGGCCCGCAGGCTCGGCTCGAGATTCACGCGCGCGCCGGCCTCGAGCCCGCCCAGGGTGGTCTTCGCCAACGTCTCGCGCGAGACGTCCGCGTAGAACACCGGCTTCTCGATCCGGGTCGCCGTCAGGCACACGCCCTGAACGCTCACGCTGTCGCCGACGGCGATCCGCGACATGTCCAGGGTGGCGGCATCGATGCCGAGCTCGAGGTCGCCCCCGCGCTCGACGATCGTGACCAGCCGTCCGCTCGCGATGATGATTCCGGTAAACATATCCCTGATCGAACCTCCGGCTAACTTTCAGCGACGGCCGCCGCGCGCGGCCGCAATATCAGGCGCAGATCGGCGCCAAAGCGCTCGGTGCCGACGATATCGAATTCCGCCGCCGGGCGCCCGGCGCCCGGCGCCCCCCTGAGCGCGGTGAGCGGCGCCGCATCGGCGCCGAGCAGCACGGGTGCGATGTACAGGATCAGCTCATCGACCAAATGCGCCTCCAGGAAGCCGGCGGCGAGGGTCGGCCCGCATTCGACCAGCAGCTCATTGACCTGCAAGGCGGACAGCCGCGCGACCACGGCGGCGAGTTCGAGGCGCCGGCCCGCCGCGGGAACCCGCTCTTCGCGCACTCCCGCGGGGCGCTCCGACGGGTCGCCGCGCCCCGCCGCATCCTGCGCCGCAAACACCAGGGCCCCGCCGTTGCGAAAGACCCGCGCGGTGGGCGGGCAGCTCAGGGCCGGATCGAGCACGACCCGCAACGGCTGCCGCACCCAGGGACCGTAGCCGAGGCGCACGTCGAGCCGCGGGTCGTCCACTCGCACCGTACCGGCGCCCGTGAGGATCGCGGAGCTTCGGGCTCGCCAATGCTGCACATCCGCGCGCGATGCCTCGCCGCTGATCCATGCACGGCCGCCGCCGGCGGGGGCCGTGCGCGCATCGAGACTCATGGCGAGCTTGAGCCTGATCCACGGACGGTTGCGTTCGAATCGGGAGAAAAATCCCACGTTGAGCGCACGCGCCGCCGGGCTTTTGAGACCCACCGATACGGCAATTTGCGCTCCCTCCAGCCGCCGGACGCCTGCACCGGCGACCAGGGGATTCGGGTCGATGGTCGCGCAAACGACGCGCCGGATGCCCGCCGCGATCAGCGCATCGGCGCAGGGCGGGGTGCGGCCGTGGTGGCTGCAGGGCTCGAGCGTCACATAGGCGGTCGCGCCACGCGCCGCGCCGCCCGCCGCGAGGAGCGCCGCGACCTCGGCGTGCGCCTCGCCTGCGCGCTCATGCCAGCCCTCGCCGACCACCTGCCCGTCCTTCACCAGGACGCACCCCACGCGCGGATTCGGATCGGTGGTGTACAGGCCGCGCGCGGCCAGCGATAGCGCCCGCTCCATGTATCCATCGCCCTGTTCGCCCGGGTGCGCGATCATTTGCCGGAATCAGCGGGTTCATCCCCCGGCAGGAGCGGTAGCTGATCCTTGCTGGGCGATCGCCGGCGACGGTGGCGTCGCAACAGATCGATTTCGGTACGAAATGCTTCGACGTCCTGGAAGCTGCGGTAAACAGAGGCGAACCGCACGTATCCCACCTCATCGAGGTGCCGCAATTCCTCCATGACGAGCTCGCCGATGGCCCGGGAGGCCACCTCGCGTTCGCCCAGGCTGCGCAGCTTATGGCAAATTCGCGCGACTGCGGCCTCGATCGCCTGGCCGCCCACCGGCCGCTTCTCCAGCGCCTTCTGCATCCCCGTCGACAGCTTGCTTTCATCGAACGGCTCGCGGCTGCGGTCGCCCTTCACCACCGTCGGCATCAGAAGCTCCGCGGCCTCGAAGGTGGTGAAGCGCTCGGCGCAGGCGAGGCATTCGCGTCGGCGGCGGATCTGCCGACCCTCGCCGGCGAGCCGCGAGTCGATGACCTTAGTCTCCGTATGGCCGCAAAACGGGCAATACATGGTGCCTACCCAGCACGCAGGCGCCAGGCTCAGGCGCGGTTTCAGCCATAGACGGGGAACCGGCGGCAGAGCGCGGCGACCTCGCCCCGAACCCGGTCGACGGTCGACTCGTCGCCCAAGCGATCGAGAATGTCCGCGATCCAGTTGGAGACCTGCTCCGCTTCCGCCTCCTTGAAGCCGCGCGTGGTGGCCGCGGGCGTGCCGATACGCAGCCCGCTCGAGATGGCGGGTGGCCGCGGGTCGTTCGGAACCGCATTCTTGTTCACGGTCATGTGGGCGCGGCCGAGCGCGGCATCCGCATCCTTGCCGGTGATGTTCTTGTCGACGAGGTCGAGCAGGAACAGATGATTGTCGGTTCCGCCCGAGACGATCTTGTAGCCCCGCGACTGCAGCGTCCTGGTCATGGTGCGCGCATTGGTGATGACCTGGGCCGAATAGGTCTTGAACTCCGGCTGCAACGCTTCCAGAAACGCCACGGCTTTGGCGGCGATCACGTGCATCAGCGGGCCGCCCTGGATTCCCGGGAAGACCATGGAATTGAGCTTCTTGTGAATCTCGGCATTCGGGCGCGCCAGGATCAGTCCGCCGCGCGGTCCGCGCAGCGTCTTGTGGGTGGTGGTCGTCACCACATCGGCGAACGGCACGGGGTTCGGATAGAGTCCCGCCGCGATCAGGCCCGCGACGTGCGCCATGTCCACGAACAGCAGCGCGCCGACCGAATCGGCGATGCTGCGAAACCGCGCCCAGTCGATGACTCGGGAGTACGCCGAGAAGCCCGCCACGATCATTTTCGGCTTGTGCTCCTGCGCCAGGTGGTTGACCTGCTCGTAGTCGATCTCGCCGTTGTCGGGCTTGATCCCGTATTGCGCGGCCTTGTAGAGCTTGCCCGAGAAATTCACCTTGGATCCATGCGTCAAATGGCCGCCGTGGTCGAGGCTCATGCCCAAAATGGCGTCTCCCGGGCTGAGCAACGCCATGTAGACCGCCGCATTGGCCTGCGAGCCCGAATGCGGCTGCACGTTGGCGAAATCGGCGCCGAACAGCTTCTTCGCGCGCTCGATGGCCAGGGTTTCGGCGATGTCGACATATTCGCAGCCGCCGTAATAGCGTTTGCCCGGATAGCCTTCGGCGTACTTGTTGGTGAGCACCGAGCCTTGCGCCTCGAGCACGCGGGGGCTGGTGTAATTCTCGGAAGCGATCAGCTCGATGTGAGCCTCCTGACGCGTGCGCTCGCCGGCGATGGCCTTGGCCAGCTCGGGATCGAATCCGGCAATCGTCATCTGCTTATCGAACATGGGACCTCTGGGTGGCTCGGGGGGTGAATAGCCGCCAATTGTAGCCGAGGGCCGGGCAAATCCCACAAGCACACTCGATTTTGGGGGCATGGGGCCGCCGGAGGGACCCTTATCGGTCCGGCCGCCTTCATAAAGGCTCGCAGGGGTTACTCTTTGGGACGGATCTTTGGGATAATTCGACCGTTCCCCCCTCGCGGCAACGTTTTCGTCATAGGCAATACATGGCTCAGTTCATTTACACCATGAACCGGGTTGGCAAGGTCGTGCCGCCCAAGCGCATCATTTTGCGCGACATCAGCTTGAGTTTCTTCCCGGGCGCCAAGATCGGCGTGCTCGGATTGAACGGCTCCGGCAAGTCCACCCTGCTGAAGATCATGGCCGGCATCGACAAGGAAATCGAAGGCGAGGCGCGTGCGCAGACCGGCATCAAGGTCGGCTATCTGCCGCAGGAGCCCGCGCTCGACGAGACCAAGACCGTGCGCCAGGTCGTGGGCGAGGGCGTCGGGGACGTCCAGGGGCTGATCGACAAGTTCAACGCCATCAGCGACCGTTTTGCGGAGCCGATGTCTGACGAGGAGATGAGCAAGGCGCTCGAGGAACAGGCGAAACTTCAGGACCGGATCGACGCGGTCGACGGCTGGGAGCTCGAGCGCAAACTCGAGATCGCCGCGGATTCGCTGCGCCTGCCGCCATGGGACGCCGTCATCGGCAAGCTTTCCGGAGGCGAGCGGCGCCGCGTCGCGCTCTGCCGGCTGCTGCTGTCGAAGCCCGACATGCTGCTGCTCGACGAGCCCACCAACCATCTGGACGCCGAATCGGTCGCCTGGCTGGAGCATTTCCTCGAGGAATATCCGTCCACCGTGATCGCCGTGACGCACGACCGCTACTTCCTCGACAACGTCGCCGAATGGATCCTGGAGCTCGACCGCGGCCACGGCATTCCGTGGCAGGGAAACTATTCATCCTGGCTCGAGCAGAAAGAGCAGCGCCTCGCGCAGGAAGAGCGCCAGCAGGATGCGCTCGCCAAGACACTGAAGCGCGAGCTCGAATGGGTGCGCACCAACCCCAAGGCGCGGCAGGCCAAATCCAAGGCTCGACTGCAGCGTTTCGAGGAGCTTTCGTCGCAGGAATTCCAGAAGCGCAACGAGACGAACGAGATCTACATCCCGCCGGGCGACCGGCTCGGCGACCTGGTCATCGACACGAAGAGTTTGCGCAAGGCCTACGGCGACCGCCTGCTGATCGAATCCTTGAGCTTCAACCTGCCGGCGGGCGGCATCGTCGGCATCATCGGACCGAACGGCGCGGGCAAGACCACCCTGTTTCGGATGCTTGCCGGCATGGAGAAGCCGGACGCCGGGGAGATCCGCGTGGGTCCCACCGTGAAGCTCGCCTACGTGGACCAGTCGCGCCAGGCGCTCAACGACAAGAACACCGTGTGGCAGGAGATTTCCGGCGGCCTGGATGTGATCAAGGTCGGCAACTACGAGACCTCCTCGCGCAGCTACGTCGGGCGTTTCAACTTCAAGGGTGTGCAGCAGCAGCAATTCATCGGCGATCTGTCCGGCGGCGAGCGCAACCGGGTGCACCTGGCCAAGGTGTTGAAATCCGGCGGCAACGTCCTTCTGCTCGACGAGCCCACGAACGATCTCGACATCGAGACCCTGCGCGCGCTGGAAGAGGCGCTGGTCGCCTTTCCGGGCTGCGCCGTCGTCATCTCGCACGATCGTTGGTTCCTCGACCGCATCGCGACGCACATCCTGGCCTTCGAAGGCGACTCGCAAGTCGTCTGGTTCGAGGGCAACTATCAGGAGTACGAGGAGGACTTCAAGCGCCGCAAGGGCGAGGACGCCGCCCAGCCGCATCGGATCCGCTACAAACCATTGACGGGATGAAACATGAGCATCTACATAACGCCCCAGGACGAACTGCATGTCGAGCACGAAGGCATCGCGCTGACCTGCCCGCACTGCCGCACCTTGACCCATCTGACGCCGATCGCCGTGCCGAAATTCGACGACCTGAGCCGCCGCAAGCCCAGGCAGATCGGCGTGGTGTTCCGCTGCGACGCATGCGCGGAGCCGGTGTTCTTGAAATTCGCCGCGCGCAGCTACACCGCGCTGCGCATCGAGCTCGCCCCTAATTACACCGAGGTCGAACGCGCACCGGAGAATTTCCCGCTGAGCTATCTTCCGGCGGAATCCGAGGGGCTGTTCAAGGAGGCGCTGGGCTGCTACGCGGCGGGCTTCTTCGATGCGTTCGGCTCCATGGTCCGGCGCACCGCCCAATCGTTGTTTCGCGAGCTGGGCGAGCGCGGCAAACTCGAGCTCTTCGACACGTTGCAGGAGATCCGCACCCTGGCGGAGCTCGACGATGACATCTTCGCCGACGTGCGCGGCGTTCTGTTCGGCACGGACTCCGACCCGCTGCCGAATCAGCCGCGCCTGGACCAGGAGAGCGCCGGCGTGCTGCTCGAGGTCATGCGCGACCTCCTCTACCAGACCTTCGTGCGCAAGGCGCGGTTGATGCAGGCGGTGAACCTTCGGCGGGGCGCGACCATGCCGCCGACCGACATCGGCGCCGCGCGGGCCGCGCAGAGCTGATCTCTCACGGGCGGCGGGCCGCCGGGTCCCGTCAGCCCGTGAACACCCGCGCGTTGCGGAACAGGCGCATCCAGGGGCCGTCCTCGCCCCATTCACGCGGAGCCCAGGAGTGCTGCACGGTGCGAAACACCCGCTCGGGATGCGGCATGATGGAGGTGACGCGGCCGTCGGCCGAGCACACGCCGGCAACGCCCGCGGGTGAGCCGTTCGGATTGGCGGGGTAGCGTTCGGTCGGCTGGTCGCGGCCATCCACGAATTGCAGCGCGACCCGGCCGAGCTCCATCAGCCTGTCCGGGTCCGACGGCCCCGGGAATTCCGCGAATCCCTCGCCATGCGCCACCACCACCGGCAGCACCGAGTCTTCCATGCCGCGAAACAACACCGAATCGGAGCGCGGCACCCGCACCAGGGAAAGGCGCGCTTCGTACTGCTCGGAGCGATTGCGCACGAAGCGGGGCCAGCCCCCGGTTCCGGGAATGATGTCCTTGAGCGCCGCCAGCATCTGGCAGCCGTTGCACACGCCGAGCGTGAATGTCGACTGACGCTCGAAGAAGGCCGCGAATTCATCGCGCGCCACGGAATTGAACAGAATGGACTTGGCCCAGCCCTCGCCCGCACCGAGCACGTCGCCGTAGGAGAAGCCGCCGCAGGCCACCAGCCCGTGAAACCGCGCGAGGCGCGCGCGGCGGCTCAAGATGTCGGTCATGTGCACGTCGTAGGCGTCGAAGCCGGCGCGGGTGAACACCGCCGCCATCTCCGTCTGGCTGTTGACCCCCTGCTCGCGCAGCACCGCGATCGCGGGCCTCGCGCCCCGTGAAATATAGGGCGCGGCCACGTCCTGCGCGGGATCGAACCGCAGCGCGGCGTGCAGCCCCGGGTCCTGCTCGTCGAGCAGCCGGGAATATTCCTCGCGCGCGCATTCCGGGTTGTCGCGCAGCGCCTGCATGCGGTAGGAGACTTCGCTCCACTGCCGGTGCAGCTCCGTGCGCGAGGCGCAGTAGAGCGTGCGCCCCGCCTGGGAGAGGCGCACCTGCGCCCCTTTGCACGGAGCGCCCACGTCCCGCCAGCGTCCCGCGAGCCCGTGACGTTCCAACACGGCCGCCGCCTGCGCCGCGGCGTTGGCGGGAATCTGCACGATCGCGCCGAGCTCCTCCGCGAAGCACTGAGCGACCGGATCCCCGTCATCGAGCGCGAGCTCCAGTCCACAATGCCCGGCAAACGCCATCTCGAGCAACGCCACGAGCATGCCGCCGTCGGAGCGGTCGTGATAGGCGAGCACCAGATCGAGATCCTTGAGCTCGCGCAACGCCCCGAAAAAGGCGTGCAGCAGCTGCGGATCGTCCAGATCGGGCGCCTCCCCGCCCCTGCGCTCGAACACCTGCGCCCAGCACGATCCGCCCAGGCGGTTCTTCCGGTCTCCGAGATCGATGAGCAGCAGCCGCGAGGGATGCGAAAGGTCGAGAGCGGGCGTGAGCGTGCGCCGGGCGTCCGCGATCGGCGCGAACGCGGAAATCACCAGGGAGACCGGCGCGACGACCGAGCGCCTGCCGCGCTCGTCGGTCCATTCCGTGCGCATGGACAGCGAATCCTTGCCCACGGGTATGGTGATGCCGAGTTTCGCGCAAAGCTCCGCTCCCACCGCCTCGACGGTGGCATACAGATCGGCATCCTCGCCCGGCTGCCCGCAGGCCGCCATCCAATTCGCGGAGAGACGGATATCGGTGAGCGCCCGCACGTCCGCCGCGACGATGTTGGTGACGGCCTCGCCGACCGCCAGCCGCCCGGAGGCCGGCGCGTCGAGCAACGCCACCGGCGCGCGTTCGCCCATGGCCATGGCTTCGCCGGCATAGCCCTCGAAATCGCTCAAGCTCACCGCGACATCCGCCACCGGGACCTGCCAGGGACCGACCATCTGGTCGCGGCTCACGAGGCCGCCCACCGCCCGATCGCCGATGGTGATCAGGAACGACTTGTCCGCGATCGTCGGCAGCCGCAGCAGCCGGTCCAGCGATTCGGCAATGCCGGTTCCTTCGGTCGAGAGCGGCAGCCGCGGCTTCGGGATGCTCGCCACGTTGCGGGTCATGCGCGGCGCCCTGCCGAGCAGCACCTCCACCGGCATATCGACCGGCATGCCCGACAGCAGCGGATCGGACACGGCGATGCGCCCGTCGCCGGTGATCTCTCCGACGACGGCGAACGGACAGCGCTCGCGCTCGCACAGCGCGGCAAAGCGCTCGAGACTCTTCGGGCGAAGCGCGAGCACGTAGCGCTCCTGCGCCTCGTTGCACCAGATCTCCATGGGGGACAATCCGGGCTCGGCGCTGGGGATCTTGCGCAGGTCGATGCGCCCGCCGCGCCCGGCGGTGTGCGCGATGGCCTCCGGCAATGCGTTCGACAGACCGCCCGCACCGACATCGTGGATGAGCAGTATGGGATTTCCCTCGCCCTGCGCCCAGCACCGGTCGATGACCTCCTGGGCGCGGCGCTGGATTTCCGGGTTGCCCCGCTGAACGGATGCAAAGTCCAGGTCCGAAGAGCTCTGGCCGCTGCCCACCGAGGAGGCGGCGCCCCCGCCGAGCCCGATCAGCATCGCCGGGCCGCCGAGGACGACCAGCGGCGCGCCCTCGACGACCTCGCATTTCTCCACATCGCCCCGCCGCACATTCCCCAGGCCGCCCGCGATCATGATGGGTTTGTGATAGCCGCGGATGAGCGAAACGTCGCCGTCGCGCGCCGTCTGCTCGAAGGTGCGGAAATATCCGCACGTGGCGGGCCGGCCGAATTCGTTGTTGAATGCCGCGGCGCCGAGAGGCGCCGCGATCATGATGTCGAGCGCGGAGGCGATGCGCGCCGGTTTGCCGAGATCGGCCTCCCACGGCTGCACCATGCCGGGGATGCGCAGATTCGACACCGAAAAGCCCGTCAACCCGACCTTGGGCTTCGCGCCGATGCCGGTGGCGCCTTCATCGCGAATTTCGCCGCCGGAACCGGTGGATGCGCCCGGGAAGGGGGAGATGGCGGTGGGGTGATTGTGGGTCTCCACCTTCATCAGGATGTCGACCGGCTCGTGGCTCGCCTGGTAGCGCTGCGTCTGCGGGTCCGGGAAGAATCGGGCGGCGCGGGTCCCCTCGATCACCGCTGCATTGTCCCGATAGGCGGAAAGCACGCCGCTCGAATTGGCGGCGTACGTGGCGCGAATCATTGCGAACAGGGACGCGGGCTTCGCTGCGCCGTCGATGACGAAATCGGCGTTGAAGATCTTGTGCCGGCAATGCTCCGAGTTCGCCTGCGCGAACATCATGAGCTCTACGTCGGTGGGGTCGCGTCCGAGTTTTCCGAAGGCGCGCACCAGATAATCGATCTCTTCCGGGGACAGGGCGAGGCCCCACTCGGCATTGGCGCGGGCGAGCGCCGCGGCGCCGTCGGATCCCAGCGCCACCACGCGCAGCGGCCGCGGCGGGGCGGTGCAAAACAGCTCGGGCTCCAGGGTATCGGTCCAGAGCGATTCGGTCATCCGGTCATGCAGCAGCGCACCGAGCGACTCGAGCTCCCCCTTTCCGAGCGGGGATGAGGTCTGCAGGAAATAGAGCGTGCCCCGCTCCAGCCGCCTCACGTCGGTGAGCCCGCACACCCGGGCGATGTCGGTCGCCTTGCTGGACCAGGGGGATACCGTGCCCTGGCGGGGGGTGACCAGGAGCTGTTGTCCGCGCTCCGCCTGGGCGTGCGGACGCGGTCCGTAGGTCAATAGTTTCCCGAGCACTTCGAGCTGAGATTCGTCGAGCGGCCGGAGCGTATCGACGAAATGGATGAGCCGCGACGATACCGCGACCGCCCGGGGCTCGCGGCTCTTGAGCGACTGCAACAGCTTCTCTAACCGGAATTGCGACAGCGCGGGCGCGCCGAGCAAACTGAACATGCTGAATTCTAACAGATTTGCGGGCGGGGACGGGGCTGCCTTCGAGCCGGCCGCGGGCGGCGGCGGCGCGTCACTTGCGGACGTTCGAATCTCCGCCGGGCGTGTAAACCGGCACCGGGAACTGCGACACGTTCGAGCCCTCGAGCGCCACGATCTTGGCCTGGCCCTGCTTTTTGACCTCGTCGATGCGCAGCACCGAATGCATGGGCAGGTAGGTGCGCTTCACCTCGTTGAATTCGGCCTTGATTCTCTCCTCGGTGGGGTCGACCACCACGGAGGAGCGCTCGCCGAACACCAATTCCTCCACCTCGATGAAGCCGAACAGGTTGCCGTGGCTCACTTTGCGGGCGTAGATCTCGTACACCTTGCCTTGATTCACGAACATAACTTTAAAAATGTGACTCGCGGCCATTTAGCGGTCTCCGGGCGTTGCTAACCTTTCATTATATTATACGGGCACTTAGCGCAACCACTCGGTGACCTGTCACGGGAGAACGTATGACCTTGCGGCTAAGCGTAGTCAGCGAGCATGGAATCCGGCTTGGACAGAACTCCACCAAGGTGTTCGGCGTTCACGGCGGAACCATTGGTCGCGCGACCGACAATGCCTGGATTCTACCCGACCCTGAGCGCTACCTATCGGGAAAGCATGCGCGCGTCGATTTCCGGGCGGGGTCCTACGTGCTCGTGGACACGAGCTCCAACGGCACCTACGTCAACGGTGCGCAGGTGCCGCTCGGCAAGTACCACGATTACACGCTCAAGGACGGCGACTACGTACGCCTCGGCGAATACGAGCTCCTGGTGAGCATCGACAAGAGCAACGACTTCCCTCCCGACGAAAGCGCCATCGTCGCCTACGACGGCCAAGCCGGCTCATCGGCCGTGAAGAAGTCGACCGCCAACGATCTCGGCGCCGATCTGGATCTGAGCCTGCTGCTCGAGCCGAGCGACAAATTGGCGCAGGATTCCGGCGTGCGCCCGCGCAACGCCTATGGACAGTCGGTCGCGACGGAACGCGACGGCGGCAGCATCAATCCCGAGAGCTCCGGCACGCCCTGGCACATGCTCACCCGGCCGATCAAGGTCGAAGGGCGGCCGGCGGAGATTCCGGCGCTTGCCGCGTCCGGTTCCGGCGGTATCGCGCCGCGTGCGCAGAGTCCGGCCCTTTACGACGGCGATTTCGACCTGGGGCTCGCGGCGTTCTGCCGGGGGGCCGGCATCGATCCGCGCGGCATCTCCTCCGAAGCTCGAAACACCGCGCTGCAGCTCGCGGGACAGCTGCTGCGCGAGGCCGTGCTCGGGCTGATGGACTTGAACCAGAGCCGCAGCGAGTTCCGCAATCGCTTCCGCATGGCCGTTCCGCCCGCCGCGGAAGGTCCGGAGTCGCCGCTGAATTTCTCGCGAGGGGTCGACGAAGCCCTGGTACGCTTGCTGACCACGACGTTGACGCGTGCCGGTTCGGTCGAGGCGATTCGCGACAACTTCCGCGAGCTCAAGGCCCAGAACGTCGCGACCCTGGCCGCCAGCCGGGCCGCGTTCGAGGAGTTTCTCGGGCGCCTGGATCCGAAGGAGCTGGAGGAGCGCTTCGAGCGCGCCACCAAGCGCGGCGTATTCGGAAGCCAGAACAAGGGGAAATATTGGGACCTGTACTCCGAGATGTTCGCGGGCCTCACGCAGCGGCCGGCCGACGGATTTCCGCATGCCTATACCGAGACCTTCGCGAAGGCGTATGAGGCAAAGCTCCGCGCCGCTCTTCCGCCCAGGCGAAACGCGTTTGGCGGCGCCGACGAGGAGCGCGGGGACGGCGGACCCGGAGCCGATGCGGCCGCGGCCGGCGACGGCTAGACCGGTCGGGCGGCCGCTCCGCGAAGGGCCATCATGCGTCTGCTAGTGGTCGAGGATGACGACATAGTCGCCGACGCGATCGAGCGCGGGCTGTCCGCCGAGAAGTTCTCGGTGCATCGCGTGTCGAGTGCGGAGGCCGCGCGCGCCGCCATCGATGCCGAGGAGTTCGCGCTCGCGGTGGTCGATGTCGGCCTGCCCGGAGCGGATGGGCTCACCCTGGTGCGCCGGCTGCGCAGCGCCGGCATCACGATACCCACGCTGGTGCTGACGGCACGCTGCACCTTGAACGACAAGGTCAAGGCGCTGGACATCGGCGCCGACGACTTTCTCTCCAAGCCCTTCGAGCCGGCCGAGCTCGCCGCTCGTTGCCGCGCATTGGTGCGGCGCGCCGGAGGCGCGCTCGAGGGCCTGGTCAAACTGAACCGCATGAGCGTCGACCTGCCGGGTCGCCGCCTGTGCATCGACGAGGCCGAGATCGAGCTCACCGCGCGCGAATGGCTCGTGCTCGAGTGTCTGGTGCGGCGGACCGGCCAGGTGGTTCCCAAGGAGCGCGTCCAGCAGGCACTCGCGGGCCCCGAACAGGACATCACGGCGAATGCGGTGGAGGTGCACGTCTCGAGACTTGCGCGCCAAGCTGGGCGACGCCGCGGTCATCCGCAGCCTGCGCGGACTGGGGTACCGGCTGGAAGAAGTGAAACCCGCGTGAGCCTGATCCCGTGAGCTCCTCGATCAGCCGCCAGTTGGTCCTCTGGCTGGCGGTGCCGCTGATGCTGCTGGCGCTTTGCGGAGCGCTGGTGCATTACTTCAACAACGTGGCGCCGGGAATGATCGCGAGCGACCGGCGCCTGAAGAGCGCGACGAACGCGCTCATGGCCCGGCTCGTGATCGAGCGGCGCGCGGTGACCCTCGATGCCGCGGCCGGCGGCAAACCGGCGCTGCCGGCTGCGAATTCGGTCGCCTTCTCCGTTCGCGACCAGTCCGGCAGGCTCCTCTTCGGAGACGAGCACATCCCGGCCGTCGCGATTGCCGATGCGGCGGCGCAGATGTCGGCGGTGCTGCAGCTCGACGGCCGGAGCCTGCGGGCCTTGACCACCCGTTTCGACACATCCGCGGGGATCCTGATCGTGACGGCGGTGGATCTGCTCGCCGGGCTCCGAGCCCGCGGCGCGCTACGGATTGATGAGCACGCTGCTCTGGGATTTCGTGCAGCTCGACATCACGCTGGTGCTCGTCTGGTTCGGCATCCAGCTCGGGCTTCGTCCCATGAAAAGGCTGCGCGATGAGATCGCGCGACGCTCCGCCCTCGATCTGCGCGCCATCGACGAGAGCTCCGTCCCCCGGGAAATCGCCCCGGTGGTGGTGACGCTGAACCGGCTGTTCCAGATGCTGCGCACCTCGGTTCAGTCGCAGCAGCAGTTCATCGCGAATACCGCTCATCAGCTGCGCACGCCGATCACCGGCATGCAGGCGCAGTTGGACATCCTCGCCGCCGAGCCCGCCGCGGCGCCGATCAAGAACCGCCTGGCGACGCTGCAGGAGGCGATCCGCCAGCTCGCCCACTCGGCGAATCAATTGCTGACCCTGGCGCGCGCCGACCCCGCGATCAACGTCGCCAGCAAGAACCAGCCGGTGTCGCTCAAGACCATCGCCGAAGAGGTGATCGCGAAATTCTTCGACCGCGCGCTGCTGGCGCGGATCGATCTCGGCGCCGAGGTTCAGCCGGCCACCGTCTCGGCCGATCCCTCGCTCCTCGACGATATGTTAAGCAACCTGGTCGACAACGCGCTCAAGTACACGCCGTCCGGCGGCGCGGTCACGGTCAGCACCGGCGAGCGCGCCGGGAAGCCGTTCGTCGCGGTGGAGGACAGCGGCCCGGGAATTCCCGAGAGCGAGCGCGAACGCGTGAAGCAGCGCTTCTACCGGCTCCCGAATTCGCCCGGCCACGGCTCGGGCTTGGGCCTCGCCATCGTCGCCGAGGTCGCGGGATTGTACGGAGCCTCGCTCGTCATCGAATCCGGCGCGGGCGGCGCGGGCACCCGCGTCTCGCTGCAATTTCCCTGACGCCGATTTAACCGGCGGATATTGAGAGACGGATCGCGCTTTCGCCGATATCTGACACGCGCGCATCACACTCTGCGCACGCGCGAGCGCATCGACAGTTTCGTGCAAGCTTGCGCCCCTACCATCCGGCGCATGGACTCCAAATCATTCTCCGATGTACGTCGTGGCGCGCCCGGGCCGCACCCTGGCGAATCGATCATCGGCTTCACGTTGATCGAACTGCTCGTGACCTTGACCGTGGGCGGAATCCTCGCGGCGATCGCGGTGCCGGCCTTCAACACCTTCGTGCTCAACGACCGTCAGGTCGGCCAGTTGAACTCGCTCGCCTCGAGCCTGAACTACGCGCGCAGCGAAGCGATCAAGCAGAACCTGGCCGGCGGCATCACGGTGTGCCCGAGCGTCAATGGAACGACCTGCAGCGGCACGAACTGGTTCGGCGGCTGGATCGTCACCGATTCGAACCCGCTCGATCCTCCGTTGCAGACGGTTCCTGCCCTGGGCGGAAGCGGCAGTTGGACGGTCACGGGTTCCCAGACCGGCATCACCTTCCAGTCGAGCGGCATGGTCACACCGTCCGCCACAAGCACCTTCACGGTCTGCGACGCGCGCGGCGCGGCTTTCGCCCGCGAGCTCGAGGTGAACTCCACCGGGCGGGTGGCCTCCTCCTCCACGCAGGGGGTCTCGGTCTCCGGCGCCCCTCTGGTGTGCCCGCCATGATCAAGCGAGCGCTCAAGGCTCCGGGCCGCCGAGACCGCGGCTTCACGCTCATCGAGGTGATGGTCTCGCTGGTGGTGCTCAGCATCGGACTGCTCGGCATCGGCAAGCTCGTGCTGTATTCCGCTCACGCGAACGACAGCGCGTATTTGCGCGGCCAGGCGACGGCGATGGCGTACGAGATCCTGGACAACATGCGATCCAATCGTGCGACGGCGATACAAGCCGGGTACGACACGGCGCTCACCACGGTGCCTGCGAATCCTGGCTCCTGCATCGGGGCGGCGTGCACGGCGACCACGCTGGCGTCGTACGACTTGTACATGTGGAAGACACGCCTCGCCGCGGCGCTCCCCTCCGGACAGGGCTCGGTGGTGACGGCCGGCAGTCCCACCACGGCGACCATCACCGTCCAATGGGACGACGCGGTGGCTCAGTCGGCTTTCGCCGGCGCGCCCGTCGGCGTCGCGCAGCCGATGACCGTCGTGCTGGAGACCGTGCTATGAGCCGCCGGTCCTCGCAGGGCTTCTCCATGATCGAGCTCATGGTCGCCGTCACCCTCGCGTTGGTGGTGTCCGCCGCGGCGGTCGCGGTGTTCGTCGCGTCGCGATCCTCGTACCTGTCCACCTCGGGCACCGCGGCGCTCGCCGACGGCGGGCGCTTCGCGCTCGACTTCATCCAGAACAGCGTGCGCAGCGCGGGCTTCATGGCCTGCAATACCACCGCGCGCCAGACCAGTCAGCTCGCGACACCGCCCAGTCCCGTGTATGCGAACTTCGGGGAGGCTCTCGGCGGATTCGAGGCGGTCGGCACGGCGCCCGGCAGCGCCTACACCACCAGCGCGACGCCCGTAACGCTCGCCGCTCCGGTGGTTCCGGATCCTTCCACCAGCGACTGGCTCTCGCCGGTCGGTGTGGCGCCCGCGGGCCTGGACCCGGTCCTCGCCGGAGCCGTGCTCAAGAACAGCGACGTGCTGGTGGTCTACTCGAGCTTGCGCAATGCCCAATCCGTTTATCTCACCAACGGGATCTCGATCGGCGACACCAGCTTCGCCGTCAATTCCACGACGGGTCTCGCGGGAGGACAGCTGGCCACCATCTCGGATTGCGCCAAATCGCTCGTGGTGTGGATCTCGAGCCTGGGAGCCAACACGGTGAACCTCAGCTCGGGCACCTGGCCCAACAACTCGCAGGCCGGTTCCCTGCTCAGCTTCGCGGTCGGCTCCCAGGTTACTCCCATAGACACCACCATCTATTACATCGGCAAGGGCGCCGACGGAGACGGCGCGCTGTTCTCTTACGATCTGAACGGCGGTGGCACGTTCCCTGCCGGGGGCACCGAGCTCGTCCCCGACATCGAAGCCATGCAGGTGCTCTACGGCATGGACACCACCGGCACGCAGACCGTGAGCGAGTACGTCACCGCCGATAACGTGGTCACCACCTTCGCTCCCATCCTCAACTTCAACAACGTCATGAGCGTGAAGGTGGCCGTGCTCGCCGCCAGCCAGCCGGGCGCGGTGCCGGTGCCCGCGGCGCCCCAGACCTACAACCTGCTCGGCACGTCCGTCACGGTTCCCCAAGATTCGCGCGCCCGCCAGGTGTTCGAGATGACCATCGGCGTTCGCAACATGACCCTGTGAGACCGAGCATGAACTCCCCCATCCGCATCCCATCGAGCCCACCCTCCCGCCAGGACGGCGTGGTGCTGTTCGTCGCCTTGATATTGCTGGTGATCCTGAGCTTGATCGGCGTCACCGCCGCGCGCATGCAAACGGTCGAGGAACGCATGGCGCGCAACGAGGACAATCACCAGACGGGCGCTCAGGCGGCGGAGGCCGCGCTGCGAAATGCCGAGGACGGCCTGATCGGGGGCACCTGGAATGCTGCGAACTTTGCCCAAGACACGGCGGGGTTGTACGAACTCGCCGCGGCCACCGGAAGTCAGGTCTCTGCCGCCGGTGTCGCGGGCACCAGCTGGCAAAATGCCGGCGCCGCCACGGTGTTCCTGTACAACGGCGGCACCAACACCGGTCCGGCGCTCACCAATATTCAGACCAACGCGCAAGCGCCGAAGTACGTCATCGAGAACTTGCCGGCGGTGGCGCTGCCCGGCCAGCCCATCAGCACCGTGCAATATGCCGCACCCACCAGCCCCCTCTCGGTATTCCGCGTGACCGCCTACGGCCAGGGCGCGGACTCGACCTCGTTCACCCTCTTGCAGAGCATTTTCCGCTAACGGCAGCTTGGATAAACACTATGCTTAAATTCAACTCTCCGAAAGCACGCACCTTGTCGACCCGCGCAATGGGTTCCTGCGCGCTGGCCGCGTTCGTCGGCTATGCCGGCATCGTGGTGGCGGGAACGCCCACGATATCCATCTCCCAGGTGCCCATGACGGTCGCCATTCCGGCGCATCCGCAGATCATGCTGGCGCTCGGCAATTCCCAGTCCATGGACGGCACGCTGAGCGGCGCCATCATGACGGGGTCGGGATCCTTGTCCTCCTCGTACTCCGCCCTCAACGCGTCGAGTTCGCCGGCGAATTTCAGCTACACCGTGGGCGCCGGGTTCACGCCGCCCTCGAACCTCGGCACGGTGGTCTGTTCGCCCGGCCCGTGCGCGGCCGTAACCACCTCGACCCCCGCCGGTACGGCGGCCGTTGCGCCGTACACGGTCTCCTCGGGCTCGTATTTGCTCGACAACTCGCCGAGCCGCCTGAACGTGGCGAAGGCGGGCATCAGCGCCATCCTTTCGGCCTACATCTCGAGCGCGGATTTCGGCCTGATGACCTACAGCACGTCGGGCAACAGCGAATACACCACCTGGGTCTACCAGATGAGTCAACCCGGCGGGTTCACCTTCACCGCCAATCCCGGGGCCAACGAATATGTCGCAAATCCCTGCTACCAGGTGAATATCGCGTCCTCGGCCAATCAGGTGGACACCGACTGCCGCAACCTGTCTCTCTATTATCCGCTGCAGAACATCACCGATAAGCCCTACATGATCGTCTCCGCGAGCAGCGACGACCCCGCCATCAACGACGTGCTGTATGCGCCGGCCGGCTATGCGGACCCGGTGTGCATGGTGCACGGCGGCCCGTCGCCGGCGAGCCCCTTCACCGGCTACAGCCTGGCTCAATACGAGGCCGGCAGCGTGCTCGAGGGCTATACCAGCGAAGTGAATGCGTGCGCGGAAGAGACCGGACCGACCAACGCCGGCTACGTGCCCTACTCGACGCAGGTCATGTACGAGGAGCGCGGTTTCGGGTTTTACACCACGGGCGAATCCGTCTCCCTGAGTGCCGCGACCACGGTCGCGATGACCTCCTCGGGTGCCGATCCGACCGCCGCCTCGGTCGCAACCGCCCTCTCGGCATTCAGCCAGTATCTTCTGCCGGAGACCAATTCCACGGGAACCTCGGAGATCAAGGCCGCCGCGACCCAGTCGCCGATCGCCTCCCTCGTGGGTTCCGCGGCCAATTATTTCAGCACCAAGAACCCGCCGAGCACCAACAGCTGCAAACCGCACCGCTACATCGTGCTGCTCACGGACGGGTTGCCCACCATGGACCTCGCCGGACACTCCTGGCCGCCGCTCGGCAGCACCTCGGCGAGCCCCTATCCCAACGGCTACGGCGTCACCGCGACCTTCAACGGCGACGGCTCGCTCGGCACGACCAACGATCAGGCGCTGACCGATGTGATCAGCCAGTTGGCGGCCGCCAAGACCGCGGGCGTCGACACCTACATCATCGGATTGGGCGCCGGCGTGAGCCCCGCCGCCAACCCGATGGCCGCGGCCACGCTCACGGCGATGGCGATCGCCGGCGGCACCGGCACCTACTTCGCGGCGAACAGTCCGCAAGACGTGACCAACGACCTCAACATCATCATCACCACGATTCTGAAGGCGACCCAGTCCACCGCCTCGGCCGCCGTGAACTCGACCGGTCTCAATACGAACTCCGTGGTCTACCAATCGCAGTTCAACACCTCCGACAACTATCAGGACTGGACCGGCAATCTGTTTGCGTATCCGGTGAGCCCCGTCACGGGCGTGGTCAACATGAGCGCGCCCCTCTGGTCGGCGCAGACCGAGCTCGACACGCAAAGCGCCGCAAGCCGCATCATCGCGACCTGGGATCCCGTGGCGGGCCAGGGAATCCCGTTCGAATGGAACTCCGGCACGCCCTCGAGCGGCATCGCCACCTCGACGCTGATGGGACAGGAATTGGAGTCCTTCACCCAGGACACGAGCGGGAGCGATGTGCTCGCGTACCTCCGGGGCTCCACCGCGCAGGAGCAGCGCAATGGCGGTCAATTCCGCAACCGCTCGCATCTCCTGGGCGACATCGTCGACTCGAGTCCGCTGTACGTCGGGCCGCCGAGCTCTTTCAACGGTGCGGCCTCCTACGTCGCGTTTGCCCAGGCCAACGTCAACCGCCCGGGCGTGATCTATGTGGGCGCCAACGACGGCATGCTGCACGCATTCGATGCCATCACCGGCCTGGAGCGCTTCGCCTACATTCCGCGCGGCGGCTACGCGAACCTGGTGAAGCTGGTTTCGCCCTATTACAACGCGCAGCATCAGTTCTACGTCAACGGGTCGCCGCAGGCCTCTGACGTGCAGTTCTCGGACAACTCCTGGCACACCGTTCTCGTCGGTGTACAGGCGCAGGGCGGCAACAGCATCTACGCGCTCGATGTCACCTACCCGAATAACCTCACCTCGGAAGCCGCGGTCGCCTCCGCCGTCCTCTGGGAATACTCGGATGTCGACATGGGCTACGGCTTCAGCACGCCGGCGCTCGCGCCGACCGCGGCAGGCTGGACGGTGTTCGTCGGCAACGGTTACAACAGCACCAACGAGAAGCCGGTGCTTTATGCCATCAACCCGCAGACGGGCGCCACCATGCGCAAGCTCGATCTCTGCGCCTCGCTCGTGACCAACGTGTGCAACATGAGCGCCGCCAACGGGCTCTCGTCGGTCATCGCCGTCAACACCAGCGGGCAGGGCTTTGCAAACGCGAACGTCGTGTACGCGGGCGACCTGCAGGGCGACTTGTGGCGCGTCGACACGAGCAACGCGAACCCGAATCTCTGGACGGTGACGGTGTTGTTCCAGGCGCGGGACTCGGTCCTTGGAAATCCCCAGCCCATCACCACCGCGCCGATCGCCTCGCTCAATCCCAATTATCCGCAGGCGCTCGGCAGCATGGTGTATTTCGTGACCGGACAGCTGTTGGGAACACCGGACCTCTCGACCACGCAGCTGCAGACCGTGTATGGAATCTACGATCCGCAGACGGGGTTCACGCCGCCTCTTACCCGCGGTACGGTGCCCTCGAGTCCGGCGGGCTCGTATCTCTCGAGCACCGGGTTCGTGGAACAGACGGTATCCATTCCAGCCTCCAACCCGAACGCGCTGGTGGTCAGCGCCAACGCCACCTCGTTCCCCACCAACAAGGGCTGGTGGGTCGATCTGACCCAGGAGACGGGTCAACGCGGTGTCACCGACCCGCGCCTGCAGACGGGCGGCGAATTGACCTTCACCACCTATCAGCCGATATTCAACACGAATACCTGCACCGAGAACGGGAACTCTTATTTGTACGTGCTCAACTACGCGACCGGCGGCAGCTTCACCAGTCCACAGTTCGATCTGAACGGCGACGGCGTCATCAATCAGTCGGACATGGTGACGATACCCAATCCCGCGAGCCCGACGACCACGATCCAGGTGGCCGCAAGCGGCATGTCGCTCGGCAGCGTGTTCGCAGCGGCTCCAACCATCCGCTCGGGCCTGCTCGGCGCCAGCAACGGCACGGGGTCCGCCGACATGCTGATCACCGAGTCCTCGGGCGCGATCCAGAACATCATCATGGCAGGACAGCTCAAACATCGAACGGCTTGGTGGGAGATACGTCAATGAAGCAGATCAATCGCAATGTCGGACTGGCCGCGGCCGCCGCCGCGCTCCTCCTCGGGCCGAGCATCGGGTGGAGCACCCGGGTGTTCGCGGATCAGGTGAGCGGCACCATTACGGCCACGCCGGTGAGCGAATCCATCGAGGTGGATCACCACGTGTTCCACATCAAGGCGGGAAGCCTCGCCGCGCAGGCGCTGCATGGTTTCTCGGAGGGCCAGAAGGTCGACCTGGTGCTGGATGGTCCCCCCGCCGCCAAGACCACCCAGGTGCTCAAGATCTCCGCCCACGAGGCTCAACCCGGCCATGGCGCCCAGTGAGGTTCCCGTGAAGATCCGACAGATTGCCGCCGAGAGCGGATTCTCGCTGATCGAGCTGATGATCACGGTCTCGATCGTCGCGATCCTGGCCGCGATCGCCATTCCGAGCTACACCGCATTCACCCGCTCGACCAACCGCACCGACGCCACCAAGGCCATGACCTTTGACGCCCAGGCCCTCGAGCGATGCTATTCGCAGAGCTTCACCTACATCGGATGTGCGGCTGCGCCGGCCGGAACGGTCAATTCCTCGCAGGGCTTCTACAGCATCACGATCGCGACACCCACCGCCAGCTCTTTCACGATCACGGCAACGCCCATCCAGGCGCCGCAGACCGGGGACAGCGCCTGCGCCAGCTTTTCGCTGAACAGCGCAGGTACTCAGCAGGCGCAGACCGCGGAGGGGACCAGCAACACCCAGGCCTGCTGGGGATCGACCTGACGGCGCCGATGGGGGCCTGATGCGGACCTGACAGGCCGCCGGGGGGCGTGCCTTCCGGGCATGACATATGCCCCCGGATTTTGCGGGGTGGATAACATTGTTACGCCGCGTCAAGAGACGGCGTCCGTTATCTCCGATCCTGAAGACCCGCTTTGTGTGACATTCGTCGCAATTCGACCTATAAAAGGCGCCGTCGTCAGTTTCAAGCAAGTTTCCTTCTTTAGGATGGCGCCATGGATCACAGTTTGCCCAGGGCGAGCGCAGGCTTCACGATGACCGAACTGGTCATCACCATGTCGATCGTGGCGATTCTGATGGCCATCGGCGTGCCCTCGTTCAAGTACGTCACGACCTCGAACCGGGTGTCGACCGAGGTGAACGGCCTCTTGGGGGACCTGCAGTTCGCGCGCAGCGAAGCCATCAAGGAGGGGTTGCCGGTCACGGTGTGCTCGTCCACTGACGGAGCGACCTGCAACGGCGGCAACAGCTGGCAGACCGGCTGGATCGTGTTCCTGAATTGGAATTCGGCCGCAGACCCTCAAAACGCGGCCGCCGTCGTCCGCTGGCAGACGGCGTTCTCCTCGTTGGACACGTTCCAGCCCTCCAACGGCAGCTTCCAGGCCATCACGTTCAATCGGGAAGGCTACGGAACGAACACCCAGAACGCCACGACGATCACCCTTCAGCTGCATGACTCCACCTCCAATGCGGCCTGGACGCGCTGCCTCGCCATCAGCCCGGTCGGCATGCTGACCACCCAAAGGGCCGGCACGGGGAACTGCTCATGAACCGGCGCCTGCCAAGCTGCCGCGGGTTCAGCCTGGTCGAAGTCATGGTGGCGCTGGTGGTCTGCGCCATCGGGCTCCTCGGGCTGGCAAAAATGGAATCGCTCGCGGTGTCGAGCACGTCGGTCGCCGCCGCGCGCTCGATCGCCGCCATCCAGGCATCGAGCCTCGCCGCCGCGATGCATGCCAACAAGGGTTACTGGGCGTCGGGCACGGCGCCGGCCTCGACCACCGTGACCGTCGCCAACGGCACGACCACGATCTCGAGCGCCGTACTGAGCTCCACGCCGCCGAGCAGCTGTTCCGTTCCCGGAACCAACAGCTGCACGCCGGATCAGATGGCCGCCTTCGACGTGCAAAGTTGGGCGACCTCGCTGCAGGCGCTGTTGCCGGGCTCCTTCTCCACCATCACCTGCACCACGACCACCAGCACTCCGGTTACGTGCACCATCCAGATCCAGTGGACGGAGAACGCGGTGGCGGCGAATGCACAGCAGGCCAACATCGGCGCGCTGCAAACGCCGACCTACGTGCTGTACGTGCAACCATGAGCGCACCCAGCCCCTGGCGGCCGCACGCCGCGCATGACCCCGACCAAGGCGGCTTCACCCTGGTCGAGCTCATGATCTCGATCCTGATCGCGCTCTTTCTGACCGGCGGCCTGCTGACGCTCGTCCAGGCCATGAAGCGCACCACCGGCGTGCAGAGCGGCATGTCCCAATTGCAGGACAGCGAACGCATGGCGATGACGCTCATCGCCGACGTGATCCAGACCGCGGGCTATTTTCCCCAACCCACGGCCAACACCTCGGCGGCCGAGTTCCCCATCGCCGGCGCGTTCACCTTTGCGGGTCAATCGGTGGTCGGCTCCGGTGCATTCAACGATCCCGCGCAACCCGGCAACAGCATCACGGTGCGCTACGCGACCGGTGGGACCACGCCGCCGCCGCCCCCGCCGGTCGTGGGCCCGGACAACACCATCGACTGCACCGGAAATACCAGCAGCGTTCCGACGCTGCTGACCAATACCTTCCTCGTCCTTCCGGATCCGACTCCGACCGTCCCGCAGACCTTCGATCTCGCCTGCCAGCTTCAAAACAGCGCCGCGGGCACCAACACCACCGTTTATCTGGTGAGCGGCGTCACCCAATTGCAGGTGCTGTATGGCGTGCAGACCAATCCCGCCGTCAACAACGGCTCGGCGGACACGTACTTGGACGCGGCCACCGTCACCGCCGACGGCTACTGGAACAATATCGTGTCGGTGAAAATCACTCTGACCTTCGTCAATCCGCTCTACGGCAATCTGGCCGGTCAGAACATGAATCCGGACACGCCGCAGACCATCAGCTTCACGCGCGTGATCGACGTGATGAACAAAACCGGAGTGACCTGATGCGCCCCGCAGTTCATCCTCGCGACGCGCAGCGCGGCATGGTGCTGGTCACCGCGCTCCTGTTGCTGATCGTCGTGACCATCCTGGCCGTGGGCCTGTTCCGCAGCTTCGGCCTGGACGAGAAAATCGCCGGCAACGTGCGCGAGAAGCACCGCGCGGTGAACGCCGCCGAGACCGCGGAGGAATACGCGGAGTGGTGGCTGGCCAACGGCAACGCCGGCACCGGCACCGGCATCACATGCGCGCCTCCGCTGGTTTCCGCCGCGACCGGCGAAGTGTGCTCGAACGCTCTGACCAACGCGGCGACGCTGCCCATGCCCTGGACTACCGGCGTGACCTATACCGCGCCGCCTTCCATGGCGATCACGCCGACCGGCGGCGGTTCGACCGCGCAGAACTCGTTCTATTACGCACCGACTTTTTATATCTCCTATCTGGGACTGACGCCGAACGGCCTCGGCACCGTGTATCAAATCGACGCCGCGGGATATGCAGGAAGCCCGGACACCACGGCCGTCGTCGAGAGTACCTATCTCGTGCAGCAGAGCGTCAGGGATTTGGGAGGCTTGTGATGAACATGAAATGGATTGCGGCGATGTGCGGGATGTCGATCATGGGCTCGATGCCCATGCTCGCCTGCGCGCAGGCGGTGTATACGGAAAACTTCACCGGCACCACCACTCAGAACTCGTGGTATTTCGCGAACGGCGCCTGCCTCACCGCGGGGACCGCGGGCACCTCCACCGCCGCCAGCCCCGCCTGCGTCGGCCTGCCGTACTACGTCAACAAGGGCGACACGCTGATCGGCGGTGACACCGGCACCCTGCCCGACCTCACCTCGGGCGCGCTGCGCTTCACCAATTGGTTCGCCGAGAACGGCGCCATACTGTCGAACTTCACTTTCCCTCTGACTGGAGCGGGCGCACAGGGCCTCCAGGTTTCGTTCACGACCGTCACCTACGAGGGCGACTCGGGCGGCGGCGGCCATGACGGCGCCGACGGCATCAGCTTCTTCCTGCAGGACAGTTCCTATGCCCCCGACGTGGGCGCGTTCGGCGGCAGCCTGGGCTATACCTGTTCCAACACCAACAACGATCCGACGCTGCGCCCGTCCGGCATACCGCGAGGTTACGACGGGTTGTCGGGCGGCTTCGTCGGTCTCGGCATCGACGAGTACGGCAACTTCCTGAATCAACCCGACAACACCGCGAGCGGCGATCTGAACAAGGCCGGTACCGGCGATTATCAGCCCGGGCGCATCGGCCTGCGCGGGCCCGGCAACACGAGTTGGACGTCGTTGAGCACCGGCAGCGCGACCTCCGCGTTCTACCCGTCGACCTTGACCAACGCGCAGAAGGCCGCCGCCGTACAACAGGCCTGCAACACCGGCTACGCCTGGGACTGGACCCAATCGCCGGCGGTCGAGACCTCGGTGCAATTGACCGACTACACCGCCATCCCGAACGCCTTTTCGATCCTGCCGGCGGCCGAACCGATCGCCAACGAATCGGCCACCACGCGTTCGCAGGCAGTGCCCATCACCTATAACCTCAAAGTCGTCCCCGGCGCCGGCGGCACCGCGCTATTGAGCCTCTCGTACAGCTACAACGGCGGCGCGCTGCAGAACGTGATCACGGGCCAGGACATCACCAAGGGCGGCACGATTCCCGTCCCCGCCAACGTGCGTTTCGGCTTCGCCGGCTCCACCGGCGGCAGCCGCAACATTCACGAAATCATGTGCTTCCAGGCGACGCCGACCAACGTGTCGCAAAGCTCCGCCGGCCTCAACCAGAAGCAGACCGCGAAAGTCCAGACGGGCACGCAGGTGTATTTCGCCTACTACAATCCGGCGACCCTCGCCGGCTCGCTCACCTCGCAGTACCTCGTGGGCGATACGACCAATCCGAACGACCTGTTCATCAGCTCGACCATCAATTGGGACGGCTCCTGCGTGCTCACCGGCCCCTCCGGCGGAACCTGCACCTACCCGGGCGCGCCGTCGGCGCCGGAGACGAACCTGCAGCGGGTCGTGTTCACCTGGAACGGCAGCGCCGGCGTGCCGTTCGAGTATGCGAATCTGAGCACCAACTGGCCGCTCGCCTCGCTCAGCGAACAGGCGCTGCTCGACTCCGGCGATGGCGCCGCGTGGCCGTCCCCGCCGCAGCCGTACTCCCGGCTCGACTATCTGCGCGGCGATCGCAGCAACGAGCAGACACCCGCCGCCGACTCGAGCACCACCTATCAGGGCGTGTTCCGCGCGCGCACCAGTGTGCTCGGCGACATCATCGATTCCAGCCCCACCTGGGTGGGGCCGCCGAACTCGCCCTATCCCAATGCCTGGGCCGACAAATATCCACCGGCCGCCGGCGGCGAGAGCTATCCGGAGAATGCGGGCCAGACTTATGCCAGTTTCGCGTCCTCGACCGGCATGGGCACCCGCACCAACGTGGTCTACGCCGGCGCGAACGACGGCATGCTGCACGGTTTCAGGTCGGGCTATTTCGACGCCACGAACACGTATCAGCCGGCGAGCAACGACGGCTACGAGGTCATGGCCTATGTCCCGGGTTACATCGTCAACCACATTCAGAACGCCACCTTTGCCCCGACCAACTATTCCGATCCGCAGTACGGCCATCGGTTCGACGTGGATGCCCCTCCGGGCACCGGCGACCTCTTTTATGGGGGCACCTGGCATACGTGGCTGGTCGGCGGCCTGGGGCCCGGCGGCAAGGCGATTTATGCGCTCGACGTGACCAACCCCGGACTGGCCGGTGCGGACAACTTCGCGGAGAGCGGCAGCGCTCCGCAAAGCACGCCCGCGAACACCGTGATCGGCGAGTGGAGCTCCCAGACCTTCACCGTGGGTGCCACCACCACGGCGGTCAACACCCTGGCGTGCACGAACAGCACGCAGCTCAACGCCACGAACTGTTACAACAATCTCGGCAACACCTACGGCGTGCCGCAGATCCGCCGCTTCCACAACGGCATGTGGGGAGCCGTGTTCGGCAACGGACAGGGCAGCACGAGCGGCGATGCCGGCATCTACGTGATGCTCGTCGATCCCACCTTGGGTCCCGGCAACATCACTTTCCTTTACTTGAGCACCGGCTCGGGCTCGGCCGCCACGCCGAACGGCATCGACTACACCACGCCCGCGGACCTCGACGGCGACCACATCACCGACTACGTGTACGCCGGCGATCTGCAGGGGCATGTGTGGCGCTTCGACCTCACCAGCAACAACGCGGCGAATTGGGGCGTCACCAACGCCGCCGGCGTGTCGATCAATGCGCCGGCGCCGGGCGGGGGCACCATCACACCGATCTTCACCACCCCGGCCGGACAGCCCATCACCACGAAGCTCGTCGTCGCTTCCGTCGCCGGCGCGGTCAACCCGCGGGTGCTGATCGAATTCGGAACCGGCATGCAGACGCCGTTCACCAACTTTTCGTCCGGAACGTTCTCCACGACTTCGCAGGCCCTCTACGGCGTCTGGGACTGGAACCTCGGCGCGTGGAACGGGAATTCGGTGGTGCAGTACACGAGCCTGCCGAACGCCGGAATCCCCGCGCCGGGCTCGTCGCTCTCCGGGACCGGCAATCTGGTGCAGCAGACCATCGGCGGCCCCTACGCCGCGACGGTCGCCGGGACCGGCAGCGATTACCGCACGCTCACGAGCTATCCCGTGTGCTACGCGGATTCGGCCGGCTGCAACGCCTACGGGTGGTACATTCCGCTGGTTTCGGGGAACGCCTACACCCCCGACCCGGCCACGCCGCAAACCGGCAATGCGCAATACGCCTCCGCCCCGATGGTCTACGAGCAGGTCATATTCAACCCGTCCCTGCAGGACGGCGCATTCGTGGTCAACACCACGATCCCTCCCGCCACCTCGGCCACCCAGTGTTTCGCCGCCGGCGAGTCGGGATGGACGATCGCGGTCAACCCGGCCACGGGGGGCGCGTTCACCAACTCGTTCTTCGGCACACCGGATCATAATTTCCTCAACGTCACCACCACCGACGCCAATGGCAACACCTCCACTTCCGTGGTGAGCGGCGTTGCCTTGGGAGGAACGGGCGGCACCTCCATCGTGGTGCAGGGTACGCAGAGCTATCTGGTGACACAGACCGTCTCGGGGAGCGGCGCGCTCATGTCGATCAACCCGCCGGGCGGATTGGTCGGCAGCCGGCTCACCTGGATCGAGCGGCGCTAGCGGGCGCCGCGAGGATTTCACTATGAACAGCGCCCTGCATCCCTCCCGCCGACGATATCGGCGCCGCGACTCGCGCGGCTTCTCCCTCATCGAGCTCGTGATCACCATGGTGATCGCTGCCATCCTCGCCTCGATCGCCGTGCCCGCCTACAACAGCTACATTCTCAAGTCCCACCGAACGGAGGCGAAGACCGCGCTGTTGGATATGGCGAGCATGGAGGAGCGGTACTTCACGACGCAGAGCGCCTATAGCACCAACCCGACCGACCTCGGCTACACGGCATGGCCGATTGTCGTGGGCAGCGGTTATTACCAGATCCTCCAGGCCGCCCTGGTGGTGACGCCCGCCACCGCGCCGACGGCCGGAAATCCGGCGGGCACGCCCGCCACCTTCGCGATCACGGCCACACCGGTGCCCGGTAACATGCAAAACGAGGATACGGCCTGCCAGAGCTTCACGGTCAATTCGATCGGCACCAAGAGGGCCACCGGCTCTGATCCAAACGCGAACACCGACTGCTGGAACTGATCTTCGGCACTAACGCGAGGCGACGTTTCCGCGCAAACTCCCCCGCCCGTCACCGCTAATTGATGCTGTACCCGCGCCCCTGGATGCAAGCCCCCAGCGCCCGCTGATAGTCCGGCCCATTGGTTCCGAGCCCCACCTGATCCGACGCCCATTTCTCGCATGCCATCTTGTCGGTCCGCTGCTGCTCCTCGCTCTGGCCGTTTTTCGGATACATGAACATCCGGGGCTCACCGCCTTGCGCGATCGGCTGGCTTGGCGGTGCGCCCGCACCGGCGCCGGCCTGCGGAGGCGGCGCATTCATCTCGCCGCCGGGAGCCGCGCCGGCGGCGTTCGGACTTCCCTGATATTGAGTATCGGCCGGGTACTCAGCCCCCGCCGGATACTGGGCGTCCGGGGGTGGGGTCGCGCTCGGTGCCGCGCCGCTCGCGTCCGCTACCGGCGGAGGATCCGTGGCCACGTAGCCGCTGTAATCGGGACTCCAGGTGTAGTACACGTTATTGGCGTAGTAGTAGGGAATGCCGTCGTACCAGTACGTCGCGTAGGCGAGTGGCAAGGCGGCCAGGAACCACGAGTAGCCGAGACCATAGTAGGCGCGCGGCCAGAAGCCGCCGTGCCAATAGCCCCCGCGCCAATAGGCGCCGGTCGAATATCCGCCGTAACCGCGGTACCCCCCATAGCCCCGATACCCCCCATACCCGCCGTAGCCGTGATACCCGCCGAAACTCCCGCGATAGCCGCCCGCGTAGCCGCGTCCCGCATACGCCGCGCCGTGGTATGCCCCCCCATAACCGCGCGCAGCGCCTCCGGCATAGCCGCGCGAGACGCCGCCGTAGCCGCGCACCCCGCCTGCCGCGTAATGGGCCGCAGGAGCGAAATGAGCCCCTCCTCCACCGCCAAAATGCGGCGCTGCAGCGGCATGGCCGCCGCCCCCATGCCCGCCTGCCGCGTGTCCGCCGCCTCCGCCGTGTCCGCCCCCCGGGTGGGCTTGAGCAAGCAGCGGGACGGCCGTCATAACGGCCGCGAGAATCCCGACGGTAATACCCGAAATCCTACTCATGGTGCTCTCCGCGGTCCGGAAACTGCGTGCTTGGCAGCATCCGGCCATTTCGACATCCCAGGTTCCCTTAGGATAGCAACGCGGGCCCGTGGATTGCGTGCACCGGGGGACGTGAATGTCCGTTAATGCTGTAGGACTTAATCCAAACGCCACTTGGCGCTCACCATAATGTAAGCCGTTCGGCCGGGCGCGGGCTCGAAATACCGGAAATTGCTTTCGTTGACGATCACCGATCCCACGTAGGCCCGATTGGTGAGGTTGTCGAGGCGCAGAAATTCGCTGAGCTGCCAGCGCGGGGTTTGTTGATCGAAACCCGTGTGAAGATTGGTCTCCCAATATCCCGGCGCGGAAGCGGTGTTGCGGTCATCGGCGTAGATCCTGGCGCGCGCCTGCTCCTCGAGCGTGGCCGAGAAACCCAGCGGCGCGTAGCGCCAGGTGAGTCCGGCGTAAAGCGCGTTGCGGGCCACCGCCGGCAGATAGCGGCCGGCCGCGACGGTCGCCGGAAGACAGGGCGTGCCGACGCAGGTCTGGTAGGCCTGGCCGACCACGGCCCGAATGAAGGTGTAGGCCAGCCGGCCTGAAAAGCCGCCGGCCCAATCCGCGTCGAGGGAAGCCTCGGCGCCGTGCCGCGAGGTTTCGCCGATGTTCTGCTCGACCGCGCGGCCGTTGAAGTTTTGCAGCACCGCGAGCTCATCGTGAGTGTCGATGTAAAACGCCGCGACATCCGCCCGCACCGCGCCTCTGCCGGCCTTGACGCCCACCTCGTAGTTCTCGCTGCGAGCGGGCTGCAATCCGATGTTGAGTCCCGGCAGGCTGCCGTTGGTCGACCGGTAGGCGAGATCGTTCAGCGTCGGCGTCTCGAATCCCTTGCCGTACGATGCGTAGAGGTTCACGTCCGGCGTGGCATGGAATACGGCTCCCGCCACCGGGCTCACCGCCGTGTAGCGCACGCTCGAATGCGGATCGTCGGCGAGCGGAACATGCTGGTTGGAGCCCACCTCGACCACGTTGTTGCGAACCCCCGCCGTCAGGCGCCACCACGCGTCGGGGTCCCATTGCGCTTGCAGGTATTCGGCCAGATCGTAGACATGGTTCGCCTCGTCGAGCCGCACCGGACCTTCCACCCCGAGTTCGTCGCCGACGTAGTTCAACAGGCCGAGCCGCGATTCCTCCAGGTCGTCGTACGCGATCCCCCCGACCCACTGGAGCGGGGTGCCCGCGACGGTGCGCTCGTCGGTGAGGTGCGAGTCGATGCCGTAGAACGCGCGGTTCAGGTCGATCACGCCGCCGGGATAGAGCGACTCCTTTTCCTGAGTCGCCCGCGGTATGGACTGAAACTGCGTGGTCGCGCGATGGCCCGCGTAGACCGTGGTCGAGAGGGTATCCTCCGCGCTCAACTTGTCCTCGTAGATCGCGCCGATCTGCTCCTGATCGAGCGACTTGCGGGTGTCGTAGAGCAGTGCGGCGGGACTCGCCTGGCTCGGATTCGCCTGGAGCTGCGCCTCCGTGAGCCCCATGGGATCCTGCACGAACGGGGTCTCGATCACGTTTGCAACCAGCGTCAGGCTCTGCGTTTCGCTGAAGGTGAACCGGAGCTTGGAATTGAAGTTGTTGCGCTCCGCGTTGCTGTGAAAGCGGTAGCCGTCGGTCTGGAAATGCACGGCATCGACGACGTAGTTCAACGTCCCGTCATCGCCGGTGGTCTCGAGCGCGTAGCGCTCGGTGTTGAAGGTGCCGTATTGCACGGTGCCGTCGATGTAGCGGCCGGGCGGCGCATCCTCGGTGAAGATCGAAATGACGCCGCCCGAGGAATTGCCGTAAAGCGCGGAAAACGGCCCCCGCAGCACCTCGATGCGGCCGGCGGAGCCCAGATCGAACTGCGAAAACTGCCCCTGGCCGTCGGGCATGGTGCCGGGAATGCCGTCCGAATAGAGGCGCACGCCGCGCACGCCGAAGCTCGACCTCGCGCCGAAGCCGCGCACCGACAGCTGCAGATCCTGGGCGTAATTCTGCCGGCTCTCCGCGGAGACGCCCGGAACGGTCATGAGCGATTCGGAGAGGTTTTCCTCGAGCTGCCCGTTGCGGATCTCGGCCTGGCTCACGGCGTCGACGGACGCGGGGATGTCGAAGCTCGATTCCGGCACGCGGGTGGCGATCACCACCACGGGCGACAGGTCGCCGCCACCGTCCGCCAGGGCCTCAGGAGCCGATGCGCACAGCGCGCTGATCGCCACGGCGAGCGAAATCCCCTTTATTCTGGTCATTGAAAAATATGTCATGTCGCCCTTCGACCCACAGGAAAGTTCCTACACGGCTTCGAGGCCCCCGCCGGCTCAAGTCTCCGGCCCGCGGGCCGTTAATCTCGAACATGAGAATTTCGTGGCAACGAGCCTCGCGAAGCATTCTTCCCTTGCCCGCACGGCCCAGAGCCGCTGCCGTGGCTATTCTGGGGGTCTCCGCCTCCATGGTTTCGGCGGGCACCTCCAACACCAACTTCACCGTCACCGCAACCGTCCTCGATCGGTGCACGGTCAGCAGCAGCGGCCTCGCGTTCGGCGGCTATGACCCAACCAACGCGGCCACCCTGCGCGCGCAGGGCACGATCGCCGCCAAATGCACGAAAGGCGATGCCGTCTCCGTCGCACTCAACCAGGGCGCCAATCCCGCCCCGGGATCCACTCCCCTGGCGCCCATCCGCCGCATGACGGACGGCGCCTCTCACTATCTACCGTACCACATCTACATCGGCGCCCCGCCCAACAGGGCGGAATGGGGTTCCGGAGCCGCGGGGAAAAACCAGCCGCCTGCGCAGATCGCCGCCGGGGTCAGCGCGCCGGTCGTGTTCACCACCTATGGCGCGCTGTCGGCTGGTACGAACGTGCCCGCGGGCGAGTACACCGACATCGTCATCGCGATCGTCACGTTCTAATACGTGATGGTGGCGATGATCGTGTCCGTATAGAGACCGGCGCCCACGTCCTGCTGGGCCGGGAGCAAACCGTACATCGGCGCGACGTACTGGGTTCCGCTCTGGCCGCTGCCGCCGGAGCAGGTGACCGTGCCGCCGGCATAACACAAGTAGTAATAGTAGGTGCCACCGACCCCGTTCCCGGTTCCACCGCCGAAGATCTCGGTATCAGCCGCATTGACGTAGATGTTGTAGTTCAGTGTTTGCGTGCCGAAGTTGAGCGTTCGATTCGTGTAGCTGCCGCTGTTGCCGGTGCTGATCGAGAGGGTCGCGGTGAACCCCGTTCCGGTGTAGGTACAGGTGAAGCCGATGCTGCCATTGGCGGTCAAGGCCGTCGCGGACGTGGGGGCGTAGCTGCCGAACGCGAGTCCGTTGGTGGACATGGTGCAGGCCGGCGCGCCGGCCTGTGCGGCCGTCGCGGCGATTGCCGCGAGCAGCCAGAGCCACGCAGGACGCCAGCGCATCATCGGGCCGCCCCCGGCTCGAGGCTGCACTCGATCGGCCCCATATCGACCACCGCGCCCGAGCTGGCGGGAACATTCATGGGGCAGCGCAGATGTCCGTTCGAGGTGTCGGCGAGGAGGACGTACTTGCCGCCCGGCAGATCCGCGAAGTAGAAGCTGCCGTCGAGCCCGATCAATGTCTTGGTCGGCTGGTCCTGCTTGAGGACAGTGGCGCTTCCGTAGTGCACGGCTTTCCCGCCGAGCTGCAGCACCCCCCGCACCGCGTGCAAGGCATGCAGCCCGAAGCGCACGATCGTTCCGCCCAGGCGCGGCACGCTGACGGTCTGATCGGTGGCATCGATCTCGTATTCGAGAGGAACGCTTGCCTGGTTGATGCCGACCTTGTTGACTTGGTAGGGCAGCAGGTTGGTCACCAGGAGATCTCCGCTCGCATCGGTCCGCCCGATGGGCAGATTTTGGCTGGTCACATCCACGTTCGAGAGGCCGGGTGTCTCGATGAGCGCGTAGCCGCTCTGCAGGGCGCGGCCGGCGAACACGTGCCCGTCGAGCGCGGCGAGGCTTCCCGAGACCAGCAGACTCTCGGCGGTTTGACCGCTGAAGCGCTGCGCCGTGAGCTGCGCGAGCCCGTATTGGTTCTGATAGGCGACCTGACCCAGACCGGTCGCCCCGGCACTGCCGTCCTGCACGTTGACGTTGTAACCCCACCCGGCGTTGCTCGGCACCGAGCGCTGCGCGAAGAGGCCATAGTTGTTGCCGCTGACTTGATCGTGCGTGCCCTCCACGCCGAAGCTGCCGCCGCCGAGGGGCATGACGAAGGTCAGCATGATCTGATTGTCGTTGGGGCCGGGTTGATTGAGCTGCCGGCTGAGGCTCAGCGTGATGTGCGAGCCACCGAACAGATTGATCTCGTTGTTCAAGCCGATGTTTCGCTGGCGCATCCCGTCGTCATAGACGGTGTCGCCCGCACTCAACTGCACGCTGACGTGTTCGTTGGGAAGCCAGGCCGCATTGGCGGACTCGAGGCGGCGCGTTCGATCGGCGGGCGGCAGCAGGTCATCTCCAATTCGCATGTAGGCGTTGGAGTAGACTTGTGCCCCGCCGCCGATGCTGAAGTGGCGGCTATTGTACTGGTACGAGGCCGAAGCGCCGTAGCCGTCCGCGCCGCCCGCACGACTGCCGGCGACCCCCATCGACAAAACGCCGGCCGGCAGGCGGATGCTCATGGAGGGGCCCGTGTTCACGAGACCGTTTTCCGCCTCGAGCCGATAGCCCGCGGTGATCTCATCGTTGAAGCCGTAGTTATCGCGCGCGAGCAGGACCGCGCGGCCGGAAACATAGCCGTTCGCGAGCGTCGAGGCACGCTCGGCGCCGATCTCGAACGCGTAGTCGCTGAGACCTTGCGCCAGCATCTGACTCGCGCCGTAGAAATTCTGCTGCAGGACGGTCGTGCCCCCGAAGGGATCCTGGACCACGACCCGCACGTTGTTGGCGCCCGCCGATAATCCGAGACTCGCCAGGCTGAAAGGACCCGCGGGGACCTGGCGCTGTCCGACCAGGACGCCGTTTTGGTAGATTTCGATGGTGCCCGGCGCCTGCAATACGCCCGTGAACACGGGCTGCGGATAGGTGATGAGGTAGGGATTGAGATCGAAGGCGCGCGCGATGCCGATGCCGCCCAGCAGCGCGGAGCCGCCCAGACCGTCGCTCGAGGATGCGGTTTGATCACCCACCGTCCAGCGCGCGAGGCTGCCCGGCTCGTCGTACTCGAGACGGGAGAGCCCGCGCGAGAACCCGGTCGCCTCGCTCCAGTACGGGTTGTCGCGCAGCAGCGCCCGGCCCATGGCGAATCCGCCGTCGAGATACACCGAGTCGCCGCCCGACGCGGTTCCGGCGTTCAGACCATAGTTGACGTATGCGCTCGGAACAGCAGCCGAGGTCGACACGGCCTGTCCCGCGTTCAGATCGATACGGCTCTTGCCGAAGGCGCTCGGCGGCAACGTCAGCACGATCCGCCCTTCCTGAACATTCATGTCGACCTTCACGCCGTCGGCGAGCAGGCTCACTTCGAAGAATTGTTTGGCATCGACGGTTTGCGCGGCGCCCGACCGCAGCATCACGTGGGCGCGGCCAAGCGATTCCGCGTCCACCAGGATGTGCTTCTGTCGCACGAGCACGAACGCCGTGCCGTAGCAGTTTCCATTGACGCACAGCTCGAGCAGCATCCGGTCCGGTTGGGCAACGAGGGGACCGGACACGAGCAGCGCCGCCGCAATCAGGGAGAGCCGGCGCCGTCGCATGCCTTAGTGTCTGTCGCGATGGCCTGGGTGAGCGAAGTATTCGCGAGATCCGGCCATGTCACCGACACCGTGGCGGCGCGCTCGCACGAGCCGGCCGGCAGCCTCAAATTCAGGTACCAGGTGCGGCCCGACAACACATAGTTTGCCGTCATGTCGTGCTGGTCGAGGACATGTCCGCCGCCGTCGAGCAGCGCGATCTTGATGCGTTGCGGATCGAGACGCTGGGTGCCGCTATTGCCGAGACCCATCACCAGCACGCCGTGCTCGACGGTTGCCGCGCCGAGGGAGGGAGTGCGCGTGCGCCGCATGGGCTCGAGGAATACCGGCAGGCTGACCTGCGTCAGCACACGGATCTCCGACACGGAGTTCGGCGCGGAGTCCTGGTTGGGCAGCTCGTCGAGCAGCAGCCGGTAGGTGCCCTCGCCGGCGCCGGGATCCGCGAGCATGCCGACGCGCAGCTGGGCGGACTGGCCCGGCGCGATCTCCAGCAGTTCCGGCGTGACGATGAGGTCGCGGCTGGGCGTGAGCTGCCACTGGCCGTCGTCCGCCACCGTCCAGAGCATGGAACGCACCTGGACGCGCAGCGGCGACTCCGCCGTGTTCTTGAGATTGATGATGTCGGTGCGATGGCGTGCATCGAGCTCGACGCGCAGCGGATTGATGGAAAACGTCGCCGCACGAACGGCCGGAATGAGCGCCAATAGAAGGGCCGCCAGCGCCCAACGACCGGCCAGATTATGGTAAATTCTCATGCCTAATTACCCCCTGAAGGATGGCCCTCCTGCTTCCTGCAAGATGAGCCACCCCCCGGGAGTCAGCGAATCAGAAAGTCACCGTCGCAATCACCGAGTCGCTGTACGCGCCGGCCGGCACGTCCGCGCCCGCGGGCAGCGAGCCATAGGTCGTGAAGGACAGAGCCGTCGCGACGCTGGCAGCGGTCTGCGCGGCAGGCTCATTGGTGCCTATGGTGCCCGTACCCCATTCCGTCGTGCCGGTGGCGGCGATATAGATGTGATAGGGCAACATGTTGGTGCCGTTGGCCATTTGACGAACCGGTACGGCCGCCGTCGATCCGGTGCCCGGATTCGCGCCTTGATTGAGCGCCACCGAGACGGAGTCTCCCTTGGTGCACTTGGCGGTTACCGCGCCGGTGGCCGTCAGGGTCGTCGCGCTGGTCGGGTCGTAATTGGCAAACGCGATGTTCGTGCTGCCGATGGTGCAGTCGTTGACCACCGTCGTCGTCACGTTGAAGGTCGTGGTGCCGGTGCCGGCCCAAGCGCTCAACGCCGACCCTCCCACCACCATCGCCACGGCAGCCGCCAAAATCTTTCTGTGAGACATCATTTCGTCACCTCGATCTGAAGCTTCGCTCTGAAGCTTGATTGAACCATTCAACACTCGAAGGCTCGCCCGATCTTCGCCGGGCGGTCTTGCTGGGTGCTATTTTTGACGGTGAGGTGCCCGGGGCGGCGTGACTACGGTCGCAGAATGTAAGGGTATCGCTTAAGATCCGGCGCAAAGTGCCGATAACTCCGCACTTTGTGGCCATGGCGCCTGGCTTCCCCGCCACCCGCCGCCGCTCGCGGCGAGTGACCGGTCACAGTTTGGGATCGGCCTGGTACACGATCCGGCCGCCCACCACCGTCTGCAGCACCTTCACGTCGGCGATCTGGTCGGCGGGGATCTTGAGCACGTTGCGGTCGAGGACGATCAGATCCGCGAATTTGCCCACTTCCAGAGAACCGGTGGCCTGGTCCTGATGAAGCTCATAGGATGAATTCATGGTGATGGCGCGCAGCACCTGGGCGCGCGACAACCCGGCATCCTCGCTCAGGCGCCCGGCATATTTCGCACCGGCGGCGGGAGAGTTGGTGCGGGTGACGCCCACCTTGAGCGCGAACCATTCGTCCAGCGGATCGACCGGCCAGTCGCTGCCGTAGGCGATGCGCGCTCCGGCATCCGCGAGGAACGCGGCCGGCTCCATGTACTTGTAGCGCGCGGGGCCCATGTAGTCGCGTGCATTGTCGACGGTGTCGGACGCCTGCTTTTCCCATTGAAACGACAGCACCGGGATCACGTTCAACTGTTTGTAGCGGCCGAAGTCCCGCGGGTCCACGATCTCGTCATGGGCGATCGCCGCCCGGACGTCCTTGCCGGGGAACTGCGCCCGCATCGCTTCGATGCCGTCCAATCCCTCGTGCACCGCCCGGTCGCCGTCCGCATGCATGTGCGGCTCGAGGCCGGCGCCCGCAACCGCGATGAGCAACGCGCGCAGCACCGGCGCGGGGAAATACACGTCCGGTCCGCGGTTCTTGCCGGGCACCCAGCGCGCATCCGCTCCGGATCCCCGGGGTTCGAAATAAGGTTCCAGCATCGCGCCCGTCAGTGCGGGCGCCGAGATGACGCCGTCGAGGAACAGCTTCACGTTGCGCGCGGTGATCGAGGGCGCGACGCGCACGTCGCCCTCGTCGTACCGATGCGCGAGATCGGCCGCTGCCGCGACCGCCTTCTTGGGATCCCTGCCCTCGGGCGGCGTGATCAAAATGGCGAAGTGCGCGCGCGCCGTCAGGCCCTGCGCGCGCTCGGCGCCCGCGAACGCGGCGAGATCGCGATCCAGCGCCATGGCATCCAGGAACGTGGTGATGCCCTGCTTTCGCATGACATCGAGCGCGGCCTGGGCGGAGCGCACGTCCTCGCCCGGCGTGGGCGTCGGCACGTGCCGGGTGACGAGCTCCTGGGCGGCATCCTCCAGAAGTCCGGTGGGCGTGCCGCTGGGATCGCGCCAGATCTTGCCGCCGAGCGGCGCCTGCGTGGCGGCGGTGAGGCCCGCCAATTGAATCGCCCGGGAATTCACCAGCGCCGTATGGCCGAAGGAGGAGACGACGATGATGGGCCGTCGCGTCTTGAGCGCATCCAGAACCGAACGGGTGGCCTGGATGCCGGCGGGCACCATGCCCTCCTGGAACCAATTGACCACCTCGAGCCAGCCGTCCGGTTCGCGCGAGCGCGTTCCATCGAGACACTTCTGAATCCCGGCCTGCATCTGCTCGACCGTGAGCTGCAGGTACTGCAGATTGCACTTCAGGAGCGATGCGCCGCCGTCGAGCGGATGCATGTGCCCGTCCACCAGCCCGGGCATCAGCATGCGCCCGTGAAGATCGATCTGCCGAGTGTGTGCGCCGATCAGGGCCGCCGCCCCGGCGTCGCCTCCGACGTAGACGATGACGCCGCCGCGCACGGCCAGCGCCTGCTGCACGCTGTCCTGCGGATCCACGGTGTACACGAACCCGTGCCGATAGACGAGGTCCGCGGGCTGCGGCTCCCCGGCGTGCAGCACCGCGGACGGCACCGTCGAGAGCCCGATCAGGGCGCCCAGGGCAATGGAGAAGGCGCGAGCTTCAAACCGCATCGAGTGCTGCTCCGAGATCGGCGATGAGATCGTCCGGGTCTTCGATGCCGACCGAGATCCGGATCAGCGCATCGCTGATGCCGATTCGATCGCGGGTCTCCTTGGGCACGCCGGAGTGGGTGGTGCTCGCCGGATGCGAGATCAACGTCTCCGTCCCGCCGAGGCTCACCGCGAGCTTGATGAATTGCAGCCCGTCGAGCAGGCGGAACGCCTCCGCCTCGCCGCCCTTGACCGAGAAGCCGAAGGTCGAGCCCGCGCTCAGGCACTGGCGCTCGTACACCGCCTTGCGAGGATCTTCCCCGGCGAGGAACCCGAGGTAATTCACCCCGGCGACCTTCGGGTGCGTGCGCAGGAATCCGGCGACGTGCGCCGCATTCTGTGAGGATTTATGCATGCGCAACGACAGAGTCTCCATCGAGCGCATGATCATCCAGGCGGTGTTGGGGTCGAGCTGCGTACCGAGCGCGCCGCGCAGCCTCTTGATCGGCTCGACCACGCTGCGTGCGCCGACCACTCCTCCCGCCACCAGATCGGAGTGGCCGCCGACATACTTGGTGAGCGAGTACAGCACCAGATCGGCGCCGAGCGGGAGCGGACGCTGGAACACCGGGCCGAGGAAGGTGTTGTCCACCAGCACGGGAGGACGCCCCCCGGCCTGCCCCTCGCCGATCTCGGCGGAAACTTCGCGCATGAGCGCGAGATCCACCAGGCTGTTGGTCGGGTTCGCGGGAGTCTCCGTCATGATGAGACAGACCCTGCCGCCCGTCTCGCGGGCGCGCGCGGTTGCGCGCTGCGCCGCCGCCCTCACGGCGGCCGGGTCGTGGCCTTCGGCGAAACCTTCGGCGCCGACGCCGAAGGCGGGCAGTGTCTTGTGGATCAAGGTCTCCGTGCCGCCGTACAGGGGCTGGCTCATGAGAATCGACGTCGCCCGGACGCACATACGCGAACAGCGCGGTCGAGATCGCGGACATGCCGCTCGAGAACACGGCGGCGCTCTCGCCCTGTTCCCATAGGGCGAGCCGATCCTCGAGCACCTCGAGATTGGGATTGTTGAAGCGCGAATAGACGAGGCCGGTGGCCTGGCCCGCCCGCGGTTCGCGCCGCCCGGAGGTATAGTCGAAGAAATCCTTGCCGTCCTGGGCGGTCTTGAACACGAAAGTCGAGGTCAGGAATATCGGCGGCTTGAGCGAGCCCTCGGACAGCGAAGGGTCGTAGCCGAACCCCATCATTTGCGTCTCCGGCTTCAGCACGTGATTGCCGATTTTGCGTTTATGATATGCGTCGTAGCTCACGTCGCCTCCTGAGGCTTTTTGATGGCGACAATATACTCCAAGGAAACCGGCGTACGTGTTATTGATCGTCATCGCCCTGGCGGCGTTCTCGAGCACCCTTGCCGGCGGCATGCTGGCGCTCGGTCTGCGCGACAAGCTGCATCTGATCCTGGGTTTCAGCGCGGGCGCGGTCATCGGTGTGGCGTTTTTCGATCTGCTGCCGGAGTCGCTCGCGTTGGGCTCGCGCTTCCACGAGGCGGGCACCCTGTTGTCCGTGGCCGCGCTGGGTTTCCTGGCGTATCTGGTGCTCGACCGCATCCTCGCGTTTCACACCGACACCCTGCCGCGGGGCGCGGTGGGAGCCGCGGTGCTCTGTGTGCACAGCCTGCTCGACGGCGTGGCGATTGGACTGGCCTTCCAGGCCTCCAGGAGCGTGGGAATCATCGTGGCGATCGCGGTGCTCACGCACGATTTCTCCGACGGCATCAACACCATGAACATCGTGCTGAAGAATCATGGCGATCGATCGCGCGCGCTCTCCTGGCTGCTGCTCGATGCGTTCGCGCCGGTCGCGGGCATCGCCGCGACGGCATTATTCAAGGTGCGCGTCGAGGGGTTCGGGGTGGTGCTCGCCCTGTTCGCCGGTTTTTTTCTATACATCGGCGCAAGCGATCTCATTCCAGAGAGCTACCACGCCCATCCCAAATTTCTCACCACCGTGATGACGTTGATGGGTGCGGCGGTTTTGTATGCCGCGGTGTTCTTCGTCGGCTGAGCGTGGCGCCGCAGGGCATCAGTCCTTGATCGGAGGCGCCGCGGCGCCGCTCGTCGCCGCGCTGCCCGCCGAGGCGGCCATGATGCTGGCGATCGCCGCCCATTGGATGAGCGAGAGCCGCTCGTGCAGGAACACGAGGCCCGACAGCGCGCCGAGCGCGGGCTCCGCGCTCATCAGCACGCCGAAGGTCCTGGTGGGGATCCGGGTGAGCGCGAACATCTCGAGCGAATAGGGCAGCGCGCTCGACAGCAGCGCCACCGCGAGAGCCGCGGGCAACACCGCCGGGTTGAGCAGCGCCCCGCCCGCCTGCAGCACCCCGATGGGAGCGATCACCAGAGCGCCGATGAGGGTGCCCATCGCCGTGGTAACCCCGCCGTGCGCGTCGCCCGCCTTGCGCCCGAAGACGATGTAGAGCGCCCAGCAGGCGCCGGCCGCGAGGGCGAACGCGATGCCGATGGCGGATACCGCTCCATGGCCCATCGGCAGCAACGCCAGGAGCCCGAGCGCCGCCAGGGCGACCCAGGCATGGTCGAGCGCGCGATGGGAGGCCGCGATGGCCACGGCGAGGGGGCCCGTGAACTCCAGTGCGACGGCGATGCCCAGCGGAATGCGCGACAGCGCCGAATAGAAGCAAAAGTTCATGCAGCCCATCGCAATCCCGTACGCGGCGATGGAACCGGCCTCCCGCGCCGTGGGACGCAGTCGCCAGGGCCGCCATACCGCGGCGAGGATCAGGCTCGCGATCGCAAGCCGCAGGGTGGTGGCGCCGGCGACCCCGACCGCCGGAAACAATCCTTTGACCAGCGCCGCGCCGACCTGAACGCTGACCATCGCGACGGCGAGCACGCCGACGGGCAACGCGATGGAGCTCGACTTGAACGATGCGGAAGCGGTCACAATAATCCGGTAGTCTTCGCTACGTTGAGATTACCATTGCGCGACCGCTCGCCCCTGCCAATCGACTCTCCGACAGCCGCTTCGGACCCGCGGGACGTGGCGCCGATCGACCGCAGGATGTTGCCTCGAGATACGGTCGCACTCGCGCGATTCCTGTTGGGCAAGATCGTGGTGCGGCAGATCGGCAAGCGGTTGCTGAGCGGACGCATCGTCGAGACCGAGGCCTACCTCGAGGCCGATCCGGCTTGTCATGCGTTCCGCGGCATGACCCCGCGCAACCGGTCGCTTTTTCTCGAGGCGGGCCACGCCTACGTATATCTCTGCTACGGCACCTCCCGTATGCTCAATGTCTCGAGCGAATCGGCGGGCATCGGCGCCGGCGTCCTGCTGCGTGCCCTCGAACCGCTGTCCGGCATCGATCATATGCAGCGCGCCCGGAATGTCTCGGGCCTGCGCGACCTCGCGCGCGGACCGGGTCGGCTGGCCGAAGCGCTGCGCATCGAGCTCGCGCACGACGGACTCGACCTCTGCCGGCGCGGGAGCTTGTGGATCGGGGACGACGGCGCTTCGGTGGGGGCGATCGGCGAGAGCGTGCGCATCGGCCTCACCAAGGGTGCCGACGCGCGACTGCGATATTTCGTGGCGGGGAGCGGCTATGTGAGCGGGTCGCGCAGCCTCAATGGGGCGGCACCGCGGACGCGGGCGCGAACCGACGCCGGAGCGGGACCTTGAGCCCTTTCGCCGACCGGCTCGCCGACCGGCTCGCGACGCAGCCTTTCGTCGTGCTCGACGGGGCGCTCGCGACCGAGCTCGAGCGGCGCGGTGTCGACCTCCGTGACCCGCTGTGGTCGGCCAAATGCCTGATCGAATCGCCGCGGACCATCCGCGCGGTGCACATGGATTACTTCAGGGCCGGCGCCGACGTGGCGACCAGCGCGACCTACCAGGCGACCTTCGAAGGCTTCGCGCGACGCGGCATCGGCCCGCAACGGGCAGAGCGGCTGATGCGCGAGGCGGTTGCGATCGCGGCGGACGCACGGGACGAATTCTGGGCCGACCCCTCCAACCGGCAGTCGCGCCAACGTCCCTGGATCGCGGCCTCCGTCGGTCCCTATGGCGCCATGCTGGCGGACGGATCCGAGTATCGCGGCGGGTACCTCGTGAGCGACGCCGAGCTCGCGCGCTTCCACCGTCCGCGGCTCGAGATCCTGGCGAGCACGGGCTGTGATCTCATCGCGTTCGAGACGCTGCCCTGTCTGCGCGAAGCCATGGTCCTGGCGCGGCTGCTCCAGGAATTTCCGACAGTCAGCGCCTGGATCAGCTTTTCATGCGTCGACGGCGCTCGTAATGCGCAGGGTGAATCGATCTCCGATTGTGCCGCGGCTTTGCGCGGCCACGATCAACTCGCGGCGCTCGGCGTGAATTGCACGGCGCCGGGGTTTGTGACCGGGCTGCTTCAGAGGATGCAAGAGCAGGCCGACAAGCCGCTGCTCGCCTACCCGAATTCCGGGGAGACCTACGATGCCCGCGGGAAGAAGTGGGTCGGGCACCCGGGGTGCCGCCCCCTGTCCGAAGAGGTGGCGGAGTGGTATCGCGGGGGAGCGCGTCTCATCGGCGGTTGCTGCCGAAGTACCCCCGCGGACATTCGCGAGATTGCCGCGCAAGCGCGCTCACTGGCGGTCTCAATGATCTGAGAAGTGGGGCTCCCGCTTTTCGAAGAAGGCTCGCACGCCCTCGACGCAATCCTGCGTCTCGAGCGTCATCTCCTGCGCGCTGCGTTCGGCCCGCAGCTGTTCCTGCAGAGAGTTGTCGAATGTCGACGCATGCAGCGAGCGAATCTGTCCGAGCACGGCGCAGGGGCCTGACGCCAGCTTGTGCGCGATTTCCTGCGCCCGCGCCTGAACCTCGCCGTCAGGCGCGACGGCGTAGGCGAGACCCCAATCGAGCGCCGTTTTGGCGTTGATCTTTTCCGCCAGCATGAGGGCGGCGAGCGAGCGTCCGCCGCCGATGCGCCTCGCCAGATGGAACGTGATGCCCGCGTCCGGCACCAGTCCCAGGCGCGCGAACGAGGGGCAGAAATACGCGCTCTCCCCGACGACGATGATGTCGCTCGCGAGCGCCAGGCTCATGCCCGCGCCCACCGCCGCCCCGTTCACGGCGGCGATGATCGGGTACCGAAAGCCGCTGAGCCTCGTGATGAGGGGATCCATGAAGCGGCGCATCTCGAAATGCGCACGCTGTCGCGCCTGCCGGGTGTTGAGGTCGACGGAATGCAGATCGAGCCCGCTGCAGAACACGTCACCGCTGCCCGTGATGATCACCGAGCGCGCGCCGCCCTCCCCTTTTTGGATTTGATCGAGCGCCAGATGAAACGAGCGGATGATGGATATGTCGATCGCGTTGCTGACCTGCGGCCGCTGGATGCTCAACGTCGCAACGCCGTCGGAGACCGTCACGGATAGTGAATTCATCGCCCACCTCCCGCCTGCGGTGCCGGTGCACCTGGATCCGCATGCCGATCATGCGCCCGGAAGTGCGACCCTGCAATACGGGAGGCGGCTCGGCGGCAGGCCGGCCCCTCGACCAGCCTCCGACGTTATGGCGCGTTCGGGTAATTCTGCTTGATGCTCAGACGGTTGACGACTTTATGTTCGCCGGCGGCCTTGGTGGCTATCCGCGTCGCGTCCAGCAATGCCCGGCTGCTTTGCACGAAGCCGGTCAACACCACATGCCCCTTGTCCATCGACACCTCGACGTGCCTGCCGTCGAAGGTGGGATTGGAATTCAGAGCCGACTTCACCTTCGCAACGGCATCGGAATCGGCACCCGGCGTCATGTGCTCGTTGGAGCCCGAACCCGATTGATCCTGCGCGTACGATGCGGCCGGGAGAATCGTCAGCGCGAGGACAGCCGCGGCAAGTCCCGCTCCGATCATGTGGCTTCGGGTATTTTGGGTCGCTTTCATCTCCTGCTCCTTGTGAGTGGGCTTGCACGCCAAACGCGCCTGTAACCGATGATGCGAGCGGATCGAACAGCGCACCACCGGCGAAGGTCGCGGGACCCCGTGGGAATTTCCCGACCGCGGCCCTCCTGCCTCGGGTGGGCGTGATCAAAACGACGGCGCCCGTGGCGGCTGGCAGCCGGCACGGGCGCTCGATTCAAACGGTCGAGATGAGCGGCTCGCTCAGGGCTTCTCACCCTCCTTGCGCTTTGCCGGCGCCTTGGAGTTCGCCGCAGGCTTGGCCTGCGCTCGGGGCGCCGCCTTCGCAGCAGGAGCTTGCGGGCGGGCCGCCGCGGCCGGCGGATGCGCCGCGCCATTGACCGGTGCACGCCCGGCCGCATTCGCGCCGTTCGCCGGCGCCGCATGCGGCGCCGGGGCGGCGGCACGTGGCGGCGCACCCTTGGCGCTCACCACACCCGGACCATTGAACGACGCCGGGCGTGCGGTGGCCGCAATGGCAGGGTGACCGCCGTTCGCCCTCGCGGCGAGCTGGGGATTGCGCACGGCTTCGGCCACATGCTGCTTTTGAGCCGGTGTCGGCGGAACGTGCGGTTCGGTCATCGCCGCCCTTTCCTGCGGCGTCGGAGCCGCGACCACGCCACCCGCGCCGCCGTTGTAGCTCACCTTGTTCACCGTGACGTTATTGACCGTGACGTTGTTGACGTACGTGTTGTGAATCACGGTGGTGTTCACGTGCACGACGGCGGTGTTGTACGCGAACGAGTTGCCGACCCAGCGGCCACCCGCAAACCCGACGCCGCCGTAACCGAAGCCGTAGTTCACGCCGCCATAGAATCCGATGTGCGGACCCCAATAGCCGGCGTGGAAAACATATACGCCGCCCACGAATCCCCAGTAGCCGGGCGTCCAAAGCACGCCCACCCGCGGCGGTGCGACCCAGGTGCCGGGGATCCAATAATAGCCTCCCGTCGAATAAGCCCAGTATCCGGGCGTCCACAGCCAACCGTCCTCGGGACAGGGCGGCTGGTCGTAATCCGGGAGCGGCGGCGGCGGCTCGCTCGCCTGCACCTCGACTTCAACCGGTGCCGCGACAGGCGGCGGCGCAACGTAAACGCTCGGAGGCGGAGGAGGCGGCGGCGGTCCCGGCACTCGCACGGTGGCCACGCAGCCTGCGAGCAGCCCCCCGGCGGCCAACGAGCACAACAATGATTTTTGCAATGGTGTCGACATGTTCCTGCCTTTAGATTGGTGATCTGAACGGGTGCAGCGTAGCGAACGGCGCCGCTTTGAACTCATATAACGTCACAGCTCGAACGACGGGTAGCTCCGTGAAGCAAATGTAACGCGAACAAAAGCAGACCCGCTGTCGCCACCGGGCGACACGCGCGGGCAAGGAAATGCGGGGCGCTCCTGCGCTACTCGTCGACGGGTCGATTCATGGTCTCCGGGAGGAACAACAGCCCGATCGCGACCGTGATGCCGGCCACCACGATCGGATACCAAAGGCCATAGTAAATATCGCCGGTGGCGGCCACCATCGCAAATGCCGTGGTCGGGAGAAATCCGCCGAACCAGCCGTTGCCGATGTGATAGGGCAGCGACATCGCGCTGTAGCGGATGCGCGCGGGAAACAACTCGACCAGCAACGCGGCGATCGGCCCGTACACCATGGTCACGTACAGCACCAGAACGACCAGGATGAGCACCACCATGGGCTTGTTGATGGCCGCCGGGTCCGCCTTGTCCGGATAGCCCACCGCCGACAGCGCTGCCTTCACGGATTTTTGAAACGCGGTGATCGAGGCTTTGCGCTCTGCGCCCGTCACGGCGCGTGGATCCGGCGCCGTGAGGGTCGTGTCCCCGGCGCGAATTTGGGCCACCGCTCCGGCGGGAGCGTCGATACGTTGATAGGAAACTCCCGCCTTCGCCAGAAAGCTCTTTGCGATGTCGCACGAGGTCGAATCGAATTTGTTCTTGCCGACGGGATCGAATTGGAACGAGCATTGCGCCGGGTCGGCGATCACGGCCACGGGCGCGGTGGCCTGCGCGGCAGACAGCGCCGGATTCGCATAGCGGGTGAGCGCATGGAACAGCGGCGAGTAGGTGACCATCGCCAGCAGACACCCGGCGAGGATGATCGGCTTTCGGCCGATGCGATCGGACATCCAGCCGAAAAAAATGAACGCCGGAGTGGCGAGCGCGAGCGCGACGGCCGTCAAGATGTTGGTGGTGGCGCCATCGACGCGCAGCACACGCTCGAGAAAGAACATCGCGTAGAACTGTCCGGTGTACCAGACCACCGCCTGCCCCATGACGGCGCCGAGCAGCGCGATCAACACGATCTTCAAGTTGCTCCACCGGCCGAAAGCCTCCGAGAGCGGGGCCTTGGATGTGGTGCCCGCGAGCTTCATGCTGACGAACACCGGGCTTTCCTCGAGTTGCATGCGGATCCAGAGCGAGACCATCAACAGCAGCAGGGAGACAAGGAACGGAATGCGCCATCCCCAGCTCTTGAAGGCGTCCTCGCCGACCGCGGTGCGTGTGCCTATCACCACCAGCAGCGCCGCGAACAATCCGAGCGTCGCGGTGGTTTGAATCCAGCTCGTGTACAGGCCGCGTTTTCCGTGCGGCGCGTGCTCGGCGACGTAGGTCGCGGCGCCCCCGTATTCCCCGCCGAGCGCGAGACCCTGCAGCAACCGCAGCGCGACGAGCGCGACCGGAGCCGCGACTCCCGCAGTCGCGTAGCTCGGCAGCAGACCCACCAGGAAGGTTGCGCCGCCCATGATGCTCATGGTGATGAGAAAAGTGTGCTTGCGGCCGACCAGATCTCCGAGCCGCCCGAACACGAGTGCGCCGAAGGGGCGCACGGCAAAACCGGCGGCGAAGGCGGCCAGGGCGAATATGAATCCGGTGACCTCGTTGACGCCAGAAAAGAACTGCGCGGTGATGATGCTCGCCAGCAGGCCGTATAAGTAGAAGTCGTACCACTCGAACACCGTGCCGAGCGACGAGGCGCCGATCACCATCCACGGGTTCTGCACGGCCTTGTGGAGGACACGAGACCCTTCTGCAACCGCAGCCGCATTATTCATATCCCTCCCCCTTCGAGCTTGCGTTGTCCGGTCAGTGCTTGGACTTGCCCTCGGCGCCGGTTGACGATGCGGCGCCCGGGCGACCGGCCGTCACGATCGAGCGCAGCTCCCGGAGCTTGGCCTTGATGACGGCCGCATTATCCGGGCCCATGCGAATCAGCAATTTCTGGCCCGCGGGCAGCGCCTCGAGCGTGGGATCCGCGAACGTGTACATGACATTCGGCCGCGTGAGCTCGATGGGGCCGGCCGGTTCGGGCGCCGCCAGCAGAGAATCGATCGCCGCGACCAGCCGATCGTTGAAGTATCCATTCGGATATCCCAGGTCCTGGTACGCGCTCTGGAACAAGGGGTAGAAGCGCAGGTACACATCCGCCACCCGCTGCATGTCGAGCTGGCGCAGCGCATTCACCATCGGCGCGTAGCGCGCGAAATTCTTCGGGTCGAGCGTCGCATGAATCTCGTCGCCCTGCACGAGGAATGGCCCGCCCGGCGACACGGTCGGACGCTTCGCGGCGGGCGCCTTTTGCCGCGGCAGATTGTCGATGGTGACCACCAGATGCCGCACGATGCTCTCAGGCACCAGATATTGCGCGGCATCGTTGCCAAGCGCTGCACCGAGCGCATCCTTGATGGCGGGGTCGCTGTCGTTCAATGCAGGCAGGGGGGTCTGCGGCGCGGACGGGGTGCTCGGCACGGGGTTCTGCACGGGCGGCGGCCCGGCGGGGGCGATGGGGGCCGCGGCCGGCGCGGCCGCCGGATGAGCGAGGTCCGCATTGCGCCTGTGAAAGTAGTACGCGGTACCCACGCCCGCCACCACCACCACCGCCGCGATCACGATCATCGGCTTGTTGACCATCGATTCTCCGAAGCCCGGGTGCCCGTCTCATTCTGGCGCAATCGCGTCAAAAAAGCAGCGGCGGTTTGCCTGCCCGCGCCATCGCGCGCGGACGGTGCTCGCGTCGCCGCTCAGCCCGCGTGAGGCATGCGGATCTGAAGCTCTTTGCGCCGGTAGTCGATGATGAGCGTGTCCAGCGTCCCGAGCGCGTCCATGCCGATCATGATCGCGGGCTCGCTGATATATTGCCAATGTTTGAAAATGTAGACATCCGCGAACGTCACGCCGGAATCGTGTATCTCTATCGGCCCCATCGCAATCGCGGGCGTGTTGATGAGTTCGCCGTCCTCCACGGCCAACGTCGCGCCCATGATTTGATCGCGTGTGCCACGGAATCCGTGGTCGTGCATGTACAACGCTCTGCGCAGCGCGTCGTTCCCGATCGAGGCCTGCCCGCCCGTATCGATGATCGCTTCGGTCGACACTCCTCCCACCGTGCAGGGGACCACGATCAATTGACCGTGTCCCAGCCTGAACGGCACGGTCAGGAATCCCCGTGCCGCTCGCTCCGCGCGCGAGTAGGTGATGGATATCTGGTCATGCCGGAAATCGATGAAAATACGCTTGTTCTTGAGGCCCTCGGAGCCGAGGATGCCCTCCGCTCCGCCGAGGGCGTCTGGCACGATGGGCAGAAGCGGCGAATCCACGGCCAAATCGCCGACGGTCAGGGTATTTGCCTTGATGGTGGGCACGTCGGCGCTGCCCGTCACCCCGCGCAGCGTGACGCGGGGCGATGCATCGGTGGAAATTCCCAACGCCATCGCGACCATCGCCGTGACCCCGGAACTGCTGGCGCCGGTGTCCAGCACCAAACGGAACGGGCCGCGGCCGTTGATGAGCACGGGTGCCCAGATCCGCCCGATCTGATCGCGGCGCGTGGGAGAGACGTAGCGCGGCTCGCGCGTCTGCACCATGATCTCGGCGAGCTGATCGACCGCCTCCGCGGTGGCGACGGCGGGTGCGGATGTCGGCGAGCCGACAGGGGCAGGCACCGCCTGCATCGTGCCGGGAGCGTCTTGCGGCGAGAAAGCGAGGAGCAGGGCGACCAGGGTTGCCGCGGTTGCGGTCGGCGCTCGATATGAAGAGTTCGCAGGCTCGGATTCGTCGCTCATGGCGTGGCCTCCACTCGTCTCCATGCATTTATACGCTCATGGCGGCACGACGGCATGGGTGCCTCGCGCTCATTGTGCGTTGCAGCATTCAGGCGACCCGGGGGCCCTATGCATGAAATTTCATATTGGCCTTCGTTCTGTTTAGTGGTGACATGACCGAGTGAGCAAGTCCGTCGTGGCATTGCCGCACCCAGCGACCATCATGGCCGGATCAACATGAATACTACTTCGACCCCGCGAGTCATCCCCATCCAGGCGGAGCCCCCCGATGCCCTGAGGACGGCGGAACGAACCCGGGTGCTGGAGGCCTGCGCGCGGCTCAAGGACCGGCCGGGGGCGCTGCTGCCCATCCTGCACGCCGTTCAGGACGCGATCGGATTCGTGCCCTCGGAGGCCGTCCAGTTGATCGCCGGCGAGCTGAATTTGTCGCGCGCGGAAGTTCATGGGGTCGTGACCTTCTATCACTACTTCCGCACCCGGCGCGGCGGCCGGCACGTGGTGCACCTGTGCCGCGCCGAGGCCTGCCAGGCCCTCGGAGCCGCCGCCTTGGAAGAGCACGCCAAAAAAGCTCTGGGGATCGATTTTCACGCCACCAGCGCCGACGGAGCCGTCACCTTGGAACCCGTTTACTGCCTCGGTAACTGCGCGCTCGGTCCGTCGCTCATGATCGACACCGAGCTGAAGGGGCGGGTCTCGGCGCAGCGATTCGACGAGTTGATGGCGACATTGCGGGTGAAGGTTTCATGAAGACCCTGAAGATTTTCGTACCGCGAGATGCCGCCGCGCGCTCCCTGGGCGCCGATGAGACGGCACGCGCGATCCTCGATGAGGCCAAGCGCCGTTCGATCGGGGTGCAGCTCGTACGCAACGGCTCGCGCGGCATGCTCTGGCTCGAGCCCTTCATCGAGGTGGAGGCGGATGGGAAGCGCTATGGCTATGGTCCGGTGCAGGCCTCGCAGGTCTCTGATCTGTTCGACAACGGCCTCGGCGAGCCCGCCAACGCCGCCTCCCGCGGTCACCCCCTGGCGCACGGGCTCACCGAGGAGATTCCGTACTTCAAGCGGCAGGAGCGCCTGACGTTCGCCCGCGTGGGCATCATCGATCCCGTGTCGATCGAGGACTACCTCGCGCATGGCGGTTACGCGGGCCTGAAGGCGGCTCTGGCCCTTCAGCCGGCGCAGATTGTCGAAAGCGTCACCGCCTCCGGTCTGCGCGGACGCGGCGGAGCCGCTTTCCCGGCCGGCATCAAATGGAAAACCGTGCTCGGCGCTCCGGGCGACCAAAAGTACGTCGTCTGCAATGCCGACGAGGGCGATTCGGGCACCTTCTCGGATCGCATGCTCATGGAAGGAGACCCGCTCACGCTGGTGGAGGGCATGACCATCGCGGGCATCGCCACCGGGGCGACCCGCGGATACATCTATCTGCGCTGGGAGTATCCGGACGCGCATCGCGCGCTCGAAGCGGCGATTGTCGCCGCCTACGGGGCGCACTATCTCGGCGACGACATCCAGGGCAGCGGCAAGCGCTTCGATCTGGAGGTCCGACTGGGCGCGGGTGCGTACATCTGCGGGGAGGAGACCTCCCTTCTCGAGTCCCTGGAGGGCAAGCGGGGACAGGTGCGCTTCAAACCGCCCCTGCCGGCGCTCGCCGGCTTGTTCGGCAAGCCCACGGTGATCAACAACGTCATCACCTTCGCCTCCGTTCCCATCATTCTCGAGCGCGGGGCGCCGTTCTATCAGCACTTCGGCATGGGCCGCTCGCGCGGGACGCTGCCGATGCAGCTGGCCGGCAACATCAAGCAGGGTGGCCTGGTCGAGGTCGCATTCGGCATGACCTTGCGCGAGCTGTTGTACGATTTCGGCGGCGGAAGCTTGAGCGGGCGGCCGATCCGCGCGGTCCAGGTGGGCGGCCCCCTGGGTGCCTACATGCCCGAATCGCAATTCGACACGCCGCTCGACTACGAAGCCTTCGCCGCCCTCAAGGCCATGCTCGGCCACGGCGGGGTCGTGGTGTTCGACGACACGGTCGACATGGCGGCGCAGGCGCGGTATGCGATGGAATTTTGCGCGATCGAGTCGTGCGGCAAGTGCACACCCTGCCGGATCGGCTCGACGCGCGGCGTCGAAGTGATCGACCGGCTCACGGGCGGTAACAATGCCGCGGCGCAGGAGGTGCTGCTCCGCGACCTCTGTGAAACCATGACATACGGCTCGCTCTGCGCGCTCGGCGGCCTCACGCCCTATCCGGTGCTGTCGGCCCTGAACCATTTTCCCGAAGATTTTGTCAAAACATCGAGCGCTCGAGCATCGGCTTGAGGCAACCCCAGGAAACCAGCCATGTTATCCATCGTAGAACACGATCACGGAACCCCGAAGCGGGAAACCACGAAGCTCGTCAGCCTGACCATCGATGGACGCGAGGTCACGGTGCCCGAGGGCACCTCGGTGATGCGCGCGGCCTCGTTGTCCGACGTGAAGATCCCAAAGCTGTGCGCAACCGAACAGCTCGAGGCGTTCGGTTCCTGCCGCATGTGCCTGGTGCAGATCGACGGCATGAAGGGCCTGCCCGCCTCCTGCACGACGCCGGTCGCCGAGGGCATGGTGGTCCACACCCAGAACAAGCAGCTCGCCGACATCCGCCGCGGCGTGATGGAGCTCTACATCTCCGATCATCCGCTCGACTGCCTCACCTGCCCCGCGAACGGCCACTGCGAGCTGCAGGACGTGGCGGGCGTGGTGGGCCTTCGCGAGGTTCGCTACGGCTATGAGGGCGCCAATCACCTCGATGCGCCGAAGGACGAATCGAACCCCTATTTCACCTTCGACGCCAGCAAGTGCATCGTGTGCTCGCGCTGCGTGCGCGCCTGCGACGAGCAGCAGGGCACGTTCGCGCTCACCATCGAGGGACGCGGCTTCGAATCGAAGGTGGCGGCGAGCCAGAACGAATCCTTCATGGATTCGGAGTGCGTCTCATGCGGCGCCTGCGTGCAAGCCTGTCCGACCGCGACGCTCTCCGAGAAGTCGCTGATCGAAAAGGGTCAGGCCGAGCACAGCGTCACCACCACCTGCGCCTACTGCGGCGTCGGCTGCTCGTTCCGCGCCGAGATGCAGGGCGAGGAATTGGTGCGCATGGTGCCCAATTCCGATGGCCACGCGAACCACGGCCATTCTTGCGTGAAAGGCCGCTTTGCCATCGGCTATGCGACCCACCCCGACCGCATCTTGAAGCCCATGATCCGCAGGCAGATCACCGATCCCTGGCGCGAAGTGTCCTGGGAGGAGGCGATCGGCTACGCCGCGAGCGAGCTCAAGCGCATTCAAAAGAAGTACGGCCGAAATTCCATCGGCGGCATCACCTCCTCGCGCTGCACGAACGAGGAGACCTACCTCGTGCAGAAGCTGGTCCGCGCCGGCTTCGGCAACAACAACGTCGACACCTGCGCGCGGGTCTGCCACTCCCCCACGGGTTACGGCTTGAAGAACACCCTCGGCGAGTCGGCCGGCACCCAGAATTTCGACTCGGTGATGCAGGCGGACGTGATCCTGGTGATCGGCGCCAATCCGACCGACGGCCATCCGGTGTTCGCCTCCCAGATGAAGCGCCGGCTGCGGCAGGGGGCGAGGCTGATCGTCGCGGATCCGCGCCGGATCGACCTCGTGCGTACGCCGCACATCGCCGCGGACTATCACCTGAAGCTGCGTCCGGGAACCAATGTCGCGTTGATCAATTCCCTCGCCCACGTCATCGCCACCGAAGGCCTCGTCAAGGAGGATTTCGTGCGCGAGCGCTGCGAGGTGGATTCGTTCGAGAAGTGGCGCACCTTCGTGTCGCTCGAGAAGAACTCGCCGGAGGCGATGGAGGCCGTCACCGGGGTACCCGCCGCGAACGTGCGCGCCGCCGCGCGCCTGTACGCCACCGGCGGCAATGCAGCCATCTACTACGGACTCGGCGTCACCGAGCACAGCCAGGGCTCCACCATGGTCATGGGCATCGCCAATCTCGCCATGGCGACGGGCAACGTCGGCCGCGAGGGCGTGGGCGTCAATCCGCTGCGCGGCCAGAACAATGTGCAGGGCTCCTGCGACATGGGGTCCTTCCCGCACGAGTTCCCCGGCTATCGCCATGTGTCGGACGACAAGGTGCGCGCGCAGTTCGAGGGAGCCTGGGGCGTGAGCCTGCAAAATGAGCCCGGTCTGCGAATCCCCAACATGTTCGAGGCGGCGCTGGACGGCGATTTCAAGGGCCTGTACATCGAGGGCGAGGACATCGCGCAGTCGGACCCGAACACCCAGCACGTCACGGCGGCGCTCACCTCCATGGAGTGCATCATCGTGCAGGATCTTTTCCTGAACGAGTCCGCCAAGTTTGCCCATGTGTTCCTCCCGGGATCCTCGTTCCTGGAGAAGGACGGCACCTTCACCAACGCCGAGCGCCGCATTTCGCGCGTGCGCAAGGTCATGGAGCCCAAGGCCGGTTATGCGGACTGGGAGACGACCCAGCTTCTCGCCAACGCGCTGGGCTACCCCATGAAATACACACATCCCTCGGAGATCATGGATGAGATCGCGCGCCTGACGCCCACCTTCACGAACGTGAGCTACCAGCGGCTGGAGGAGCTCGGCAGCATCCAATGGCCGTGCAACGACCAGCATCCCGACGGCACCCCCACCATGCATATCGGACAGTTCGTGCGCGGCAAGGGCAAGTTCCTGCTCACCGAATACGTGCCGACCGCGGAGAAGGTCAATGCCAAATACCCGCTGATCCTCACCACCGGGCGCATCTTGAGCCAGTACAACGTGGGCGCCCAGACGCGCCGCACCGAGAACAACCGCTGGCACGACGAGGACCGCGTGGAGATCCATCCGCACGACGCCGAGGAGCGCGGCATAGCGGACGGCGATTGGGTCGGCATCGCGAGCCGCGCGGGCGACACGGTGCTCCGCGCCCGCATCACCGAACGCGTGCAGCCGGGCGTCATCTACACCACGTTCCACTTCCCCGAATCGGGCGCGAACGTGATCACCACCGACAACTCCGACTGGGCCACCAATTGCCCTGAGTACAAGGTCACCGCGGTGCAGGCGACCCGGGTGAGCCAGCCCTCCGAATGGCAGAGGCGTTTCCGCGAGTTCTCCGAGACGCAGGAGGCCCTCCTGAAAAGCGCCGGCACCGAAGCCGTCGCGGGCAAATAGGAAGGGGCGATGAGCGGCGACACCCACCTCGTCAAGATGGCGAACGACATCGGAAATTTCTTCCGTTCCGAGCCCGTGCACACCGATGCCGTCGCGGGCATCGCGAATCACATCGCGAAGTTCTGGACTCCTCGGATGCGCCAGAAGCTGTCGGCGTATCTGGCGCAGCATGGAAACGCGGAGCTCGACGAGCTGCCGCGCGAGGCTCTGGAGAGCTTGAACCACGGCCCGATCGCGGCAAAGCCCCAGGAACCGCCCGGCGGCGACGCCGGCTGACGAATCGCGGCGGTACCCGACGCACACCGCACCACGGGGCCGGCCCGCCCTGCGGAGCTAGGAGGGGCCGCGCGGGAGCGGCCGTTGGGTCACCTCCGTCGGGGCGGCCGGATCGAAGGCTGCAAATTTCATGACAGCCTTCCCCAGCGTGACCACGTCGCCGTCCTTCAGCACCCTCGCCGAGCTCACCGCCGCGTCGTTCACGAAAGTGCCGTTGGTGCTGCCGAGATCTTGCAGGGTCGCCTCTCCGGCCGACACCACGATGCGGGCGTGCCGCCGTGACACCGACGTCGCCTCGATCACCAGCGAACAATCCACCGCCCGACCCGCGATGTTTTCACCGTCGGCCAGCGGCAATGACCGCCCATTCCACAGCAGCCACAACGCGCTCGAGGCCGCGCCCGGACGCGCGACCGCGGTGACCTGCGCCGCGAACGCATAGCCGGTCTTGTACACGGTGCGGATGATGTGCCCGTCTCCCGGAGAATCGCCAAGCGCCGCTCGCAGCTCCGAGACGAGGCGGGTGAGGCTGGTGCGCGCCACATACACATTCGGCCAGATGAGCTCGTCGATCTCGTTGTAGGTGACCACGGCGGGACGGCGCCCGAGCAGCACCTCGAGCAGGGTGAAGAGCTTGGGCTCCAGCGGCACGGCGGTCCCATTGCGGAACAATTGGCGTGAAGCGGGTTTGAGAACGCAATCGGCGAAGGCTAGATCCGGATCCATACGAGCGGCCGCAGTGGGTTGGCGGATAGGGAGTACCCGCCGGATTATCCCGCCTGCCGTCGAGAATTCACAACTTCCGAACAAGTCCCTAAGGACCTTGGAGGCGCGCCCCTTTACCTTGGCTTCCACGGCTCCGGGGCGCCATAGGGTCCACGGAGGCTTGGAAATCAACCACTCTCGAGGGACACCATCATGAAGATCATTGACCAGAACACCTTTCGCAGCTCCATCCAGGGCCTGATAGCGGCGGCCATCGTGACCGCGCTGCCCGCCATCGCGGGCGCCGCTTCGGGGGACTTCGTTGTCCTCGACAACCCGGGCGATCCCAGCTTCAACCAACTGCTCGGCATCAACGATGCGCGCATCATCGTGGGCTACTTCGGCGATGGCACCGCGGTCGCGAACAACGGCTATGTGCTCCTGCCGCGTAATCATTACGCGGTGGAGAACTTTACCCATCTGCCGGCCGGGGACAGCGCGTCGCAGACGCAGGCGATCGGAATCAGCAACAACGAGCGATTCCCGGAGATCGTCGGCTTCTACACCGATGCCAACACCGGCGTCACGCACGGCTTTCTCGACTTCAATGGCGTGCAGATGGCGGTGGACGACCCTCGCGGGAATGCGCCGTACGTCGCGGCGCCGGTGCAAAACCTGCTCGGCGTGAACGAGAGGGACGAGGCAGCGGGCTTCTGGGTGGACAACAACGGCAACGAGCACGGTTTCGTTGCGCTGCTCAACGAGTCGACCATGAAGTTCAGCTTCACCGAGGTGCCTCCCTCGCTGTTCAAAGGCGCCGTCGCGACCCAGGTGAGCAACATCAACGACGAGCACGAAGTGTGCGGCTTCTGGACCGACGCCAACAAGATCAGCCATGGCTTCGTGGGCGTTTTGGGCGGCCATTATTACAGTTTCGAGGCCGAGATCGAGGGCATGAAGGTCACCAGCACCCAGGTCTTCGGCTGCAACGACAACGGCGGCATCGTGGGGCAGGTCACCGATTCCTCCGGCGAATTGCACGGCTTCCTCTATCGGGAGGGCCGCTTCGTGAAGTTCGATGCGCCGGGCTCCTCGCAGGTGGCCGAGTTCGGCGTGCAGGGAACCTTGATCAACGGTATCAACGACTTCGGCGACATCGTGGGCTTCTTCTCCGACGGGGTGTCGAAGGTGAAGAGCTTCGTCCGCTACTCCGACGAGTGAGCCGGGCGGGTTGAGCCGACGCCACACGGCCCCCACCCGGGGGCCGTTCTTTTTGCCCCCGCCGAACCCGGGACCACCCCTGCCCCGCCCTTCCCCCACGCACTTTGCCCCGCAGACCCCGATCGCCCGTGCAACCGCGACGCAGGAGCGGCAATATAGCGGCCCGGGATCGCTCGCCGAAAGGCGACTTTTTGGGGTCGCACTCCCGGCCCCATGGCTGAAGAACATCATGGAACATCGGTCGGCCGTCTACCGCATGCTTTGCGCCGCAATCCTGCCGGTCGCCTGGCTGTCGTCGGCCTACGCGTCGACCGCGGCGCCCACCGCCCAGATCCTGAGCGTCGCCGACGGGCCGGTTTGCTCCGTCATTCGCGCGGCCGGGGTGTTTCAGGCGGCCCCCGGCGTCCTGTTGAGGCCCGGCGACCTGATCGCCACCGAATCCGGAGGCCTCTTGATCCTGGCATTCAAGGCTGGAGCCGCGGTGCTCGGCATGGCCGCGGTCGGGCCGTCGAGCCGGCTCCATTGGCTGGAACGGTCGGATCAGGTGAACCTGGCGGTTCTGCGCGGTTGGATCAAGGTCGACACGCTGAGCGCGGGTCGAGGCCTCGAGGTTCAGGTCGAGGGCCCGCATCTTGGCGCCGGGAGCGACGCCGGCAGCTTCGTGCTGCACGCCGGCGGCGTCGCGGACGAGGTGTTTCACGAAACCGGTTCGATGCGGCTCTGGAGCCGCAGCGCCGAGGGGGTGCGGGCGGACGCATCGAGCGCGCCGAGTCAGTTCTCGCGCCGCGGCGAGGCCGGCCCGATCCATTCCCGGATCGGCCCGGACGCCGATTTCGTGGATGCCATGCCTGCGCCTTTTCGCGATCCGCTGCCCCTGGATCTGGCGGCGCGGCCGCTGGAGAGCGCCGAGCCGGCGCGGGTCCGCGGGGTGGCATACGAGGACGTGGCGGACTGGCTCGCCGCGCCACGAGATTGGCGCCGGGGACTGGCCAGGCGCTTTCGGCCCCGGCCCGGGGGGGATCATCACCCGCCGTAGCGGAAGAGGTTGAGGCGTCACGCACATGAAAATCGCGCTCAAATTCAATCTGGCCCTGCTGCTCGTGTTCGCGTTCACCTTGAGCGCGGCCTACTTCGTCGCGCGCCACCTCCTGGAGCTCAACGCGCGCGCGAACGTGCAGGAGAACGCGCGCATCATGATGCGATCGGCGCTTGCGATACGCACCTACACGGAGACTCAGATCAAGCCCCTGCTGGACGGCCAGAACCGCTACAAATTTCTGCCCCAAACGGTTCCGTCCTACTCGGCTACGGAATATTTCCACAGCCTCGCGGCGAGCCCGGATCTGCGCGATTACGCCTACAAGGAGGCAACGCTTAACCCGACCAACCCTCGCGACCGCGCGGTCGACTGGGAGGTGGACGTGGTCAACCGTTTCCGGCAGCACCCCGAACTGAAGGAGGTCGTCGGGGAGCGCGACGGCGTGTTCGGCCGCTCCCTGTATCTCGCCCGGCCGCTGCAGATCTCCGACCCCGCCTGCCTCGCCTGCCACAGCACGGTGAGCGCCGCACCCGCCACCATGATCGACCTGTACGGGCCTGCCAACGGCTTTGGCTGGAAGCCGGACGAAATCGTCGGCGCTCAGGTCGTCTCGGTACCCCAATCGGTGGCGCTCGAGCGCGCCGATGCGATCGTTTCGAAGATCCTATACCTGCTCGCGGCCTTGTTCGTGGTGCTGTTCATCGCGCTCAACCTTCTGCTGTCGACGCTCGTGCTCCGGCCCATCAGGAAACTCGGTACCATTGCCGACCAGGTGAGCCTCGGCGACATGGACGCCCCTGAGTTCCCGGCGCGGGGCGGCGACGAAATGGCGGCTCTCGGGCAGTCGTTCAACCGCATGCGGCGCAGCCTCGTCGAGGCGATCAAGTTGCTGCAGTAGGAATACCGGTGACTGAAGCGCGAACCCTTGCGAACTACGAAATCCTCGACCAGCTCGGGCAGGGCGGGATGGGAACGGTCTACCGCGCGCGCGACCGTGTATTGGAGCGCACCGTGGCGGTGAAGGTGCTGCATCCAAGCCACGCTCCGTCGGCGTCCGAAGGAGGAAACCGCTTCCTGAACGAGGCGCGCGCCATCGCCCGGCTGAGCCATCCGGCCATCGTGGCCGTATACGAATTCTCGGACGCGGATCCCGCGTCGGTATTCATCGCCATGGAATACGTCGACGGCGTGGCCATCGAAGAGTATGTGCGCGGCATCCAGGGCGATGACATCGGGCCGACGCTGGAACTGGTGGACCAGCTGTTGAGCGGTCTCGGCTACGCCCACGAGCGCGGGGTGGTGCACCGCGACATCAAGCCGTCCAACCTGCTGGTCACACCCGAAGGACGGCTCAAGATCACGGATTTCGGCATCGCGACGGTGGACTCCCTCAGACATACGCAGACCGGCCTGATGATCGGCACCCCCGCCTATATGGCGCCCGAGCGGTACACCGGCGCAGGCATCGATCAGCGTTGCGATGTCTACTCCGCGGGCGTCCTGTGCTACGAACTGCTCACGGGCCGAAGGCCGTTCGCCGGCGAGCTGACGGAGATGATCTACAAGATCTGCCATGCGGCGCCGGCGGCGATGACGGCGGTGCGGCCCGGGCTGCCGGACCTGCTCGACCGGGTGATCGCGAAGGCGCTGGCGAAGGAGCCCGCGGCGCGCTACCAGACGGCGCGGGAATTCGCCGTGGCCCTCCTGGGGGTGCAGGAGCAATTGGGATGCGGCCGGGGACGGGGAAATCCGGCCGCAGCAGGGGGACCGCAGGGGGCTGCTTCCGCCGTATCGGCCGTGGCTGCGACGATGCCGGTCACCAGACCGCGGCTCGTGACGGAAGCGGACATGGCCGACATCGTGAGGCAGCTCACTCCGATCCTGGGACCTCTCGCGGGAATCACCGTGAGACGGGCCGCCGCACGGACACGCGATCGGGCCGGGTTGTACCGGCTTCTGGCGGATGAGTTGCGCACCGACGGGGAGCGCGAGCGCTTCCTGGCGATGGCGCCGCGCGAGGGTCGCGCGGACGTTGGACAGGAAGCCGCCGCGACGCCCACATCGCTCGATCCGATCGCGCCCGCAACCCTCGAGCGCGCGACCAGGATTCTCGCCCGCTACATCGGCCCGATCGCCTCCGTCGTCGTCAAGAAGACGGCAGCCGGCGCAGTGGACGAGTCGGACCTGTATACGCGCCTGGCGGAGCGGATCGCGAACGAGCACGAGCGCGCCCGGTGCGTCGCCGATCTGACGCGCCCCTTGTGACGCGGCTCAGTGCCCCGCCAGAGTCCTCACGTGGGCCACCGCGCTCCGCCCGAGCGCCGCGAGGTTATAGCCTCCCTCCAGCATGGACACGATTCGCCCCTGCGCGTGGCGCGCGGCCAGCGACATGAGCTCCCGGGTCATCCATTCGTAATCCTCCTCGACCAGCGCAAGACCGCCGAGGAGGTCCTCGCGGTGCGCATCGAAGCCCGCGGAGATCAGGATCAGCTGCGGCTTGAATGCATCGAGCGCCGGCGCCCAGTGCTCCTTCAGCGCGCGGCGCGCGGCCGCGCCGTCGCTGCCGGCCGCCAGGGGCACGTTGAACATGTTGGGGGCCGGGTCGTCCGCGCCGCTCCCGGGATAGAAGGGATGCTGGAAGAAGCCCGCCATGAGCACGCGATTCTGCCACTCGGGTGCGCTGAACATGTCCTCGGTGCCATTGCCGTGATGCACGTCGAAATCGACGATGGCCACCCGTTCGAGCCCCTTGACCTCGAGCGCGTAGGCGGCCGCCACCGCGACGTTGTTGAAGATGCAGAAGCCCATGGAGCGGGCGGGCGTGGCGTGGTGCCCGCACGGCCGCACCGCGCAGAAGGCGTTCTGCGACCGGCCCGACATCACCTCGTCGACCGCGAGCACGCCGGCGCCCGCCGCGCGCCGCGCCGCGGCGAGACTCGAGGGATTCATGGCCGTGTCGGGATCGAGCTGCACGTAGCCTTCCTTGGGCGCGTGCTCGAAAATCAGATCGACGTAGGCGGCCCGATGCACGCGCTTCAGCTCCTTCTGATCGGCAAGCGGCGCCTCCAGACAGCGAAGCTCCGGCAGCAGGCCGCTGCTGCGCATGTGTTCGTTCACCGAGTTGAGACGCTCGGGGTTCTCCGGATGGCCGGCGCCCATTTCGTGCCGCAGGCATTCAGCGTGGGTGATGTAGGCTGTGGTCATGCCGAGTCCTCATGGTTCGCAATTGCGTGATGAGATGTCGCGCCCCGCTCCGCCGCGCAGCTCCACGCCCATGGGGGCGTAGAGGCCCGCGGTGCGGCCGCGCTCCTGGACGAGCGCGAGCACCGCATCGACCATCGGCGTCGCGACGCCCGCGAGCCTGCCGAGCTCCTGCACGGCGGTGACCAGCGCATCGATCTCCATCGATCGCCCGCGCTCGAGGTCCTGCAGCATGGACATCTTGTGGCCGCCGATGGATCCCGCGGCATCGAGGCGCCGCTCCATCATGTCGCCGGGTATCGCCACGCCGAGAGCCTCGTTCACCGCCTTGGTCTCGAGCATCATGGACATGCACAACGCCCGAAGCCCCGGATTCGCGATGACCCGGTCGAGTGTCGCCCCCGTCAGCGCGCCGATGGGACTGAAGCAGACATTGCCCCAGAGCTTGAGCCAGATGTTCCAGCGTATGTCGTCGCGCACCGGCGCCTCGAAACCGGCGCCGACCAACGCCCCGCTCAACGAGGCGACGCGTGCGGAGCGGCTTCGATCGGGCTCGCCGAGGATGAACCGCTTCAGCGCGTGATGCACGATGACGCCGGGTTCGACCACCTCGCATGCCGGCTCGACCACGCAGCCGATGACGCGCTCGGGCCCGATGGCATTCCACTGCCGATCGCCGGGATCCACGGATGCCATGCGGTGCCCGTCGAAACGGCCCCCGCACTTGTAGAAGTACCACCAGGGGACGCCGTTCATCGCGGTGAGCACGGCGGTCGAAGGGCCGAGGAGCGGCGCGAAACCGGGGGCGCTGGCGTAGGCCTGATGCGACTTGAGCGCACAGATCACGAAATCCTGGTGGCCGAATTCGCGCGGATCGTCGCTTGCCGGCACGTGCGCGATCTTCTCGCCGCCGTCGATCCTGAGCGTCAGACCGCGCTCGCGGATGGCGCGAAGGTGCGCGCCGCGTGCGATTACGCAGACATCGTGACCGGCGGCCGCGAGCTCCACCGCGACGTAGCCGCCGATCGCACCGGCCCCGTAAATGCAAAATCTCATCGGCTGTCCTCGCGGCAAAAGTCTACGCGAAAGGGGTACGATGGGCACACCCGAAGAGGGATGCCCCAACGAGGATCGATGCCATGGTGAACGTGCCCGCTGAAATGAATGTCACCGAGATCGCCTCGCCCGGCGGTCCCGAGCAGTTGAAATCCGCCCGGCGGCCCACGCCCAAACCCGGTGAGGGCGAGGTTCTTGTGCGTGTCGCGGCGGCCGGCGTCAATCGTCCGGATGTCATGCAGCGGCAGGGCCGTTATCCTCCCCCGCCGGGCGCCTCGGACATTCCGGGCCTCGAGATCGCTGGAGAAATCGTCGCGATCGGGCCGGGCGCATCCGGGGTCGCGCTCGGCGATAAAGTGACGGCCCTGTTGCCGGGCGGCGGCTATGCCGAATACGCGGTGGCGGCGGCGGCCCTGTGCCTGCCGATACCCGGGAATATGACCCTGGTGGAGGCGGCGGCCGTGCCTGAAACCTTCTTCACGGTGTGGACCAACCTGTTCGATCGGGGCGGATGCAAGGCCGGCGAGACCGTCCTGATCCATGGCGGCACGAGCGGCATCGGGACGACGGCGATACAACTCGCCGCGGCCTGGGGAGCCAAGGTCTACGCCACGGCCGGCAGCGCCGACAAGGCACGCTTCTGCGAACGCCTCGGGGCGGTGCGCGGCATCGACTATCACAGCGAGGATTTCGTCTCGGTGGTGCGCGAGGCGACCGGCGGGCGCGGCGTGGATTTGATTCTCGACATCGTGGGCGCGAATTACCTCGCCCGCAATCTCGAGGCGGCCGCGGTGGAGGGGCGCGTGGTCGTCATCTCGCTGATGAGCGGAGCGCGGACCGAGATCAATTTGAACACCATATTGAGCAAACGGCTGACGCTCACGGGTTCGACGCTGCGCATTCGCAGCGTCGCCCAGAAGGCGCTGATCGCCGAGTCCGTGCGGCGCAACGTGTGGCCGCTCCTCGCCGAGGGACGCGTCAAGCCCGTGGTCCATGCGACGTTTCCCCTCGCCCAGGCGGCCGACGCTCATCGCTTGATGGAGAGCTCCCGGCACATCGGCAAGATCGTGCTCGAGGTCTAGCATCGCAAAGCGGGTCGCGCCGGCCGGATGACGGCGCCGGCGCGATCCCCTCTCGCCGTGCTGTGGACACCTCGCGCGCCCACGCCACGAGGGCCTCTAGAACAGACCCACCACCTTGCCCTGCGCGTCGATGTCGATCTTGTCGGCGGACGGCACCTTCGGCAGGCCGGGCATGGTCATCACGTCGCCGCAGACGGCGACGATGAACTCGGCGCCGGCCGCGAGGCGCACCTCGCGGATGTTCACGATGTGGCCGCTCGGCGCGCCGCGTGCGCCGGGATCCGTCGAGAACGAGTACTGCGTCTTGGCGATGCAGACGGGATAGTGGCCGTAGCCGTCCTTTTGCAGCTTGTCGATCTGCGCGCGGATCTTCGCGTCGGCGGCGATGTCGGCGGCACCGTAGATCTTGGATGCCACGGTCTTGACCTTGTCCCAGAGCGTCTGATTCTCGTCGTAGACGAAGCTGAAATTCGATTTTCCGGCCTCGATGATCTCCACCACCTTCCTCGCCACGTCGGCCGCACCCGCGCCGCCCTCGGCCCAGTGCTTCGCCGTGACCAGCGGCACGTTGAGCGCGGCCATCTTTTTCGCGAGCAGCTCGCTCTCCGCCTTGGTGTCCGCGGTGAACTGGTTCACCGACACCACGCACGGCAGGCCGTAGTGGTTGCGCACGTTGTTCACGTGGCGCTCCAGATTGGCGATGCCCTTCTCCAGCGCCGCGAGATTCTCCGTGTTGATCTGCTTGAGGTCCGCCCCGCCGTGGTATTTCAGGGCGCGGATGGTGGCGACGATCACCACCGCCGACGGACGCAGTCCGGACTTGCGGCACTTGATGTCGATGAATTTCTCGGCGCCCAGATCCGCGCCGAAGCCCGCTTCGGTGACCACGTAGTCGGCGAGTTTCAGCGCCGTCGAGGTGGCCAGGACCGAATTGCAGCCATGGGCGATGTTGGCGAACGGGCCTCCATGAATGAACGCCGGGTTGTTCTCGAGCGTCTGCACGAGGTTCGGCTTCAAGGCTTCCTTGAGCAGCACGGTCATCGCGCCCTGCGCATTCAGATCCTTCGCACGAATCGGCGAGAGATCGCGGCGGTAGCCCACCACGATGTTGCCGAGCCGCTGCTTCAGGTCTTCGAGGTTGCGCGCCAGGCAGAAAATCGCCATGACTTCGGAAGCGACCACGATGTCGAAGCCATCCTGTCGCGGGAAGCCGTTGCCGGGACCGCCCAATCCGACCGTGATGTCGCGCAATGCCCGGTCGTTCATGTCCATCACGCGTTTCCACGCGATGCGGCGCACGTCGAAGCCCAGCTCGTTGCCGTGATGGATGTGATTGTCGATCAGCGCGGAGAGAAGGTTGTGCGCAAGCCCGATGGCGCCGAAGTCGCCGGTGAAATGCAGGTTGATGTCCTCCATCGGCACGACCTGCGCAAAGCCTCCGCCGGCGGCGCCGCCCTTCATTCCGAAGACCGGGCCGAGGCTCGGTTCGCGCAGGCAGATGACGGCCTTCTTGCCGATCTTGTTCAACGCGTCGCCGAGACCCACGGTGGTCGTCGTCTTGCCCTCGCCCGCGGGGGTGGGGCTGAGCGCGGTCACGAGGATGAGCTTGCCGTCCGGCTTGTCCTTCAGGCTCGCGATGTAGTCGAGCGAGATCTTCGCCTTGTAATGACCGTAATTCTCGACGCTGGCGGCCGGGATGCCGAGACGGGCTGCAATCTCGGAAATGGGCTTCATGGTCGCGCTTTGCGCAATCTCTATATCGGAACGCACGTGTAACTCCCCGATTGACTGTGATGGGTTGATGCCGCACCCGGGTGCGGCGGACGATCGGCGCCGCCCTGCGAAATGGCGGCGCAATATACCACGCGTGGGCCCCCGGACGGCGGCGCCGACGTTGGGCTCGCTTCAGGCACCGAGAAGGGTCCCCCGGGCGATGCCCGCCTGCGCGCAGAACTCAGGACCCGAGAGCTTCTTGCCGTCATCCGGCCGCAGCGTGATGACCTCGATCTGGCCGCCCTGCGTGCTCACGAGCAGGCTGCGTGCGCCGATGTCCGTCACCGCGCCGATCTTGCCTTTCACGGCGGAGAAGGTGCGGGCGGGAACCTTGCGCGCTTCCAGAATCCGCAGCTTCCGGCCGTTGTGGGTGGTCCACGCGCCGGGCGCGGGACTGCAGCCTCGGATCAGGTTGTAGACCTGATCGATGTGATTGTGCCAATTGATCTCGGCCTCCGGATCGCGGCACCAGCCCTCGTAGCTCGCCTGCGATTCGTCCTGCACGACCTCCCGGGCCTTTCCGCTCATCACGAGATCGGCCGCCTCGGTCATCGCCGCCACGCCCATCGGAAACAGCCGGTCGAAATACACGCTCCCGAGCGTGTCGTCGGGGCCGATGACGGTTTCCTTCTGCAGGATGACGGGTCCCTCGTCCAGACCGTCGCTCGGGCGGAATATGGTAAGGCCGGTGAGGGTGTCGCCGCGGATGATGGGCCAGTTGATGGAGCTCGGTCCCCGGTATTTGGGCAGGAGCGAGGGGTGGTACTGAATCATCCCGCGACGCGGAATGCCGGTGAACTCCTGCGGCGCGAATTGCAGCACGTAGGCCATGACGCCTAGGTCCACGTCGAGCGAGCGCAGCGCCTGCAGCGCCTCCGGCGTCTTGAGCGAGGCGAATTGAAACAGCCGCACGCCGCGTTCATCGGCCCCGGCGCGCAGCGGATCCGGAGCGGCGCCCGCCTTGTCGGGGGTGCAGAACACACCGGCGACCGTATCGCCGCGGTCCAAAAACGCATCCAGCACGGCTTTGCCAAACTTCTGCTGGCCAATGATGGCTATTCGCATGTGTGTATTCCTCCCCCGGTCGATCCGATGCCTGCGAGGAGGCCACGGATGCCCCTGTTAAGGGCGCGGGGTAGCCAACCTCCTGCCAGATATCTCATATATCATAGTCTGGGCTCTGGCGGTACAATTCAGTAAAAGCGTGCGGCCACAGCCGCCGTCGGTAATATATCCGTTGACCCATTCAGTCCATGCGCCAAGGAGTTTCAAATGGCTGGTCGTAACTTTCTATTCGTGCCGGGCCCGACCAATGTGCCCGATCGCGTGCTGCGCTCCATGGCGGTCGCCATGGAAGATCACCGCTCGCCGATCTTCCCCGAGCTCGCCAGGGCCTGCCTTTCCGGCCTCAAGCCCATATTCAAGACCACCAGCGCAACTCCGTTCATTTTCCCGTCTTCGGGCACCGGCTGCTGGGAAGCGGCGTTGACCAACTGTCTGAATGCCGGCGACAAGGTGCTGGCATCGCGCTTCGGCCAATTCAGCCATCTATGGATCGACATGTGCCAGCGCCTCGGTTTCGAGGTGGAGATTCTGGAAACTCCGTGGGGGGAAGGCGCGCCCGTTGATCGCTACCTCGCATCGCTCGCTGCCGACAAACAGCACAAGATCAAGGCGGTTCTGGTCTGCCAGAACGAGACCGCGACGGGCGTGACCAGCGACGTGGCCGCCGTGCGCCAGGCGATCGACAGCTTGAAGCACCCCGCGCTGCTGTTCGTGGATTCGGTGAGCGCGCTCGCGAGCATCGACTTCCGCATGGACGAGTGGGGCGTCGACGTGTGCGTCAGCGGGTCTCAGAAAGGCTTGATGCTGCCGGCCGGCCTCGGCATCACCTGCGTCAGCCAAAAAGCGCTCGAGGCCGCCAAGAAGGCGAACTCCCGGCGCTGCTACTTCGACTATGGCGACATGGTGCAGGCCAACGCATCGGGATATTTCCCCTACACCCCCGCGCTGCCCATGCTTTATGGCCTGCGCGAATCACTGGCGATGCTGTCCGAAGAGGGACTTGAGAACGTATTCAAGCGGCACGCCTATCTGGCCGGCGGCACACGCGCCGCCGTGATGGACGGCTGGAAGCTGCAGCTCTGCGCGGTCGCCCCCAAATGGTATTCCGATACGGTGTCGGCGGTCATGGTGCCCGAGGGCATCAATGGCGCCGACGTGATTTCGCGCGCGTTCAAGCGTTACAACCTGGCATTGGGCGCCGGGCTGTCCAAGGTTGCGGGCAAGCTGTTCCGCATCGGACACCTGGGGGATCTCAACGAGCTCATGCTGCTCGGCGCGATTGCCGGCGCCGAAATGGCGATGCTGGACGTGGGCGCCAAGATCGAGCCGGGAAGCGGTGTCGCCGCCGCCCAGAACTATTGGCGAAAGCATGCGGCTCAATTCCGAAGCGAGCCTGCGAAAGGCAAGGCCGCATGACCCACCGGGTCGTCTTCCTGGATCGCGCCTCGCTCAAGGCAGCGGTGCGCAAGCCCAAGGGAGCAGCGGAATACGTCGAGTACCAGAAGACCGCGGTGGACGAGATCGTGCCGCGCCTTGCCGCGGCCGAGGTCGCGATCGTGAACAAGGTTCCGATGCGGGCCCCCACGCTCGAGAAGCTGCCGAAGCTCAAGCTGATCGCGGTGGCGGCGACCGGCTATGACGTGGTGGACGTGGCGTACTGCAAGGCGCACGGCATTGCCGTCGCGAACATCCGCAACTACGCGGTGCACACGGTGCCGGAACACGCCTTCATGATGATTCTCGCGCTGCGGCGGAGCCTGCTCGCCTACCGGCAGGACGTAGAGAACGGTGTCTGGAACAAGTCGGATCAGTTTTGCTTCTTCACCCACCCGATCGGCGACTTGCACGGCGCGACCCTAGGCATCATCGGGGAGGGTGCGATCGGCCAGGGAACCGCGGCCATCGGCAGGGCTTTCGGCATGAACGTGCTGTTTGCGGATCATCCTCCGCCCAAGATGGAGGGCGTCGTGTTCACGCCCCACGAGGAGGTGCTGGCCCGAGCTGACGTGATTTCGTTGCACTGCCCGCTCATGCCCTCGACCCGCAACCTCATCGACCTCGCGGCTTTTCGCAAGATGAAGCGCAACGCACTCCTCATCAACACCGCGCGCGGCGGATTGGTGGATGAGGCGGCACTGATCCAGGCCCTCGACGAGGGGCTGATCGCGGGCGCCGGCTTCGATGTGCTGACCGTCGAACCGCCGAAGGATGGACATCCGTTGCTCGATGTCCGCCGGCCCAATTTCATCCTGACCCCGCACATCGCCTGGGCCTCGGATGGGGCGATGCAGTTCCTGGCCGACCAGTTGATCGATAATATTGACGCTTGGGCCGCCGGCAGACCTCAGCATCTCGTGACTTGAGCCGGCGCGCCGGGGAGCGCGATCTACGATGACCAAAAAAATACTATATCAATTCGATACGGATCCACTGCCCGCGGTTTTCGACAATGTCGTGGCCTACGACGGCGGCGCCGATCACGTCACCGCCTACGGCGGCGTGACCGCGGCCAATGTCGGCGGTCTGGTCGAAGGGGCGATATTCACCCGCGGCCCTAAAGACAAGAAGAACACCGCCCTGTTCATCGGCGGGGGCAACATGGCCGCCGGCCAGGCGCTGCTCGATGCCGTGCGGGCCAAGTTCTTCGGCAAATTTCGCGTCTCGGTCATGTTCGATTGCAATGGCTCGAATACCACGGCCGCGGCTGCAGTGGCGTGGCTTGCACATGGCCGATCGCTGCGCGGCAAGCACGCCGTGGTCCTCGCGGGCACCGGCCCGGTCGGGCAGCGCGCGGCGGCGCTGCTTTCGAGCGAAGGGGCGACCGTTACCATCACCGGCCGCAAGCTCGACGCGGTGCAGACGGCCGCCGCGTCCATCAAGGCGCGCTTCGGTGTGCAGGTGCGGGCCCGCGCGGCGGCGACCAACGAGGAGCGCGGCGCGGCCATCGAGGGCGCGCAGGTCGTCCTCGCCACCGGGGCAGCCGGCATCACGCTGCTGCAATCGGGCCAATGGCAGGAACATCCCATGCTGGAGCTGCTGGCGGATGCCAACGCCTCGCCGCCTGCCGGTATCGAAGGCGTGGCCATGACCGATCGCGGCACCGAGAGCCACGGCAAGATATTGTTCGGTCCGTTGGGATTCGGCGCGCTCAAGCTCGCGCTGCACCGGGCCTGCATCGCCAGGCTGTTCGACCAGAACGACCTGGTGCTCGACGCGGAAGAGATCTATGCGCTCGCCAAGTCCATGGTCGGGAAGACGGCATCGTGAACGAACATCACTCCATCGAAACCATCACCGAGACCTCCATCGACGATTTTTTGGCCCGCCTGGCCAGCAAGGACCCGACGCCGGGGGGCGGCAGCGCCGCGGCCATCATGGGAGCGATGGGCGCGGCTCTGATATCCATGGTCTGCAACGTGTCCTTGGGCAAGAAGGGCTATGAGGCCGCCGAGCCGGAGTTGCGCGAGGTGTGCGCGCAATCCGAGGCGCTGCGCAAGCGGCTGACCGGAATGGTGGCGGAGGATGTCTCGGCCTTTGGCGAATTGATGGCCGCCTATAAGCTGCCCAGGGAAACGGACGAGGAGAAGCAGCGCCGCTCGCAAGCCATCCAGGCCGGTCTCAGACGCGCCACCGAGGTTCCGCTCGCCTGCGCCCGGGATTGTGCCGAGGTGATCCACCTGTCGCGGCGCGCGGCCGAGCAGGGCTATCTCGGGGTGATCAGCGACGCGGGCGTGGGGGCGTCGGCGGCCTATGCCGCAGCGCGCAGTGCCGCGCTGAACGTGTACATCAACGTCCCTACTCTCAAGGATCGGGCTTTCGCAGAGAGGGCGCTGGCCGAGCTCGATGGCATCATGACTTCGTGCACGGCCGAGAGCGAGGCGGTGTACGCATTGGTGCGCGAGAAGCTCTAGCCCGCAGCCTCGATCAATATCGCGCGAAAGTCGTTCACGTTGGTGAGCGTCGGGCCGGTGATGACCGAATCCCCGAGGGCGCCGAAAAACCCGTGCCCGTCGTTGTTGTCGAGCGCATCCTTGGGTTTCAGGCCCAGGGCCCACGCGCGTGCCAGGGTATCCGGCGCCATCAACGCGCCGGCGATCTCTTCCTGACCGTCCACCCCGTCGGTGTCGCCCGCAATTCCGTGGATACCTGCATGCCCGTCGAGCGCAATCGCGAGCGACAACAGATATTCGACGTTGCGGCCGCCCCGGCCCGTACCGCGAACGGTCACCGTGGTCTCACCGCCCGACAACAGGATGCAGGGCGCATGGAACGGCTGCGACGTGTCCGCGGCATGCGCTGCGATGCCCGCGAAGACCTTGCCGACGTCCCGCGCCTCGCCCTCGATGGCATCGCCCAGGATGTGCGTCGCATAGCCCGCGGCGCGACCCACCTGCGCCGCGGCGTCGAGGGCCATCTGGGGCGTCGCGATGATGACCGTCTCGGCGCGCGCGAGGCGCGGATCACCGGGCTTGACCGATTCGCCACGTCCGCTTTCCAAGAGCGCGCGCACCGCCGCCGGCATGTCGATCTCGTAGCGGATCAAAATGGCGAGCGCGTCGGCGCAGCTGGTCGGATCCGCCACCGTGGGGCCCGAGGCGATGTCGATCGGCCGGTCGCCGGGGACGTCGGAGATCAACAGCGTGATCACGCGCGCCGGATGGCACGCGGCCGCCAATCGGCCCCCTTTGATGCCCGACAAGTGGCGCCGCACGCAGTTGATTTCGCTGATGGTGGCGCCGGATGCGAGCAGCGCGCGCGCCAGCGATTGTTTGATCTCGAGGGTCAGTCCCGGCGCGGGCAGGGGGAGCAGCGCCGACCCGCCCCCCGAGATGAGACAGATAACGAGATCATCCGCGGTCAATCCGCGAACGGTATCGAGCATGCGCTCCGCGCCCCGCATACCGGCCGCATCGGGAATGGGATGAGCCGCCTCCACGATCTCGATCCGCTCGCACGGCACCGCATACCCGTAGCGAGTGACGACGAGCCCCGACAGCGCACCGCGCCACTCCCGCTCCACCGCCTGCGCCATCGCCGCAGAAGCCTTCCCCGCGCCCACCACCACCACCCGGCCCCGGGGCGCCGCCGGCAAATGCCTCGGAATGCATACCGCAGGCTGCGCCGACGCAATCGCAGCCCGAAACATGGCCTCCAACACCGCTCGCGGCGATCCCAGGCTCATGTCGGTGGTTCGATCGGCTTACTCAGAAACACTTCCAGCCCCTTTGCGTGGCCGATCCAACTTACCGCAAGAAGGCGGGATCCGGAATGCGTTTTCCGGATCCCGCCGTCTTACAGCACCGACTTCAGCAACCTCCCCATCTCCTCCGGATTGCGGGTCACCTTGATACCGCACTCCTCCATGACCGCCAATTTCTCCGCGGCCGTTCCCTTGCCGCCCGAAATGATTGCGCCCGCGTGCCCCATCCGCTTGCCCGGAGGTGCGGTCACCCCGGCAATGAATCCGACCACCGGTTTCTTCATGTTCTTTTTCACCCAGCGGGCGCAGGTCTCTTCGTCCTCGCCGCCGATCTCGCCCACCATGATGACCGCATCGGTTTCCGGATCGTCGTTGAACAGCCGCATCACGTCGATGTGCTTCAATCCGTTGACCGGATCGCCGCCGATTCCCACGCAGGTGGACTGCCCCAGGCCCTGCTCCATCAGCTGGCCGACCGCCTCGTAGGTCAACGTGCCCGACCGCGAAACGACGCCGATGCGGCCTTTCTTGTGGATGTGGCCCGGCATGATGCCGATCTTGATCTCGTCCGGCGTGATGACTCCCGGGCAGTTGGGACCCACCAGCAGGGTCTTCCTGCCCTTCATGCGATATCGCGTTGCGATCATGTCGCGCACCGGCACACCCTCGGTGATGCAGATGACGAGATCGAGGTCGGCATCGACCGCCTCGTCAATGGCCCCTGCGGCGTACGGCGGCGGCACGTAGATCACGGACACGGTGGCACCGGTGGCCGCCTTCGCCTCCTTGACGGTCCCGAAAATGGGGATGCCTTCGAAATTCCCGCCGCTCTTGCTCGGATTGACCCCGGCAACGAAGCAGTTTTTCCCGTTCGCATAGTCGCGGCAGAGCCGGGTGTGAAACGCGCCGGTCTTGCCGGTGATGCCCTGGGTGATCACCCGGGAGTTCTTGTCGATCAGGATGCTCATCGCTCGTTCTCCTACTTTCCGGCCACCGCCGCCACGATCTTCTTCGCGGCGTCCGCCATGTTGTCGGCGGAGACGATCGGCAGCCCCGACTCCCTGAGGAGCTTCTTGCCGAGATCTTCATTGGTCCCCTTCATGCGAACCACGAGCGGCACGCTCAATTTGACCTCCTTCGCCGCGGCAATGACGCCCTCCGCGATGGTGTCGCAGCGCATGATGCCGCCGAAAATGTTCACCAGGATCCCCTTGACCGCGGGATTCTTGAGCATCAGCTTGAACGCCTCGGTCACCCGCTGGGTGGTGGCGCCGCCGCCCACGTCCAGGAAGTTGGCGGGCTCCGCGCCGAACAGCTTGATCACGTCCATCGTGGCCATGGCAAGGCCCGCGCCGTTGACCAGGCAGCCGATGTTGCCCGAGAGCGATATGTACGACAGCTCGTGCTTGGACGCTTCGACCTCCGCCGGATCCTCCTCGTCGAGATCGCGCATCGCGACGATGTCGGGATGGCGGAACAGCGCGTTGTCGTCGAAATTGAGTTTGGCATCGAGCGCGAGCACCTTGCCATCGCCGGTCAGGATCAGGGGATTGATCTCGGCCAGCGACGCATCGCACTCGACGAATGCCTTGTAGAGCGCCTGCATGAAGGAACGCGCCTGGGCGATCGACGCCTGCGGCACGCCGATCTTGCGGGCGGCATCATCCGCCTGCGCGTCGGTCAATCCCGCGGCCGGATCGATCGTCACCTTGTGGATCTTTTCCGGCGTATGGGACGCAACCTCTTCGATCTCCATGCCGCCCTCGGAACTTGCGATCAGGGTGACACGCTGCGAGGAGCGGTCCACCACCATGCCGACATAGAGCTCCTTGCGGATGTCCGCGCCCTCTTCCACCAGCAGCCGGTGCACCACCCGCCCCGCCGGCCCGGTCTGGTGGGTGACGAGCGTCATCCCCAGGATCTTGGAGGCGAACTCATGCACCTCGTCCAGCGATTTGGCCACCTTGACGCCGCCGCCCTTGCCGCGTCCGCCGGCGTGAATCTGCGCCTTGACCACCCATACCTTGCCGCCCAGCTCACGCGCCGCCTTGTCGGCTTCGGCGACGGAAAAGCAGGGCACGCCGCGGGGCGTCGCCACACCGAACTTGCGCAGGATCTCTTTGCCTTGATACTCGTGAACGTTCATGACGATAGTCCTCGTGCGCGCACCCGAGCGCGCCGTTGATGAGAAGAGTCCATGGGGCGCCGGCGGCTGACGCTCAGGGCGCCCTGGCTTGCGCCAGGCTTTGCTCCAGGAGCTTGGTCATCGCGAACACCGCGTCGAGGTGCGGAGTCGGCGTCTCGGTCATCCGGCCGAGCTCGATCACCGATCCGAGCAGGGCATCCGTCTCGAGCGGCCGGCCGGCCTCGACATCCTGGAGCATCGAGGTCTTGTGGTGGCCCACACGCTCGGCCCCTGCGATGCGCTTTTCGATGGGAACCCGGAAGGTGATGCCGAGCGTGTTGGCGATGGCCTCGGCCTCGGCCATCATGCAGCGGGCGAGCTCGCGGGTCGGCGCATACTGGCAGATGGCGGCGAGCGTCGCGCGCGACAACGCGCTGATCGGATTGAAGGTCATGTTGCCCCAGAGCTTGAGCCACATCTCGGCGCGGATGTCCGTCAGGACCGGCGACTGCATGCCTCCGCGGGCGAAGCACCCCGATACCCGCTTGACGCGCTCGCTCTCCGTTCCGTCCAGATCGCCGACCGGGAAGCGGTTGCCCTCGATCTGTTTGACTTCGCCCGGAGCAACGAGCTCGGTCGCCGGATAGACGACGCAACCGATGACCCGCTCGCAGGGGATGTTCTTGCCGATGATTCCCGTGGGATCGACGCTGGTGACCGGGCGCCCCTCGAGCGCGCCGCCATGCTTGTGGAAATACCAGAAGGGAATGCCGTTCTGCATCGGCACGACCAACGTATCCTCATCGAACAGCTTCGGAACCTGCTCGGCGACGGCCTCGACCTGATGGGCTTTCATGGCGAGCATCACCACATCGTGGCGTCCCGCCTCGGAATAATCCGAGGTCGCCCGGACGCGCCGGGTGAATTTTTCGGTTCCGTCGCTCATGGTCACCCGGATGCCGCGCGTCTGCAGCGCCTCGAGGGTGGCTCCACGCGCGATGAACGTCACTTCCTCGCCCGCGTGCGCAAGCTGCCCTCCGACGAAACCGCCGATGGCGCCGGCCCCTATGATCGCTATCTTCATCCGCGTGCATCCTCGCCGCTCGAGTCCCCGGCCCTCAGTGGGATACCGCGGAGTCGGATTCCTCACCCCGATCGACTTCCATGCGGTCGACCACCTTGGTGACACCGGACACCGCCTGGGCGTCGTCCCGGGCCTCGTTGAGCTCCTCGGTGCTCCAAACATAACCGCCGAGGGTCACCACGCCGTTCGCGCTGTCGGCGCGCACCGTGATGTGGCGCGCGTAGAGCACCTTATCGGAATTCAGCGCGAGCTGTACGCGCTCCACCATCTCGCGGTCCGCCTGCCGTTCGGCAGGAGTCTTGGTGACGCCCCCCACGCAGGCCGCGGCGCCGCAGGCCATCGCGGCCGCGAGCATCGCGGGGACGATTCGATTCCTCATTGGGCACAAAATACTCATCTCGGTTTATTCCTCTGAATTATGGATCGCGATCAATTCCCATCGTCGTCGATCGGGATGTATTCGATCTCGTCAACCACCCGGCCTTTCCCCGCGATCCGGCGGGCGTGCTGCAGTATAGCGAACAGCTCCGACAGATCGCGAACCACCCCCTGGATTTTGACGACGCCGTTCGCGGCGGTTACCTCGACATGATCGCTGAATATGTACGGATCCCGCTGCAGGGCGGTGGTCACGGAGGATGCCAGAGCCACGTCCGAGGGACGGCGCGCCCTCACCACGATTTCCTTCTGCGCCGCCTCGTCGGCCGGCGGCTCGCAGAGCGCCACGGCGGGGCACAAATCGAGCAGGGCCACTCCCAGCATACCCGCCAGGAGTGGCCCAAAGCCCGTTTGCGCGATCATCACGCGCCCGGTCCTTCTCAGAACGTATAGCGCACACCGGTCGACACGCCGAGCGGATGACATCCGCCCCAGGTGGTGGGACCCGCGCTGCTATAGTCGATGAACTGCTCGTGCGTCGCATCGTGGCAGTCGGTCTTGATTCCATGACCGCCCGCGCCGATGTCATAGTGGGCGTTGCCGTCGTTGACGGTTTCGGCCGCATCGAAGTACACCGTCAGCTGCTTGTCGAGCTTGTGCCAGTACTCGAAGGCATACATGTTGGCCTGATTGGCGCCGATTCCGTTCGGGTTGAAGTTATGCTGGCCGCCCGGATCCCCGACCGACGCCCCCGCATGCGCCCAGCCGACCGCAAAGACATCGCGCCCGTCGTTCAGCGCCTGCTCCGCCGAGAACCACATGCCGGTCCGCTGGCGCTCGTTCTGGAATTCCATCTCCGGCGGAACCTCGCGATGCAGATCCTCGTAGAGATACGACAGGGTGAGCCCGAAATCGAAGTTGTACTGCACGCCGAATTTCATCGCCCACTCATCGGCCACGTCGACCGCGGTGTTGTAGGCGGGCGAGCCCGCACCGGCCGCGCCCGGGTATTCCGCCGCATACGCTTCGTAGTCCGACCAATCGAGCAAATACGCATTCGGGCCCTTCGGTCCCTGGCTCACCAGATACTCGTAGTACGGGCTGTTCGCGCCGATGCCGTCGCTCGAGCGGTTCACCTGCTTGTGGATCTCGTAGGCGGCAACTCCGTAGAAGCCGTGGCTCTCGAACTTGAGGGCCGCGCTATACGCCCGGTTGTAGCCGCCGTCGTCGCAGTTCAGGAATAGATTGCCGCTGCCCGGGTTGTTCGAGCCGTTGCAGTCCGGCGAGCCGAGCGGGGTCAAATCGCTGTTCGGATCGAGCTGCTGGCCGAACTGGTAGGCCGCCTCGAAGCTGAGGCCGGCCCAGGTGGGCGAGGCATACGACACGACGTCGTCCCCGCGGGTGCCGAACTCCACGCGATTGTCGCCGCCGGTATTCCCCATGATCGAGGCGTAGTTGCCGAGGCTCGAACCGAACGGATTCATGCGATCCGTGGAGGTCTTGTACGGCATGTACATCTCGCCGAAGCGCAGCTTGCCCCAGGAATCGCTCTTGAAGCCGAGGAAGGTATCGCCGAGACCGATCGCACCCTGCACCGTGTTCGAGGACTTCGTCCAGGTGTCCTGCAGACCGGGCGCCGCCGCCATGTTGATGGAGGTCGACACCTGGTAGATGAAATCCACGTTCGAGTCGGGAATCCGATGCGCGCCGCGGTAACCGACGTTCGATCCATTGCTCGACATCATGCCGAGCCAGCCGACCCGGCCGTAGGGCGTTGCCTTCTCAGGGCCCGAAATGACGTAGGGGCTCCCTGGTGCGCCGCTCGCGTAGTAGTACGGATAGGCGGTCATCCCGCTCATGCCCTTGGTGGTGTAATCCACGGACAGATCGAGTGCGCCGTAGAAGCCCTTGAGGAAATTATTGAACTTGGTCTCCAGGGGCGACATCTTCTCCGTCACCTGCCCCGTGGTCCCTGCGGCGCTCACCGGCGGACCGGATGGTGCGGCCGCCTGCTGGGCCGCCTGCTTCGTGGACAGCTCATCGATCTTCTGCTGCAGCTGCTGCATCTGCTGCTGCATGATCCGCATTTGATCCTTGAGCGCCTGCGTTTGTGGATCGTCCGCAAAGACCTCGCCACTGAAAGCCATGGCGACGGCGCACGCCACCGCGGCCGCCACTATCGGTTTTGCCAACTTAGAACTCAGCATGTTGTCCCCCTGAAACGCGCCCGCGCGCATGTTTGAAGAAATTTTTTCTCTCTACCCGTAGCGTCTGTTGCTTTTTTACAAAACTATTTAATCGGCCCCCGCAAAATAAGCCCTCACCTAGTATCAATCTTGCCACGATACGCTCACGAGGCAAAGCGGATGCGGGCGCCGGGGCATGGAAGGCCTCATATCACCTTCTTTTCTCGCAGTACGCCGATCTCCTCGGCCTTGTAGCCGAGCTCGGCCAGCACTTCATCGGTGTGCTCGCCGAGCAGCGGCGAGCGGGTGACCTCCGTCGGACTTGCGCTCAGCTTGATCGGATTGCCGACCGTCAGGTACTTGCCCCGCTTCGGGTGGTCGACCTCCACCACCGTGCCGGTCTTGCGAAGCGAGGGCTCGCGCGCCAGCTCCTCCATGGAGAGGATCGGACCGCAGGGAATGTCGTGTGCGTTGAGCAGCTCCATCGCCTCGAATTTGGTCTTGGTGACCGTCCATTCCTCGACCGCCGCGAATATCTCCTTCAGACGCGGCAGGCGGGCGTCCGGGGTGGCGTAGCTCGGATCGGTGATCCACGCATCTTTTCCGATCACCCGGCAAATCTCCTTCCACACCGGTGCCTGAGCGATGAAATACAGATACGCATTCGGGTCCGTCTCCCAGCCCTTGCACTTGACGATGGTGCCGGGTTGCCCGCCGCCGGAAGCGTTCGCGGCCCGCGGTACCGCGCTGCCGAACTGTCCGTGCGGGTATTGCGGATACTCCTTCATCACCTTGGTGCGTTCGAGCCGCTGTTGATCGCGCAGCTTGACGCGGCAAAGGTTCAGCACCCCGTCCTGCATGGCCGCGAGCACCTTTTGTCCCTTGCCGGTGGATTTTCGCTGATAAAGGGCGGTCACGATGCCGAGCGCCAGGTGCAGGCCGGTGCCGGAGTCACCGATCTGCGCGCCGGTCACCAGCGGAGGGCCGTCGTCGAATCCCGTGGTCGATGCCGAACCGCCCGCACACTGCGCGACGTTTTCGTAGACCTTGCAGTCCTCGTACGGTCCGGGCCCGAATCCCTTCACGGAGGCGACGATCATGCTCGGATTCAGTTCCTGGATGCGCTCCCAGGTGAACCCCATCCGATCCAGCGCACCCGGCGCGAAATTCTCGACCAGCACGTCGCAGTGCTTGACGAGCTTTTCGAGCACCCGCTTGCCCTGCTCGCTCTTGGTGTCGAGCGTCACGGATCGCTTGTTGTGGTTCAGCATGGTGAAATACAGGCTGTCGACGTCGGGGATGTCGCGCAGCTGCTCGCGCGTCACGTCCCCGCTTCCCGCCTTCTCCACCTTGATCACATCCGCCCCGAACCACGCGAGGAGCTGTGTGCACGTGGGGCCCGACTGCACGTGCGTGAAGTCGAGAATCTTGACCCCGCTTAGCGCTTTTTCCATGAATTATCCCGTCGGTCTTTTGGGTTACTTGTACATCGTCTGGTTCTTGGTGCCCGGCGCATACTCGCGCGGGTCGACCCAGATGTTGATCACCGCCGAGCGGCGCAGCTTATGCACGGATTCGCGCGCCCGCTGCAGGGCCGGGGCGATCTGCGCAGGATCGCGCACCTCCTCGCCGTATCCGCCCAGCATCTCGGCGAATTTGCCGAATGGCACATCGCCCAACAGATTGCCCACGTTGCCGCGGTGCTCGCCGTACTTGGCGAGCTGTCCGTAGCGGATCTGATTCATGGCCGAGTTGTTGCCGATCACCGCGATGTAGGGCACGCCGAACCGGTTGGCGGTCTCCATGTCGAAGGCAGTCATGCCGAACGAGCCATCCCCGTAATAGCAGAGGATCTCCTTCGAGGGGTTCGCAAGACCGGCCGCGATGGCGAATCCCGTGCCGACTCCGAGCGAGCCGAGGGCGCCCGGATCCATCCATTGTCCCGGCCGCCGCGGCCGCACCGCCTGTGCCGAGATGGTCACCACGTCGCCGCCGTCGCCGATGTACACCGTATTGTCGGCCAGGAACTCGTTCAGCTCCCAAGCGACCCGGTACGGATGAATCGGCACGCTGTTCGACTTGAACAGCGGCATCAACTTTTCGGTCGCCACGGTCTCCGCCTGCGACAGCTCCTTCAGCCACTGCTGCCGCGCCTGACGCTTGTCGCCCTTGATCCGGCCCGTGGCAGCCTGCAGGACGGCGCCGAGGATGGCGCCCGGATCACCGACCAGCCCGAGGTCGATGTCCCGGTTCTTGCCGACCGTGCGGTAGTCCATGTCGATCTGCACCAGCTTCAATTCCTTGCTGATGCGCTTGCCATATCCCATGCGAAAATCGAACGGCGTGCCGACGATCACCAGCACGTCGGCCTTGGCGAACGCCTGGGAGCGGGTCCGGTCGAAATGATGCGGATCTCCCGGCGGCAAAAGGCCGCGGCTCGCACCGTTGAAATAGCCGGGGATGTCCAGCTCGCGAAGCAATGCGATGGCCTCGTTCTGCCCGCGGGCGGTCCACACCTGCTGACCGTAAAGAATGGCCGGCCGCTCGGCATTGACCAGAATATCGGCCAGCTTCTCGATGTCCCTCGGATCCCCGATGGAGTGGGTGGATGCGCGATATTTCCCCGGCTGCGGAACGACCGCCTTGGCGAGATCCACCTCCCGGTCGAGAACGTCGCGGGGGATCTCGAGGTAGACGGGACCCGGAGCGCCGTTGAATGCCTCGCGCGCCGCCATCGAGACCATGTCCGCCACCCGCTCGGTGCTCGGCACCGTCGCGGCGAACTTGGTGATGGGCGTCATCATGTCGACGTGCGGAAGGTCCTGCAGCGAACCCATCTTGTGCTGCGAGAGAGCGCCTTGTCCGCCGATGTGAAGCACCGGGCTCTCCGAGCGGAAGGCGGTCGCGATCCCGGTCACTGCGTTGGTGCAGCCGGGACCGGCGGTGGTCACCACGCAGCCGAGCTTGCCGGTCTGTCGCGCGTAGCCGTCTGCGGCGTGCGCCGCGACCTGCTCGTGGCGCACGTCGATGATCCGGATGCCCTCGTCCACGCAGCCATCGTAGATGTCGATGATGTGACCGCCGCAGAGCGTGAATATGGTGTCCACACCCTCGTTCTTCAGTGCTTTCGCGACCAAGTGACCGCCCGATACGACGCCGGCGTCGCGGCTCTTGCGCTGCAGGGTGTCCTCCGCGGTCGTGGACTTCGATTCCGCCGCAGCGGGATTAGCGGTTGCCATAGATTCCTCCGGTTGGAAATGCGGCTCGCGGCCCCGCGTGCGCCGGGGAGCCGTCGGGTATGCAGCGAGTCATCGGCGCTCCGCCATCAGGCGGACGCGCCGAGCGATTCGCGGGTTCTGGCAAAATGCCGCGCCCGCATGGGCTTCAACACGAACAGCGCCAGCAGCGCCGCGACCACGTTGAAGGTGACGAAAATCGTGAATATCGCGCCATAGCCGTGATGTTTGGCGATGCCGGTGGCGATGGGGACGAGCAGGGCCCCCATGCCCTTGGCGGTATACAGCATGCCCGCATTGGCGGCGGCGAACTTGCCCCCGAAGGTATCGCCCTGCGTGGCGGGGAACAGGCTGAAAATTTCGCCGTAGACGCCGAAATACAGCGCGACCACCAGTACGAACAGGGTCGGATTGGAGCCGCCGATCTGGCCCAGCGTGAACAACGCCCCGGCGCCGATGAAGAACGCGATGGCCATGGTGTGTTCGCGGCCGATCCGGTCGGAGAGCCAGCCGAAGAAAGGGCGGCCGACTCCGTCGAAGATGCGGCTGAGCGAGACGGCGAAGATGCCGGCCGTGAGTGCGATGCCGAACAGGTCGACCGGGACCTTGTCGATCTTGAGGTCCGCGGTCATGGGTTTGACCGCCGCGGTCATGGAGAGTCCGCCGGCGGCGATCAACACGAACATGAGATAGAGCACGTAGAACACGGGGCTGCGCAGCACCTCCGACGGCGAATAGCCGCGTGCGCTCTGGCTTCGGGTGACGGCCGCGGCGAGCATCTCCGGCGGCGGTGTCATCAACAGCCACGCCAGCACGAACACGATGCCGCCCTGGATCAACCCGAACACCAGGAACGCGTGCTGATAGCCGTCGCTGGAGATCATGTGCGAGATCGGGATGATGGTCGCGGCCGCACCGGCACCGAACCCTGCGGCGGTCAAACCGGCGGCGATGCCGCGACGGCCCGGGAACCACTTCAGCGCATTGCCGACGCAGGTGCCGTACACGCAGCCCGTGCCGATGCCGCCGATCGCAGCGGCCACGTACAGGACGGCGAGTGAATCCGCGGCCGAGTTCATCACCCACGCGATGCCCACGAGAAGGCCGCCGCCCAAGACCACCCATCTCGGCCCGAACCGGTCGACCAGGTACCCCTCCACCGGGACGAGCCACGTCTCGATCAGGACGAAAATCGTGAATGCCACCTGGATGGCCTCACGCCCCCAGTGAAACTTCGCATCGATGGGATTGACGAACAGCGTCCAGCCGTACTGCAGATTGGCGACACAGGCCATGCAGATGATGCCGATGATCAACTGCACCCACGGATTGCCCAACGGCGAAACGCCGGCCTGGGATCTGACGGCATAATTCGGAGAAGTCACGTTCATATAGTTTTCCTTTTGTGCGCGCGCCACCGGTCGCGCCGGCACCTCAGTGCAGCCCGGAACCGTTCAACGTGGAAAGAAATAGACAACGCGGAGGGCCCTTCCGGACCTTCGGTGATCAGCCGCAACAGCGAATGTGCGAAGCCTCGCCCCACCGTTTGCCCCCAAGAACGTCCGCCGTGTCGCGGTCGGATGTTCCCCCAGCCATGAGTAATTTTTCGTGGTATACCATATATGAACAGTTTTTGACCTGTCAACTGGCATTGATTTTCTTTCGCATTGAGCGAGGGTACGCGGGGTCCCGTCGAGCTCGGCCAACCCCCCATCCGCTGCCGGCTGCACCTGAAACCGCAGTATGATATATCTGAAACATGCAGCTCGGAGCCGCGGCCGGAGCCGCGATGCTGCATACGCCGTTAACCCCCAGGGGATCGAATGAACACCATTGCCAAATTGGTCCAGCGGGCCGCACCCGCCGCGCCGCTCAGCCTGAGCCCATTGAACGCCAGGAGCCTGCGCGATCAGGCCTACGAGCTGTTGAAGAACGCGATCGCCGAGACCGACATCTACGACCCGGCGCAGGAGCTGCGTCTCGATGAGCGCCAGTTGACCGCCGCGCTCGGCGTGAGCCGCACTCCCATCCGCGAGGCGCTCTCGCTGCTCGAACAGGAAGGCTTCATCAGGACCGTGCCCCGACGCGGCATCTACATCATTCGCAAATCCAAGCGCGAGATCATCGAAATGATCCAGATGTGGGCCGCGCTCGAATCCATGGCGGCGCGCCTTGCGACCCTGCATGCAACGGATGCGGAGATCGCGAAGTTGAGGCATCTGTTCGATGAATTCCAGAACTCCCCGCCGTCCGAGCACTTGTGCGAATACTCGGACGCCAACATAGCCTTTCACACGGCGGTCATAGCCCTCGGCGGGTCGCAAACCCTGGTCGACGCCACGCGCAATCTGCTGATTCACGTGCGCGCCATCCGCCGGGCGACCATCGCACAGGACAATCGCGCCGAGCGTTCGATCGTGGATCATTTGAAGATCATCGAGGCGCTCGAACGCCGGGATACCGGATTGGCCGAGCACCTCGCGCGCCAGCACACCCTGGACCTCGCGGAGCACGTCGACCGGCATTGCGATTTTTTGGGCTGACCGATCCTCCGCGCGGCCGGGCGCGGAATGCAAGGCGTCTCATCCGGCCGGCTGTCCCCACACTCCCAGGGTGGGCGTGACGTCCGCGCCGCTCCGCGCATCACTGAAATTCGCGCCACCGGCCGCATTCGCCTCGTAGGGTCTCAAGTATCGCGGACCGCCGTCGGTGGCGCCGCACCGGCCCTCCACCGCGGCGGGGGCCACCGCCTGGAGGCCGGCGCGCGTATCGGGATCCGCGAGTGCCGCCTGCAGCGCTTCCGGGTCCACCCAGGTCGGCGTCCCCGATTCGATCCGAAGATAGATTCTTCCGGTTCGTTGCGACGCGAAATTGGCGCATCGAAACCGCTCCACACAGCGCCGCAGGAACCCGACGTTGCGCTCCGCCGCCAGCAACCGCGCGTCCCGGTACAGCTCCTCGGGCGTCGCGGCATCGACGTGAACCCGCCCGTAGCGGTCGATGTCGATCATCTTGCTCACGTCCAATATGTTCACCGAATCGTTGTCGCCGAACACGGCGGTGCGCGGTCGCTCGCCGAGCGCCACCGAGTTGTCCAGAAATTCGAAGTGGATCCGCTTGTCGCTCCGATGGATCCAGGTGAAGAACACGTTGGGGATGCCGGTATAGGCATCGACCGCGTGCGCGAGGGTGTCGTCGACCGCCTTGTAGCGTCCGAACTCGAGGCCGCGCTTCCACGCGCGCTCCACGAGCTCTTCCGGCGGCGTGATCATGAAGAACAGGAAAACCGTCTGGCCGAAACGGGTGAGCAGGTTGCTGCCCTCCTCGTCCGAATCCGGCGCGAAACTGTCGAAGCGAAATCGGTCGATGAGCAGATGTGACATGTTGCCGGCTGCGTGCTTGCGGGCCATGTAGCGGTCGAGCTTGCGATCCACGATCTGCAACTCCTCCGCGGTGAACGCGCCCGCATATTTGTAAGCAGCGCCGAGCGAGTCGTAATCCAGCAGCTGTTTGCGCCAGATGTCCGGACTGATCAGCGCGAAGTCGCTCCAGTCGACTCCGATATCGCCCGCCAGTTTCTTCTGCAGCAGACGCAGCGTGCTCTTGCCGGACGCCGACGCCCCCTTGGTGTTGATGACCACCGGCCGGTCCTGTCGCGGCAGCAGTCCGTAGCCCTCGAGCGCGGCCGCGCGCCTGAGCAAAGGCTCGATGCTTCGGCCGATGGCATCGCTCCCATGAGTGTTGCAGGCGAGGTCGCGCGCGAGCGGCACGATGAGATCGCGGGTTCCCCAGGCGCAGCCATGCGTCGTGAACAACGCCGACAGCACCCTGGCGAGGGTGTTGTAGGCGAGCCGCGTGAGCGGATCGGGCGCCGCACCCGCGCGTCGTTCGCATTCCGCGATGTGGCCCGCGTCCCAGCTGAAATCGGCGGGCATCGAAGAGCCGGCAGGGCGGCGGGATTTCCAGAATACGAAGCGGCGTCTTCCGGCGGAAGGGGCCGCCGGCGGGTTGTGCCCGCGAACCACCTCGCTCAACGCCGCCTCGACTGCGGCGCCGACCTCCCGCCGCGCCTCCTCGAACGCCGCGGTGATCGCGCCCATTTCGGGCTCGAGATGGTCGGTCAGGATGCGTTGCGCGATCCGGCGGAAGTTGATGCCGAGATCCCCGATGCGCGATCCGTCGGGCACCACGAAATCGGCGGTCACGCGGATCAGAAGTTCGTGCAGCGCCAATCGCTCGGGTCGAAAAATCGCCAGATCGCTCAGACCAAAACCGGTCAATCCGCGCAGTTCCTCCGCCGCGGCGAGCGTCGAATAATTGTTTTCCGGCCGGAAGATCGTCTCGAGTTCCCGCCACTCCTTGGGTATCTGAGACTTCAGGCCGGGATTCCAGGGACCGGGCGGATTCTCGACGGCATTCGACGCGATGGCGCCCATCGGCCCACGATACCCGATGCGCCCCCCGAAATGCGACGGCTTTCGCTTTGCGGGACGCAGGACTGTGGTGCAATCGGCGGCCATGAGCCGCGATCGAATCCACCCGCAATTTGCAGCCCCCGGGCCCTCCGGAGGAAGCGGCTCTCGGGAAAGTCTGCCGCCGCCGGGATTCGTGGAATTGGCCCGGCTCGCCGCCGACGCGCTTCAGGCTCCGCTCGCCTCGATCATGCTGACGGGTTGGAGCGAATCGTGGTACAGCGCCGGCGCGCTGCCCCTTCAGGGTTTGCCGCACAACCCTCATCTCGCGCAGACGCTCGCCAACGCGGAGGTGTTCGAGGTGTGCGATGCGAAGGCCGGTGGTCCCGCTGCCGATCCGGTGCTCGAAGCCGCCGGCGTTCGCTCCTACGCGGGGTGCGCCCTGCGCGCCGACGACGGCGAAGCCCTGGGAGCCATTGCCGTCTACCGCGCCGGCGCCGTGGCGCTGTCGGCTGGCGAGCGCGGCGTGCTCGCCGCGCTCGCTCGCCAGGGCGCCGCGCTGGTGCAGCTTCATTCCCGGGTGACCGAACTCGAGGTGTTGAGCACCGCCGAGCTTCACCCACCCGACCCGACAGCCGCCTCGGCACCCGGCCCCACGGCCGCTTCGCAGGCGTTCGCGCTGGCGGATGCGCTTCTCGACTGCGCTCCCGTGGCCATCTACTACGGCAACACGCACAGCGAATCCGTGTACGTGAACCGGGAGTACCGGCGCATGTTCCGGCTGGCGCCGGAGCAGGATGTGAACGACTGGCCTCAGGCCGTCCATCCCGAGGATCGGGCGCGAATCGAGGAACTGTGGGCCGAATTCCTGCGTCACCCGAGCACCCTGCGGCTCGAGTACCGGGCGCTCGGCGAGGGGGACGCGGTGCGCTATTACAGCGAACACGTCGTCCTCACGGAAGGCATTTCGGGATTCGTGGGCACCATCAGCGACATCACGGATCTGCTCAAAACACGCACCCTGCTCGAAGCGGTGATCAGCGACATGCCGGTGGCGCTGCTCGCTTGCGACGCGGACGGACGGATCACCCATTACAACAGGGCGGCGGTCGAGCTGTACTGCACCGAGCCGACGCATCGTCGCCACATGGCGGACGTATTGCTGATGGATGGCGTGACGCGGCTGCCCCAGACGGAGATGCCGCTGGCGCGGGCGCTGCGCGGCGAAACCATCAGCAACATCGAGCTCATCTTGGTGCCGAACGGAGCGCCGCCGCGCTCGACGTTGTCGAGCGTGCGCCGGCTGGTGGGCCCGGACGGGCAGACCCTCGGAGCCGTCGCCGTGATCCAGGACACGACGGAAAGAAAGCGCCGCGAGCGGGAGCTCGAGCGGGTGCATCGCGAGCTGGTCACGGCATCCCGCGAAGCGGGCATGGCGGAGGTCGCCACCAACGTGCTTCACAACGTCGGCAACATCCTGAACAGCGTCAACATATCGGCGAACCTGGTCGTCGAGCGAATAAGGCAATCGCGCGCCCCGGGCGTTGCGCGCCTGGCTCAGCTCCTGTCGCAGCACGCGGCCGGCGCAGCCCGGTTTCTGACCGAGGACCCGCGCGGACAGCGCGTGCCGGAATACCTGTCGGCGCTCGGCGCGGAGCTCGCCCAGGACCAGAATGAGGCGCTGAAGGAGCTTGCATTGCTGCGCGACAATCTCGAGCACATCAAGGACACGGTGATGATGCAGCAGAGCTACGCCAAGCTCTGCGGCGTCGCCGAGACCATCGAGGTCGCCGCCCTGGTGGAGGACAGCCTGCGGCTGAACGCGGGCGCGTTCGAGCGTCACGGCGTGCAGGTGAAGCGGGAGTTCGGGCAGGTACCCCCGGTCACGGTCGACAAGCACAAGGTGCTTCAGGTTCTGGTCAATCTGGTGAGCAACGCCAAATATGCCTGCGACGAGTCGGGGCGGCCCGACAAATTGATGACGCTGCGCATCGAGCGCTCGCCTCGGGGCGTGCGCGTCTCGGTCATCGACAACGGCGTCGGCATCGCCGCCGAGCACATGAAGGATCTGTTCAGGCACGGCTTCACCACGCGCGAGTCCGGGCACGGTTTCGGGCTGCACTCGGGCGCGCTCGCGGCTCAGGAGCTCGGAGGCTCCCTGCGGGCGGAAAGCGCCGGCCGCGGTATGGGCGCCGCCTTCATCCTCGAGATCCCGCTCGCGCCGCCGCCGGCCGCCGTCGCCTAGATATCGACGCCCACCTCCGTCTGCGCGACGCCTTCGACCCCGAGCTTGCAGGCGTCGGGATACATCTGAAGCGCGGGAACCTCCCCGCACAACAGCTTCTTCTGCACATCCTGCCAATACTGAACGTTGAGCAGATCGACGTTCTCCTCGCGGAAGCAGCTGCTCGCATACCGGTTCATGAGCTGCATTCCATGCAGCAGCTCCTCGGGCAGAAATATGATGCCTTCTTCGAAGAACCAGTCGGGCACCGTTTCCTCGCCCGGCTCCCGATCTAGGTTGGTGCGGATCTTCACGTCGGTGAGCTTTTCGACCGCGTCGTAGTCGAACAGGAACACCCGACCATAGCGGCCGACGCCGTAGTTCCTCGAGTCCAGGTCCCGGTTGAAGATGTTGGTGGCATATGGGCCAAGCCGGGCGCGGTGAATTTCAGGCGGGCGAGACGCTCTATATCACCAAAGACGGGCGCGAAATCTGGCTGCAGGGCTCCTACAGTCCCGGGTTCGACGAGCACGGCAAGCCGATGCGGTCATCAGCTACAACACGGATGTGACGGCGCAGGTCCTGTTCGCAAGGCAGCTTCAGGCCACCATCGATCAGACCCAGGAGGCGGTCAAGGCGGTGCTTGCGGGCAACTTGTCCCAGCGTATCTCCGTGGAGGGTAAGACGGGGCAAATGGAGGCGCTGTCGCGTGGCCTCAATCAGCTGTTCGATTCACTGCATGGCGTGGTGTCGGATATCAATGCCGCGGTAGAGCGAGCAGCGCGCCACGACTTGACCGCGCGCGTGGATGAGACGAGCAAAACAGGGGCATTCGGTAAGTTGGTATCCGGCGTCAACGCACTCATCGGCGACATGGTGTCGCTCGTGCAACAGATGAAATCCTCGGCGCGGGACGTACGCAGCGGCGCTGAGGAAATCTCCAAGGGCAACCTCGATCTGTCGCAGCGAACTGAACAGCAGGCCTCCAGTCTGGAGAAGACGGCGGCGTCGATGGAACAGATGACAGCGACTGTGCGGCAAACGGCCGACAATGCCGGCCTCGCCAACCAATTGGCCATGGAGGCGTTTAAGCAAGCCGAAAACGGAGGCGAAGTCGCATCGGCGGCGGCCGCGGCCATGGCCGGATAGTGATGCATCGAAAAAGATCGCGCGACATCATTGGGGTGGTCGACGAGATACGTTCGACCAACCTCCTCGCCCTCAACGCCGCCGTGGAGGCAGCGCGTGCCGGCGAGCAGGGCCGCGGCTTTGCCGTCGTCGCATCGGAGGTGCGAAATCTGGCCGGCCGCAGCGCAGCGGTCGCCAAGGAGATCAAGGCGCTGATTCAGGACAGCGTCGAGCGTGTCGGCGAAGGCCGCAGGCTCGTGGGCGAATCGGGCCAATCGCTCACGGATATCCGCACCGCCTCGCAAAAGGTCACCAGGATTGTCGCAGAGATGGCCAGCGCCAGTCGCGAGCAGGCCGGCGGCATCGAGCAGGTGAACAAAGCCATTACTTCCATGGACCAAAGCACTCAGCAGAATGCCGCGCTCGTGGAGCAGGCCGCCGCGGCGAGCCAATCGATTCTCGAGCAGGCTCATGAACTCGATAAGCTCATATCGAGCTATCGGATCGAGGTTTCGACCGCCGCTTCAAACGGGATGCGCATCCGCGGCGCCGCGTGAGCCGGCGCCACACCTAGGCGCCGCGTTGCCCCTCTCGATCCGATTGAGTGCGGGCGAAAGCGAATTGGCGATCGCCGTTTCTATTTGCGGGCGCGCTCGCTGGGCGGTCGGGAACTGCTTCAGGACATAATGAGCACGGTTCACGGCGCCCCCTGATTGAACAGGCCATTATGTGACGCGCCTCGCGATTTATCCGGCATCGAGAGCGCCCGATGCGGCGGCGTCGCGTTTCCTGTGCTGCTTAAATGTCTCGCGTTACGCAGCATCCGGAGACGACGATCATGAAGGCCACCTTGTGTTCACCCGCGGCACGTGCGGCATTGACCCTGGGGGCATCGCTGCTGGCGGCCGGCAGTCATGCCGCCCCTCGGATCGCGAATTACATCGTCGAGGCTCGTGGCGGCGCGTCGGCGCTGCAGCTCGTGCACGAGGTGGGCGGACGAGTAATCAGCGAACTGCCGATCATCGAGGGGGTATCCGCATCATTGACGCAGCGGCAGGCGGCGTTGCTGAAGCGCAATGCGCGCGCGGTGCTGTTCGCCGATAGTCCGGTCACCATGCAGACCACTGCGGTCTCGAGCATCACGACCGCCAACGGCCAGGCCATCGATCAGTATGCGAACACCTTCATCGGCGCCGACAAGCTCGCTGCACAGGGCATCCTCGGCACCGGGGTGACGGTGGCCGTGCTCGACAGTGGCGCCTGGGATTCCAACGGCTCGGCGGCGGTGGGCGCGATGGTGGTAGATGACCTCACCGGCAAGAACAAGGTGGTCATGACCTACGACCCCAGCGGCGGCCAGGGCAATCCCATCCCCGACAGCTACGGCCACGGCACACACGTGACCAGCATCATCGGCAGCCCGAGTTCAGTTGTAACCGGCGAGACTCTCGGTATTGCGCCGATGGCGAAGCTGGTGATCGTGCGGGCTTTCGGCAGCGACGGCACGGGCAGCTACAACTCGGTGCTCAATGGCTTGAACTGGATCTTCGCGAACCACTCGACGTTCAACATTCGGGTGCTGAACTTGTCGTTCGGCGCCAAGCCGCAGTCATTTTACTGGAACGACCCCATCGACCAGGCGGTGATGAAGCTCTGGCAGTCCGGCGTGGTGGTGGTCGCCTCGGCAGGCAATTTCGGTCCGGGAGCGCAAACCATCGCGGTTCCCGGCAATACGCCGTACGTCATTACCGTGGGCGCGATGACCGATAATTGGACACCGACCAACATGTCCGACGATGGCGTCGCCTCGTTCTCCTCCGCCGGCCCGACCTACGAAGGGTTCATCAAGCCCGAGGTGGTGGCGCCCGGCGGGCACATCGTCGGCGTAATGGACAGCGGCAACATGGCGCTGGCTACCGGCCATCCGCAGTTCGCGACCTCGTCGAGCCATTTGTTCGTGATGTCGGGCACCTCGCAGGCCGCGGCCGTGACCACCGGAGCGATTGCGCTGATGCTGCAGGCCAACTCCGTACTCACGCCTGACCAGGTGAAGTGTCGCCTGATGGCCTCGGCCTCGTCATTGGTGAAATCGACCGGCAAAGCAGCCTACTCGGTGTTCCAGCAGGGCACGGGTCTCATCAACGCCTACAATGCCGTGTACAGCCAGGCGGCGAACTGCGCCAACCAGGGGCTGAACATCATGAACGATATCCAGAACAACATTCACTACGGTGGGCCGGCGCATCAAGACCCGGCCACGCTGGCCTTCTATATTCTCGACAGCAGCGGCAATAAGGTCGCCGCCGACGGCTATCTCTGGAACAACACGTTCGCCAAGAATCAGGGCTATTTGTGGAACAACGGCTATCTGTGGAATAGCGGCTACCTGTGGAACAATGGCTATCTTTGGAACAACGGCTACGTCTGGAACAACGGTTACGTGTGGAATAGCGGGTACCTTTGGAACCAGAGCACGACCGCGGCCGCCGCGTCGATGACCGCGCCGGAATCCTGGAACGGCCAGGAGTAATCGCGCCTCACTGAGGCTGCAACAACCTTTCGCAACCTCTCCCGCCTTGCCAACGAGACTGCTCCCGTTCACCTCGGGACCTGCGCCGCGGCGCACGCCGCGGGCCGCGGCGGGACTGCTTTCTAAATTCAAGTTAATTCGAGCAAGCAATGCCAAGGCGGCGTTTTTTATGCCAAACTTAGGCTTGCCCTCGCGGGCTGAAGAGCACCGCTGGGAGCGTTGATTTGCCATACGAAGGGTGGCGTTGACCCAAAAATAGTCATTCGAGGGGATTTCAATGAAATTGTTATCAGCAATGGCCCTGCTCCTGGCGAGCGTAAGCGCGCTGGCGGCGGACCATTCAGTGGGTATCAGCGGCGACAAACTTCATTACTACGGCGTCATTGCCGGCAAGGGACTAAACCTCTACACGACCAGCGCCGCGGGCGTGGAGCTTGCACCGGGCAGCCCCTATGTCCTCGAGAAAAAGGACCCGGCGGGAAATGCCTATCTGCCGACGCTCGTGGCAATGAACTCCGCACATGACTTTGCGTATGTGGAGTATGTTGCAACGGGCCTGCCGATCATCGTCGGCTTCAAGGTCACCACGCGCGGCTTGGAAAAGCAGTGGGAAATCGAGCCGACGATCGCGGGAAATAATTTCGTCAATGCGATTACGGCCGGAGCCCACTACGTTCTCGTCTATTCCGAACCCAGTGGATTATGGGCGGAGGTGATCGATCAATCGGGTCACGACGTGTTCGTCGACGGCACGGCCAATCCCGATGATCGCCTGGTGGCTTTGAATGTCGCCCCGGGCGAGTACTTCTATTTTGATTGCCGGGTGACCAACGGCGTCAGGTCGGTAACGGTGTATGGAACCAGGCCCAACGATCTGGGCGAGGCGGCTCTTTTGGCTACCTTGACCGACCCGGCGTACTTTCAAAGCCAATGTGAAAATTGAGCGCGCGATGCGTGGAAATCCGTCATTGCATTTCGACCGGGAATTGCGCGGTCATTTCAGCTGAAAACTGCGGAGCACGAAGACCAGCACCCCCAACAGCGCGAGACCCGCCAGCCACGGCAGCCAATGCGCTCGCGCGGGCCGCGCGGTCAGGGACGGCAGCGGCAGCGGCTCGGAGCATCCTGCCGGCAGATGACTCACATCGGACAGACCGAGCGCTCCCGCCAAACCGGCGGGCGCCGCTTTTAGGGCGTTCTGCTGACTCGCCAACAGCGCCCTGACGCTGCAAAGATTGAGGCCACCGCTGGTGCGCAAATGCCGCGTAATGAAGCCCAGAACGAGAGGGGTGACGATGGCGAGGAGGCCTCCGCTCGCGGCGGCATTGAGCCCGGCAGTGTTCGATACGTAGCTGCTGATCGCACTCGCCCGATGGCCAAAAATGTTCGACACCAATTGCGTGCCCGTCGTCATCAAGGAGCGGCTCGAGGCGCCCGGGCTCAAGGCGCCTGCGAGATTGCTCAAGCTCGCATCGTGATTGCCGAGCAGCAGGCGCTCGAGCAGCTCCAGGGCCGCCGGCGGCGACGCACTGTTCTGCAGCAGGCGGCCGAGTACCGAGGGTACCGCCGCGCCGACGCCCGAGGCCGTGGCCTGCGGTGTCGCGCCAATCAGTCCCGCGATTCTCTGCCCCACAGAGCCGGATAGCTCGTGCTCGATAAATTCGACGAAATCCCTGCGCATCGGGTTCCCTTGAAGTGCGGATCTCGCGCATGGTAGGCAACCGCAGGCGGGGCGATCGTAAACAAATGTAAGCCGCGAGGCGTCGCGGCCGGCGCGGCTGGCGCGCGTCCGCCGCCGGCCATTCGGCGATGGAATCGCGAACCGGGGGCCCGGCGCATTGCCGGCATCGGCTCGATTGCCCGATTCGTGCCACCCAGCTGGAATATTTTCGCTCCGGCGTCGATATCCCCCAAGAGGAAGCCGCCAACCCATGCAAGGCAATACACTCAGTCAGGAATCCCCATCAGGGCCGCGGGGGACTGCGATGCCGGCGGACGCCCCATGGGTGCCGTTCGTCGACTCCCTCGGCGCACTGACCGGACTTCGCACGCATGAGGCGCTGAGTACCGCCCTGGTCGCCACCCTGAGTGAGTTGCTCCACGCGCGCTCCGTGGTCATTTACACCACCGTCGGCGAACCGAGGAACCTGCGCTGGCTGGCCCGCGTGCAGGCGGGCCCGGCATGCGCCGCCCCGCAGGGCAGCGCCAATCCCATCGACCTTGCCGAGCTGCCCTTGGTCGCTCATTGCCCCGCGCGGCGCAAGGCACTGAACGGCTCATTCGTCACGGCGCAGAATGATGGGGCTCATATGTACCGCTATCCATTGCGCAATGGGCATGGTTCGGTGGAGGTCCTGGAAGTTCTTTGCGCCGATGTGCTGGATGGCGCGGCGCTCCGCCTGGTCGACGCCACGCTGACGGTGTATTCGAACATGCAGGGATTGCTCAACTACGGACAACGCGATGCCCTCACCGGTCTGCTCAATCGAAAAACCTTTGACGAAGAGTTCTTCAAGGCGCGCACGCATATCTTGTCTCCGGCACCCGAGCCCGCCGATGAACGGCGTGTCGCTGACGGTTCGACCAGGTCCTGGGTCGGGATGGTCAGCAATACGTGGCCTTGTTGTGCGTCACCTGGTTCCGGTTGGTCTTGCTGGTGATCACCACCAACTGTTCCGCTTTTGGTTTGGATCGCGTTGAGCAGGTCGATCAAGATGGGGTAGATGAACTCTTTATTGTTGCGCAAAGGAAGGCTATGCTTTTCGGTTCCTCCACAATCCTGCAAGCGCTGCGGCTCTCCATCGCCAGCAATCATGCGCGTGGGATTTAAGCTGCTTCCTTTGCAGCCGAAGTACTCTTTCGTAATTTTGGGCAAGTGACGCACTTTGCCTTCTTCCCACGGATATACCTCAGCTAATTTTTTTTGCGGGGCATCGGGCGTAAAAAGCGTTTCATGATGCAGCCGGTAGATATATTCCCCTTTGACAATGGTGTCACGACGGGAAGAATCATCAGAACAGCCTAAAACGAGAAATCCCATAAAGAGAGAGATGATGCATTTAATCGGAATCACAGGTACAATAACTCATAATTTTACCGCGATATCATATGCATTGGATCCATCAGTATCAACTGTTTCTCTTCGATTTTGACGGATTGCTCGTCAACACGGAAGAGCTCCACTTCATGGCCTACAGAAAAATGTGTGCGAACCATGGCTTTCGCCTCGAGTGGGATTTTGACACCTATTGCCAGGCGGCGCACTATAGCAGCGAAGCGCTGCGCGATCAGATCTACGCCCAGTTTCCCGATCTCAAAGCGCAATTCCCCGTATGGGAGGTGCTCTATGCCGAAAAGAAACAGGCGATCATCGATCTTGTCACCGGCGGGGCCGTGCACTTAATGCCCGGTGTGGAGAAATTGCTAAAGAGCCTCGAAGAGGCTAACATCAAGCGCTGCGTGGTCACCCATTCTCCTGACGAATTGGTGGCTCCAATCCGCAAACAGCATTCGATTTTGGATTCTATTCCAGATTGGATCACGCGGCACGATTACGCCCATCCCAAACCTAATCCTGAGTGCTATTTCAAAGCGATTGAAAAATATGCGATCAATGGAGACAAGGTCATCGGGTTTGAGGATATTCCGCGCGGGATCAAGGCCTTGATGGCCACCTCCGCTCAGCCGGTGATGGTGAGCCGGGTCAAATATCCGGAAATCCCGCTCTTTATGAAGCATGGGGTCTTCTATTATCCTTCGCTGGACGCGATCTCCGCCAATAGCACGCTCTAAATCTCTTTTGGTTTGATGAGACGGCCGCACAGTTCCGCTTGCAAGACCATAGGGTCGATATGGGCCAAACTGGAATCAGCATGGATGGCATCGCAAGCTGCCAGCGCTCCCTGGCATTGGATTTGCGCATAGTGCAGCATCTGGTTTAAATAGGCTCCATCGATGGGATAGCGATTTTCAGGTTTTCGTTGGAGACAAAACCGCCGATGAGGCGGATCATCTGGTCGGCTTCCTGCGAGCGTATCCTGTCATCGGGTCCAACTTGCATTTTCTGCTCAAACAAATTCAGGTGTGCTCTCCATTCGTTCAGACGCAAATTGATACTTAAAAACGCTTTGGGAATATCGCGGTCAAATTCTTTATATTCGGTCATTTTTGTGACGGGTGCCAATTTTGGATTCCCTGTTCTATAGAGCGCATGGGCACACTCTTCGATCTCGGTAAGGAGCTGCGCGTAATGGGCGATATACGCTTTTTTTGCATCCAGCGAATCTCCAGGGTTTACTTTGCCATAGGCCATGAGATCCCCATATAATTTTTGGAGTTTTTGAATGTTTGGCCGCTTGATCTCGATATCTTCCCTAATTTTTTCCGTAGGCGACTGCAATTTTCTGTTTTACATCCGCGATCGTTTGTTGAGATGTCGAGACACGGGAGGCAATGTCAATGACGAAACGCTTGAACACAGGTCTCAAAAGCTGTTCGTACATGTCATCGACACGGTTGACAAGAGGCGGTGCAAGCATGGTGGTATTGTTCCAATAATACAAGCGCGTTTGATCATTTAGGAGAGGTTGAGCCAGCAAAGGTTGAAACAATTTCTCAACAAACTGTGGGATTGATTTAGGCTCTTGTCGCGCCTGTTGGATCATCTCCTCGATGTTTTGAGCGGGAATTCCCATGAGAAGCATCCTGACGATCAATTTTTCGTCGATTTGAAAATCATTTTGCAGCTGCCGCCTGCATTCATGCATCAAGAACTTATTGACATCGTCGCTTAATTCCGCTAACGCGGAATGATGGCAAGCTTCAAGGCCTTCCCGACCCTTTTAGGCCTTGTATTTTTGCCCCTTCCCAGCGGAAATGGTCGTAATGCACGTTCGTATTGGAATAGGCGATTCCAAGATGCAACAGAAGAAGAACGCGCAATTGTGCATGTTCTGCTAGTGCTTTTTCGAGAGCAGGCTGCGTTGTTCCGAATGCATTCACTTGAGAATTATAAATATTCATCTTTTCCAATAAAGCCCTTAACTGCTTTGTTGACTTGAGGGGAGCAATTCTGGCGGACAGGCAGAACTAAATCGTTGTCTGGTCCAAATTTTGGTAAGCTTTGCGCGTCACGGTTGGACTCAGCTCCTGATTAACTGAAGAGGAACTTCCCGATCGATGAGCTTAAAATCGGCAAGGGACGTGGGCTGTGGGCGGTGGGCAATTTGAAACAGATGATGCTGATCGATATACTGGGCGACTCGAGTTGGCAAGCTGGAAAGATGAGAAGGGAAGCGCTTCAGATCGCACTTTTTTTGCAGAAGAAGTCATTTCCGTTGAGGCCGACGTTTCCGGTCGCGCTTTTTTTGCAGTGGAAGTCTCTAATTCTTCCGGAAGGCTACGCTTCGCGGCTGGAGGATTTGGTCGCGCTTTTTTTGCAAGGTTAGGATCCATTTCTTCCAGAGGTATACGCTTCGCGGCCGGCGGTTCCGATCGCGCTTTTTTTGGCAATATTAGGATCTATTTCTTCCTGAGGTCTACGTTTCGCGGTCGGCGCAACAATCATGTGGGTGGCCAGCGTATCAATCTGTTGGACTGTTTGCAAAAGTTCGGGGGAAAAGTTGCTTGGGAACTGGCCCCTTTCTCTCGAATTTGTCTCGACAATTCTCTTACTGTATTTTGAAATTGTGGATAGTGGACGATTCCACGCTCGAATAATTCCTTATTCTCATCGAATAAATGTTGGACATAGATTAACTGCGCGCGGACAAGCTTGGGAGTTGTTGCATCCTGAGGATTAAAAGTGGCGATTTTACTTGCAATACTGCCAATTATTAAATTAAATCTTTCAAAGGAGTTTGATTCCCCCGAAATCATAAAATAGTCCTAGTTATAATATTATTATAACTAAAAACTATAAGGTAATGCTAATAAATATTTTTAACGATGTTTAGTTTTTCGTCTTTTAGTAAGGACGGAAGAATCAGAAGCGGACCCGCTAGCGAGGAGGGGTCTCTTTTCCTGAACTTCAAGATCTTGAGGATAATGGTTGTGCACCGTCAACCGCCCTAAAGAATTGCCGCTGATGGTAAAAGGGCCGCAGGAAAGAAATGTGCTGGGCGCTGAAGGAGCATCACTCTTAGCTCCGCTTTGATGGATAAGATCATTTTCCTCTCTTGTAATATCCCAGCAGGAGCAGTTCTGTCTTGCGTCTAAAACCCAACAGCGATTTCCTTCTATTTGCAGGGCTTGGATCGCAGATAAATCAGCTTGCCAGCTTTTGATGAAACTTAGAGAATCGCCATTCAAGATCATGGCGTATCCATTCGCAAAACCTAAAGCTAAAAGAGGTCCCGCAGCAAGCGAAGGCTGTGACAGGCGAGGGTTCGTCGGTGTGAAGGGAGATGGGCAATTCGATTTGATATGTCCAAAGGGAATGAGCGCCGGATAAGTCGTGCAGAGCAAGAGATCCGTTAGCCCAGCAGCAAGAGATCGTTGTTCCATGCACTCCCCACCATTTTGGGGTTTCCTCAAAAGATAAAGCTGCTGGTTGCGGTGACGGGTTCCCGTTTAGAATGTAGGAAAATTTGCCCTGATGCAAAGAGACAACTGCATCTGGGCTGCATTGTACCTCTTCAATCGGTTCGTCAAAAACAATTTCTCGCACAACGTTCCCGCTGGGAGAATGGGGTTTTACCATTCTGAGAGTCCGCGAATCGAAAGAAACTCCCACAATGTAGGGGTCTTGAAAGCAGGGGTGACGGACATCATGAGCGACTTGGGATACTGTTTTGGAATCTGTGTCGAGAGCATAGACGATCCCGTGATCCCCGCCAAAATAAAGAAGGGGAGAGCAATCGCCTATGTTACGTGTTCCTTCCTGCGTGAAAAATTCGCATCGATCCCCTGTTGCCGGATGATAAAGCAGCAACCCACCGTTTTGAAAAAGGGCGACGATGGTTTCATTGACATAGAAAAGCTCCTTGACCGGAGAATGCGGTATCTGATGAGGGGTTATCACTTCGGGTCTATAGATGCCCGAGAGCTTTCCTGAATTCGGTTTGAAGCAAAGTCTTGTCTTTTCTTTCCAGGAACTCCCTCTGGCAACATCCAGTACGATATTCCAAGATTTTGTTGTTGTAGAGATTTCTCCAGAGGGCATCATCATTTGTTAGAGCCAACCATTGTCTGGAGACCGCGCCGATTTTTGCTAATTCAGCGTCTGTTAAATAGGAAAAAACTTCTGATCGGACTCATCGGCGGTGAGAATGTCGAAGAAAGAGGGTGTGATTCGCAGTGAATCTGTCATAATTAAGTTTTATCAAAATTCATTAAATAAAATTATAAACTAAATAATATTATTTGTCATTACATTAATAATCAACTCTAACTAAAAAGAGCCCTTGAGGGGGGACGGCTTGCCTGCCTGGCGGCGATCTTTAGCTGCAAAAAGGGAATCGATCTCATGCAGCGCCCGCTTTCCGCTGCCGACTTCCAGCATCGTCCCAGACAATGTTGCGCACCATCTTGTAGAGAAACCCGTCGGCTTCAAATTCGAGCCTCACGCCCCCTTCCTCAGGGATAACATCGAGCCGTTTTAATGTCCGCACGGGGTCGCGCGAGGCGCTTCCCGCGTGGGCCTCGTTGGCAAAGGTGGTAAAATCGTGCGTGCCGACAAAGGCGCGTGCGGCCTGCTGCAGAAGTGGAAGATCGATGCGGCGGCGCACTTGATAGGTAGAGGCGTTTGAAGGGATCCATCACGGTGTCTAAGTAGAGGTGGTAATGGTAGGCCTTGCCGATGGCGCTATATTGCGCGTGAAAGTCAGGAGAGGTCTCTTCAGAGATTTGATGCGAATGGTCGGGGGCAACAGGCCGTTGAGTGCGGCTAAAAGGCGATAGGGATCTACAGCTTCCTGTTCAAAATGGGCGATTTGTCCCAAGGCATGCACGCCTGCATCAGTGCGTCCAGAGCCGATGATTGCGACAGGGATCCTGAGGGCAATATGCAACGCTCTCCGATATTAGATTGAACGGAGACCCCATTGGGTTGAACCTGCCAGCCGCAATAGGGGGTGCCATCATAGGCGATCGTCATCTTATATTTAGGCATGGAGAGGGGTCTCAAGCAGCCTTTGGGCTAAGATCAGGTCATCTTGTGTCGTAATTTTAATATTGGAATAACTGCCCTCGACAATTTTGACGGGATGGCCGCAGAGTTCGACGAGGGAGACATCATCGGTCACGGTCAGATCGTGGGCATGAGCGTTAGCAAATCCCATTTGTAATAGCTCTCTTTGAATGACCTGAGGAGTCTGGATCTACAAAGAAAATTGCGGTCTGGGGTGCGCTGAACGAGGTTGTCGCCATTGGTCTCTTTCACAGTAAATTTAAGGGGCATTCCGGCTGTTGCCGCGCCTGTTGAGCTGCAGCTTCCAGGACGCGTCGATTAGGACCAGGGGAATAGTGAGGAAGGGGCGCACCACGTCATGGACAAGGATCAGGTCGCTGCTCGGGAAGAGAGCTGAAAACCGTGATAGCAGGAGTCTTGGCGCCGGGCCCCAGGTAGTGCGAAGCGGATGGGCTTGATTTCGGAAGTGAAGAGATTGCAGTATAGCGGATCGCAGACGACGATCAATTCGACGAT
>CAVTNZ010000043.1:0-71908 GCA_963736185.1 uncultured Gammaproteobacteria bacterium | reverse complement strand
CGGGGCAGACCGCGATCTACGACGCGCACTACGAACCCTTCCCCTTGAGGGAGGGATCCGCGACGACATCTCGATCTTCGGGATCACCGTCAACGCCAATGTGGGCATCGCCGACCTGACCAGCGCCACCTCTTATTTCGGCCGCACGGGGGAGCAGGTCCAGGATGCCTCCACATCCATTTACTATACCAATGGCGGCGGTACGCCCTTCGTGCCCATTCCCTATGCGGAACGCGATCCGTCGCACCAGATCAGCCAGGAAATTCGCTTGACCTCGCACGACATCGCGGGCTTTCACTGGGTGGCGGGCGCCTTCTACAGCAATCTCAATTCCGTCTGGAATGAAATCAGCAACAATTCCCTCGCGGCGACACCCCAGGTCCCGGACGGCTCGTTCTTCACGTCCTGGAACGCGTACGGTGTGCGCCAGTCCGCGCTGTTTGCCGACGGCTCGTACAAGTTCACAGACGAGTGGAAGCTCTCGGCTGGCGTGCGCTATTACAGCTACAAGAGCCACCAGGACGAGTACTCCTGGGGACTCGACGGCCCGAACAATACGCCCCCCGCCACCTCGGAGATCACCAAAGCCTCGAACAGCGGCGCGAATCCGCGCGTGAACCTGTCCTACACCCCGACGGCGGATTTGACCGCGTATACGACCGTCGCGAAGGGATTCAGGCCCGGCGGCGCCAACCAGATCCTGCCGCCGCCCTCGGAACCCCCCCACTGCCAGAACGGCGCCCTCCAATTCGGACCGGATCGCGCCTGGAACTACGAGATCGGCGAAAAAGCGCGGCTGTTCGACAACTGGCTCACGGTCAACAGCGACGTCTATTACATCAAGTGGCTGGGTGTGCAGCAGGTCATCACGCTGCCGTGCGGCTATCAGTACTACAACAATGCAGGCGACGGCAGCTCCTTCGGTCCCGAACTCGAGATCGATGCGAAACTCGCGCGGGATTGGAGCGCGACGCTGAACGGCGCCTGGACGCAGGCGAAACTCACGCATCCGAACGCCTCCTATACGAGCTTTCTGGAGAACGTCGCCTCGCTGCCGGATGGGGTGACGCACCCCTGCACGGCGGGGACCCGGTGTGAAGTGCCCATCATGAACGTCGTCAAGGACACCGCCAGCCTGTCGCTCAACTATGCCACCTCCGTGATGAACGACTGGAAGGTCACGGCTCGCGCCAACTATGCGTTCGTGGGCTCCTCCTACGACGTGGCATACTATTTCGGCTATAAGCTGCCGGCGTACAGCATGGTCAACGCGCGGGCGGGCATCGCGCACGACAAGTGGGAGGCGGACTTGTTCGTCGACAATCTGACCAACCGGGTTGCGCTGGTGTCCGCGAACAACACCAGCTTCCAGTTCAACATCCCGCAGGTGGTGCGCTACTCCACCAATCAGCCCCGCACCGCGGGGGTGCAGCTGAATTACAAGTTTTGACCGGGTAGCCTCGCGTCACGGGACGCGAGGGCTTTATGCCTCAAGAGCCGCCAGCGATTCGGGCAGGATCTGGCCGCCGTCGATGACCAGACTCTGCCCGGTGATGTATCCGGCCTCCTCGGTGGCGAAGAACAGGACGGCGTTGGCGATGTCGTCGACGGATCCGAGCCGTCGCATCGGGATCGATGCCGTCATGCTGCGCATGTAATCTTCGCCCACGCTGTCGAGGCCTTCGGTGCGAATATTGCCGGGAAGCACCGCATTTACCGTGATGCCGTGGCTCGCCAGCTCGATCGCCGCCGTCCGCATGAAGCCCAGCTGCCCGGCCTTGCTCGCGCCGTAATGCGACCAGCCCGGATACCCGGTCACCGGCCCCGTGATCGATGAGGTCAGCACGATGCGCCCGAATCGCCGCGCCTTCATGGCGGGCAGGCAGGCCGACACCGACAGGAAGGTGCCCTTGAGGTTCGTTCCGATCACGGCATCGAAATCCGCGGCGGTCATCTCGCCAAGCTTCGCCGCCGGAAAAATTCCCGCATTGGCGCAGAGAACGTCGATGGTGCCGAAGTGCTCGAGCGCGAATGCCGCCATGGCCTCCATGTCCCCGGGGCGGCTCACATCCGCCGCAAACGCGCGCGCCGTGCCGCCGCCCCGTTGAATCTGTTCGGCCACCGCACCGGCCGCGGCCTGATCGCGCGAAACCACCAGCACGCTGCAGCCCACCGCACCGAACCGCCGCGCGATTCCCCGTCCTATCCCTTTGCTGGCACCCGTCACGACGACGCTGCGCCCTTTGAGCGAGGTGAACATCAAGCGAACTCCTCGAGCGCGAGAAAGCGCCCGTGCAAGAACTTTTCGGCCATCGCCACGGTGCCGGCGGTATACGCGGCGCCGAGCTGACCCGCCAGCGCCACTTCGCTGTGCGAGGCGAGCCAGGCGCATAAAAGAATGCGTCGCAACATGACGAAGGTCGGGATTTCCTCGATCTCCGCCGCCGACAGCGGCGCGATGCGGCGGTAGCCGCGGGTCCAAGCCTCGAGCAGAGCCGGCACGTGGGGATCATGCTCGATGAAGCTCACCGAGGTGGCGAAGTCGTACAGGAACCAGCTGAATCCGCAGTCATCGAAGTCGATGATGCGCAGGTGATCACCGTCCGTCAGAAGGTTGGCGAGCCGCAGGTCCGCGTGTACCAGCCCGAAGCGTCCGGGTCCGGAGCCGAACGCCTCGAGACGGCGGCGCACGAGCGCGAGTGCCGCCTCGATGACCCGGGCGCCGGACGGGTCGAGGCCGATGGCCCGTTGCCACGGCCCCCAGTAGCCATGCGGGCCGATCATGGCGTCGAGATCCCATCGCTTGCGCACAAAGCCCGGCGGCAGTTGCCAGCCCTTGGCGTGAAGATGCATTTTCGCGGTGAGTTCGCCCAGCCGCTCGAACCACGGGACCGCGTCGGCCTGCGGGCTCGGCTCGGCACCGCCCAGCCGTTCGAAAGCCACTGCGTGACGAGACGGCTTTCCGGACGGAGATTCCAGCCGTTGCACGAGATCGCCGTCCGCCCCGCAAGTCGGCCGGGCGGTGTCGATCACCCGGTCGGCGCGCAGCGCCGCGATCCAGGCGAGCTCCGAGCGGATCTCCTCCGCCGAGCTGTAGCCCACCCGATGAACGCGCAACACCAGATCGGGGTCCGAACCGGTTTCGAGCGCGAAGGTGGCGTTCTCCGATAGATTCAGCAGGCGTACCCGGGTCTCGGGGGGCAGATCCCAGCGGCCCAAGGAGCGCCTCACCATGAGCTCGAGATCGGCGACGACATCGCCAGCGTATTCGCTCATGAATACTCGGCCAGCGGCGTGCGCGCAACTTTCGGGCGCAGCCGGATGAGCGCCGCGGATGCGATCACCCAGATGAACGCGGCGTAGGGCCACAGGTTATTGGGGTATTCGGGCACCGGATAGATGTTTCGGTAAAGAACCCAGAGCAGCAGAATCGGTCCCAAGGTGCAGGCGAAGGACCAGAACGGCCGCCGCTCGCGCCATCCCTCGACGCTTTCGGCGACCCCGACCCAGACGTAGATGAGAATCAGCGCGAGCACGCCGATGGTGCTGGCGTCGCTGTAATAGCTGCCGGCCCCGACCAGCGGTGCGCAGGCCACGAAGGGCACGATGATCAACAGGGCGGTGAGCGATACCGCCGCCGCCGGCGTTCGGTGCACGGGATGCACGCGCGCAAGGCGCGGCGAAAGCCCCGCGCGGCCCAGGGCAAATCCCATCCGAGCGGATGCGGCGAGCCCCCCGAGCGCGCCCGAAAAGCAGCTGGCGGCCGCGACCACGTCGAGCAGCAATGCAAGACGCGGCGACGCATAGCGCAGCGCGAGATCGTCGAGCGGGGCGGGCGAGCTCGCGAGGTCTTTGAGGCCGTGCGGGCCGTATCCGATCACTTCGCAGTACGCCACGAAAACGAAAAATAATCCCGTGGAAAGCACCGTTCCCAGCAAGGCGATGGGGATGTTGCGGCGTGGATTGACGGTCTCCTCGCCGAGCGTCGCGGCGCCCTCGAATCCCGCGAAACTCAAGATGCTGAACACCATGCCGAAGCCGAGACCCACCCACCCGTTGTAGCTTGCGGACGGCACGAAGCTGGCCCGCATCTGAGCGAGGCCGGGGTGCACCTGGCGCAGGATGTCGACGCAGAGCACCAGGATGGCGACGATGGCCACGCCCTCCAGCACCAGCATCAACCGCCCGGCGAGCCGCATGTCGCGGTACGCGAGCCACCACGCCAGCAGTTGCGCGGCGAATCCGATGGCTATCCACCAGGAGCCCACGTCGATCCCGAGCTCCTTGAGGGCGGCTCCGGTGAAGCTCCCCACCAGCGCCGCGAATCCCGTGGCAAAGCCGAGGTAGGTCAGGAGCAGCGTCCATCCGGCGATGAAGCCCGCCCGGCTGCCGAAGGCGTGGGCGATGTAGGCGTAGGCGGAGCCCGCGTGCGCCACGCGGTGCGTGAAAGCCATGAAGGACAGCGCCACCAGGGCGGTCGCGGCCATTCCGATCGCGAAGGCCAGAGGCGCCGCCGGGCCTGTCGCCTGCACGATCAAGGTGATGTTGAAGGCGGCGGTGACGGTGGGCGAGACCACGGACAAGGACAGCCCCAAGGCCTCCGGCAAGCGCAAGCGCAACACCAAACCCGTCATGATGGTTCCCCGATCAGCGCCTGCTCCCCCGGTTCGAACTATGTCACCACATTTGAAACGGCGCCACGTCCGCATCGGAAATCAGCCCGCTTTCGACATCGGTGAGCGCCCGATCTACGATCGCCACGGCTTCGTCCGCCTCCGCGTCGCTCAATGTGAGCGGCGGGGTCAGCTCCAGCACATTGCCACGCAGCCCGACGTAAAAGAAAATCGCCCCCAGCTGATAGGCTCGAAAGATGATCTTCGCGGTGGTGGCCCTCGGTACGGGCTCGCGGGTGTTTGGATCGGCGACCAGGTCGACGCCGATTGCCAGGCCGCGACCCCGCACCTCGCCGATCATCGGATGACGGCTGCCCAAGGCGGCAAGTCCGTGCGACAGGCGTCCACCCGTGGCTCGCGCCCGCTCGATCAGGCGTTCCCGCCCGATGGTCTCGAGCACCGCCCGCCCCGCGGCCGCGGCGACCGGGTTGCCGGAGGTGGTTTGCACGGCGAAGGCCGGCGCGTGATCCAACAGGGACGCGGGTCCGAGCAGGGCGGAAATCGGCAGGCCCCCGCCGAGTCCCTTGCCGAACACCACCAGATCCGGCTCGAGTCCCTCGTGCTCGAAGCAATGCATTGCCCCGCTTCGTGCGAGACCCACCTTGACCTCATCGAGAACCACTGGAATGCCGTGGCGCCGGCAGCGAGCTTGGACGCTTTTGAGGAATCCCGGCGGCGGAACGATGAGACCGCCATCCGACATCAGGGGCTCGATGAAAATACCCGCGACCTGGGACGGCGGACAGCTGGTCGCGAATTGATGGTCGAGCAGCGCCAACACCTGGTCGGCGCTGAATGCGCCGCGATACGGGTCGGGATAGGGCAGGAGCGTCAGGCCGGCCCGCGGCAGCGTATGGGTCATCGCGGTATGTCCGCTGATGCTCATCGAACCGGAGAGGCCGCCATGGTAGGAGCCGATGAACGAAATGAATCGGCCCCGGCCCGTGGCGGCCTGCAGCACGCGCATGGCGCAGTCATTGGCATCGGATCCGGAATGACCGAACCAGACGCGCCGCTCGCCGTTCCCGGGCGTCAGGCGCAACAGCTCTTCCGCAAGGCCCACCGCATGTTCGTTCGGCAGGGACAGCGAGCCGGCACCGGCCATATTCGCGCACGCGGCGCTCACCGCCTGCGTGACGGCGGGATGTCCGTAGCCGAGTGCCGCGGCTCCGAACGAGGCGGATAGGTCCAACAGCTCGCGTCCGCCTTCTTCGATCAGCCGGCTGCCGCGTCCTCCGATCAGACAAACGGGCGAAAACCTCAGCTTCCCGATCGCGGCGATCGAGGCTGCATCGCGCTCGAGCAACGGGCGCCTTGCGGACGAGCTCATCGGCCCGTCAAGCGGGAGATTTCGTCCAGGAGTTCCCGGGTGGTGCGCTGACGGCAGTACCCCCGATTGTTGCGCAACGCCCAATCGTGCCGCTCCTGCGACTGCGTGACCACCGCGTCGGTCGGCACGGTCACGAGATATCCCAGGTCGCAGGCATCGCGCACCGCCGAGTCGATGCATTGATCGGTGAGGCATCCGGCGATGATCAGGTAGCGCGTGCCGAGATTGCGCAGCACGTAGTCGATGTTGGTGGATATGAACACCGACGAGGATGTCTTGGGGAACACCATCTCATCGGCGGCGGGCGCCAGTTCGTCGACCATCCTGGCGTCCGGCGAGCCTTTGGGCACGTGAAAGCCCGTGATCTTGTAATCGAGCGAGCGATCGCGGCCATCCGCGGTCATGCTCTCGACCACCGTGTAGGTCACTTCGATGCCGGCGCGGCGGCAGGCTTTCTGCAGCAGGACCATGTTGGGAAGCGCGGTATCCTTGAAGGTCCGGAAAAAATAGCCATAGCGCGCCTCCTTCTCGGCCGCGCTCAGGGTGGCGTATTCGCCCCCCTCCCAGGTGCAGTTGAAATTCTGAACGTCGACGAACAGCAGCGCCGTGTGGGCGGGCTCGACCTCGACCTCGCGGCTCAGCGGCTGGCTCATGTGCGATGCTCCCTCTTCAGTAGGCCTGCGCATAACGGTTGCAGATCTCGGTCTCCTCCAAACCCCGGAGTCCGTCGATCTCCGCGCGCTTGAACGCAAGATACGCCGAGTGCAACTCGCCTCCCAGCCACTCCGCCGCCTCCGCGCTTTTCTCCAGATGGCCCAGCGCTTCGCCCAGGCTCGTCGGCAGCGCAGGCGGCTGTCGCGTCTCGATGTCCAGCCCGCGGCGCACCCCGTCGAGGCCCGCCTGCACCAGCATCGCGAGTGCGAGGTGCGGGCACGCGGTCGCGTCCGCCACCCGAAACTCCACGTTGAATTGCCGGGCGCGCCGCGCCGGATCGCTGCCGGATACGGGACTGATCCGCAGGGCCGCTCCACGATCGAGCGGCGCCACATCGGCGCGAACGGGCGCCCAACGGTTGGGGCGCAAACGATAATACGACGCGACCGACGGGGTCGTGATCGCGCAAAGGGCCGGCAGGTGATGCTGAACCCCGGCGACGAATCGGCGCCCCATGGGGGACAGCGACCAGGGAGCCTTCTCATCCTGCAGCACGGGTCGGTCCTCCTCATCGAGGAAGCTCCAATGGATGTGCGTGCCGTTACCCGTGCCGTCCGGCTCGGGAATCGGGCAAAAGCTCACCCGGTGTCCGAGGCGGTGGGCGACTGCCTGGGCGAGCTGGCGTGTGATCACGGCGTGATCGGCGCCGCGCATGCCGGGCGTCGGCGCGGAGGTGACTTCGTATTGCCGCTGGCCGTACTCCGCCAACAGGGAGTCCGGGACCACGCCCGCCTGCCGCATGGCGGAGATCAACGCCTCGCCGAAAATGCCCTGCCGGCGATAGGAGTCCAGATCGTAGGGCTGCCACCCTTGGGCGGAGACGCCGCTGTAGGTGAACTCCTGCTCGAAGGTGGCAAGCAGGCGCACGCCGGTCTCCCCGGAGAGCCGCTCGAGCGCGCGGCGCAGGACATGGCGCGGACAGAAATTCCAGGGCGCCCCGTCAGCTGTCCTGATGTCCCCGAGAAAGAAATATTCAGGAGCGCCCCCCTCGAAGGCGACGAATACGCGGGTCTCGACATCCGGAATCAGGAACACCTCGCCGACGGTTCCGAACGTCGTCATCTGGATCGGGCCGAACGCCGAGATGAAAATGTTGGTCGGTGCCAGGCCGACGCCCCGCTGCAGCCTTGACGGGAGGTCCGCGGCCGGGAAACTCTTGCCGCGAAAATGGCCCGACAGGTCGCTGGTGCCGACGAAGACGATCTGTTCCCTCTGCATCAACCGAATCGCCCGATGGAAGATTTTCGATTGTTCAATGGCCGGCTCCGCTAACATCGAAGACCACACATTCTATATCAACCCGCAATGCGGAAAGGCCCGCCATGGCTCGTCGACTCATCGGTTCAGGTTCGACTTTCGAGTCTCAGATCGGTTATTCGAGAGCCGTCGTCGACGGCGACTGGATTTTCGTGTCCGGGACGACCGGCTTCGATTACAGCACCATGTCACTGGTGGACGATGTGGTCGCGCAGACGGAGAAGACTTTGCAGAACATCGATGCCGCCCTGCGCGAGGCCGGGTCGAGCCTCGCCGACGTGGTTCGCGTCACCTACATACTGCCGGATCCCGAGGAATTCCCAAAATGCTGGCCCGTGCTGCGCAAGTATTTCGGCGCCGTCCGGCCTGCCGCCACCATGATCAGCGCGGGTCTCGTCGACAAGAGGCTGCGCATCGAGATCGAAGTGACGGCGCGAACACGCAGCGCCTGATGGCGCTTCAAAAGTAACGCGGAATCGGACCGTCTTGCGGGGTGACGTCGCCCTCGAGATCGAAAAAAATCTCATCGACGTAACACCACGCCCAGCCCTCCGGCGGATCGTAGCCCTCGATGATCGGATGGTGCGTGGCGTGAAAGTGTCGGGTGGCATGGCGGCCGGGCGACTGATCGCAACATCCGACGTGGCCGCATCTGCGGCATATCCGCAGGTGCACCCATTCGGAGCCGGTCTTCAGGCATTCCTCGCAGCCCCGCGCGCTCGGCTTGACGGCCACGATCCCGTCGCGATGTGAACAACCCTGCCTCGCCATCGTGCCTCCCCGGCTACAGACAAATTCGGTCGATCAGTGCTCGAATTCGATGCTGCTGGATATCGGAGCCGTGCGCATTTCGGCACGAATCGAGAATCTGATTCAAGGAGAATACTGCGGCCAGCGTCCCGCCGTTAGCGGCAACCCCCGTCCGCGGCTGCGGGCCGGTCAGTTCACGTTGTTGAACTGCGTGACATGGTAGTAGGCGTTGGCTCCCAGGTCGGCGGGAATAGTCCTTCTCAGTTCGTCCAGGAGGTTGGTGAAAATCTGACTCGGCGTGAGGACATCGTCCTCGACCTCGTACACACCCTGGTAGTCCCCCAGGCGCGCGGGTGGGGAGCCTCCCGCAGGATCGTAGTAATAAAGATCGGCGGTGTAGAAATAATAGCGGGTCATGCTGGCCTCTAGTCGCTGCGGCGTGACTCGCAGTCTACCGGGTCCGGACGCTTGCGCTCACATTGAGATCACCGATGCCGCCCCCATACTGGCGCCGATGATCCCTTATTCCGTGCTCGATCTTTCTCCCATCCCCCTCGGGAGCGATGCGTCCCAGTCGTTCCGCAACACGCTCGATCTGGCGCGACATGCCGAGCGGTGGGGGTATCGACGCTTTTGGCTGGCGGAACACCACGGCATGCCCGGGATTGCCAGTGCGGCGACGGCGGTGCTGATCGGCCACGTCGCGGGCGGCACGTCGACCATCCGGGTGGGGGCCGGCGGGATCATGTTGCCGAACCATTCACCGCTGGTGATCGCAGAGCAGTTCGGCACGCTCGAGTCGCTGTACCCGGGGCGCATCGATCTGGGACTGGGGCGTGCGCCGGGTTCGGACCAGCGGACGGCGCAGGCGCTGCGGCGCAATCTGGCCTCCGATGCCGAGGAGTTTCCGCGTGACGTGCTGGAGCTCGCCGATTACTTCTCCTCCGAGCCCCGCCAGTCGGTGCGCGCCGTGCCGGGCGCCGGGCTGAACGTGCCGCTGTGGATCCTGGGCTCCAGTCTCTTTGGCGCGCAGGTCGCGGCCGCGCTGGGGCTTCCGTATGCCTTCGCCTCGCATTTCGCCCCGGCCCAGATGATGGCGGCGATCGGGGTCTACCGCGCGCAGTTCCGGCCTTCCCCCCAGCTCGAGCGGCCCTACGTGATGCTGGGCTTCAACGTCTTCGGTGCCGATCGGCGCGAGGAGGCGCACTATCTGGCCAGCTCGATGCAGCAAGCGTTCGTCAATCTTCGCAGCGGCCGGCCCTCGCAGCTTCCGCCGCCGTCCGAGGGGTACCTGGAGCGCATCGGCCCTCACGAGCGGGCGCTGTTGGACCAGGTGTTGTCGTGCGCGTCGATCGGCACGCCCGATGTCGTGCGCTCGGATCTTCAGGAGTTCGCAAGACGCACGGGTGCGGACGAGCTGATGCTCACATCCCAGATCTTCGATCATGGGGCGCGCCTGCGCTCCTTCCAGATCGCCGCGCAGGCGCTCGGGGACTCGACGCCGGATTGACCCGAAGCGCCGCGCTCAGTCGCGTTTGGAGTTGAGCTCGTCCATATCCGCCTGCATGCGCCGCTTGTACTCATCCGACCAGTGAGCGCCGGGCTTCTGCTCGGCTTTCTTGGCGGCGGCCGGATTGGGCGGCGTCTTGCTCGGCTCCGGAAGCTTTCGAGCAGGGACCTTCAGCTTGAGCGTGCGGCGAGGGGAGGGGGACGAGGGGTCGGAATCATTCATACGGGTTGCTTGGGGGAGGCCAGATCGATGTGGTTTGGGGCTGGCCGGATTTTAGCCAACCCACATGACATCTGCACAATCTTTTACAGCGCGGCGAAGCGGACCGCGGACGTTGCATCGCGGTCGACCGGCGACCGCGATGCACGCCGCTTTCTCGTCGATCTGGGGCTTATTCGTGAAACACCCGCCGTGCGGCACCGATTGCGCCGTCGATGTGGCCGATCGCCCGGTCGCGCAGTCCATTGGCAAATCCGTTGTCCTCTTCACGCGAGATGTCCGCACGCGCTTTCCGGAGGAACTGCAGGGCCTGGTGAATCCGGCCGCGATTATCGACGTGGTCGTCCACCGGCGGATGATCGTTCGTGTTCTTGCCGTCGTCGAAGGCGGCTTTCTTGATGTCGTTGATGGCGGCATCGATCTGGCGCACCGACTCGCCTTCGTCGGCCGTTTGCGCCCAGTCGCCGGGCCGATGCTCGATCAGCCAGCGCGCGGCGCGCAGGTCGGAGAGCGCGTGCAGATAGGCGGGGTGACGCTCGGGCGCCTGTGCGACCACGATGCGTGGCGGTGGGGGCGCGGGCTGCGCCACGGCGCATCCGGCGAGCATGGCCGAGCCGGTTGCGGCCAGGAGTGCAATATTCAAACGGACAGAATGCGACATCAGAGTCTCCCTTGCGATGTGTATCGGCGAAATGGGGAATCGTCCCCGGGGAGAAGGAACGTTCAGGGTGCTGCCTGGAGGACTCGCGTTAAGAGAATGTAACGGCGCGGGGGCGGCGCGAGCCCCCGCGGGCTCCGACGGGGCTAGAAGACCTTGCGCCAGACCTTGCACCACCCTTCGGCCGGCACGCTCTTGCCGGCGAAAAGGACGCAGCCGCCGCGGCTCTCGCTACGATTGCCCAGAAATTGCATGCAATTCGAGCAGCTTTGCCCGGCTGCATACATAGGGTTCGCTTTCGCATCCACCTTGCTCGCCGCGAGGACGAACCCCAGCGTGACCGCGGACGGGTCCTTCGGATCGAGAGGTGGCAGGTCCGCCGGCGCTGCGCAAGCGCGGCCGATCAGACCGAGCGACGGAATGATGGCGCCCGCCGCCAGCGCACTCTTGACGACCGCTCGACGGGTGAATTTGCTGTCCACGGTGTGCATGCTCCTGTCGTTGAATGACCGAACCCCGGGGGGCTCGGCGCTAAGCTACGGTCTGGAATGGACCGTGTCTGTAGGGGAAAACGCGTAGCCGGATCATGGTCTTGATCGCGCAATTCAGGAACTACGCGAGGTTGTCAGGAGCCGACGCGTTGACCCAAATCGCTTGGGCTGACGAAGTGTATGCCGATACACACCCAGCCATCGGCACTTGCGCTTTGGCAGGCCCTTTTGGATACTGGGTCGAGGCGGCCGGGGGCGTGGCATCGCAACGTTGTTCGCATCACCCCTCGCAGGGGCCATCGGCGCACGGGGCGCGGTAAACGACGAGATCAGTGCTCACAAAATCGTTCGACATCCGCGGCGGCCAGGCGGCGCAGTCCGGCGCTCCGGCTCGTTCCAGCGGTGCACGACCAAGGGACCTTTTCGGACCGGCCTTTGCAGTCGCCGTTCTGCTGACACCCAGTGTGGTCGCCTCGTGGAGTCATACCGGCGGGGCGGCGGGATCCCTTCAATACGCGCTGTTCGCACTGGGGCTGTCGGGGGTGATCGCGAGCAGCGCGCTCGCCCTATATCACTGGGCGCCGGCCCGGCGGCTGCTGCACCTGAGTCTGTTGAGCATTTTGATGGAGCTTTTCTACCGGTTCGCCTACGGCGGCCCGGTTTCTCCCGGGGTCCTGCTTTCGGTCCCTGAAACGAGCACCCGCGAGACCCGCGAGCTGCTCGCCGGCCACCCGATGCTCACGGTGTCGCTCTCCGTGGTCGCTCTGTTGGCGATCTTTGCGCTGCTGGTTTCATGGCGGTCCGAAATCCGCTTCGCTCCCGCCCGCTGCATGCAGCTCGGCATCGGGTCCCTCGCGATGATGCTTCTTTCGTCGGCCGTCGGCGCCTGCCTGGCCGGGGGTTCCGGATCGGTTGGATCGCTGCTTCTTGCGGAGACCCGCACCACGTACCCGATCGATGTGGCGGCGGCTTTCACCGAAGTGGCCATTGGGGTGGGCGACACGGAACGCCTCGCGTCCGAGCGCGCGAACTTCCGGTTTCCCAATGTACATCGGACCGGGTCCGCGTCCCCGCAGGATGCGCGGGAGATCTATGTCGTCGTGGTCGGCGAGACCTCGCGCCGGAACAACTGGTCCCTCTATGGCTATCCGCGCGCCACGACGCCGAGCCTCGATGACATCCGCAGCGATCTCATCGTGTTCGAGCGCGTGAACTCCAACGCGACCAACACCATATTGAGCGTGCCGCTCGCGCTCACCCGGGCCACGCCCGCCACAAGAGGCGTGGCGCGCTCGGAAAAATCGATCATCACGCTGTTGCGCCAGGCGGGTTTCGAGACATTCTGGATCTCGAATCAGGAGCGCTCGGACGTGCTGCTCAATCCGATATCGCAGATTGCACGCGAAGCCGATCACATGTCCTTTCCCGGGGACATCAAACCCGGCGAGCGAAGGGACGGCTTCGATTCGAATCTGCTCAGCCGGTTGAACGATGCGATCGCGCACCTGCCGAGGAACGGCAAAGCAGTGTTTTTCCTCCACATGGAGGGAAGTCATTTTGGATACAAGGAAAGGTACCCTGCCGCATTCGCGGTTTTTAAGGGCGGCCGCGGCGCGCCCCGGTCCCTGCCACCAAGACAGACGGAGCTGGTCGATGAGTACGACAACAGCATTTTGTTCACGGATAGCAATGTTCGGGGGATCATCGACCGTCTGGCGCTCTGCGCCTGCAAGGCGGGGATGATCTTCTTCTCCGACCACGGCGAACGGCTGTTCGATGATGGGCTCAGCGATGGCGACTTCGGCCACGGCTTTCCGACGGTGTCGCGCCAGGAAATCGACGTGCCTTTCTTCATGTGGCTGTCGCGGGCGTACCGGGATGCCCATCCGTCGTCGGTGCAGCGTCTCATGTCCCATACCCGATCGGCGGCGCAGTTGAGCAGCCTGTTCGAGACGGTCACCGATCTGACGGGTGTGGATTACGACAATCGGATGAGCACCCGCAGCCTGTTTTCCGAGGGGTTTCAGCCGCCCCGGGAGTTGCAGGTGTTGAACACCGACGAGAAGACCGTATCTTTGCAGCCCGAAGCTGACGTGCGCTGAGCGGCCCGAGCGGGAGCGCGAGCCGCCGCTCATTCGATCGCGATTGCCCAGGGCTCGGTGCCCGCCGCGAACGGCGAACCGCTGGCCTGAGTCAACGCGCCGCTGGCTGCATCGATCAGGAATACCGAGACGTTGTTGGTTGCCTCATCGGCAACGAGTGCGAAGCGCCCGGCGGGGTCGATCACGATGCCGACGGGGCCGCTGCCCGAGGTCGCCGTGGTTGCGGACAATGTCAACGCGCCGGTGGTCGGGTCGATGGCGTAGGCCGCCACCGCACTTTCAGCATTCAGGGAGGTGTAAAGGTGCTGGCCGGCGGGGTCAACGACCAACGAGGAGGGACTCGCCGGTGCCGAAATGGGTGAGCCGGTCACCGCCGTGAGCGCGCCCGTCCCGGAATCGACCGAAAATTCCGATATCGAGCCTGCCTTGGGGTTCGCCGCATAGGCGAAGGCACCGGACGGCGCGAGGGCGATCGAGGCTGCCCCGGCGCCGGCGGGGAAGGGTGATCCCGCGACGGCGCTCAGCGAACCGCTGGCGGGATCTATGGCAAGCGCGGTGATGGCACCCGAGCCCTGGGTGACCACATAAAGATAATTTTTGACGGGATCGCTGGCCAGCGAGGTCGGCGATGCGCCCAACGCAAAGGGCGAATTGGGAAGTTCGGTCAATTGGCCGGAGGCGGCGTCGATGGCATAGGCCGAAATGTCGTTCGACGCGGAATTAGCGACGTATAGATAGCTCCCGGAAGGATCGACGCAGAGCGCAGTCGGGGCAAGGTCGGTGGCCGCCTGCGTGCCCGTGGCACTCAGCGTGCCCACCGAGCCGTTGATGGCGAAGACGGCAATCTGGTTGGATCCGCTGTTGGCGACGTAGAGAAAAGTGCCGTTGATCAGCAGGGCGGTCGGGGCGGTGCCCGTCGCCGCATACGGTGAGCCGGGAATGGGCGTCAGCGACCCGGTGCTCGAGTTCAGCGCATAGGCGGAGATGTTGCTCGACAGCAGATTGGCCACGTAGGCGAAGCGGCCGGCCGCCTGGCAGGTGACGGTGACATTCGCCACATTGGCCCGATCGATCGTGCCGGCCCCGTTGCGCACGGTGCAGGTCTGCGCCGGATCGGCGGGTTGTGCTTCGATGCTCACCGAGTAAGCGGCACCATCGTCGAGGCGCGAGCTGAACACGAAGGAGCCGCTCGATGAGATCGACAGCACATCGCCGGAATTTAGCTGAAGAACCAGCCCGCTGCCGGAGAGTCCGCTGACGCTCCCTCCCACGCTGTACCTCAAAGGGCTCAAACTGCCGTCGCAGGCGATCATCGCGCCCATCGCCAGGGCGAGCACCACCCACGCCGCGGTCTTCACCAGCGGCCGGTTCGGTTCAGGCGTGGATCCCACTTCCAGTGTGCTCGCTGCGGCTTTCCAGGGTGCAATAATCCTGCCGCGCGGGTCCCGTGTAAAGCTGCCGGGGCCGGCCGATCCGCATTTGGGGATCGGAGACCATTTCCTGCCAATGCGCCACCCAGCCGGCGGCCCGGGCGATGGCAAACATGACCGTGAACATGGAACGCGGAATGCCGAGGGCGCTGTAGATGATTCCGGAGTAGAAGTCGACGTTGGGATACAGTTTACGCGCGACGAAGTACTCGTCCTTCAGCGCGATCTCCTCCAGCCTGAGGGCCAGCTCGAACTTGGGATCGTGGGTGCTTCCGAGCTTGGCCAGCACGCGGTGGCACATGTTGCGGATGATGCGCGCCCGCGGGTCGAAGTTTTTGTACACGCGGTGGCCGAACCCCATCAATCGCACGTGGTCCGACTTGTCCTTGACCCGGGCCAGGAACGCATCGATCCGGTGCACGGAGCCGATCTGTTCGAGCATGTCGAGCACGGCTTCATTGGCGCCCCCATGCGCCGGTCCCCAGAGCGCGGATATGCCGGCGGATATCGCGGCGTAGGGATTCGCGCCGGTACTTCCGGCCAGGCGCACCGTGGACGTGCTGGCGTTTTGCTCATGATCGGCGTGCAGGATGAACAAGAGGTCGAGCGCCTGCGCCGCCACCGGATCGGGCGAATAAGCCCCGGGCGCAGCCGCGAACAACAGGTGAAGCAGGTTCCCACAATAGCCCAGATCCGGTTGCGGCCGATTGAAGGGCCTGCCGAGCGTGTGCCGGTACGCGGCAGCCGCGATGGTGGGCAGCTTGGCGACGATGCGGCGGGTGAACAATTCCCGATGCGCCGGGTCATTGATATCCGTGTGAACGTGATAGAACGCCGCCATGGAGGCGACCACCGCCGACACCATCGCCATGGGGTGCGCGTCCGGCTGGAAGCCGCGGAAAACCTCCATGATCCGGTCGTTCACCGCGGTGTGCCGCATGATCGACTCGCGGAACGCCTCGAGCTGCGCACCGGTCGGCAAGGCGCCGTGGATGAGCAGATTGGCGACCTCGAGGAAGCTGGACCGTTCGGCCAGCTGCTCCACCGGATAGCCGCGATAAAGCAATATACCGGCGTCGCCGTCGATGTAGGTGATCTTGCTCTCGGTGCTGGCGGTCGCGACGAAGCCCGGATCGAAGGTGAAAACCCCGAGCTCCTTGGTCAACTTCGCGATGTCGAGCACCTTGGGCCCGATTGTCCCGGATACAGCGTCCAGCAACGCCGTTTTTCCGGTGGTCAGGTCCTTCAGTTCGTACTTTCCGCTCATCGCGGGCGGCCGGTGTGCAAAGCGGCCCTAGTGGGCCGCCTCGTGGAACTGCTCTTCTTCCGTGCTTCCGGACAGCGCGGTGATCGACGATGTTCCCGCGACGATGGTCTGAGTCACATCGTCGAAATATCCCGCGCCCACTTCGCGCTGATGGCGCGTCGCCGAATAGCCGCGCTTCTCGGCCTTGAACTCCGCTTCCTGCAGGGCCACATAGGCCGACATCTGCGACTCCCGGTAACCGCTCGCCAGATCGAACATCGAGTAGTTCAACGCGTGAAATCCGGCGAGGGTGATGAACTGGAACTTGTAGCCCATGGCGCCCAGCTCGCGCTGGAATCGGGCGATCGTGGCGTCGTCGAGCTTGCGCTTCCAGTTGAACGAGGGCGAGCAGTTGTAGGCGAGCAGCTTGCCGGGGAATTGCTTGTGGATGGCATCGGCAAAGGTGCGGGCCTCCTCCAAATCCGGCTTGCCGGTTTCGCACCACAGCAGATCGACGTAGGGGGCGTACGCGAGTCCACGCGCGATCGCCTGGTCCAGGCCGTTGCGCACGTAGAAGAAGCCTTCCGGCGTGCGCTTGTCGGAGGTGATGAACGCTCTGTCGCGCTCATCGACATCGGAGGTGATCAGGTTGGCGGCCTCGGCATCGGTCCGGGCCAGCAGGATGGTGGGCACGCCGCAAACGTCCGCCGCCAGCCTTGCGGCGACGAGCTTATGGATGGCTTCCTGCGTAGGTACGAGCACCTTGCCGCCCATGTGCCCGCATTTCTTCGCCGAAGACAATTGGTCCTCGAAGTGCACGCCGGCCACACCCGCCTCGATCATCTGCTTCATCAGTTCGAATGCGTTGAGAACCCCGCCGAAGCCCGCCTCCGCGTCCGCCACGATCGGCTTGAGCCAGTCGATGGATGAGTCGCCCTCGGCGTGATAGATCTGATCCGCGCGCAACAGGCAGTTGTTGATGCGCTTCGCGACGGCCGGCACCGAATCGGCCGGATATAGCGACTGGTCCGGATACATCTGCGCGGAAAGGTTCGCATCGCCGGCCACCTGCCAGCCCGAGAGATAGATGGCATCGAGCCCGGCCTTGACCTGCTGCATGGCCTGGTTGCCGGTGAGGGCGCCCAGGGAGTTCACGAAGGGCTTCTGCTGAAGATATTGCCAAAGCTTGTTGGCGGTCAGCGTTGCAATGGAGTGCTCCACGCGGACGGAGCCGCGCAAACGCACGACATCCTCGGCTGAATACCCACGGGTGATGTTCCGCCAACGGGGATTCTCCCGCCAATCGCGGCTGATCGCCGCCGCAGCATCCGCACCCGAGAACTTGTTCGTCATACTGATCTCCGACTGATGGCTTTGACCCAAGAATCCGATCAGAACAGTATAGACAGCGAAGGTTCGAAAACTTCACTATAGAAAATTCACAAGGTAAAGTTCACAAGGGGCAAGATAAAGCTCACAACGGGTGGGCGGACACCAGGATTCCGTCGGAATCGGCATACACCCAATGGCCGCTGTGCAGGGTTGCCCCGGCGAATGAGACCGGGCGGTCTCTGTGTCCCGTATGCAGGCCCTTGTCGGATTTACGAGGATGGGTGCCCAAGGCCTTCACACCGATCGGAAGATCGCGAATCTCCTCCGAATCCCGAATGCTGCCGAAGACGATGAGGCCCCGCCAGCCGTTCGCGACGCCGAGCTGCGCCAGGTTTCCGCCGACCAGGGCACAGCGCCGGGATCCCCCCCATCGATGACCAGCACTCGTCCGGCACCCGGCTCTTCGAGCAGCGTTCGGACGAGGGCGTTGTCCTCGAAAACCTTGAGCGTGACCAGCGGGCCATGGAACGATCTCAGGCCGCCGAAGTCGTGAAACAACGGCTCCAGGATCTGCGCCTGCGGATGCGCGTCGGAGAGGTCGGCGGTGGCGGTATTCACGAAATTCTCCCGGGAGGTGGTCGGAATATTCGCGATTGTACCGGCACCGCGGCGGGGCATCGCGGGGGACCTGCACCGAGGGAAGCGGGGGCGCGCGGAATGTAGGATCCGTCTTACACTCGCACGCTGCGCCGGGCGCGCGGCGTGCGGCTCAAGTTCATCCACGGTCGTGGAGCGCAGCCCTATACTCGGCCGATGAACACCGACACCTTTCCGATCGACCTCGGCAGACTCAAAACCCTCAAACTCGACCCCGCGGTCAATGCGCTGACCGACGCGCAGAAGGCCGTCCTGCGGCAGAACATCCAGGTGTGCCGCGATGCGATCGTGTTTTTCACGGCATTGGCCGGCGCACGCGGCTTGTCCGGTCATACCGGGGGCGCATACGACACCGTGCCCGAGGTCACGATCATCCGCGCGTTCATCGCGAACGGCGTGCCTATCGTGCCGGTTTTCTACGACGAGGCGGGCCATCGGGTCGCCACCCAATACCTGTTGAGCGTGCTGAACGGCGCCATGCCCACCGAGAAGCTGCTGCATTATCGTGAATACGACAGCGGGCTTCCCGGGCACCCCGAAAAATTGCTGACACCCGGCGTGGAGTTCAGCTCCGGCCGTCTCGGTCACATGTGGGCCTTCGTCAATGGCGTGGCTCTGGCGAATCCCGGCAAGGCGGTGGTTCTTTTGGGATCCGACGGCAGCCAAATGGAGGGCGACAACGCCGAGGCGGCCCGCCTCACCGTCGGCAAGCAGCTCAACGTCAAAGTGCTGGTCGACGACAACAATGTCACCATTGCCGGCCATCCGCAGGAATACATGGCGGGCTACGACCTCACCCGCACCCTCTCCGGGTATGGCCTCGTCACCGAGACGACCATGGGTGAGGATCTGGACGCCTTGTACATCGATCTGTGCCGCGCATTCCGAGACCCGCTCCCCCACGCGCTGGTGATCAAGCGCCCCATGGCGCCCGGAATCAAGGGGGCGGAGGGCACCCCGGGCGCCCACGAGGTGCTGAAAGCCGCCACGGCGATCGAGTACCTGGAAAGCCGCGGCGGCTACGAGCGGGCCGTCGAGATGTTGAAGGCGGCGAAGCCCGGCAAGAGTCCGCTGACCTTCAAGGGATCGTCCGGTGCGGGCAAGAATCGCGACGATTTCGGCAGGATCATCAACGAGATTCTCGACGGCATGAGCGAGGCGCAACGGCTAGCCAGCGTGCGCGTTTTCGACAACGATCTCGAAGGGTCGTGCGGTCTGCATCACATCCGCAAATCGCATCCGGAGATCTTCGTCCGCGGCGGCATCATGGAACGCGGGAATTTTTCGGCCGCGGCGGGATTCGGCTCGAGCGCGGGCAAGCAGGGCATCTACGGCACGTTCAGCGCATTTCTCGAGATGTGCATCAGCGAAATCACCATGTCCCGGCTGAATTTCTCCAACGTTTTGGCGCACTTCAGCCACAGCGGCGTCGATGACATGGCCGACAACACCTGTCACTTCGGCATCAACAGCATGTTTGCCGACGGGGGTGTGAAGCCCGGTCATGGCGAGGATACGACACGGCTCTATTTCCCCGTGGATCAGCACCAGTTCGCGGCGTGCGTCAGGCGCATCTATGGGGACCCGGGTCTGCGGTTCGTGTTTTCCACGCGCGCGACGGTGCCCGACATTCTCGATGACGACGGCAAGCCGCTCTATCAAGGCAAGCCGTTCGAGCCGGGCAGGGATTACGTGGTGCGCGAGCCCAAAGCCGGGGGAGGCTACGTCGTGGCGATGGGCGAAGCGGTCTATCGCGCGCTCGATGCCGTGATCACCCTGCAAGAGTCCGGAACGCAAGTCGGACTGATCAACAAGCCCACGCTGAACGTCGTCGACCCGGGCATGATGAAGACGCTCGCGGCCGCACCGTTCGTGCTGGTCGTCGAGGGATGGAACGTGAAGACCGGGCTCGGCAGCCGATTCGGCAGCTATCTGCTGCAGGCCGGGTTCAAAGGCAGTTACAACCACATCGGCACCCACCTGGAAGGCAGCGGCGGACTGTGGCAGCAGATGGGATATCAGGGGCTGGATTCGGCAGGCATTCAGGCCGCGATCAAGGCGCTGCTGTAGCGGGGCCGGTCGGCGATCAAAAGGTGAGGCGGCCTCCCACGGTCGGTGCGAGGTTGTTGTTGGAATAATAGGGGACGCCCGGGCCGTGGGGAATGGCGATGGCCAGCCCGCCCGAGACATTGGAATAAGCAATACCGGCGTACGCATCGAAGCGCGTGGTGAAGTGGTGGTCCGCAAAGAACGACACTTCGTCGAGGTACCCTGAGCAGGAGCTGCGAAAGCCGGCCGCGGCCGAGCAGGTGGACGGGATGCGGAAGTCGTTCTGCCATTCGCGGTAGTAGGACAGTGTGAAGGCGGTCTTGCTGTCGTAGGCGTACTTCACACCGGTCCAGGCGACCTGCACGATCTTGGGAGAGTCGAGATTGTTGTCCTCGACCCCGCTCAGCAGATACCCGCCCTGCGCCGTGGCGCCGACGCCGAGCGGTTCCGACGGGTTGGTCTGGCGAATGTGTTCGTAGCCGGCATAAAACTTGAACGGATCCCAGACATACTTGGCGGCGGCCATGAGGGCGCTGTTGTCCGTGACGATGCCGTATTCGGTGTTGGCCGTTCCGATCAGATTCGCCCCGTTGATGGTGTTCGTGTTGATGCTGTTGGTGGTCGACTGATAGGGCGCCGACAGGCTTCCCGGACCCAGCAGCGGGTTGACCACGCTGATCGCCTGGAACACCCGTTGGAAGAGCACGTCGGCGGAGAACCCGGCGTAAGTCGCGCCGAGATCGAAGCCGTAGGCGGAATTATGCGGCTGTTCGCCGGTGCACGTGGCGGCGGTCCAGCTGGCGGCGGCGGAGTAACAGCCGCCCTGGCCGTCGCTGAATTTGTACATCGCGCCGAAATGTGCCGGGCCGTAGCTCGCGCGGTATTTGATGGCGTCATCCCAGCGGGTGTCCTGGGTGTCGCCGCCGCCGGCCATCAGCCCGTTATAGCCGATGAACGAAAAGGAATAGGCGCCGCCCGCCGGATCGTAAGCGAGCATCGCGTCGGTGCCGAGGGCGCGTTGACGGCCCATCGTCAGCGCCCCGAAAGCGACGGACGAAACACCACCATAGAACTCGTCATTGAAGGTCTGCCCCGCGCGCGCACCGTCGCCGGCATAGGAGTAGCTGCTCCGGGGAAGGCCGGCGTTCAGGGTGTTGGTGGCCGCCATGTTGGCGAGCTGGCCGGACTGCGGGTTGATGCCGGTCGACGCATTCGCCACGACGGACCAGCCCTCCAGGAACTGCTCGGAGATCTTGATGCCGAAGCCGGTCTGCGACAGGTTGTTCTGCGCAATGAGGAATCGCGAGTTGTTGCCGTTGCGGTTGACCAGCGATTCGCCTTCGTAGTTGTAACCGTTTTCCGGCAGGCCATGGCTGACCCAGCCGATACCGATGTCATAAGCTCCGTAGAGGGTGATGCCGTACCAGCTCAGCGTGCAATCGGTGGCGAGGAAATCCTTGACGCTCGTGCAGGCTTCGGGGGCGGTTGGAGAGTGAGCCCGACCTTCCTCCGCCGCGTTCGCGATAGCCGCGATGGCGCTCATGACGATCGATGCCAGAACTGACTTCTTCACGATGAAGCTTCTCCCTCAAGGACTTGCGATTAAAGGCTGTTGGAACTCGTTATATTTGATCATATATAACCCATTGGCGCAAAGCGGCCGACCGCGGCGCACTTCGCTATGATGCGGGCAGGAGGAAATTTCCATGGCTGCTCCGATGGTTCGATTCAGGATCGATTTCGCGCAATATTCCAGCCTGGGACCCGGGAAAGTGCGACTGCTCGAGGCGATTCGCGATTCGGGCTCGCTATCCCAGGCGGCGCGCGATCTCGGGATGAGCTATCGCCGTGCGTGGCTGTTGGTGGAGAGCCTGAGACGATCCTTTCGCGAGGCCGTGACCGTGGCCAGCACCGGGGGGAGGGAAGGGGGCGGCATGCGGGTCACCGAATTCGGCGATGCTTTGATCGACAGCTATCGCCAGTTGGAGCGCGATTTCGATGCGCTGGCCGCCCGACGCTTGCGAGCCATCGCCGGGACGGTCAACAGGCATTCCCGGGCGGGGGGCAAGATCTCCGTGCGTGCGAAACTCGATTGAACCGCGCGGGTCGTGCCCGGGCAGGTAGCCTGTGAGGGCGCGTTTTCTATGTGAAAATATGTTCATTCATTTAAATTGACCAACCCATTGTTTTGCCATAATATTTATCCAGTATTATGCAGACATCATCCGCTTTAAATGTGAAGTCCCGATCGAGTCGCCGCCCGCGCGAAGCGCGCGAGCGGCAGCTGGTCGAAGCAGCCATCCATTGCATCAGCATGCGCGGACTGCGCGACACCACCGTTCCGGACGTCGCCGCACGCGCGGACATGGCGGTGGGTTCGATCAACCAATATTTCGACAGCAAGGAGCGGTTGTTCACTGCCGCGCTACGGGCGCTGTCGGAGGAGTTCGAGATCGCATGGCGCACGGCGCTAGATGAGGCGGGTGCGGATCCGGCATTGCGCCTGCGCCGTTTCGTGGACTGCTATTTCCAGCCCGCAATCTGCCAGCGAAAGAAGATCGCCGTGTGGTTCGCCTTCTGGGGCGAGGCGAAAGCGCGGCCGCACTACCGCGTCGTCTGCGCCTCCTATGACCGGCGGCATGACGAGACGCTCGAATCGCTATGCCGAGCCCTGATCATCGACGGTGATTATGGGCTCGAACCTGGGAGTGCCGCCAAGATCGTCGGATCGCAATGCCACGGGCTTTGGCTCGAGCTGTTGACCGGCAGCAGCCGATTGGACCGCAGCGACCTCGCCGGGCTCGCCCGGGTGACGCTCGCCGCCCTGTTTCCACGCCACGCGACGACGCTGAGCCGCTCCGCTCCCGTGCACGGAACGCAGGGGTCCACGTGAGCGGGCGGCAGGCGGGGCGCTCGATCGATGCCATCGCGCGCGCGGTCGCGGCCCACCGGCCCGGCCACGCCCTCGGCCAGCCATTTTATTGCGACCTCCCGCTGTTCGAGTCCGAGGTTGAGCTCCTGCTCAAACGGCACTGGCACTGCGTCGGGCACCGCGCTCAGGCACCCGAGCCCGGCGACTTCTTCACGGTCGAGTTGTTGCAAGAGTCTCTGATCATCGTGTGCGGCCAGGACCGCCGGCTGCGCGCGTTGCTCAATGTCTGCCGGCACCGTGGCTCGCGCGTATGCACGGAGCGCAGTGGCCATGCCCGCGCGGGCGCATTCGTCTGCCCCTATCACGCATGGAGCTACAACCTCGACGGAACCCTGCGCGCCGCACGGCACATGGCGCCGGATTTCGATCGCGCGAGCCACGGGCTCAAGGCCGTGCATCTGAGGGTCATCGAGGGTCTGATCTTCGTCTGTTTGGCGCAGGAGCCGCCGGGTCTCGACGATGCGGAGCGGGTGCTGGGCCGCGCGGCGCGGGCGCACGGTTGGGGCGACGCCAAGGTGGCACACCGCGAGAGCTATCCGGTGAGCGCCAACTGGAAGCTGGTGGAGGAAAACTACATGGAGTGCTATCACTGCGCACCGGCTCATATCGAGTATTCCCGGTTCCATCTCTATGCGCGGCCCGAAGAGCTCAACCGCGAAGCCGACGCGCTGCTGCGGGAGCGGATGCGCAGCGCGGGACTCGACATCCCGGACGTCGATCATTGGGGGGAGGAGGCGTTGCCGGGGCAGGAAGCCGTCGACAGCCTGCGCTCGGCGCTCGCTGAGGGCACGGTGAGCGGCAGCGAGGATGGCCGGCCGCTCGCGCTGCTCATGGGGGAATTTCAGAGCTACGACGGGGGCGTGACCTTCTTCGATGTCGGCATGAACAATCATTTCCTCGCCTACGCCGATCACGGTGTGATTTACCGCTTCGTGCCGCAAACGGTCGATCGCACGGACATGGAGGTCATCTGGCTCGTGCGCGGAGATGCGGTGCCGGGCCGCGATTACGATGTGGAGCGGTTGACGTGGCTCTGGCGGGTCACCAGCGAGGCCGACAAGCGCATCATCGAACTCAACCAGCAGGGCGTGAATTCGCGCTGGTACGAGCCCGGCCCTTACTCGAGGATGGAGCAGCATGCGGCACGGTTCGTCCAATGGGTAGTGGCGGGACTGAAGTCCGGCGCGTGACTCCCATGGATCAGTCGCCCGCGCCCACCGCGACCCACGCCAGATCCTTGTTCGAGACCGACTCCACGTTGAATTTCCTCGCCGCCGCGGCCATCCGGGTGAGCGCCTGGGCGATGGGCATGGGCGGCTCGAGGTCATTCTTTTTCGGCTTGTGAAAACGCACCGGATTGATGCGCGCGGCCACGTAGTTGCGCAGATAAGGGGACTTGAATCCGCGTTTCGTCAGGGCGGCGATGATTTTTTTGACTTCCGCGTCGATCTCGAGGAGACGGGCCGCATAACCCTCCCGCTCGCGCAGGCTCGCATGCAGGGTGCGTGTGCCGAACCGATCGACCTTCTTCAGGAACGCGCTATACGCCCCACCCGCGAAGCGCGACGCCCTCTCGTAGACGATGCCCAAAGTGAGCAATTCGGGAGCCTCGAATTGTGCCGCGAACTCGATTTCCCTGGCGTTTGCCTGTCGCTTCGACAGACTGCGGGCCATTCGAACGACCTCGAGGCTGCGATCTCGCAGGTTATGCGCCTTTTCGGTGTTGAGCGCGAGAATGCGGTAGGCGAGCGTCTCGTCGGGGGAGATCAAGACCGTGATCTGCCTGAGCCCGAGCATCTTGCCGGCAGCCAGGCGATGACGGCCATTCGGCGTCCATAGCCTGCCGTCGTCGCCACGAACCACGATGAGCGGGTCGAGAAACGCCTGCGTCTCGTCGATCTTCCGGGCCAACCGCTTGGCATGCGTCGGCGAAAGATCGCGTTGGAAGGGTGTGGGCATTACGGCGCTCAAGGGGATCGAAGCGAGCGCCAGCGGCCGTCCGCCCAAAGGATCCCGATAAGCGCCTAGGACCGCGCCACCGGCCTCGTGCACGGCGGAGACGACAGCCGACAGTTCCGGATCGTCCGTCCCGATGAGGACCTCGCGGCCGTCGAGTCCCCGAGACGGGGCGGCCGGCGCAAGCTTGCCGCGCGCGCGCTTCGTGGCCGTCTTCTTGGCGGGCCGGCCACCCGCAGGTTTTCGCGAGGCCATGTCGCCAGTCTACGTGATAATCGGGTTCCCCCGGTGGCCGCGCCCTGGGGACGCGCGGCGCTTAGCTGATGTGCTCGTCGAATTGACCGCCGAGCTTTCGATACAGGACCTTGGCGAGAGGGTCGTATCCAAAAAAGGCAACCGCCGCGTCCGTCCAAGTGAGCGGCCGGGAATGGGTGAGCTCGCGTGCACTCTTGAGCAGCTTCGACGGCACCGAGGAGGGGGCGGGGTCGAACACTTCCGCCTCGTGGGTGTCCTGCTTGCCGGCCTCCACGCTGCGGGTGATCTTAGAGAACACGTGCTTCCCGCCCGCGGTCTCGTAAATGCGATATTCCTTCCAACTGCCCTGCGGAGCCGAAGTCGGCGCCGCCGAGGCGAGCAGGGTTCCGGCGAAGGTCAGATCCGCCTTGCCGTCTCGGGTGACCAGATGCTCCTTTTGAGCCCCCACGTCGGCATCATCGTCAAGCGCCGGCAGACGGCTTTGCATCCTGACCTTGGTCTCCGAGAGCTCCTTGCGCGCGGACTTTTGCTTATCCTTATCCTTGGAGCCTGAATCCTTACCCGTCTTGGGATTCTGATCCTCGGCGCGAACAGTTTCGCCGCGTACCAGGACGGTGGCTTCGCGAGGCTCGGAGGAGGATTCCTCGGCTCTTGGCCTGTCGACCGAAGTCTGCCGGCCGCTGCTGGCGGGGGGCTGGGAGAATTCCTCGGGGCGTTCGGTGCTCATGGCGGGGCCTCGTTTCGGGACTTGGGATATCAGAGGCTGCGCGCAACTCACCCCGCGATCAGCCGGATGTGGGCTCTGCCGACTGTCAGTGTGCGCTCACACCGCTAAACCCCTACAGCACGACCACCCGTCGGCCGATGGCGACAGCCTGCTGCTTTGTTAATCTCCACCGACCGAATTTCAGGTTGGGGCGGAGGCAATCACACGGGCTCTCAGGCAACGTTGGACAAAACTCCGGTGTGGTGCGTTGTCCTGGCAAGCCGTGACATCGCGGCCACGGCCATGGCGGGCGCGAGCGAGCGCGGGGGCGACGCCTCCGGTTCGGGCGTGCTCGGGGCACGCGATCCCCTGGAAAGCGCGCTGCGACGCGCGTTCATCCTCTCCTCGCGCGCGAGAGTGGGGGCGGTGGTTTCGGCCCACGCAGACCTGCAACGGCAGAGTGCGATCCTGCAATTGGTCCCCGATAACCTCTTCGTGCAGCCCGATCATAAAGGCACCGCCTACGAAGTGCTGTTGGCGCTGCTGAGCGTCGGCTCGCGCATTTCCCCGGATACTCCGATCCTCTTCCTGCCGTCGGATCACCTCGTGAGCGATGAGGAGATCATCAACTCCTCGCTCTCTTGCATGGCGGAGTGGATGAGAAAAGACCCCACCAAGGTTTATCTCCTGGGCGCCGTACCCGAAGGACCCCACGACCAGCTCGGCTACATCATTCCGTGGTACGACGCCATGCACATGGCAACCGGCGTCTATGAATTCGTGGAGGAGCCGGACACGCGGCTGGCTCGTAAGCTCATCAACGCCGGCGGACTGTGGAATACGTTCATCTTCGGCGGCACATGGGCTCGCTTACTGGCGCTGTTTCGACCGCGATTCGATGCGGCGATCAGCAGCCTGCGGGCGACGCACGATGCGCGATCGAATCTCTTCGATACGACTGCTCTACGATCGATTTACGAAAGGTTGATTCCCGCCGACTTCTCCAAGGATCTCCTCGTTCCGCAAACAGACCGGCTTAGCGTTCTGCGCATGCCGCGCTGTGGATGGTGGCCTCTGAAATCTCCGACGCGACGCGCGCTGCGCCGCCCGGCGGAGGCATGCGGCTATTGAACCGGTCAATGGGATGGCCGGGAGGGACGGCGTGAACCTCACCACGCGCCGCCCCTACAATTTTCGGGCCATGCCGATCAGCCAGCGGTGGAAGGAGGCGCCGAACGTCTTATCCAGCGCGGCGCGGTTCCAGGCGAGGAAATGGCTTTCAGGCAGGTTCAACTCCGTCGGCGAGACTTGAATCAGCGCACCCGTCTCGATGGCGCTGGCGGTCATCGAATATTGTGCGAGCGCGACACCCCGACCTTCGATTGCTGCGTAGATCGCTCCCGTCGGCAGGGTGAACGTCAGGTGGCAGGAAACCTGCTCGACGGTGACGCCCGCCGCGGCGAACCAATCCCGCCAGGTGGGCGGGGGGAGGTATTCCGGCCCCCACTCGACGCCGATCAACGGAAATTTGAGCAGATCCCGCGGGTTGGCAATGCGTTTGCGCGGGGCGAACAATGCCGGACTGGCCACCGCCAGCACGCGATCGGTGAACAGGTGCGTGAAGCGGGCATGCTGTCGGTGACGATTGCCGTACGACACCCGAAAATCGGCTTCATTGTCCTCGAGGCTCGGCTCGGGATCCCTGCCGTCGATCAGGATGTCGACCTCGGGGTGGAGCAACTTCCACTTGTACATGACCGGACCCAGCAATCCGATCGCGATCGAGGGGAGGGCGCTGACCACCAGATGATTCGAGCGCTGAGCCCGGTCGACATCGTCCTTGGCCTTTCGCAGTTGCTGCATGCCGGACGATACACGCTGCAGATAGAGCGTACCCCACGGAGTGAGCTCCACACCCCGACCTCGCTGCTGGAGCAGGCGGATTTTCAGATGCGCCTGCAGCGCCTGAACCTGTTGAGTGATCGCCCCCGGGGAAACCTCCAGCTCCGCCGCGGCCGCCGTCACGCTTCCGGTTCTTCCCACCGCTTCGAATGCCTGGATGCTGCGCAGCGAAGGTAATTTGGTCACGATCCACTCCCAGTCGGGCCGATCATTTAGTTTATCTAAAATAATACCTAACGGGCGTGCGCTGACGCGAACGGCGGCCGGGTCTAGGCTTGACAAGGGTCGGATCTGGAGCAGCCGGTGTTCTTGAAAAACGCTTGGTACGTCGCCGCGCGTGACGAGGAAGTCGCGCGCTCCCTACAGCCCGTCACCATTCTGGGCGAGCGCATCGTTCTGTTCCGAGCGGTCGGCGGCGACCCCGTGGCGCTCGAGGACGCGTGTCCGCATCGAAAGCTGCCCCTTTCCATGGGTCGTTTGCGCGGCGATGAGGTGGAATGCGGGTACCACGGCCTCGTATTCGATGCCGCCGGCTGCTGCACACGCGTGCCGGGAACCACCAAGATTCCGCCGGCGGCCCGCGTGCGCAGCTATCCGACCGTCTCGCGTCACGGACTGGTATGGATCTGGATGGGCGACCCCCGGCAGGCGGACTCGGGAAAGCTCTTCCCGGTCGAGCATGTGGATGATCCCGCCTGGGGCAGAGACCGCGGCGGCAGCATGACGATCGATTGCAACTATCTCTACGTCACCGACAACCTTCTCGATCCTTCGCACGTCGCCTGGGTGCACCGTAGCTCCTTCGGCAATTCGGATTGCGAGGATGTTCCCGTGCAAGTCACCACCCTACCCGAGGGGGTCATCGCCGCGAGATGGATGCACGATGTGGACGCCGCGCCCTTTTATGCACCTCTGTTGAGCTTCGAGGGGCGCTGCGATCGCCTCCAGCACTATGAGGTCCGTTACCCAAGCCATGCGATCATCAGGTCGGTATTCGTGCCGTCCGGCACCGGCGGTGCCGGCAAGCCCCTGCACGAGAAAGCCTTGCTGATGGACTCCTATAATTTTCTGACTCCGATCGATCAGGATCACACGCGTTACTTCTGGTTTCAGATGCGTAATTTCGCGCCCGAAGATCAGGAACTCACGCGTATCATGGATGAGGGCATACAGGCTGTATTTGCGGAGGACCGGCAGATTCTGGCCGCGGTGCACGACGGACTGAAGAACCGGGTCACGCCGAACATCGATCTCGCCATCGACCGGGCGCCGCTGACTTTCAGGCAGCGTCTCGGGCGGTTGATCGAAGCCGAGCGAAAATCACCGGCGACAAGCGATTGAGCCTCTGCGAGATGTCCGGACCGCCGCGATCGCCCGAGTCGCCCGAACTCGCCCGGACGCCCGCTGCCACCGGCGCGACGGGTCGGGTAAAGGTCACCTTCCTGCGCTCCAACATCGCCGCGGATTGGGATTCCGGCGCGCACTCTCTCTTGGATTTTGCCGAACGACATGGAGTGTCCCCGCCGTTCTCCTGCAGGGCCGGGGTGTGCGGTACCTGCCTCAGCACGATCAGGCGCGGCGCAGTGGCGTACATCGAGACGCCGCTAGTCGAGCTTGCGCAAGATGAAATCCTGCTCTGCTGTTCGCGTCCGACGGAGTCGGTTGACCTCGATATTTGATCAGCATTGCCGACACTACAACACTGGGGATGCAGCATGAAGTCCGATCACAAGCTCTCATACGCCATTGCCGCCATTCTGAGCGGGGGCACCGCGGCGGTGCCGCTGCATGCCGCACCCGCCGTCGACGATACGGGCACCGGAGAGATCCAGGAAATCACGGTAACAGCGCAGCGGCGCACAGAAAACATGCAGGACGTGCCGATCACGATTCAGGCGCTCACAGCGCAGAGCCTCACCCAGCTGAACGTGGAAACCTTCGACGATTTCGTGAGATACCTCCCCAATGTGACGGCCGCAAGCAACGGTCCCGGCCAGGGAAATGTATATATGCGGGGCCTGTCGACGGGGGGAGTCGGCAATCAGGGGAGCGGCGGCGTGGGCACCTTCCCGAACGTCGCCATCTATCTCGACGAGCAATCCGGGCAGCTTCCCGGCCGAAACCTCGACATCTATGCGGCGGACCTCGAGCGCATCGAGGTGCTCGAGGGTCCGCAAGGCACCCTGTTCGGCTCGGGAGCCGAGGCGGGGGTGCTCCGTTACATCACGAACAAGCCAAAACTCGACGTGACCGAGGGCAGCGCGGATGCGGGCTACGGGGTGACCGCTCATGGGGATCCGAGCAGCAACGCGACCGGAGTCATCAACATTCCGCTGGTGCCCGGGACTTTGGCGCTGCGGGGAGTGATCTACTCCGACAGCCGTGGCGGGTACATCAACAATGTTCCGGGCACCTTCGTCCGCAGCAGTGCGGACAAGGGCATTCATTATGCGGGCTACACCAACAACGTGCCGAGCTACAGCACCTCCTCGTCCGGAAGCGTCAGCAATTCCAATATGGTTGCCAATGCCATCAATCCGGTCACTTACGAGGGGATCCGAACGGAAGCGCTCTACAAGTTCAGCGACGGATGGAACGCGCTGCTGAGCCAGTCCTACCAGCAGATGGACGCGCAGGGCGTGTTCTACGAAATGCCCGAGTCCTCGGGACCGGCGGTCGCGGCCAATCCGGGGGGACCCCGGGCGACGGCATTGCCGGATCTGTCGGTTCAGCTTTACAACCCGTCCTACAACAAGGACCGCTTCGAGAACACCTCCCTTACCATCAATGGCCATGTCGGAGATTTGAAGCTCGTGTACGCGGGGGGCTATCTCGTACGCCACGTCGAGCAGGTGCAGGACTACACCGCGTATGCGCGAGGAGTTTATGCCGACTACTACCAATGCGTTCCCGGCGCCAACGGAGCACCGGGCAAATGCTATTCGCCAAGCACCACCTGGCAGGACACGGAGACGAATACGCACAACAGCCAGGAGCTTCGCCTGAGCACCCCGGACGATTGGCGTACGCGGGGAATCGTCGGCGTTTTCTGGGAGGACTACAAAATCGAGGAAACCGCAAACTGGCTGTACAAGACAGCGCCGGGCTTCGCGCCGCTGATTCCGCCCCCGGGCGCCACGTCGAACGATCCCAACGTGCGCAATTCGAACGTTGCGTTCTTCGACGACATTACGCGCGGCTATAAACAGACCGCCGCCTTCGGTTCGATGGACTTCGACATCATTCCGAAGAGACTCACGCTGACGGTGGGCACACGTTATTATCACTTCAAGAACAGCGAGGTGGGCAGCGCCGTCAGCAGCTTCGACTGCTATGTCGGCTATACCACGACCACCCCCTGCAGCAACTACACCTATGGCACCAACCTGAACGCGGAGAATCTCAACAACGTCTATTCGGGATTCAGAAGCCGCGCGAACGTGAGCTTCAAGGCCACCGATGACATCCTCATTTATTACACCTGGTCCCAGGGCTTTCGGCCGGGCGGATTCAATCGGCAGTCCAAGAATGTGCTCAACGGCACCTACAACACGCCGCTGACCTTTGCGCCCGACACGCTGATCAACAACGAGCTCGGATTCAAGACCGAATGGCTGAACCATCATCTGGAATTCAACGCGACGCTCTATCAGGAAGATTGGAAGAACGTCCAGACGGAGGTGTTCGATCCTCAGGGCGGCCTTGGCAATCAGGAATTCATCGCAAACGGACCCAGCTACCGCGTGCGGGGTGTCGAGACCCAGGTGGTCGCGCGGGTTACGCAGGGGCTGACGCTCACCGGCTCGGCCGCGTGGAACAGCAGCAATCAGACCAACTCACCCTACCTGATCGATATTCATGGTCAGCCCATCACCTCGATCCCGAATCCTTACGGACAGATCAACAGCCCGCTTGCACAGTCGCCTCCTTTCCAGGCGAATCTGCGCGCCCGGTATGAGTTCACGGTGAACGACTACCATCCTTTCGTGCAGGCAGGCGGGGTGCACCAGTCCCATTCGTACTCGGCAACAGGGTACGTCGAGAATTTCGATCAGCCGGGTTACACCACCTACGACGCGGCGGTCGGGGTCGCCAAGGATTCGTGGCTCGTCCAGCTATACGGCGAAAACATCACGGACGCACGCTACGTCACCTACATCAACGACGATCAATTCGTGCCGGAGCACTTCGTCGGTCGCCCGCGTACGCTGAGTCTGAGGGCCACCTACAAGTTTTGACCTCCCTGTTGGAGCATTCGAATGCGGACAACACACCGGCTCGACGGACAGCATTTGTCGGTTCATCGCATCGACGAGCTATCGGGCAAACCGCAGGCGTTGGATCTCTCGCCCGAAGCCTGGGAGCGCATTGGGCGATCGCGCGCGATCGTGGATCGACAACTGGCTGCCGGAGCGACCATTTACGGCACGAATACTGGGATCGGGTCGCAGAAGGATGTGGCAGTCTCGGCAGCGGACGTCGCGGCCTTCAGCGATCGGATGATCATCAGCGAGGCGACTGATTTCCCCGGGCCCGCGGCGTCGGAGAGCGCGGTGAGAGCCACCCTCGTCGTATTGCTCAATAACCTCGCGGGGGGGCGGACCGGAGTAAGGTCCGAGCTCGTCCGTCGCCTGCTCGATCTGTATGCGGCGCCGCGGATGCCCACCATTCGTCGCGATGCCTCGTTCGGCATCGCCGACCTGACGCCGCTCTCGCAGCTCGGCCTCGCGGTGCTGGGCGCATCGCTCGACGGAAAGCCGCCCGTGCTGCCCAAACCCATGAGGCTCGCACCGAAGGAATCGGTCTCGTTGATCGACAACAACAGCTTTGCACTCGGCTCCGGAGCTCTGGTGCTGGTGCAAATCGAGCGGCTGCTGGCCGCCTTCGATCTGGCGGCTGCGACCGCGCTGGAGGGTTTGCGAGGCGGATTACGGGCGCACAGCGAGTCCGCCGCGGGCGGCGATCGCGGCGCGGGCCAGGCGCGATCCAGGGCCAGCCTGCTCCGCGCATTGGCGGGCAGCCGGCTGCATCGCCCGGGCGAGGCGAGGTTCCTGCAGGACCCGTTGAGTTTTCGCAGCATCACGCAGATCCATGGCGCAGGATACGAAGCCTGGTCCTGGACGAAAACGCAATTCGAAGCCGAGATCAACTCTTCCGTCGACAATCCCCTCGTGGATCTCGATGCGGGCGAACTGTTCACTTCATCGAGCATGGTATCGCTGCTGCCGGCATTGTCGATGGACATGCTGCGCCAGGCGCTCGCCAAAGTGGCGGTGCAAAGCATGGAGCGGGCCTTGAAATTGCAATCCCCGCCGTTCTCGGGATTGCCCGTCGGACTGGCGGAGGAGGGCGCCGCCGACGGCGGCATCCTGTCCATCAATTTGAATTACATCGGCTCGGCGCGCATGGGCTCATTGATGGCCGCAGCGGCGCCGGTCTTTTTGCACTACATCGGCCACACGGCCGATGGCGTCGAAGATGTCACCAGCCTGCTGCCGCTTTCAGTCTCTCAAACAGAGACGCTCGTCGAGCGCGCCTGGGAGACGGTCGCGCTGGAAATGGTCATTGCCGTGTGGGCCATTGCGCGCCGCCGTCTGGTTCCTGACGATCTCGGGCCGGGGCCGCGCAGGGTGTACGAAGTCCTGTCGCCGCTGCTGCACATCGGCGATGAGGGGAAGCGGATATTCAATATGGGCCGGATCGTCGCCGCGATCAGGGAGGGCGATTTGACTCGCTAGGCGGCTGGCCCACGGCCTGTCGGCCATGGGCCAGCGGCCGCGGTTCGTCAGCTGCCTATCTGAATCCTGCGGGGCATCGCCTTGGCCTGTTTTGGAATCGTCACGGTCAAAACGCCGTTGTTCCCCGTCGCATTCACCTTTTCGCTGTCGACGGTGTCGGGCAGGACAAAGCGACGATAAAATTGCCCGTGTCCGCGCTCCATGCGCCGCCCTTGCGCGTCCTCGCTATCTTTTCGAACCGGCTGTTGGCGCTCTCCGGACAAGGTCAAAATGCCGCCGTCGAGTGTCAATTCGACCTTGCTGGGATCCACGCCCGGCAGATCCACATAGAGTTCGAACCGATCCGCGTACTCATGGATGTCGACCAGCGGAATCCAGGTCGCGGTAGCCGAACTGCTGTCGTTCTCGCGTGCGTTGCCGAACAGGCGGTTGATCTCTTCCTGGAGGCGCGGCATTGCACCCCATGGATCTTGTCGCATTACCGAACTCATGGCACCACTCCTTAATATAGGTATTCAACGAGGACCCGGTCGCTCGACGCAGGCCGGGCAGCCATCGCGAATCTAGGGTCGCCGTGGGATATTTCAAGTGCGGTGCCGGTCGGGGTGACCTCCGCGCCGCGCCAGCGAAACCCAGCTATTCGGAGGCGGCGGCACGAGTTGCACGCCTTCGCTCCGTGCGCGCCGAATCCGTTGACGCCCGCTCGCGTCGCGACGTAAGCTCTCGCGGCGGAGGGTTCGACACGTGCATGATCCGGCAACCTCCCATTCGGCGCCCACACTCAACCGGGTGCTGGGTCCCACAGGGGTGATGCTGTTGACCTTTTCCGCACTGTCTCCGGTGAGCGGTGTGTATTTGGGTGGCGACGCGATCCTGCACCTTGCCGGATCGGGCGCCGCCATCGCCTTCATCGTGGGCGGTGTGATTTCGGCGCTGCTCGCGCTGATTCATGCCGAGCTCGGTGCGGCTTTTCCACGGGCCGGGGGAATCTATCCCGGCATCGGGGCGGTGCTCGGGCCGCCGATTGCCTTTCCGTACATGGTTCTGGCGATCCCGGGCGCCTTTGCCTTCGTGGCCTTCACGGCCGTGGGCCTCGGCGACTATGTGCGGGTGCTCGCGCCGCAAGTGCCGCTCGCGACCATTGCGGTGGGATCGATCGCGGTGGGCGCCGTCATCGCCGCGTTGAACGTGCAGCTCGGCGCCGCTGTCACGGGCGTGTTTCTCGGGATCGAGGTCCTCGCCCTGGCGCTGCTCACGGGGGTTGCGCTGCTCCATCCGGTGCGTCCGGTACACGAATTGATCGTCCACCCTTTGATGCTGGAGAACGGCATTTTGCGGCCGGTCTCATTCTTCACGCTGGGCCTCGCCACCGTCTCCGGAGTGTGGGCCACCGCCGGGGCGAATTGGGCCATGTTCTTCGCCGAGGAGATGCGCGACGCCGAGCGCAGAATAGGCCGCGTCATCGCCTGGGTGGGGTTCATCGCCGCGGTGATCGTGGCGATCCCGATCGTACTCGTGCTCACCAGCGTATCGAATCTCGGGCAGATGCTCGGCGCGGAGGCGCCGATCGCTGCTTATCTCGCCAAAACCGGCGGCGCGACCATAGCTTCGCTGGTCAGCATCGGTGTCGTCGCGGCGCTCTTCAACAACGTGATTGCCTCGTGCATGGTGTTCGGCCGGCTGCTCTATTCGACGGGCCGCGACCGGATCTGGCCCGGACCCGTCAATCGGCTGCTGTCCCGTCTGCATCCCCGGTTCTGCTCGCCCTTGATCGCCACCTTGATCGTCGGGGGGGTATCGGCGGTCGCCACGCTGCTCGGTGAGAAATACCTGCTGATCTATCTTTCCGGCGATGTGTCCGCGTACGGCCTGATTTCGATCGCCCTGCTGGTGGGGCGGCCGCGGGGACTGCTCGGCGCGCATTATCGATCGCCATTTTTCCCGGTGCTCCCGTTGTTCTGCGTGGCGTTCACCGGACTGGCGGTGGCCGCGGATTGGATGGACCCCGATGCCGGGCGGCCGAGCACCATACTCCTGACGACCGTGTTCCTGCTGGCGCTCGGATACTACTATCTCAACCTGCGGCACCGTCCGGCGACCTGGCTCAGTGCGACGGCCGATGAGCCGCTGGCTCCCGATATCGTCGACTGACCGCGCCGCATCCCCGCGGCGCCCACCCCGGCGCAGCGTGCTAAGCTTGCGGCCCTGCTGCCCAACTCGTGCGACCGCATTTTTCATGGCCGGAAGTCAGGACTTCGCCGACGATCCCCGCAACGCCCGGGCGCTGGTCTATCTCAACGGCCGACTCGTGCCCCGCGGCGAAGCGACGGTGTCCATCTTCGATGGCGGGTTCGTGGTCGGCGACGGTGTCTGGGAGGGGTTGCGGCTGCATCGGGGGGCGTTGCTCTTTCTCGATCATCACCTCGATCGGCTCTACTGGGGCGCGGGAAAGATCCATCTCGACATCGGCCTCGATCGGGGCGCCCTGATCGCTGAAATCCACCGCCTGCTCGATGCGAACGGCATGCGCGACGGCGTCCACCTGCGGCTGATGGTGACCCGGGGCTTGAAATCCGCTCCCAACCAGGACCCGCGCAATGCGCTGGGGCGTGCCACGGTGGTGATGGTCGCCGACTATAAGGCGCCCAATCCGGCGCTGATCGCGGGCGGCTTGAGCTTGCACACCGCGAGCATTCGCTGCACGCCCGCGCATATGTTCGACATGCGGCTGAATTCCCACAGCCGCCTCAATTTGATCACGGCCTTGCTCGAGGCGATCGACGCGGGGGCCGACGAGGCGCTGATGCTGGATCCGCACGGCTTCATCTCGAGCTGCAATGCCACGAACTTCTTCTGGGTCCGCCACGGAGAGGTCAAAACGTCGGGCGGCGAGTTCTGCTTCAATGGGGTTACGCGCGCGAACGTGCTCGCGCTCTGCAGACAGCACCATATCCCGCTCGGCGTCGGGGACTTCGGCCCCGAGGACGCGTATGCGGCCGACGAGGCGTTCGTCACCGGCACCTTCGGCGGCATCACGCCCGTACGCGAAATCGACGGACGGTCACTCGGCGCCGGCACGATGCCCGGGCCTGTGACGCAGCGGCTGCGGGCGCTGTATGAGGCGCTCAAGGACGCGCAGGCGGCGGCGCAGGGATGAACGACGAGTCGGTTCGCATCGCCATGTGGTCCGGACCGCGCAACATCTCCACGGCCATGATGCGTTCATTCGAAGCGCGCGGCGACACCGCCGTCATCGACGAACCCTTCTACGCCGCCTATCTTCATCGCACCGGCCTCGATCACCCCATGCGCGACGCGGTGATCGCATCGCAATCGGTCGATCCCGAGGAGGTGGAAGCGATGCTGCTCGGGGCGGTGCCCGGCGCAAAGCCGGTTTGCTATCAAAAGCAGATGACACTGCACATGCTGCCGGACTTCGCGCTGGGTTGGATGGCTCGGATGCGCAATGCCTTTCTCATACGTCATCCCCGGGCGGTGCTCGCCTCCTATGCGTTGAAGCGCGCGACGGTCACCGCCTCGGATATAGGCTTCGTGCAGCAGCGCGAGCTGTTCGAGCGCGAAGCCGATCGGCTCGGCGCGGCGCCGCCGGTGGTCGATGCCGCCGATGTGCTCGAGAATCCCGGCGCGACGCTCGAGCGCCTGTGCGCGGCCCTCGGCATATCCTATGTCCCCTCGATGCTTCACTGGCCGGCTGGGCGCCGCGCGACGGATGGGGTGTGGGCACCGGCGTGGTATCGTTCCGTGGAGCGCTCGACGGGCTTCGAACCGCAGGCACCGGCGCTCGCCCCGCCGCTGCCACCGCATCTGCAGGCCTTGGCCGAAGAGGCCGAGCCGCACTACGAGGCGCTGCGATCCCACCGCATCGCGTGAGGGCGCTGTTTGCACGGCATGGTCGTTGCTGGTAAAAAGCGGGCGCAGTTGGGCTGAATACAATTACACGTGGGGATCACCGTGAAATCACCGCAGCTAGTTTCTCTACTCCTCATCTCGCTGTTGAGCGTGGCGCGCGGGCTCGCCGCGGCGGACCCCGCCGACGCCGACGCTGTCGGCCACGCCGCGTCGGGCCGCGGCGATGCCCTGGAGGAGATCGTTGTCACCGCCGAGAAGCGCTCATCCACCGTTCAAGACACCCCGATCAGCATGACGGCGCTGTCCGGGGATCTTCTGCAGCAGGAAGGCATCACCGGCATCGGCGGAATCATTCAAGCGGTTCCGGGCATCTCCCAGCGCACGGCGGGAGCGGGGCAAACGGAACTGGAGATGCGCGGCTTGTCGTCCTCGGGCGGTGCCTCGCCCACCGTGGGCTTCTATCTGGACGACTATCCGCTCACACCGCCCGCCGCGGCCCTCAACGGCAAGGTGGTGATCGATCCGGACCTGTTCGACGTCAACCGGGTGGAGGTGCTGCGCGGTCCGCAAGGGACCCTGTATGGATCCGGCTCGATGGGCGGCACCGTCAAGCTCGTGACCAATGAACCGAAATTGAACACCTTCGAGGGCGCCGTCGAGGCCATCGGCTCCGGCACCGACGGCGGCGGCTTCAATCGCGGCGGCAACCTCATGTTGAACGTTCCATTGATCGACGATCGTCTCGCCATGCGCGTGGTGTTGACCGACAAGTACACCGACGGTTGGATCAAGCGGGTGGTGTTGGGCCAGGCGTTTCCCGTGCCCACCGGCCCGGGGCCCTGCGGTGCGGGCTGGCCGGGATGCACGCGCGGCGATGTCACCGCCGTGACGCCCGAGGCCGTGGTGCCGCGCGTCAACTGGGAACGGCTGCAAGGCGGTCGCGCCGAGCTTCTGGCGCGACCGGCGGACGGATTGACAATCGATGCGACGGTCATGTACCAGAACATCACCAAGGGCGACTACGACGAGTACGATTCGCCCCCGGGGATCGCGAACGAGCACTTTCAGCCGTTCAACAACGATGAACCCTTCTACGACGAATTCCGTCTCTACGGCCTCACCGTATCGTACGACCTGAGCTTTGCGCAGCTCACCTCCGCCAGCGCGTACTACTCGCGTGGGGAGAGCCAGACCTCGGATGTCTCCGAGGCGCTCTACAGCGTGGCAGGTCTGTTCGGTGCCACCCTTCCGCAGTACTACCAGATTCCGTTCAACGAAACGGACTCGACCCGTCAATTCAGCGAGGAGCTGCGGCTCGCCTCGACCGGCGCGGGCCCCTGGCAGTGGATCGGCGGCTTGTTCTTCAGCAGGTTCGAATCCATTTTCACGGAATACAATGCCTCGGCTCCGCTCGCCGACATCTCGGTGGGCGGCGCGGCCGCCAATCCCGACGGCATCATCTACCAGGCGCACAACCCGTACCACATGAAGCAATACGCCGTTTTCGGCGAAAGCTCCTATGCGTTCACCGACGAGCTCAAGCTGACGGCCGGCCTGCGCTATTACAAGTTCGACAGCCGCGCCGACGAGGAAACCTCGGGCTTCGCCACCGATTCGGGTAACGCCGGCGCCACCTACAATTCGTTCACGCAGTCGAACAGCGGCGCCAACCCCAAGGTCACGCTGTCCTATGAGCAAAATCACGACCTCACTCTCTATGCGACCATCGCCCGGGGTTTCAGGCCGGGTGGCATCAACCAGCAGATCCCGAGCAGCATCTGCACGATCAGTCCCGAGACCTACGGGCCGGACACCACCTGGAACTACGAAGTGGGCGAGAAGGCGAGAATGCTCGACAGCCGGCTGGTCTTGAATGCCGACGTGTACTACATCCGCTGGACGCAGGTGCAACAGGTCGTCAACCAGACCTGCGGCTATCCCCTCACCGTCAATGCGGGCGATGCGGCCTCGTATGGGCCCGAGATCGAGCTGTCGGCGCTGCTCACCCCGGAGCTCACCCTGACCTTCAGCGGGACGTACACCCATTCCACGCTCACTTCGGTGAATCCGAGCGTGACCGCCGTCGATCCGTCCTTATCCGATGGACTGCCGATTCTCAACGTTCCGAAGTTCACGGAAACCACCTCGCTCACGTACACGACGCCGGTATCGGACTCCTACAAGCTGGTCGCGCGGGCCAACAATTCCTTCGTGGGTCAATCGACGGATATCGAATACACGTACGCCACGCTTCCGTCCTACGATCTAGTCGGCCTGCGCGTCGGACTGGCGGGCAAACAGCTCTCCGGTTTCATTTTCGCCGACAACGTGACCAACAAGCACGCCGATCTCGGCATCAACACCACGGGCTTCTCCTGGACGATTCCGTCGGTCGAGCGGGTGGTGACGAATCAACCGCGAACGGTCGGGCTCGACATCAAATTCAACTTCTGAGACGGCCTGCGCGCTTCCCCCGCGGGGGCGCAGGAAGCCCGGCTCCTGCTCCTACGTGGTGTTCCGCGTTGCCTACGTACTTTCCGCAACTCGGGTCTCGGAGATTTTAGATTCGCCGCGCCCCGCCGCTACTATGGAGGCCTGCGCGAGCGTGGCGGGTGAGCTTATGTAAAACCTGTCCCCGATCGGGAGCGATCGCGGTTCGCGGGGCGGGGCGGGGCGGGGCCGCGTGACACAACGGAGAGTCATGTCTATCAACTTTGAATCCGCGCGGAATTTTCAGGAAACGCTGGTGTTCGAGCGCGTCAAGGAGTTGGCGCCGAAATATCCCCAGTTTGCGAAGAATCAGGACATGCTGGTCGACGCCGCGTGCCTCGCGCTCAACATGCTGAAGCCCAAGTACATCCGCTATTCCATCGACTTGATGTTTCACCGGTCCAACGCCGAGCGGGCGAAGGAAGCGGCCGTGGTGGATGCAGCGGTGACCGAGGCCTTCAAGGTCCTGGCGGCTGGGCGACGAAAAGCAGCGCGCTAGCTGCCGATCACTTCGCCATCACGCTCAACACGCCGCCGCCGTAGCGGCCCAGCGCGACCTCGAAGTCCGCCCTTCCAGTCGCCACACCGGCGATCGCCGCCGCGGGGGCCGGCAGCGATTTGGCGGAATATACTTCCTGCAATCTCAGGTGGGGACTGCCGTCCTTGATGACCAGCCGGGTACAGATGTTCATGAGCTCGCGCAAGTTGTCCTGCATGGGTCCCGGCAAGGATTTGCTCTTGATGGCATCCTTGACGGCGTTCGGCGGCAGGATGGACAGCGCGGCGCCGGCGCCCGCCGCGAAATCCAGATTGCAGGCGCAGAGCGCGACGGGGTCGCCGCCGTCGGATATGTACACGCCGACGTAGCTCGTCGAGGCCGCGGATACATCGAGTTTCGAGGCCGGTTTGACGGCGGTGCCGTCGAACAACATGCCGAGCAGATCCTTGACCTGGGCCGCGGTCGGAATCGGGTACATGCTCATGGGCGGGGAGGCCTCATTTGATGTGGGGGCCGAGCGTTTCCTTGAACGACTCGGGCGTGAACGGCTTCGATAGCAGGAATTTTGCGCCTGCGCTCGCCGCGCGATTGCGCATGTCCGGTGTCGCCTCGGTGGTGATGAACCCGAACTTGACCTTGCTTCCCGCCTTGGCCAAATTTTCGAGCAGCTCGAGGCCGGTCATGTTGGGCATGTTCCAGTCCGAGAGCACGAGGTCGGGCGGGGCCGCCGTGATCGCCGCGAGGGCCTTCGCGCCGTCGTCGGCCTCGGCAATTTCATGCCCGTCGAAGCCCGCCATGCGCAGGGTCTTGCGCACGATCATGCGCATCGCCATCGAATCGTCCACAATCATGATCTTCATGTAGCTATCCTCCCAGGCCGTCTCGCACTAAAAATCCCGCCTCATACCCGTCGATAGATGGTCTTGCGCTGCAACGCATAGTCGTCGGACACCTTGAAAAGGCTCTCGGAGTGACCCAAAAACAGCACGTCGTCGCGTCGTTGCAGGACCGCGATCTTGGCAAACAGATTCCGCTGCGTGTCCTTGTCGAAATAGATGATCACGTTTCGGCAAAAAATGGCGTCCAGCGGTCCATTCATCGGCAGATCGCGCGTCAAATTGAGCTGCTTGAAGGTAATCAGGGCGGCGATCTCCGGCGCGACGCTGAAATGTCCCGGCCGGCCCGGAGTCGGGGAGAAGTGCGTCGCCAGGCGCTGCGGTGCGAGCCCTTTGAGGCGGTCCTCGGGGTACACGCCCGCCTTCGCACGGGCCAGGATTTCGGTATCGAGATCTGTCGCCAGAATGCGGACGTCCCACTGCCGCAAGTTCTGCAATGTCTCGCGCACTACCATGGCGATCGAATAGGGTTCCTCGCCGGAGGAGCACGCCGCCGACCAGATCCGGATGCGACGCGACGCGCGTGGATCGCGCAGGCGGGGCTCGAGGACATGCTCGCGCAGATAATCGAAATGATGAGACTCGCGGAAGAACGACGTCAGATTGGTCGTCATCGCATTGCAAAATTCGACCAGCTCCGCCTCGTTCGATTCGAGCAGCCGCCGATATTCGGCGAAGGTGCGAAGCTTCAGGTGCCGCAGCCGGCGTGACACCCGGCCATACACCAATTCCCTCTTCCCGTCGGACAGATGGATGCCGGCCCTGATCTTGATGATTTCGCGCAGCGCATGGAAATCGGCATCGAGCAGCTCGAACTCCCGCTCGCGCATCGGTGGCCTGGCCGCGGGCGGGGCGATCATCAGAATAGCTCCACGCTGCCGCGCGGCTCGGAGTCGACGGCGACCAGGCGCGCATGCTCATCGTGTTGCATCCGCTCGATCGACTGGAGGCGCATCAGCCACTCCGGGCTCGATCGCTCGACGCCGCTGTTCAAGAGGTGTCGCAAGTCATCGATTCCCGCCCGAATATGCCCCAAGCGTTGTGCCAAACGGTCGTGATGCTGCAAGGCGATGACCGCCTCGCCGAGTGATGCGCGAATCTGCTCGGTCTCGCCATGGATCGCCCTCGAGGAGGGCGAGGCTTGGCTCAACGATTCCAGCCGTGCGTTGGCGGCGGACAGCCGGTCGAACGCCGCGCCGACATCCGCCCATTCCTGAGCGGAGTCCCGTACGGAATGCTCGAGTTGCGACCCGAGCATCTCCAGCACGCGCGCGAGCTCACGGGTGCCGTCAGCGCTCATCGGCCCTGCTCGAGAGCGCCGTCGAGCCCGAGGGAGCGCAGCGCCAGGGAGAGCGCCGGCGATTCGCCCCGGCACGAAAACCCGATGCCGCGACGCATGCATTCCCGTACGACGGCGAGCAGAAGCTGCACGCCCGCGGTATCGACCGCGGTGAGCCGGTGTACATCGATCGAAAACTGCCGCACCCCGACCAGCGCATCGAGCAGCCGCCTTCGCGCCTCGGTAACATCCCCGATTTGGAGCGAGGCCTCGAGCAGGAACTCGCCCGAGTCGGCAACCGACGCATCGGGTCTCGCAACGGTGTTCAATGGAGCTCTCCCATGATCAGGCCGCCGCGATGCTGGCGCTCACCAGCATTCCGATATCGAGCAGCATCACGAGCCGTTCTCCAACCTGGGCGATGCCATTGATGAAGGTCTGGGCGGCGGTGGCGGTGAGCGCGGGGGCGGGTTTCACATCGGCGCTGGGAACGTGCAGCACCTCATTGACGGCGTCCACGACCACGCCGGCGGTCCTCTCGCCGCGCTCGGCCGGTACACGCACCACGACGACCACCGTCGAGGGATCGTAAGGAACCCGCTCCAGGCCGAATCGGATGCGCAAATCGATGACCGGAACGATCGCGCCGCGCAGATTGAGGACACCCAGCAGGTACTTCGGCGTGTAAGGTATGCGCGTCACGGTGTCCCAGCCCTTGAGCTCATGAATGAGATTGATCTCGGCCCCGTAGTGCTCGGTTCCGAGCGTGAAGCTCACGAATTGCCGCATGTCCTCCGGGCTCATGCGGCACGCCCCTGCGGCTGCGAGCGGGCGAGGAACTGGGCTATCAGCCCGGGTACGTCCAGGATCAAAGCGACACTGCCGTCCCCGTTGATGGTCGCTCCGGCAAGCCCCGCCACCTGCTTGAAATTCGCCTCGAGGCTCTTGATCACGACCTGCTGTTGGGCCAGGAGCTCATCCGCCAGCAGGGCCACGCGTCGACCGTCCGACTCGGCGACGACCAGGAGTCCACGCGTGATGTCGCGGCTGTCGGGCTCGATCTCGAACAGCTCGTGCAGCCGGATGACCGGGAGGTATTCCTCGCGGTGTTTGAACAGCTCGCTGCGGCCCCCGACGGTTTGGATGTGTTCAGGCTTTGGGCGCACCGTCTCGATCATGGAGACCAGCGAGACCACATACGTCTCCCGTCCCACCCGCAGCATCTGCCCCTCGAGGATGGCGAGAGTCAGGGGCAGGCGGATGCGGATCATGCTGCCGCGGCCGGGGCTGCTGGAGATCTGAACGTGGCCGCCCAAATCGAGGATGTTGCGCCTCACCACGTCCATTCCGACACCGCGTCCGGACACATCGCTCACCGACTCGGCGGTTGAGAATCCCGGCAGGAAGATCAGGTTGTAGATCTGCTCCTCGGTCAAAGTCGCGTCCATGCCCACGAGACCGCGCTCGCGGGCCTTGGCGAGAATCTTCGCCTGGTTTAGTCCGGCACCGTCGTCCTTCACTTCGATGATCACGCTGCCGCCCTCGTGGTAGGCGTTGAGCTCGAGCACTCCCGTCTCGCTCTTGCCCGCCGCGATGCGGACCTCGGGGCACTCCAAGCCGTGATCGAGCGAGTTTCGCACGAGATGCACCAGCGGATCCGCGATCTTCTCGAGCACCGTCTTGTCGAGCTCGGTGCCCTCCCCGCTGAGGCGCAGGTCCACCCGCTTGCCGAGCTTGCGGGACAGTTCGTGCACGAGGCGCGGGAAGCGGTTGAAGGAGAAGCTGATCGGCAGCATGCGGATTTTCAGCACGCTCTCCTGCAGCTCGCGCGTATTGCGCGCCAGATGCCCGAGGCAGCGGCGCAGCGAATCCACGTCGAGCGAGCCGAAATCCTCCGAGAACCGGCCAAGCATCGACTGGGTGATCACGAGCTCGCCCACCAGGTTGATGAGCGCATCGACCTTCTCGGTTGCAACTCGAATCGAACTCGATTCCGCGCCCGGGCGGGTGGAATTCGCCGGCGCTTCCGGCGTTGGAGCTGCCCGGGGGTGCGGGGCGGGGTCTCCCGCCGGCACCGCTGGCATTGCGGGTGCGGCGGGAGCCGCGCAAGTCGCGGGAGCTGCCGGTGCGTCGGCCGCGGGCGCCGTGAACGCCGGGGTGATCATGGCGGCCTGGACGTCCATGAGCTCGTAGGTGATGGTGGAATTCGCGTCGACCCAATCGAAGACTTCTGCGATCTGCGCCTTCGTGACCGCCGCTCCTTCGACGCTGATCGTCCAGGCCAGATGGCACTGGGTCGGATCCAGGTCGGCGAGCGGCGGCAGCGCCGCCGTGTCGGCCACCAAGGTTATCTTGCCGATGGGTTCGAGCTGCCCAAAAATCCGCAGGGGATCGTTGCAGGTCTCAAACAGCGTCGGATGCGGAAGAAATCCGACCCGCCAGTGGACGGTACCAGGTGCGGGCGTCTCGAGCTTCGGGACTGGGTCGCTCGAGGGCGCGCTGGGGGCGGGGGCAGGTTCCGGGTTCACCGGGCCGGCATGGGCGAGGATGCGCGCCAGCTGGGCCGTGACGGACTGCGCTTGCTCATTGGCGAGCGGCTGCTCGGCTTGCGCACGGGACAACATGTCGCGCATCACATCGACCGACTGCAGCAGAACCTGCACGACCTCCGAGCTCACCTCGCGGACGCCATTGCGCATCTGATCGAGCAGCGTCTCGACCGAATGGGTGAATTCGGAAATTTCCATGAAGCCGAAGGTTCCCGCGCCTCCCTTGATGGAATGCGCGGCGCGAAAGATGGTGTTTATCTTTTCGCGATCGGCCCCCGCCTCGAGCGCGAGCAGACCCGATTCCATGGCGCTGATGCCCTCGAAGCTCTCCTCGAAGAACACCTTGAGAATCTCCGCCATTTCGAAATCGATCGACATTGTCTAGAGCACTCGTGCGATGGTGGCCAGGAGCTTTTCGGGATTGAAGGGCTTGACCAGCCAGCCGGTGGCTCCCGCCTCCTTGCCCTTCATTTTCTTGTCCTGCCCCGCTTCGGTGGTGAGCACCAGCATGGGAACGAATTTGTATGAGTCGAGCTGGCGCAGCTCCCGAACCAGCGTGATCCCGTCCATGTTGGGCATGTTCACGTCGGTCAGCACCAGATCGACCGCATTGGTGCGCGCATAATTGAGTGCATCGACGCCATCGGCGGCTTCGGTCACCTCGTAGCCCGCATGCCGGAGCGTGAATCCGACCATCTGGCGCATGGAGGCCGAATCGTCGACCGCAAGAATGTGCTTTGTCATGAATGAGTCCTCGGCTCGTGATGACGGTCCATCTGCGCGAGAGGCATGGGATCCGCGATTCGTTGATGCAGTGCGCGGCTGATGACATCGAGCGGCAGCACTTCGACGGCTGCATCGAGTCTCACCGCTTCGCCCGGCATGCCCCAGACCACGCTGCTGGCCTCGTCCTGGGCGATGGTGTGGGCGCCGGCCTCGCGCATCTCGCGCAGACCCCGCGCTCCGTCCTGCCCCATGCCGGTGAGTATGACCCCGATGGAGTTGCTGCCGGCCGCCCGGGCCACCGAGCGAAACAGCACATCGACCGAAGGCTTGTGGCGGTTCACGGGAGCTCCATCGTCGAGCGAGCAGACGTAGCGGGCGCCGTCCCGCGTCAACATCAGGTGACGGTCGCCCGGAGCGATGTAGACGTGCCCGCGGAGCACTTGCTGTCCATCCTGCGCCTCCGAGACGGTCATCCGGCTCAGCCCATCCATGCGGCGGGCGAAAGCGGCGCTGAACGCCTTCGGAATATGCTGCGTGATCACGATGCCCGGAGTGTCCGGCTCGCAAGCCATGAGCACTTCCTTGATGGCCTCGGTGCCGCCGGTCGATGCGCCGATCGCGATGATGCGATCCGTGGTCCGAAACGGGCGGCCCATGCCTCGGGGCGCCGCATCGGCGCCTTGGCGTTCAGGCGGTTGGACATCCGCGCGGAAGGGGCGCGGTCGCGCCTTTGCCGCGGCCTTGATTTTTGCGATCAGCTCGTCGCGATATTGATCGAACCCCGCCGCCACGTCGATCTTGGGCTTGGGCAGGAAATCGACCGCGCCGATGGAGAGCGCATCGAGCGTGATCGCCGCGCCGTGCTCCGTGAGGCTCGACACCATCACCACGGGCATCGGGCGAAGGCGCATCAGATTGCGCAGAAAGGTGACGCCGTCCATCTTCGGCATCTCGACGTCGAGGGTGAGCACGTGGGGATTCAACGCCTTGATCTTGTCCCGCGCCGCGTAGGCATCGCCCGCGGACCCGACCACCTCGATCGCCGGGTCGCTCGACAGCATGTCGGTCAGCAGGCGGCGCACCAGCGCCGAGTCGTCCACGATCAATACCCGTATGCGTTCCATGTTCATGTGCATCCGTTCAATCGAACAGCTCGACGTCGTCCGTGGCCGTCGGCTGCTCCACCAGCCGCCGGCGGTAAAGCGCATCGCTCTCTGCGATCCTCGTCGACTCGATCGGCTTCAGCCGTTTGAGGAGCACCCGCCCGGTCGCCGGGAAATAGATCACATGCCGCGGCGTCGTGCCCCCCACGTCCTCGGCGGCCACCTTGAGCCTTTCCAGGGCGGCAAAGCCGCGTGCGAATTCGATGTTGCGAGGACCTATGTCGCTGAGCGACGGCAGGATTTGGCCGCCGCCGAACAGTTTGAGCTCGAGCCGCTCGCGGCGAGCGCCGAGCTTCAGCGTCTCATTGATCAGGCTTTCCATGGCATAGATACCGTAGCGGGTCGAAGGGGTTCCGTCGCCCGAATTCCAGGCATCCTTGCCGGTAGAACGGTCCGTCGGCAGCATGAAGTGATTCATGCCGCCGACCCCGGTCTCGACGTTGCGAAGACAGGCGCTGATGCAGGAACCGAGCACCGTGTTCACCGCCTCCACGTTGCGGGTGACGTAGAATTCCCCGGGAAGGATCTTGGCGGACCAGTGCTGAAGGTTCGAATCCCAGAAGCGATGTATCCCGTCAAATCCCGGCGCCGCCGGTGGCCGGGACGAATGCACCGACCTATCCATCAAATTCGATTGCGCTGCCATGGTGAGGGGTTCGAGCGCCGCCGCTCACGCGACGCTCAACAGGTCGGATGCGGCGACCTGCTCCATGTCGTCGCGCATCAATTCATCGACGTTGAGAAGAATGATCATGCGGCCGTCGACGACGGCCAGGCTGTGCACGAAGTCCGCGGTCGTCGCGTTACCCAGACTGGGTGTTCTCTTCAAATCAGCCGGTGACAGGTCGACCACGTCCGAGACCGCATCCACCACCGCGCCGAGTTCGCGGGTTCCATCGGCTGACTGCACGGACAGCACCACGATCACGGTGAGGGCGGTGAACGCGGCGGAGGGGAGGCTGAAACGCACCCGCAGATCGATGACCGGCAGGATCGTGCCGCGAAGATTCAGCACGCCGAGGACGTGCGGCGGCAGCTTCGGCACCTTGGTGACGGGCGACCAGCCGCGGATTTCCTGAACTCGCAGGATGTCGACGCCATAATATTCCGCGCCCAGCGAGAAGGTCAGCAACTGACGGGGTCCGCTCATGGGTAACGAGGTCGGTGTGCGATCATCGGCAGTCACTGCGTGCGCTCCTGGGCCTGGGCGATGCCTTTCGCCCCCTTAAGAGTCGACTAGCGGCGTCGCGGTCGCGGACTTGAGTGCGGATCGCCGTCTGCGGCGGACCTGCGTCTCATTTTGCTCGAATGCGGGGATGACTCCATGCGGTCCGGGCGCGGCGCTCAAGGATCCGGAGCCAGCGCCGATAATTCTCGATGCATCCAAGCCGATTTCTCCGGCGAATGAGGTAATTCGTGAAATTGCGCAGTACCATCGGCATGCGGCTCACGCTCGCATTCTTGGCAGTGATCGTGGTCTTCTCCGGCGCCATCGCTTTGAGCATCGAACGGCTTGCAGACTTCAAGGCGACCATGCATGCGATCACGGGCGAGACGCTGCCGAAGGTCGAAGCCGCCAACGCCTGGATGTTCAGCCTGCAGCAATCGCTTCGGCACACGAGCAATGTATTGATTCTGGACGACCCGGAAAAGATCAAGCAGGAGATCGCGGGAATCAAGCAGACCGCGGCCGATCATCAGCGCTATTCGGAGATCCTCGCCGCCACCGCCGATTCGCCCGAGGAGAAGGCGGCGCTGAAGGAGGTGAGCGAGGCCCGGGCGAACTACAAGACGCTCAAAACGGCATTCCTGGACCTGATGGCCGCAGGGGTCATCCCCTCGGCGAAGAGGGTGCTCGTCGATGAGGCCATGCCGGCGCAGCTCGTATACCTCGACAAGCTCAAGAAATTTGTCGACCTCGAGCGCACGCAGATCCAGGCGCGCGCGGATTTGGTCGAGCCGGACTACAAGCGCACCCGCACTTTATTGCTCCTTTTATCGCTGGTCGCCGCGGCCGTCGCCGCCGTGGTCGCGTTTTTGTCGGTGCGCCAGCTCAAGCGTCAATTGGGCGGCGAGCCGCAGGAGGTCGCCGCCGTCGCGAACAAGGTCGCCTTGGGGGATTTCTCGACCCACATCGTGCTGCGCCCGGGTGACACCACCAGCCTGAGCGCGAGTGTCGAAAAGATGCAAAAGAGCCTGGTCGAGCGCATCGAGCAGGACCGCCAGCGCGCGGAAGCCGAGCGCCGACAAGCGGAAGCCGATCACCTGGCAGCTGCGGAGAACTCCAGGATCCGGGTCGCCCTCGACCAGGTGTCGGTGGGAGTGATGCTGGCGGATGCCGACGGCAAGATCATCTATGCGAACGAATACGCCATGGCCATTTTCCGCCTTCGGGCCACGGAGGTTCGCAAGCACGTTGCTCACTTCAATGCCGAGGGCATCCTGGGCAGCTCGTTCGACTTCTTCAACTGCGCTCCCCCGGATCAGCCCAACTTCCTGGCCAACCTCAGGACCGCCGCCACCCTGGACGTGAAGATGGGCGATGCGAGCATGCGCCTCATCGTCAATCCGGTGTCGGACAAGGATGGCAAACGGCTTGGGCACGGTGGTGCAGTGGATCGATCGCACGCAGGAGGCGGCGATCGAAGAGGAAGTGCAGACAACCGTCTCCGGCGCCATCGACGGCAACATGACGGTGCGCATCAAGGAGGAGGGTAAGGACGGTTTCTTCAAGACCCTGGCGTCGGGAATGAATCGCCTCATCGGCAACATGGCGGAGGTGTTGCGCTCGATTTCCACCGCAGCCGCCGAAGTCGGCGCGGGCGCACGCGAAATCTCGCGCGGCAACACGGATCTCAGTCAACGCACCGAGCAGCAGGCCTCCAGCCTGGAAGAAACCGCCTCCTCGATGGAGCAGATGACGGCAGCCGTCAAGAGCAATGCGGATAATGCGGCGCAGGCCAGTCAGCTGGCCCTTGCCGCCCGCGATCAGGCCGAGCAGGGCGGCGCCGTGGTCCAGACGGCGGTTGTCGCGATGAGCGAGATATATTCCTCGTCGAAGAAGATCGCCGATATCATCGGCGTCGTCGACGACATCGCCTTCCAGACGAACCTCCTGGCCCTGAATGCGGCCGTCGAGGCGGCGCGCGCCGGTGAGCAGGGCCGGGGCTTCGCGGTGGTCGCCTCCGAGGTTCGTAACCTCGCCTCGCGCAGCGCCGCGGCGGCCAAGGAGATCAAGGGCCTGATTCAGGAGTCCGTGGCCAAAGTCGATGACGGCTCCAGACTCGTGGATGCATCCGGCAAGGTCCTTCGGGAAATCGTCGCGGGCGTCAAGAAGGTGACCGACGTGGTCGGCGAGATCGCCACCTCCAGCCACGAGCAATCGGCCGGCATCGAGCAGGTCAACCAGGCCGTCATGTCGATGGATGAAATGACGCAGCAGAATGCTGCGCTGGTCGAGGAGGCGGCGGCGTCCGCCCAGGCCATGGCCGAGCAGTCCGCAAAGCTCACCGAATTGATGGCCCGCTTCCAGATGGGCGACATGCCGGCGGCGTTTGCGAGCCCTGCCGCAGTGCCTGCGGCGGCCGGCAGCACGGCCCGTGCACCGACGGCGGAACGCCGCTCGCCCGGGCGTTCCTGGGGGCGGTCCGAGCCGGCGCACAAGAAGGCAGCCGCAGCGGGCGGTGACAGCGAGTGGCAGCAGTTCTAGCGGGGTGAATCCCACGGGACCTCACCCGCCGTCAGTGCAGGGAGGGCGGGCGAAGACGGGGTATGGCGCGCTCAAAGGCGTTCGCGAGGGGGAGCAGCTCCGCTTCCCCATAGGGCAATCCCATGAACGACAGGCCGACCGGCAGGTTACCCGAGACTTGGCCGGCGGGGACCGTCACTTCGGGGAAACCGGCGGCCGCGGCGATATAGCCGGCCTTGTAAGGATCATCGCTGCGGCATAGATACGTGGGATCGGGGCGATCGTAGCGCGGTCCGGCAGGGCAGCTCATGGTGGAAAACACGAGGGCATCGAGCCGCCGGCCGCGAAAAAGCGTCTCGAGCTGTCGGCGGACCGAGGGAATCACCTCGGTGAGGATGTGGATGTAGGTGGGCGAGTCGGTGAGCGGGGTGGTATTGGCCTGCCGGTAGGCGGCCAGGCGGCCGGGATTGACGGGCGTCGGGGAGTCCGCGATAGCGGGCGATTCGCTGCGCTCGATGAGCTCGGCCAGCGTGCGCGGTTGTGCCTCGGGCAGCGACCGCAAATAGCGCTCGAACTGGGGGCGGAACTCGGCTTCGCCGACCGGACCCAAAACCGCCGGCCAGAGTTGCTCGAATACCGCGGGCAAGGTGACAGGCACGAGGATGGCACCTTGATTCTCGAGCGCTCGGAGCGCGCTTTGCACCACGGCATCCACCTCGGCATTGCCGCCGCGAAAGTTGGTGATGACGCCGAAGCGAGTGCCCTTGAGCATGGGACCGGCACCCAGCGCATCCGCGTACCGGGGACGCTCCGGCGGCTGATACGCGGTTGCGGCGTCATCGGGATCGGAGGCGACCATGGCGTCGAGCACGATGGCAAGATCGCGGACGGTGCGGGTGAGCGCCCCCGTGGTGTCGGCGGTGAGGGAGAGGGGGATCACGTGGCCGCGGCTGGTCAGCCCGAACGTGGGCCTCAATCCGACCAGGCCTGTGACCGAGGCCGGGCCGCGGATCGAGCCGCTGGTGTCGGTGCCCAAGGCGAAGGGTGCGAAGTCCGCGGCGACGGCAGCCGCCGATCCGCTGCTCGAGCCCGAGGCGTCGCGTGCGGTGTTATAGGGGTTTAGCGTGAGACCGCCGGCGGAGCTGTATCCCAAACGTCCGTACGAGGCGGCGAGCTCGGACATATTGGTCTTGCCGAGCAGAATCGCCCCTTGATCGAGAAGCCGCTGCACAACGAACGCAGTCGCGTGCGACACCGAGTCCCGAAGGGCGGCGGAGCCTCCGCTGGTCGCGATGCCCGCTGTATCGAAGTTATCCTTGGCGAGGAAGGGGATGCCGTAGAGGAGGCCGTGGGGGATGCCTGCGGCGCGTACGGCGTCGAGCCGTGCGGCGTCCTCGAGCGCACGCGGGTTCCCGGTGATGACGGCATTGATGTGCGGGCCGCTGCGGTTGAAGCGCTCTATCCGCCTTTGGTAGTAGAGGACCAATTGTTCCGATGTCACTTGGCGGGCCTCGAGCGCGGTGTGGAGCTGCTCGATCGTGGCGTTTGCGGGATTGAAACGGGCATCGGGCATGGCGGCGCTCGCCGCAAGAATGCCAAGCGGCAACGCGATCAACAGGGTGCGGGCGGCGCTTCGCACCATCAGGGGCGGTCGATCATCGACATCGGGGTATTCACCACTGAACCTTACGGCAATTCGAAAGCTCGTGCATGGCTCCTCGATATCGCTATCATTTCAAAGGCGGTTCCCCCCCGGGTCTTTGACTGGAGCTCGTACATGGGTCTATGGCGACGCAATTACGCTTTCCATAGTCGATCCGGTGACCCTGAAAGTGGTCGCCACCATGCCCGTCGGACCCGATCCGATAGATGTCAGGCCCGACGGGCGCTGAGCCCATCGCGATCCACATCCGGTCCGAGGATTCGCATGCTCCCACCGATTGATTCATTGGGTCGGGATGGTTCGCCGTGACGGCCCTGCGGAGCGGCGCCTGCCCGTGGGACCTGCCTTCGCCGCATACCATTGCGGTGAATGTGACCGCCGCCGACATCGATGCCTACGACCACGTGAACAACTCGGTCTACATGAACTGGTTCGATCGGGTCGCCTGGGATCACTCCGCCGCGGTGGGTCTGCCGATCGATCGATGCCTCTCGCTCGATCGTGGCATGGTGGTCTTGCGCAGCGTGATCGCATACCTGCGTCCGGCGCTGCGCAATGATGTCGTGCAGATTGCCACCTGGCTGATTCCCAATCCGCGCAGGGTGAGAGTTGCGCGGCGGTTCCAGGTACTGCGCGAGGCGGATTGGATCACGTTGGCGCGTGCCGAGATCGAGTACGCGTGCGTCGAGTTGTCGTCGGGCCGACCGTCGCGCTGGCCCGCGGAATTCACCGAGCGCTACACGTTCAAGGAAGAAGTGGCGGTCGCGTATCCGCACCTCGATCCCGTCTGAGAGCCCATTGCGCGCGGGACATCGCGCGTCGGGCGCCTCTATCGCGATCGGGTTTGCCCATGGAAGGTGTCGTTGATCAGCCGCAACGCGTCGGCTCCGTCCCATTGCCTTGCGCCGTAGATTTTCTGCAGCACGCGCCCGTCGGCGTCGACCAGAACGGTCAGCGGCAGGTGCGACGCGCCCAGCATGTTTTCCATCTTAAGATCATGGTCGATGAATTGACTGATGGTCGCATTGGTTCCCTTCAGCAGGCTGCTCGCCTTATCGGGATAATCGTCCGTCGAGATGCCGATGATCGCGAAATACTGTTCCTGCCATGCGAGTCGTTCCAGGGAGGCCATTTCCTGTTTACAGGGTCCGCACCAACTCGCCCACACGTTGATCAACAGCGGCCGACCGCGGAATGAACTCAAGCGCCGGGGCGGGCCGTTGAGTCCCTGCATGGTGGCGTCCGGCAGGTGTGCGCCAATCGGCACCTCGCCAGGCGTATTCGCTGTCGAAGGATGTGCGACGACGAAGCAGAACAGGAGAGCGCACACACAATGCCTGAGCGTCGATTTCCGCGCCTTCATGGGGCTCCATCCTAACTGATAAAGCGAGCCCAACTGATGGAGCGAGGGCGGGGCGTCAAGGCCGGGAGCCTGCCATAGCGCGCCATGCCGGTTCCATTATTCGATACTTGACTTGCAGATGCGAATCGTTATCATTCGCATGGGTATTCGCATTGTAGCCGGCTCATTGCCGCGGAAAAGTTAGAATGAAATGCAGCCGAGAGATCCAATCGATTCCTTGTTCCTTCTCAGATCCCTCGGCGCGGCTGCCGCCATCCTTTGCATCTCCCTTGCGGGGATGCGGGTTGCAGAAGCCACGGACCTGGCACCTGCCTCGTCATCATCCACCGACGATACTACCGCGCTAGGCACGCTGGCGGCGGGCGAGCTCGATCCAATCGTGGTGAGCTCGCAACGGCTCACCGATCCGCTTTGGGAAAAGAACACCGAGCTCGACAAGGCTCGCGACGAGAACCTGTTGCCGAAACTGGGAGCCACCGATTACGTCCTTGACCAAGGGGCGCTCCAGGCGCTGCCCCAAGGCAGGAACACGCCGCTCGACAAGGTATTTCTTCAGATGCCCGGCGTGTCGTACGACTCGGCGATCAGCAACCCCGACTTCCACGTTCGAAACGAGTATGCCAATGTTCAGTATCGCATCAACGGCATCCAACTTCCGGACGGCGTCTCGGCCCTGAGCTCCGTGCTGGAAACCGGATTTGTCGGGAACTTGAGGCTGCTCGACGGGACCTTGCCGGCGCAGTACGGGCTACGCACCGCGGGTGTGGTGGACATCATCACGAAGACCGAATTCGGTGGTGGCGGAAACCTCGACCTGTACGGGGGCAGCTGGGGAACGGCAAGCCCCAGCATCGAGTACGGCGGCGGCGCGGCCGATACGCAGTACTTCCTGACCGGGCGTTATTTGATCAGCAATCAGGGTCTCGAGAACGCCACGCCGATGGAAAACCCGATCCATGACCGGACGACCCAGGAGAAATTCTTCGGATACGGATCGACGCTCTTCGGAGACTCCAGCCGCCTGACCTACATGACGGGCGTTTTCGTCGGTCATTTCCAAATTCCCGATGTCGAAGGTCAGTCTCCGCTCGGAGATTTCGGCTCCTCCACCTTGTCATCGTCGAGCCTCAACGAAAACGAGACCGACCGCTTCTTCTTCGCTGTCGCCGCGCTGCAGACACACCGCGATGCCCTGGACACCCAATTCTCGGTGTTCACGCGTTACGCTACCGTCGATTTCGTGCCCGACACATACGGTGATTTGGCATTCAATGACGTGGCGTCGAACGTCGTGCGCAAGAGCCTGCTCAACGGGTTTCAGTTCGACGCGTCGGTCCGCCTGGCCGAGGCCCATACATTGCGCTCCGGCTTGACGTTCAGCGTCGAAAAGACCCAGGTCCAGGACCTGTCGACCGTATTGCCCGTGGATGACGAGGGAAGCCCCTTGCCCGTGCCGGTCATAGTGAACGATTACACCTCGAAAATCGGCTGGACGGCGGGGGGATACGTGCAGGATGAGTGGCGCCTGCTCCCTGATCTCACCCTCAACACGGGTGTGCGCTTCGATCAGATGAACCAGTTCGTCTCCGCCAATCAAGTGAGCCCGCGCATTGCCCTGATTTACAAACCTGCCCCGCAGACCACCGTGCACGCCGGCGTGTCACGCTATTTCACGCCGCCCATGCAGGCGCAAGCAACCCAGGACAATCTCGCCTTGTTTCGAAACACCGTGCAACAGCCGGTGATATCGCTCGCCGACCCCGTACGACCGGAACGGTCCACCTATTTCGATGTTGGAGTCGATCAAGAGCTCCTTTCCGGCTTGTCGGCCGGTCTCGACGCGTACTACAAGCGATCCACCGATACGCTCGACGATGGCCAGTTCGGCCAGGCCGTGGTGCTGAATGAGTTCAATTTCGCTCGAGGCTTCAGCCGCGGCGCGGAATTCAAGTTGAACTACACCCGGGAGGGATTTCGCGCCTATGCCAATGTGTCGCACGAAATCACCATGGTCAAAGATGTGGTCTCGAACCAATATCTCATCGACGATCCGGTGGAGCTCGCTTACCTCGCGGCACATTACAGCTACGCCTCCGATGCGCAGACCGTCACCGCATCGGTCGGCGCGGCGTACCGCTGGCACCACATGCTGGCAAGCGTCGATGGATTTTACGGCAGCGGATTGCGCCAGGGATTCGCCAACGAGCAGCACACACCCGGGTATACCCAGTGGAACGCGGCGCTCGGCTGGGAATGCGACCCCTGGCACAACCAAAAGCTTCTCACCCTTCGCCTGAGCGCCATCAATGTGCTCGACCGAAGCTATCTGCTTCGCGGAGCCACCGGAATCGGTGAATTCGCCCCGCAATACGGACCGCGGCGGGGAGTCTTTGCCGAAATCAATCAGCAGTTCTGATTCCTTACCCCGTCGCGCAAGGCCTCAGGCAATTGGGACGGAAGCGGGGCAGGGTGGTGGCGTCGGGCAGGGCACCTTGGTCTGCGCCTGCTTGCCGTGGCGCTCGATTTGGAGCTATCAGCCCGCTCGGGATTCGCGCTGCCTCAGTGCGCCGAACACAAGCGCGAGGGCGACGAAGATTCCGCCGATCATCCAACGATGGTTAAACCAAAGCGTATCAATCCGCGCCCGTTCCGGATCCGAGCGCGAGTACGCGATGGATACAGCATCGCCGGTTGCAAACCGGACAATCGACTGTTGAGATGAATTTACGACGCGATGTTTTTGGCCATTCGCATCGGCGAATTCAAATATCGGATAGACCTGCCTGGGGTGAGGGCGCTCGAAGCCCACCACAATTCCCTGTACGTAAGCTGCCTCGGGGGTCGAGCGTTGGTAGTTGCGGTCGATCAGCATGCCCGCGAGCACGAAGATGACCGCAATTGCGAGCAGTAGTTTCATGCGCATGGGTTCATCCGCGATAAATGGTTGTATTCACCGGAGCGGCGCAGCCGCCCTCACATTGGGTTCATGCCTTGCGCAGGAACTCCGCCTTCAACATGAAGGTGCCGGCATCGGTTCGGCATTCGACGCCATGGTCGCCTCCGACCAGTCTGATACCCTTAATTCGGGTCCCAATCTTTAGCGTAACCGACGAGCCCTTCACCTTCAGATCCTTGATAAGCGCCACGGCATCACCATTTGCGAGCAGCGCACCGTTTGCGTCGCGCACCGCCTCGTCCGGGTCTTCCCCAGGTGTGGCCGTGGATCCCGCATCCGCGCGCCACTCATGGCCACAGTCGGCGCACACCAGATTTTGGCCATCCGGATAGGTATTACCTTGGGTGCAGACGGGGCAGACAGGGCTGGGGTCGGTCATCATGGCGCACATCCTACCAGCACCGCCGCGAGTACAGGGTTTGAAATGAATGCTCGCCTCCAAGCTGTTATCAACGGCGCGCGGTAAACTGATTGGATGCAGGGCCAAAATAGATGCCGCGGCTTTCCCAAGAATGAGAGCCCTGTCGATTTGCAGCGAGAAAGTGCAGTTTCATGAGGCCATTCCGCGGACGACGCAATTCCCGCATCCGGCAAATCGCGATGGCCACATTGGATACTGCGCTATTGAGCGGATTAGTGGCAAAGTGGAGCTACAACTGGGGCTGGCATGGAACCCTAAAGGTAACCACACATGAGATTCGCGTTGCCCCGGAAACTCGCCTTCCCGCCCCGCTGCTAATCGCTTTCGCCTCAGATTTTCACGCCGGGCCGACGACGCACCCCGAGGTGTTTGCGCGGTTAATGGATGAACTCATTGATCGACGACCGGATGTCGTTCTGCTGGGCGGCGATTTTGTTTCGTACAGAGCCGAATCTGTGATTACGATCGCCAATGCGTTGTCACGTTGCAAACCTCCGCTTGGCACATTCGCGGTTCTGGGCAACCATGATTTGTGGACCGATGATCGGCTGATCTCGCGACAATTGAACGCCTCCGGAGTGGAGGTGCTGGTGAATCGGAATGTCTCTCTAAAATTCCCTTTCCATGTCGTATCGATCTGCGGAATCGATGATCCTTGGACGGGGCAGCCGGATTCTGCGAAGACCTTCGAATCCGCCGCGTCCGTTCGCATATTTTTGACGCATTCGCCGGATGGGTTGCTGCTGCTTGGTAACGAGAAATACGCCGTCGGGTTTGCCGGCCATACTCATGGCGGTCAGATTGCGCTTCGCGATGGCACCCCAATAGTTGGCGCTGGTGGCCCTCTATCCCGGTCCCATTCGCGCGGCCGATTCGAAGTCCCCGGGAACGGGCCGATGATCGTGAGTCGCGGTATCGGCTGCAGCAATCTGCCAGTGAGAATCAATTCCGATCCCGAACTCGTCATGTGCCTCATTCAATCATCGTAGACAGGGAGTTTCTGACTACGCATAATGTATAAGCGGTTAATCGAGGTTGACGGTTCAGGCTGTCGGCCGCAGTTGCGAGGTTGACCGTCCGGGCCATCATGGCGCAGTATTCGCTGCGTGATTGATCTTCCCGCTGAATTTGAGGCCCTTGGCGCTACGCCGAACCTGAGCCCTTATGAGGGCCTTAGCCGGGAGTCTGTTGCGGGCCTCGCCGCCTGGTTTTCTGGCGTTTCCGGCCCGCTCCGTGCGCCAGCGGCCCATCCTTACCCGCGCTCGTTGGGTGAGTCGCGCCAGGAGCCCGGATTCCGCCCCTCGCCATGGGCGAGGGGCGCTCCCGTGCGCCTCGTCGCGTCTCGTTCAGACGGACTTTCCAAGCTCGCGCCCCTTTCCGCCTCGGCGGCCGAAGGCCGCCCTTGTCTTGATCTATGCACACAGCTGTCAACTAAGCTCGGGGCTGAGGGCGGCTATGCGGTGAGAGTGCGGGTGTTGCACGGGTTCGCGGATGCGACGGTGATTGAGGATCGGGATTTCAGTTTGCGGCGTCCCGTGAGTGGTGCGGTTAGGGCGCGGCGTCAGGATAAGGCCGCGCGTCGTCGAAGCTCCGTCGAAGGTCCAGGGGTTATGGACGAGGATGATGCGTATCGGCGCAAGGTGTCTGCTGCCCGTCGCGCTTGCTCGAAGCTGAGGGACCGTGTGCGAGGGGCGCGACTAGATCGGATGTTTACGTTCACCACTCGCGGCTTGCTTGAGTCGCGTGGTGCGGCTAAGGCTGCGTGGTTGAGATTTCGCAAGGACGTGGGTCGCTTTTATCCGGGGCGGAAGTTCGCTTACGTGGTCGTTGTTGAGCGTCATGCGAGCGGGTGTTTTCATCTTCATGCAGGCGTTCGCGGGTTTTGGGACGTGCGTCGGCTCACGCTGATCTGGCATCGAGTTCTTACCGGGCGTCGTTTGATGAGGCCGCTGCCGTGCGCTGAGTCGCCCGGTTCCATTGATGTGCCTTCGACTAAAAAGGGGTTTGTCCGCCCGTGGAAGGTGCGCCAGATAGCCCGGTACTTGTCTAAGTACGTGGGCAAAGACTTTCTCGAGGTCGGGGCGCGCTCGCGCCGTTTCACGTGCTCCGAGGGTATCGATCTGCCGATTGTGCTATGGGCGCGTATCTCGACGTGTCTCGATGGCTCGCACGTCGCGCGTGTCCGCCGCGCCCTGGATCAGCTCGGGTTTTTTGGTACGGGGCCGCCCTTCGAGTTTTCTATTCCGGGGCGGCTGTGTTGGATGGTGTCGGGTGAGCAAATACTGGGGAAGCTGCGAGATGCGTAAGGTCGGCGGTGAAGGGCATCGGGGTCACGACATAGCGGCGCGTGAGCGGTTATTGGAGAGTAAGCGGGCCTGGGCGCGTCGAAACGCGCCGAAGCTCAAGGCGTATCGAGCGCAGTACCGCAAGAGCGAAGCGTACAAGGTGGTTGCGGCGCGCAATTCGAAGGCGTGTCGGGAGCGCAAGAAAAACCGGGGCGTCGCTGTCGATCGGATGAGAGAGCCGCGAACCCTCAGTCGGTTGTGCGCTGTGTTGCGTTGGGGTCGTGCCATGGATAGCAGTAATGGGTCGTTCCGTCCGGGGTCTGTGTGGGATTATTGTGCGGTTTTCGGGGTTGAGCCGAGGGTGAGGCGCTCTGAGTCTTGGGCTGATCTCGGGAGTCGTCACGCGGTGGCGGATCGTTGGTTGGCTGACCAATCTCAACGTACGTCGATTCTGGGTACACCCGTGCTGTCGACTGACACAGAATCGAAAACTAGCGGGGTCGTGCTTTGAGGCGCCGGCGTATCCCCAGCTCGCGTTCGAGTCGGAGGCCATTGCCGCCCGTCCTGGCGGAGCCTGCGGACGTGTTTTATTCGTACCCTGTGGCGCTGATCGCGAGCTGGTGCGATGTTACAGTGCAGACTGCGGCCTCGTGGAAATGCGGGGTGGCGAAACCCTCTCGCCAGGCGTTGCGTCTTTTCGAGCTACATCGCGACGGGCGTATCCTCGGTGGTGCGGAATGGGACCGGTGGCGCGTGCACGGGGCCACGTTGGTCGATCCCGAGGGAAATAGTACGAGTCAGGGGCAGCTGCGGGCCTACGCCATTGCGATTCGGCTGTTTCTGGAAATGGCGCGCGCCGGGTCGAAGTGGTCTAAGGTGACGCCTGAGCTTGAGCAGGTGCGTGATCTGCTGGGCGGCAGCGAGGCGCCGTCCGGCGCCGTCTCGAACCGCTTGGGTCGGCGAAGCTGATTCGTTACCATTTGGCCATGGCTACCACGAAGCTGACTCCCGCCCTTTGGAAGCTGATTGATCGGCGCGGGCGAAGGACGCTGAAATCCGCAGACCGCTACCGTGCGTTGCTGCGTCTTGCATTCGCTGAAGGCTGCGAGGACCGTGTGGGCGGCCCGAGTCCGGGGGGTGCGGCCGCGGAGCTTGGCATGTCGCGCCAGGCGGTGCATCGCGCGATTTCGCGGGGAACGCTCGACGCTTGGTACGTTCCGGATGGGAAAGAGTTTTACGTCTACGTTACTGATGAGTCGATTCGGCGTTATAAAAAGAGCGGTCGCCGTCGAGCTTAGCGGTCTAACTTGTTGATTACACGTGTGCGGCGGTGCACATAATACTTCGCATAATGTATATTATGTTAAATTATAAGCCAACCAGTAGCACGCACCGCGCCAGCAACTGCGGCTATCATCGCCGCTGCGGTGACTTCCGCCGCACGGGAGATTGATGACGATGACCATCTTGAACCGCCTCAAAGCGGTGTCTTCGGCTGCCCTTTGGATCGCATTGACCGGATCGGCTCTGGCCGCGGGTCAGCGCCTTGGCCCGAACGAGCTCGTGCCCGCCCCGCCCTACGATTCCGGATCGGGGGTTCCCGCGCCCGACGAGATGTTCACCACGCCGAACACGGCGGTGACCTACCGCAACATGGAGGAGATTTTTCCTACGCGACGGATTGCCACGGCCGCCACGCCCTCGCCCCTCCTGCCCGGGAAACTGCCGGCCCTCCGGTACGAGTTCGACCATGCGAGCCGCTCGGTCGCGGAGTTCGTCCAGCGCACCGACACGACGGGGCTCTTGATCCTGAAGGGTGATCGGGTGCTGTTCGAGGGGTATTACCGGGGAGCCGATTCCCAGGATCTGTTCACGTCGTTTTCCGCCGGCAAATCCTTCGTGTCGACGCTGGTCGGCATAGCGCTCGGAGAAGGCAAGATCAAAAGCTTGGACGATCCCATCCTCCACTACCTGCCGGAGCTCAGGGGATCGGCCTATGAGACGGCGACGATCAAGCAGGTACTGCAGATGGCTTCCGGGACGAGCTATACCGAGGAATACGAGGACAAGAACTCCGATATCGCGCAATTTGCCGCCATTGTGGCCGCCGGGAAAGGAGGGCTATACGAGTTCGCGCGCTCCTTCAAGTCGGCGGAGAAGCCCGGGACCCGGTTCTATTACGCGACGACGAACACGGAGATCCTGGGAGCGCTCGTGTCACGCGTGACGGGCACATCGCTCGCCGAGTACATGTCCGAAAAACTGTGGCGTCCGATCGGCGCGGAGGCGCCTGCGCGCTGGATTCTCGATCAACCCGGCCGGGCGGGTCGCGAAGTCGCCGGCGGAGGATTGCAGGTGCGGCTGCGGGATTACGGACGCTTCGGGATGCTGTATGCGAATCTCGGCCGATGGCATGGACGCCAACTGCTGCCTGCGGGGTGGGTGGAGCGTGCGACGCGCCCAAGCGATCCCTACGTCGAGTTCGGCAAGCTCGAGCCGAATTATCCGCTGGGATACGGCTATCAATGGTGGTGCCTCCCCGGACCCCATCATCGCTTCACGGCGCAGGGTATTCATGGCCAATTCGTTCTGGTCGATCCTGAAGAGAAACTGGTGGTCGTGAAGCTCTCGAGCTGGAAGCATCCCTGGGAGGAGGAAAAGGAAGCTGAAACGTACGCTTTCTTTTCCGCCGTCGCCGATGCGGTTCGGTGATCGCCGGCGAGCCGGGAGCATTCACGGTGCTCGATTTCAATCCCGGTTCGAGGGCGAGAGCGCGCGCACCAGAGTGACGAGAACCGCGCCCGCCGCAGCCGCCATCAGCAGCGCCTTGACCGGCTTTTCCCGCGTGTAGGTGACTATGGAATCCTGGGCGTCGGCGGCGAAATCCTGCGCCTTGCGAGTCGCATCGCTGACCGCGTCCACGCCCTGGCTCAGCAAGCCTCGCGCCCGGTCGGATGTTTTGTCGATCGCCGGGCCGACCCCACTGCGCATCGATTCCACTTTTTTCGAGGCGGCGGAAGCCGCGGAATCCACGCCCTGCTTTGCGTCGCGAATGCCGCCCTGCAGCTTATCCGCCGTCTTGTCGGCAAAGCCCTGTCCTTTGCCCGAGAAGTCATTGATTTCTTTACCGTACGTATCCATGAGCTTTTCCTAGTGCGATGAGGATGTAGCTCAGGATCGCGGATGCCGCCCGGCTGCACCAGACGATTCCAGGCTACAGAGCCTGCGACAAATCGCCGACTCCGGTGTGGTCTTTGTCCGACTTGCGCAGCCTTGCGGATCGGGAGCGCGGGGAGCGTATCAGGACTTCCCCTTCTTCGGAGTCGTCGTGGGGGCTTTGCCGCTGACGCAATGGCCCTCGTCGTACCAGGTAGTTTCCGCCTGATAACCCGTGAGAGATGTGGTCGTGCTGGTTTTTTTCTCAGCCAGCAGGTGACCCGTCGAACGTTCGATCGTCAATTGCTCGGTGTCTGCCAGCACGTACCCGTCATAGCCGTTCACGTCGTTCAACAGGTAAGAGAAGGTCCGGGAGTCGAATGTGCATCGACCGCGATTGCATTGGTTCTCGCCCCACGCGCCGTCCTTCGGCGACCACACTCGATAGACATCGTTCCCCACCTCGATCGTCTCGAGCACGGAATAGTTCTTGACCTCGCCGTTCGTGCCGGTGAGCACTTCCGCATAGCTGCAGCTCAAAATGAGCGATTCGCCCATGGCGCCGAGCGGCGTGGACAAGGCACCCAAGGCAATGGCGACCGCCAGACGCCTTGCTCGTCCCGGACGAGCGCCACCCGGGCGGACTTCGCCAGATCGTATCGACCTCATCCGCACCAGGGGCTCGCTCGACATGCGAATACTCTAGCGTGGCGTGGAGGCGGGAAGAAGCGGCATGAGTACCTAGCTGGTTACGTGGAGCCTACCGATCTGCGGGCAGAAGGCTTGTGATTTCACGTCGAAACGGAACTTCATCGCCTGTTTGAACGGGACCGTCCAGTTCTTCCGCAAGGCGGCGTCCCGCGTAGGTGGCGTGCGCGATCGTCGCGGGCGCATAGGCGTCCCCGATAACCGATACCGAGTCGATTCCCGCGTCGCTCCACTCGGGCTGGCGGCTCCGAAGCTCCAATGCCAGTTCCTCATGCGGCCATCGGGCGGTGACCAATACGACGCTGTCCGCCGGGATACACTCCGTGGCGCCGGTGAAAACGCAGGCGGCCGTGACGTGGTCGCGCTCGATCGCCTGGAGCGCACGGAAGGTTTGGATGCGAATTCCCTTGCGCAGCAGGCGGGTCTGGATGAATTGCTGTTCCAGCGTTGCTCGGGTCCAGGTCGATGCCTCGGACGCGGGCGTCGTATAAAGGGTCTCGTACCCCATGCCGGCGAGCAACTCGGCAATGACGCCGCCCATATAATAGTGATCGTCATCCCAGACGAGAACCTTCTTTCCCCGCGGCAGCCGTCCCGCCATCACCTCGGTGGGAGACATCACGTCGGCGTCCGCGCCGATCGGCAGGGGCTTCGTGCGCAGTCGACCGACACCGTCCGTGCGCCAATGGGAACCCGTGGCGAGCACGACGACGGGGTGCTGCAGTCCGAGAATCTCCTCCGCACCCAGTCTGTTGCCGAGGTATACCTTCACGTTGGCGAGCTTCTCGATCTGCCCCTTGCGGTAATCGCGCACGCGGATCCATGCGCCGAGCCCCGGCAACCGCGCCTCCGCCGCGACCCGCCCGCCAAGCTCCTTCCCCGACTCGGCCAGGGTCACCTCGTATCCGCGCTTGCCGAGCACCTGCGCCGCCTCGAGCCCGGCGGGACCCGCCCCGACGATCAGGACCGCCCGATCCGACCCCCTGGGCTTGACCCGCTCCGGGTGCCAACCTCTGCGCCATTCCTCGGCCATGGTGGGGTTCTGCGTGCAGCGGATGGGCGATTGCGTGAAATCCCCGGCGACACAGATGTTGCAGCCGATGCATTCGCGGATGTCCTCCAGCCGTCCCTGCTCCACCTTGCGCGGCAGGAAGGGATCTGCGATCGAAGGCCGGGCCGCTCCGATCAGGTCCAGGACGCCGCCGCGCACCAGACCCACCATGCGGTCCACGGAGGTGTAGCGTCCCACCCCCACCACCGGCCGCGTGGTCAAGCGCTTCACGCCGCGGGTGAATTCTTCCTCGTGACCCTCGTCGGCGAAGCGCGAGGTTCGCGAGTCGTTCTCCCAGCCGGCCAGCGTCACGTCCCACAAGTCCGGGACTTCGGCCATGAGACCGATCATGTCCTCGACTTCGGCGTGGGTCAGACCGGCGTCGCCCTGCAACTCGTCGAGCGAGATCCGGATCGGAATCGCGCAGCGGCCACCGACCGCGTTCTTGGCGTCTTCCGTCAGCTCGCGCATCAACCGAATCCGATTCTCGAGCGATCCTCCGTACTCATCGGTGCGATCGTTGAATCGACGCGACAGGAAGTGATGCAGAAACCCTAGTCCATGCGCCGCATAGACGTAGATCAGGTCGAAGCCGGCCGTATGGGCGCGCCGCACGGCGGCGAGATGCCAGCGCCTCACATTGTCGATATCCCGTCTATCCATGCGGCGGGCCTGCAGCGGTTCATGCGTAAATGTCGCGACCGGGAGATGGGACGGACCCATCGGTACTTCGCGGCTGTACAAATTCGGACCGTTCATGCCGTTATAGGCGAGTTCGATTCCGGCCAGGCTCCCCTGTTCATGGATCGCGTCGGCCATCCGCGCAAGGAGGGGGATGTCGCGGTCGTCCCACAGCCTGAGCTCGATGAACGGTGTGATCTCCGAGCTGTAGTGAATTTCAACCTGCTCGGTGCAGACGACGGCCCAGCCGCCCTCCGCCTTGACGCCGCGCATCGAGGCCAGCGCCGACGGATCCCGGTAGCCCAACCCGTTGCAGTGAGGAACCTGATAAAAGCGGTTCTTGGCGGTGACCGGGCCGATCCTCACCGGTTGAAAAAGAATGTCGTATCGCGAGGGTCGGTCGGGATGCGTTGGCGGCGATGTCGGGGGCATGAGGATTCCTTCGAGGCGTCGGCCGCGATACCACCACATCCCTCGCCGCGTCATGCATAAGATTTTCGCAATCCGACCCCCATGAAAATCATAATTTGCAAAGCAGGCTCGAGCGGCGATACTGGTCGAAAGGGATTTTGTCCTTCCCGGAAAACCCTGCCCCATCTCATTGAAGGTGTGAAAATGTCAGCGGCAGAAGTGGAAACGCTCATCATCGGCGGCGGTCAGGCGGGCTTGGCGATGAGCGAACATCTCAGCCGGCGCAATGTGCCGCATCTGATCGTCGAGCGCCTTCGGATTGCCGAGCGCTGGCGTTCGGAGCGATGGGACTCGCTCGTCGCCAACGGTCCGGCGTGGCACGACCGGTTTCCCAACATGACTTTCCCCGGCCTCGATCCCGACAGCTTTGCCACCAAGGACCAGATCGTCGATTATTTCGAGGCTTACGCGAGGCAGATCGCCGCGCCCATCCGCCTCGGGGTGAACGTGGAGGCGCTTCGACAAAAGGCTGATGGGTCCGGGTTTCGGGCGGAGACCGCCGGGGGCCCCATCGAGGCCGTGAACGTCGTCGTCGCGACGGGACCCTTTCAACGGCCGCTCGTGCCCACGGCGGTGCCGGTGTTGGAGGGCGTGGCGCAGATCCATTCCGCCGCCTACCGCAATCCCGGCCAGCTGCGCGATGGCGCGGTGCTCGTGATCGGCGCGGGGTCCTCGGGGGTACAGATTGCGGACGAGCTCGTCCGCGCCGGAAGACGCGTCTATCTGTCGGTCGGACCCCACAACCGTCCGCCCCGCCGCTATCGCGGTCGGGACTTCGTCTGGTGGTTGGGCGTGTTGGGCGAGTGGGACACCAAGGTCATCACTCCCGGCACCGAGCATGTGACGATCGCCGTCTCCGGCGCTCAGGGTGGCCACACGGTCGATTTCCGCGACTTGGCGGCGCGCGGGATCACGCTGTTGGGCAGCGCCGGCGCCTACAAGGACGGGACGCTGCAGTTCCTGCCCAATCTGGCGAAGAACATCTCCTTGGGTGATGCCAACTATCTGTCGATGTTGAACGCGGCCGACGCCTACGTGGCGCAGAAGGGCCTCGATCTGCCGGAGGAGCCCGAAGCCCATCGGATCGCGCCTGATCCGCCCTGCGTGGTCCGCCCCGTTCTGGAGCTGAACCTGGCGGCCACCCACATCGCCACCATCATCTGGGCCACGGGCTACGCGCTCGATTTCGACTGGGTGAAAATACCTGCGTTCGACGAGAAGGGCCGCCCGGCGCATCAACGGGGGGTGTCCGTCGTCCCCGGACTCTATTTTCTCGGGCTGGCGTGGTTGTCGCGAAGGGCGTCGCCATTCATCTGGGGCGTCTGGCATGACGCCGACCATCTGGCAGGGCATATCTCGGCTCGCCGGAGAAGCCTGGCCACCGCGCCCTGATCTCCCGATGCAAACCCGGCCGGGCTCGGGCGGCGCGATGAGGGAGCCGAGCCTCGCCTATTCCCCGGCTTGCCCCGCCTATCGCACCGCGCCGGCGGTGAAACCACCGATTCGCCGCGGCGCACGGCCATCGCCGCGGCTTTCAGGGGCCGCCTCGCGCAGCACCGGTGCATGAATCAATGCGATGCTGAACCAGACGGCGACGCTGAAATAAAGGGACATCCAGACCACTTCGGTCCTCCAATCCCGCCAGCGAAGCGACACCACCCAGCGGCTCGCGACATCGTGAATCCCTTGGGCGATGCTCAGGTAGTGGCGGCCGATCGACTGATCCGCCATCCACCGCGACCAATACATGGGCACATCCACCAGAAGCATGTAGCCGACGTAGACGACCCCGACGATGCAGCAGACGACGAGCGCAGGATGGCGGGTCGATCTGCAACGAGGCCAGGTCATCATCATGCTGGCCACCATCATCGCCGCGGTCAGACTCCAGAGCGACTCCTCGACGATGTGGCCCAAGTTGGACGTGGTCAGCACCGAGTACCAGGAGCATGCCTCGGCGAGTGCGATGAGGGGCACCACGACCAGCGACGAAATCCGCCCGACGACGCTGCGCGACACTCGTGAGGCCTCATGCAGCATCAGGGCCCATTGCGTGACGAAGCAGAGCTCCGCCACGGTGGCGACCGAACGGCCCACGATGACGCTCGACAGCCACGAGTTGTGCAGGCAGATGCGCGGGACATCGAAAACAGGAAATGCGGAGCGGAAGGCGCAACCGAACACGTAGACGGCGGACAATAACAGCTGCAGTCGGCGCGCACGGTACGCCTCCACCGATATCACGCCCTGCCGGCGGTTGAGCGCCACGGCCGAGACGCACCACGCGGTTATGTTGAGGGCGGCCACCGTACAAAGTGAAACCCACCACCAGATGACGTTCGTTGCCACAATAATGTCATCTTGACATGGTAGGAGCGCTGCGCCAACCGGTCGGGCCTCCGCCATGAGGTGGTCGCGCCGCGTGTAGGAGGAAGGAAGATTCCTTTGTAGGAATCAATGAAGATCGAACGACGCCCCACGTCGTGGCGGGTATGCTGCTGCAAACCGCACCCCGCGGACACCATCACCCGGTGCGAGGGCCCATGGACCTGAAGGCAATCCGCGCTCACCTTGCTTCAGCCCGCCGGGCACTCGGGCCGCAACATCCGCTTTCGGTGCGCCTGCAGACGGTTGAGCGCAAGTTGACGCCGGGGGATGCCCTTTGGGACGGCGATGCCATCAGCGTGCAGGCTGATCTGCTCGCGATATCCACCGAGCTCGAGCAGTTGCCCAAGGTGATGCCCGCGCGGCCCGATCCGGCCGCGCGAGGCGCGGCGGCAGAGACACGCGCCGAGGTGCCCCCCGGCGTTGACGAGGCAATCGAACAGCTCGGAGATGCGATCGAATTGCTTTGAGGGCTGGAGCGGGCGCGAGCCCCTCAATGACCGGTGTTGTCGCCCCGCCTGCTGGCTTCGAACAAAAACCAGGTGCGCCGCTCGGTCTCGTCGATCCAATTCTCGATCAAACTGGCGGTCGCGATGTCCCGGTGTTCGTCCACGACGTCGTGCACTTCCCGAAGGCGCGCCGCGAGCGTTTCATTGTCCTCGCGCAGCTCGGCAAGCATGTCGAGCGGGTCGACGTATTCGGCGTCGTTGTCCTTGATCCGCTGCAGGCGCGCGATATGGCCGATCGAGCGAAGCGTGGAACCCCCCGTTTTCCTGATTCTCTCGGCGATCGGATCGGTCATGGCGTACAGCTGATCGGATTGTTCATCGAGCAGCAGGTGGTAGTCCCGGAAGTGCGGTCCGCTCATGTGCCAATGGAAATTCTTCGTCTTGAGATACAGGGCGAACACATCGGCAAGGATGGCGTTCATCCCTCCCGCGATATCCGCGGAGGCCTTCGGGCCCAGATCGGTTGGGGTGATCAAGGGCGAGTTGCGGCGCAGCTTGAGCGCGTCCCGGCCGGGAGATTTTTTCTTAGCCATGATGTACCTCTGTCAATGAGTGAATCCGAATGTCCTGGTCTCTGCGTCCGAGAATTGAAGGGCGCGAACCACCCTCCTCGATCATCCGATGCTTTCGACCTGATCGAGATAGGCGCCGTAACCCTCCGCCGACATCCGGTCCCGGGGAATGAATCGCAACGACGCAGAGTTGATACAGTAGCGCAGTCCGCCTCGATCCGGGGGACCATCCGGAAAAACGTGGCCCAGATGGCTGTCGCCATGCGAGGAGCGCACCTCGGTTCGGACCATGCCATGGGTGGTGTCGCGTAGTTCACTGACGTTGGCGGGCTCGATGGGTTTGGTGAAACTCGGCCAGCCGCACCCGGAGTCGTATTTGTCGGAAGAGGCGAACAGCGGCTCCCCGGACACGATGTCCACGTAGATTCCCGGTTCCTTGTTCTTGAGATAGGCCCCGCTCCCCGGCCGCTCGGTGTCGCCCTGCTGGGTGACCCGATATTGCTCGGGGGTGAGTTGGGCGATTCGAGCGGGGTCCTTGCCGTAGGGTTTCATCTTGCTTCAGCTCCTATACCCGCGGATTCAGCGCGAAAGCGCGCTCCTCCGCCTGCCAATAGTATAAATCGTCCGGCCGTTATGTCGACGTGCCCGGGGCTCCCGGGAGCTTCCGGCGCACGTGACACACGCTGACCGGAATGTCGCGCAAGACGCAGAATTCCAGAAATCTGCGCTGGTTGTCCTGCAACCGGTCGCCGGGGCCCTTCACCTCGATCATCCGGTACCTGTTCTCTTCGGGCCAGAATTGCACGAGATCGGGAAAGCCGCTGCGATTTGCCTCCACATCGCGCAGGATCCACTCGAACCACAGTTGCAGGTGTGCAGCGGGAAAGCACGCCAGCGCCCACTCGAGCAGCGTCCCATCCAACCCCTGCCATCGTACGAAAGGGGATTGAATGCCCCGCTTCTGCCTGAAGGTGCGCCGAATCACCTGGCGATGGCGGCCAGACTTCAGATGCGACAGGCATTGATCGAAATGCCCCTGCCGCCGGCGATGGAAGTCGGCGCTCGCGAGGTCCATCGGACCGCGATGAAAATCGTGAAAGAAAGCTCCCGGCACCGGGGCGAATATCGCGGGCCAACAGAGGAGTCCGAAGAGCGCGTTGATCAACCCATTTTCCACATAGCGAACCGTGCCGCGATCCGCGAGCTCGCGCGCGAGATGATCGCGCACCCGATACTCCACGGCCCTTCCCACCCTCCCGTCCTCGAGAACGACTTCGAATTGCGGGATGGCGGGAGCGGGATCGCGGGCCGCGTCGGGGATGCCCGATTGGCGGTTCAGCCGGGGCAGAACCCGCCGAAGATAGTGCAGTTCCGCCTCTCCTTCCGGATGCGCCTGCGCCTCACGACACAGCGCGCGCGCGGCGTCCCAATCTCGCGCCCGCGCTTGCAATCGGATTGCGCGTGTCCGAGCGCCCCTGTGCCTGCAGTCAAGGTAGAGCGCCAGAGCGTTGTCACACTCACCGGCACGCTCGAACTCGCGTGCGATCCCGAACAGCAATCGCTGTCGTCGATCCTCGATCCAGTCGCTATCCTCGATCGCCCGCGGAACGATCTGCAGCAACTCCCCGAGCGGCATGCCCCGTTCGAATAGCTCCCGGCACTCCTGCAGCCGCTGAAACAGCGCAATCTGCGCGCGTGTCTGAAAAGGACGGCTGTGCTGGGTGGTTGCGATTTTTTCGTAATGGAAGATCCCGAGGTCCGCGGTGACGAATTCCGACCAGCCTTGACGATGATTGCCGAAAAACATGAGCCTGAACCGTTCGCACGTCGGGGCGACGAGCAGTGCGTACACGACCTCGGTCTCACCAGGGCACCAATCGGGGAAGCTGCGGCGCGCGCACCGCGTCGTCAGCATCGCGACCAAGCTCGCTCTGGGCCACGAAGAATATCTGCGCGGAAGCCCCAGGCAGCGCAGCAATTCCGCCTTGGTCAGGATGCTTTGCAGCTGATTCGCGCTGAGCATCGGCCGGTCGCTGAGCCAACCGGCTTCGATCAGGGGTGCCGCGGCGGCCCGCGTGTCGCCGATCTCGGGGTAATGAAGCCGGCTCCCCCTGAAAAGATCGCCACGGCGCATGACCATTCGCGCGAGCAGGCACCGGGAGCTGCGCGGCAGGTGAGGAAATTCGTGGACGAATCGAAGCTCGTCCGGAGCGAGAAGATCCTCGTATCGAGACAGGATGGTCGATAGAACCAGGGTGAAGTTGCTCAGGTAATAGCAGGGCTCGAGGGCGGGCAGAAACTTTTGTTCCGGCTCGCTATCACGGGTTGTCGACCGGGCCATCCCGGTACTGTACATAATTAAGGGGTATCCACTTAGCTCCACAAAATCCGCTGGAGCTGATAATATATACAGCTTATGACGCCAGATGCCAAGCCCGATTATCCCCGCACGTGGGGCCAGTTTCTCGATCAATTCGCGACGGAAGAAGCGTGCGGTGCCTATCTGAGTCGCTTGCGTTGGCCGAGTGGGTTTGCGTGCTCGAGTTGCGGCAGCATGAGTCCGCCATATTCCGCCAGTCGTCTGCGGTTGGTGTGCAGAGATTGTCGGCATCAAAGCACGGTGGTTGCGGGAACGATTTTTGAGAAGACGCGCACGTCGTTGCGGGTTTGGATGGCGGCG
>CAVTNZ010000042.1:0-5102 GCA_963736185.1 uncultured Gammaproteobacteria bacterium | reverse complement strand
ATGTATTGCTAAATCGGCTACCGTAATCGTATGGCTCGATGTATTGGTGCTCACCAGGGTGCTCGTCAGGTAGTTGTATGCAATCGCAGTCGGATTGATGCCGACGGCAAATGAATTGGTCTGCTGCGAAATCGGATCGACCACTTCCACCCTGGCCGCCGCCGCCGCCGCCGCCGACCCGCATCAAAATCACCGACGTTGGTTCGTTCACGGTGAACGACTGCGATGTGGTACTAGCCGCGCCGTCCGCCACGGCGAATGTGTTGCTCCCAGTGGGTGGGCGATTCGACCTGATGATCTTGATAGTTGAAGCCCACCGCGACCGGCCGCTGGCCCGTCGAAATGCTGTTGGTCGAGCCCAGGGTGACGTTCAGCACGGTCACTGTATTGGCCGTGCTGTTTGCCACCGCAGCTTCTTGCGTGTCTTGATCGACGGCCACGCCAAAGGAGCCCGATCGGTGGTAACAAGCTGTGTCACCGATTGAGCGAGTTCATCCACCACCGATGCGGTTCCATCCGCATTGTTGGCTACGACGGCGAGGTGCAGTGAGGGTAAGACCGCGACCCCGATAAGGATTGTTGCCCACCGCGACCGTATTCCCCGTGCCATTTGCAAGACTGATCAGGGCCACGCTATTGCAGCCATTCAGGGTGACAGCGACGAGGTTCTGTTGCGGGTCGATCGCCACGCCCGATGGATAGGGCGTAGGTGAACATCCTGTCACATCCACGCTTTGCTCGACGGTGAAGTCTTCCGCGTTGGTGATGGCCCCGCCGGAATTTTGGACGTCGAGGGCGAACCGGTGCGCTGTCGAAAGCAGCGATGGCGGAACAATGGCGGTCAACTGCCGGTTGCTGACATAGGTGGTTTGCAGTCCCACCCCGTCAAGGCGCACCACGGACCCGTTCACAAAACCCATGCCCTGAACGGTGAGTGTAACCGCGGATGGCGTAGCGGCACTGGTGAGCGTGGAACTGGCCACGAATGTCTTGGGACTTGTTTCCGTGATCGAAAACGGCTGGATCGCGCCGAGATTCAGAACCGTCACGCTGTTGTTCCCCTGATTGACGATGACGGCCACGTTGGTGCCCGGGTCAATCGCCACGGCCACCGGGCTGGCAAGGACCGGAGCGGACTGAAGCAGGCGGCTGGGCGTGGTTGGGTTGATAATCGAATAGGTATTGTCAAAATTGTTGACAGAAATGATCGTATTCGTCAGCGGGTTGTAGGCAGCCGCGATTGGGCCGGTTGCCTCATTGCTTCCCGTCGATGTCGTCAGCTGGAACGGCGAAGTCGTTTGATCGATCAGGCTGAAAAACGACATCACGCCATTGGCGCCAGGATCGACGATCACCGCTTGCTGAGTTTGCGGATTGATTGCGATCCCCTGATCGGAAGGTACGATCGAGTTGGTCGCGACAAAATGCGCGTAATTCACCGTTCCCGGGCTCGAGAACGGGGTAGTTATGTCGGGCAACGAGTTTCCTGGCTGAGTGTAGCTAAATTGCGAGCCCCCCGGACCTACACCGGTCACGGAATAAATGCCGTCGAAGCTCGGATCGGATGCACCCTGGATTAGAACGGCATCGTTTACTTGCACTGCCAGGGGCGGCTGCGGAGCCGCCTCCGTGGGAGCCTGGACTGTCACGGTGACGACGTTCGTAGTCCGGGTCAGAGTTGTAATGTTGTTGACCGTCTGCGCGTTCAAATCCACGATTCCAACGGTGCCGGCGCCGCCTGGCGTGGCGATCGCCCAGTTGAGGTGCGGTTCTACCGCCACACGCGTTTTGGGACCGGTGCTGATCGTCACCACGCCTATAATCGCCGGAGGATTCTGCGTATCGTCCATCAGCATGCCATAACCCTGTTGTTGCATGGCAATCAGCGCGCGTCCCGTGACGGGATTAACGCCGACGGCTCCGGGAGTATTCTGAAAAGCCGGAGTCACGTAACTGACGGCCTGGTTGTTCAGATCCACAATCGCGACCGTGCTGGTGGCCGAGTTCACTACCAGGGCAATGTTTCGCACATAGTCCACGGCAACGCTCGAGGGACCGGAAGATGGACACGGAGCGGTCGCGCCAACCGCAGCCGTGCAGATCGTGGTGACAGGCGTGGCCGAACTACCCGTAAGCTGAATTAGAGACACGCTATTCGATCCCATGTTTGCAACAACAGCCATTCCGGTCGCCGGATTAATCGCCACATCGCTGGGTGAAGTGCCAACCGACATGGCAACATGTTCTTGCTTAGCAAGGTCGCCTCGCCGGTGCAACAGGCACGCTTCCTTCAGCCGCTGCTCGAGGGGCGGATTCGTTCGGCCTTCATGATGACCGAGCCCGCCGAGGAAAATGGCGCGGGCTCCGACCCGTCGATGCTGAGGACGGTTGCAGAGCCGGACGGTGACCAATGGATCATCAATGGTCGCAAATGCTTCAGCACCGGCCTGGAGGGCGCGAGCGTCGCGATCGTCATGGCGAAGACGGGTGCGGGCGCGACGATGTTCCTCGTCGATCTGCCCAACCCGGCGATCTGCATCGAGCGCGTGCCGCAGACGCTCGACTCGTCGATGCCGGGGGGACACGCGACGTCGCGGATCGAGAATCTGCGTATTTCCCACGAGCTTGTTCTTGGCGAGGTGGGAAAAGGATTCAAGTATGCGCAGGTGAGGCTGTCCCCTGCCCGGCTGACGCATTGTATGCGCTGGCTTGGCGCCTGCACTCGCGCCCAGGAAATCGCATCGGAGTACGCGGTGAAGCGCCAGGCGTTTGGTCGGATGTTGATCGACCACGAGGGTGTGGGTTACCTGCTCGCCGACAACCGGATCGAGCTGCAGCAGTGCGAGCTCCTCATCGACTGGTGTGCGGGCGTTCTCGATTCGGGGTCGCAGGCCACGATGGAGTCATCAATCACAAAGGTCGCTGTGTCGGAGGCGCTGTTCCGGATCGCCGACCGGTGCGTGCAGACGATGGGGGGAACCGGGGTAACGCGCGATACCGTCGTGGAGCAGGTGTTTCGCGAGGTGCGCGCGTTCAGGATCTACGACGGGCCGACCGAGGTTCACAAGTGGTCGCTGGCCAAGCACATCAAGCGCGAAACACTGGCGAGACTGGCCTCATGACCCGCCCGCTCGAAGGATTCCGAGTGCTCGATCTCAGCCGTGTGCTTGCGGGCCCGCTCGTCGCCCAGATGCTCGGCGATCTCGGGGCAGAGGTGATCAAGATCGAGAAGCCCGGCGAGGGAGACGACTCGCGCAGTTATGGACCGCCCTTCCTGGCAACGACCGACGGGGAGAGGACGCGCGAGTCCGGTTTCTATCTGTCCGCCAACCGCAACAAGCGCTCGGTGACTGTCGACCTCGCCACCGAAGCGGGGCAGGACCTCGTGCGGCGCATGGCGCGAAAATCCGACGTGGTCGTCGAAAATTTTCGCGTGGGCAGCCTCGCGAAGTTCGGTCTCGACTACCCATCGCTGTCGGCGCTCAATCCGCGGCTTATCTATTTGTCGATCACGGGATATGGGCAGACCGGACTCATGGCCAAGCGCCCCGGCTATGACGCCATCTTCCAGGCATCCGGCGGCCACATGGCCGTGACCGGCTCCCCCGACGATCTCGCCGGCGGCGGCCCCATGCGAAGCGGCCTCAGCATCGTCGATATTTTGACAAGTCTCTACGCCACGATCGCGGTTCTGGCGGCGATCAGCCATCGTGATCGAACCCCCGAGGGCAAAGGACAGCACATCGATGTCGCTTTGCTCGATTCGATGGTGGCCGCCCTTACCCACCGGGGAGTGCAGTATCTTATTTCCGGGAAACCCTCCCCACGCCGAGGCAACGTGGGTGCCGGCGGTTCGCCCTCCGGGGCATTCAAGTGCGCCGATGGCCTGATCGTGCTGACGGTCGGAAACGACCTGCAGTGGCGGCGGTTCTGCACCGCGATCGACAACCCGACGCTGGCGAGCGATCCACGCTTCAGCAAAGCCACGCGGCGCATCGAGAATCGTGAGGCGATGTCGCGGCTGCTCGAGCCGATGTTCGCGGCGAAGAGCAAGGCGCACTGGCTCGAGGTCCTGCAGACTGCCGATATACCGAGCGGCCCGGTCAACGAGCTGCCCGAGGTCTTCACCGACCCGCAGGTCCGTGAGCGCGGCATGGTCGTCTCCGTGCCGCACCCGCTCTCAGGAGTGTTTGACCTTATTGCCAATCCGATCCGATTTTCCGGGACGCCGGTCGATCGTTACGAAGCGCCGCCGATGCTCGGGCAGCACACGGAGTCGGTACTGCGCGATCTGCTGGGTATCGGAGAGTCCGAACTGCGCACTCTCAGGGAAGCCGGCGTAATCTGATGCAACTACCCGCACCCTACGGGTGGGGATTTACCAAAAGACAGCCTATCAAAGGGAAAGAGCAGCATGAAGATACTGGAAGGTTGGGACAACTTCTACGTCATCCTCGGGTCGGCCGCTGCGGGTCTAATCGGCCTTACGTTCGTCGTCATCGCGCTTCTCTCTGATACGCGGCGTGCCCACCCTGCGGGCATGCGGGGTTACATCACGCCGACCATCGTGCACTTCGGAATCGTGCTCGCACTCGCCGCGTACATGAGCGTTCCTCATCAGACTGTCCTCAGTCTTAGCGCAGGATTGGGGATCTGCGGAATGGGGACCGTAATCTACACCGCGGTGATAGCCAATAACGTGCGTCGATTCGCCACTCAGTATGTTCCAGTCGTCGAGGATTGGGTCTGGCACGTCATATTGCCGACCTTGGACTATGCGACGCTTCTCGCCATGGCCTTTCTCATCTGGTACAGACCGCCCCTGGCCCTGTATTGCATTGCCGCGGCGCTCACGTTGTTGCTGTTCATTGGCATACACAATGCTTTTGATGTAGCCGTTTCGGTGGCTATAGGTAAGCAGAAAGACAACGATCGGCCAGCCCAGTCTTCTGGTGCGAATTGAGCCAAGGGACGCCAGGAGTCTCGGCGGAGATGCTGATGAGCTCCATTTCGCGGCGGCGGCGCCATAGGAGGACTTCTATTCTGACGTTTTCACTCGTGTCCAGGTTCGGGTGCGGATTCGCTCGGTGGCCGGGGACGGG
>CAVTNZ010000041.1:0-14081 GCA_963736185.1 uncultured Gammaproteobacteria bacterium | reverse complement strand
TTGCCTGGCACCACCGTCACTTCGGTGCGTTGAGCGGCCTCATCAAGCAGCGCACGCGCCTCTTCGTACTCGTGTTCGAGCGAGAGATTGGTGATGTCGCCGGTGACGACGAGATGATCTGCCCGCGCGACAGCGGCCGAGAGCACAGCGAGCAGGTACTCGCGACGGTGCACGCGTCCACGTCGCAGGATCAGGTTGGCGTAGCCGGTGAGTCGCTTGTTGAAGATGATGTGGCGCCACTGTGCGCCAGTGCCTGAGAGGACGTGCAGGTCCGAGACATGAGCGATGCGAATCAATAACACCTCACATCAGACAAAGGGTGTCGGGGAATCCTTAGTTTCCCAGGTCCCCGGCCCCTCCGTATCGCCATAGAAGCAATGCGCCCAACGCATAGTCATTCCTTTTTCGCCTTTACAGCGGACCTCATCGCTGGTTCGCCAAACGAAACACACAATGCGATGACCGCGGCCACCCAGATGTACCACGAAAGCCACACCATGGGTAGATACTTGGGGCTCACCTTCGCGTCCACTGCGATGGTGGCCAAGGTGGCGTTTGGTTTCTTGAGGGCGATGCGGTATTTGTAGCGCCAGGCGGCCTGGAAATAATCCGCATAGTCGGTAGGTTGCGCCAGGTAAAAGCTCACAATCCGCTGAATGGCGTACTTTTCCCGGTCGGTCTCGGCCAACATGGGATAGGGCGCGAAGTCGATTCCATCCGGCGTGAGAACTGCTTGATCGGCCACTTCGCGAGCCGCCTTCAGGTACTTATTCAGCAGCGCTGGCGACATGGTCAGGGATTCGCCGGAATTATCAAAGCCAGCCTGATTGGCGGGATCTACGGGGAACTCCTTGGCGACCTGCATGTCCTGGCCGGTGAGATCGCGAATCGTATAGTCGTACTCGGCATTGCTAAGCCGGCGCGCAAGCACGACACCTGGGTCACCGGCCGTCTTCTTTATTTCTGCCGCGCGCACAGCGGCTACCCAATCGATGACCTTCTGCGCCTCAGCCGCCGGCGGGGACGGCATCGGCTTGGGAGGCATTTCCTGATTCTTGAGCCTCTCTGCCAGCAGGGTCCAACGGGCAAAATTGTCGGTCACCATGTCCACGCTGGTATAGGACTTGAGGTCGAATTGCGCCGGGGCCGCATTGCCACTGTGGCAGGCCACGCAATACTTGCCGACAAAGGGTTTGACCGTCCGCTGGAACTGCTGGTCGATTGAAGGGTCTGGACCGGAGGCTGCCATGGGGGCCGCGGTGAGGGCGAGGGAGAGGAGAAGGCTCCAGCACTTGGTCACAATACGCTCCTGCCTCAAGATTGGCAGCGAAGTCTTTCGGTCACCATCATACCTATTCGAGGGGAGAAATGCCCATTTTTCTTACAAGCGGGAGCACTTTAGAGCGGGCAGTCGCGACAAGCTCTCCATCCGCTTGAATCAATCAATCTCCCGCCGGTAAATGACGAGTATTTCATTTTCGGCGCGCTTGTTGTCGTCTGGGCTGGCCGGAGACGATATGGAGCGGTGGGTCGCGAGCTGGCAATCCCTTGGAGCGCTGCCAACCAGGCTTTCGGCGGTTCAAACAATACCGGCGAGTGTCCCCATCCCGTGGCGATCGCGCGACACTTTTTCACGGTAGCCCGAGTTACGGTATGCCGCAAGCGGGTCGATTGCGCCTCCTGCTTCCATGCGTGCCATGCCGAGAATAGGCGAAACATCGGTGAGATAGGCGCGGCGAATAATATGAAACGCCAGCATCGCGTCATTGTCTTCCTGAGCAGCGCGCAGCGCCTCGCGATCTACCAGCTGGGCTTTGCAATAACTCGCGGCAATAGTTTCTGCCGATGACATGAGCGACTCAATCGGGTCGGTGACGTTGTGGGACTGATCGATCATATAAGCAAGTTGGAAACCATGTGGGCGATGGATCTCTGCTTCCGCGAGTTCGTTGAATACCAGGAAGAGCTGGTGGGGATCAATGGATCCCGCGTCCAGATCGTCATCGCCGCAGACCCCGATCATTTTGGTGTACGAGCACACCGGAGGGCCAGGCCGTGGTCGATGGCCGAGTCCTCGAAGATCTCGTCTTGATCGGCTCTCTGCGTAGGCCCGATAACTGGGAGTCGACGGCTGTCCCGAATTGCGCCTGCAAGCGGTGCTCGCAGCTGAAGCGATCCTCAAGCTATTGCAGCGATCGCCCCGGTCCAGCAGTGCGTCTGGCCCGCTGATGTCGTCCGCGGTCAGTGAGGACGATGCCACTCGCACGATCCTATAGAGACACTCCCGCCCGCTCGGCCAGGCGCGCGAGCGGCGCCCGCAGGAAGATCGCCAGCACGAACACAGAGCCCGTAAAGCCGCTTATCGAGAGAAACGCCGTTGCGAATCCGAAGGCGTCGACCAGGCGCCCGGCGAAGCCTGCCAGATAACCGCCGAGCCCGAGCGTCAGCAAATACCAAAACCCCATAGCGACCGAAGCAAATCCGACGGGTGCGCCCCGCGACACCATCCCGTAAGTGCCGGTCCAAGCCACGAGCTCGCCGGCCCCGAGCAGCGCGAGCGAGACCAACGGCAGCCACACGCTCGCCTGCCTGGGCGCGATGGCATGACGCGCGGCCAGGTAGAAAAGGCCATTCGCCAGGGTTACCGTCGCCAGCGCGAAGATGTATTTCTGCACGATATCGAGCGCTCGCTTTCGCTCGCCGAGCCGCACCCAGAGAGCGGCAATCAGGGGCGCGAGAGCGATGACGATCGCGGCGTTGATCGAGGTGAACCAGGGAACCGGTACCGCGAAGTTACCCACCTCTCGATCCACATGCCCTTCAATGAATAGTAGCCAACTGCCGAACAGCTGAAACCAGCCGATGCTGAAAGCGCATAACAGCAAAGCGAGCACCAGGAGCAGCACCACGCGGCGCCGCGCCTCGCCGGGCGTTTGTGCGCGGACTTCAATGGCGCCTCCCGCGTAGGGTCGCTCGGCGCGAGTTCGGTCCGGCGGGATTCCGATCGTGCCCAGCCATCGCTTCGAGAGGGCGAGATAGAAGCCAAGAGCAATGGCCATCCCACCGGCAGCGACCATGAATCCGAAGTGCCAACCGAAGGTCTGCGCGACGATCCCCACCGCGAAGCCGGATAGCATCGCCCCCACGGAAATGCCCAGATAATAATAAGCGAAGGCCGCTTCGCGCTGCGGATCGGAGGGGTCCATCGTCTCCCCACAGAGCACCACTAGCGTGGATTTCATGAGCGCATTGCCGACGATGAGGCAAAGAATCGCGGAATAGAATCCGACCGAGCACGCGGTGTACGCCTGCTTCAGCCAAGCTATGCCCGCGTGCGCATCGAGCGCCGGTCCCTGATGGGAGATCGCGGCTCCGACGGACGGGGACGCCAACCATCGCCCCAGAGGTACACCGAGACCCCGAAGCGCCGGAAGAAGGGGAACCCCGTGCAGCCAGCCCAATATCTCCGGAAAAAATACCGGGGAAGACAGCAATATTTGCCCAACCAACATAAAGGTCGCGCCGATGGCAACGGCGCGACGACGGCCGAGAATGCGGTCGGCGACATACCCGCCGACGGCAGGAAACGCGTACATAGCGAAGGTGTAGGCGCCCAGCAGGGCGAGCGACCCGGCGGGGCTCCAGCCGAAGCCGCCGCTCGACGGCGAAGCGGTCAGAAACAGCGCGAGAATCGAGAGCATGCCGTAGAAGCTGAAGCGCTCCCAGAATTCGACCCCGATAATGAGCCACGCACCCTTCGGAAAGCCGAACCAGCGACGCGTCGCCGATTCGGCGGCCGCCTGCGACACAAGATCGTTCACAGCGACACGGTGCCTCGCGGCGTCTCGAGCACGAGACGAAACGCTTCGCGCTCAGCTGTCTTCGCCTTCATCGGCGAGCCGAGCTCCGCCATGATAGTACTGAGGCGCGACGCTTGCGGATGCTGCACGACCCACTCTCGGAGCGAGACGCCGGTGTCCTCGAGCATCTGCGCGGGATGAGGTGAATCGAGCCAGTCGATGAAAAAAGGGAACGCGAGGCCCAGGCCATCGATCTTCGGCGCGACCCATTGCCAGCGCAGCTCGACCCCGTCCGGGGTGCGGCGGCCGTTGCCGGCCACCACCGCATCATGCCAGCCACGCGATCTCGCGATCGCAGCCAGATCGGACAGCGGACGCGCGCTTCGTTGGCAGTAGGTCATGATCTGCGGTTCGCGTGCGGCGCGGGCAATGCGGCACCAATCGTCGTCAGCGGCGCTCGCCGGTCCGGTCGGCGCCAATATTTCTAGATAGGTGCGGGGAGCGATCCTTATCAAGGCATTGTGCGTCAGTCCGCTCGCGTGCACCCCGCCGAAGCGGGGGCGCACGCCGGTGAGGGACTCGAATTGGCGGGAGCCCGCTTCCAGATCGGAGCAGGCCCAGATGATGTGATCGAGATATTCGTGCATTGACCTTCTCGGGCAGACTCGATTAGTGACTGCGCCCCGCGGCTTTCACGATGCGCAGGGCCTCGGCCGTCAGGGCCGTGCGATCGATCTTATGCGTGCCCGATACCGGGAGACTGCGCCGAAATTCCACGAAACGCGGATGCGCGTAGGCGGGCCCTTCCGCCAAGGCGTAGCGCTTGATTGCTTCGACCGTCGGATCGCGGCCGCTCCGGGGGACTACGAAGGCCACCGGAATCTGTCCCTTGATATCGTCGGGGGCGGCCACCACGATGGCCTGCGCAATGTCCGGGTGACGCTCGAGAAGCTTCTCCACCTCGCCCGGATAGACGTTCTCGCCACCGCAAACGAACATGTCATCGGCCCGCCCGACGAAATAGAAGAAACCCTCGGCGTCACGCCTCATGATGTCTCCGGTGAGATACCAACCGTCGCGCATGCGCGACGCGGTCGCGCCCGGGAGATTGAGATATCCCTGCATCAGCGCCTTGGTCCGCAGGGCGAGCACGCCTTGATCGGCGGACTCTCCATCGACCAGCTCGCAACCGATCTCGGCCAGGGGATAGCCGACCGACAGGGGCGGCCGCGGCAGGCCGCTCGGATGAGGGCCAAAAACCGCGGGGCCGGCCTCAGTCGTTCCATAGCCGTTCTCGACGTCGGCATTCGGGAACAACGCCTTGACTTGTGCCAGCAGCGCGTCGGTGAGCGGCGCCGAGCCGATGGTGACGTGGCGTACGCTGCTCAGATCGAGCGTCTGCGTCAGATCCCGTTCGCGCACCATCAGAGCAAACATCGTCGGAATTCCGGACAGGAGGGTGCACCGATGCAGGGCGACGGCTTCGAGGTAGCGTCGCGCGTCGAAGCGCGGCAGCATGATCACCTCGATCCGCTCCGCGAGGGCGATCGTGATGTTGAACAGCGCGTTCATATGGTATAGGGGCGCAACGATGAGGGTTCGGTCACGCGGCGCCTCGGCGGGCAGCGGCGTCAGGTAGCGCTCGATCGCCCACACCTGACCGGCGTGCGTGAGCGGCACACCCTTTGGCCGTCCAGTCGACCCCGACGTATAAAGAATCTCGGCCAACGTCGACTCATCAGTCCGAAAAGTCGGCGAGCTGCCGGGGTCCAAGAATCCGGCAAACCCGTGGCTATCGGTCGCATCGAATTCGATCGCCGGTTCGCCGGCGGGGACCATCGAGCGGCGCGGCGGGTCGCAGAAGCTCAACTCGATTGCGCTGTCCTCGAAAATATAGTCGATAGTCGAGGAGGGCAATCTGTGATTGATCGGAACCGCCACGGCGCCGAAGCGCATGATCCCAAAATAGCATGCCAAAAACTCATGGCGATTCTCGGACAGGATGCCGACGCGGGCCCCCGTCGCGATTCCACGTCGGGCGAGCCCGCGGCTGACGGCTTGGCACAGCGCATCGAGCTCGAATGCGTCGAAGCGCCGTGCGTTTCTCTCGTCGCGTAAATCGACGATGGCTCCGCTGTGCCCGTGCGCCGGGAGCCTCTGCATATCACCGAGATTGAAAAGGGGCGCCCGCGTCACGGCTTGATCAGCACTTTGCCGACCACCTCGCGCCGTTCGAGCAGGCCCTCCCCGATAGCGGTTTCCTCGAGAGAAAGCACGCGATCAATTACGGGGCTCAGCCGGCCATCGGCCACTAAATCGAGCAAGGTCGTGAGATCTTCCTTCTGCCAACCGTCCGAGCCAATCATCGTATGCTCATACGTCCACCAGTAGCGCGCGTCGAGCGACAGGTTGAAGCCCGCGGTAGCGCCACAGCAGAGGATCCGACCATTCAACTTGACGCATTTTTGCGTGTCGGTCAGCGTGTCGCCACCGGTAAAGTTCACCGCAACATCGACGCCGCCGGAGCCGTTGGTGCGCGGCTTGCCGTAGATTTCCTTGACGAATTCGAGGAACGGCCGATCGAGATAATTGCGCACATGGGTCGCACCGAACTCCCGCAGCTTCGCGAGCTTCGTCGCATGACTCGAAAAAGCGAGCACCTCGGCACCCAGCATATGGGCGAGCTGCACACAGGCGACTCCCACGCCTCCGCTCGCGCCGAGGACCATCACCCGCTCGCCCGCCTTCACGCCGCCGCGGGTGACGAGCATGCGATAGGCGGTGCCATAGGCAAGCGGCAAAGCCGCCGCATGCTCGAAGCTCACGCTCGAAGGGATCTCGACCAGCATCGATTCGTCCGCCACGCAGTACTCGGCGCGTCCGCCGTCGACGGTTTCCCCGAGCATGCCCATGCGGTCCTGATTGCGTATCACGGGATCGATGAGCACCCGCCTGCCGAGCCACCGATCCGCGACCCCGGATCCGAGCGCATCGACAGTCCCCGCAATATCGGAGCCGACGACCACAGGAAGCTTGATCTTCACACCGGGCATCCCGCGACGTGTGAAGATGTCGTGGAAATTCACGGCGGTTGCGGCCACCCGGACCCGCACTTGACCGGCGGACGGCTCGGCCAGCGGATAATCGGTGCACAATTCGAGCACCTCAGGGCCCCCGTGAGCAGTTGTCAAAACGGCTCTCATCGATACGATACCTCCATCATCCCTGCTGCGTACCATAGCATCCCCGGCCCAAGGCGATCAGCCGACCGCCGGCTTCCGTCACGTCGATGTCGACCACGCCAATGCTTCGACCCGCCCGCCGGACGCGAGCCGCGGCGAGCAGATCGCCGCCGATCGCCGGCCGCAGATAGTCGACGCGCAGATTGATGGTCGGCACTCCGTAGCCGAGAACGGCGATCAGGGCAAAGTCGCCGGCGATATCGATCAGGCTGGCGATTACGCCGCCGTGGAATTGCCCCGATCCCGTGGTCCGCTCCACCTGGGATCCGTACGTGGCGCGGATCGTCAGTGTCTGGGCAGTCGTGTCGAAGGACTCGAGACGCAGGCCCAGCGACCTCTGGTACGGGCTGTCATCCAAGAGGCGTTCCAGCGTCTCGCGGGTCACAGGAGGTTGCGCCATATCGATTGACTCCAAAGTATATGGCTAAGTGTAGCAGCTCGTGAAATGATCGCCGCGCGAGGATTGGCCGCCAAACGAACGGAGTTCTAAGTTCATGTCCCGTGCGCATACACCGTATACGCTTGCCGCGTTGCTCCTGCTTTCGTGGTCTTCGTCCGCCGCCACGCTGGCCATCACCGACATTCGCATCATCGACGGCAACGGTGGTGCACCTATCGAGCATGGGGTGATCGTGCTTGACGGTCGGCGCATCGAGGCTGTGGGCGACCGGTCCGACGTGCGCGTGCCAGCGGGGGTCAGGAGGGTCAACGGCGGCGGCAAGACCGCTCTGCCGGGACTTGCGGACATGCACGTGCATTTGCTCGGCGGCACGAATGGCGTCGGCTTGGACATTCTGGGGTACCAGAAGTACCTGAACGCACTTCTTTATGCCGGCGTCACGACCGTGATGGATACCGGGAACGTGGTGCCATTCATTCTACAGTTGCGGGCCGAAGTTCAGGCTGGCCGGGTACTGGGCCCGCGCATTTATTGCGTGGGACCGCTCGTCGACGGCGCGGACCCCGTGTGGCCGGCATTGTCGGTTGCGATAGCATCACGCGACCAGGTTCCCCGAGTCGTTGGCACCCTCGCAGAGGAGAGGGTGGATTTCGTCAAACTCTATGTGGGACTATCGGATCAGCTGGTACGTGCGATCTCCGCCGAGGCGAACCGGCATGGCCTGCGCACGATCATCGATCAGTGGTCGCGCAACGGCTCGGCTGACATTGCGCAAGAAGGCATCGCGGGGTTCGCGCATTTCCCCTCGCACCGAATCAGCGACGAGACCATCGCGACGATCAAGGCTCGCAACGTGTTTCTCATCTCGACGCTGGCGGTGCAAGAATCCGCCCTCGGGCGCCGGTTTCGGGATCTATCCTTTCTCGACAATCCTCTGATCGCCGACACGACGCCCAAGGCCGCGCTCGAAGGCCTGCGTCGCGAGTATGGCAACTTGAGCGCGAAGCAGTTGGCGGACAAGAGCACCTTCACGAATGCCGTGGATCTGGAGGGCGCGGAGAGCAACGTCCCACGGCTGCGCGATGCCGGGGTGTTGTTTGCGGCGGGAACCGACGCGGTCTATCCCGGCGATTTTCAAGGCGAGGGGCTGCATCGCGAACTCGAACTTCTGGTGGAGTCCGGCTTATCCCCACTCGAGGCGATCACCGTCGCCACCAAGAACGCCGCGGCCATCGTCAACGCTTCCCAGGAGTGGGGAACGCTGGAACCGGGCAAGCTGGCCAATCTAATCCTGGTGGAGGGCAAGCCAGACCAAAGGATCGCGGCGACGCGCAACGTCGCCACCGTCATCAAGGAGGGGGCGGTCATCGACCGGCTGGCGTTGCGCCTGGACCACAGCCACATTCCAGACTACGCCGAGACCGGGTCGTCCATGGCAGAGGTGTGGTGAGCCCTGGTGCGAACCTGCCCGAAGCGGGACTTGAATAACGACATAGAGAACGGTTATTTGGCGACGATTGGGAGAATTGATAGCGTGGCGAGCTGCGCTTTCGACCAAGGGAGATCATTCAATGCGCTCAATCAAGATCGGCCACGTTCTGCTGTGCGCCGGCATTCTGTTCGGCGCCGTGCCGAACGTGTTCGGGACTGACGCGCAGGACAGCGGGCTCGAGGAAATCGTCGTCACCGCGCAACGATTCAACTCCACCGTGCAGAACACGCCGATCAGCATTTCCGCCATCAGCGGCGATCAACTGGACGCAGCAGGCATCACGAGCATCGAGGAGATGTCGCACGAGGTTCCGGGACTCTCCATGCGCAGCGCCGGGCCCGGTCAGACGGAGTACGAGGCGCGAGGACTCGCCTCCAGCGGCGGCTCCGCACCGACGGTGGGATTTTATCTGGATGACATTCCGCTCACGCCGCCGGCCACCTCGCAGACCGGCAAGGTGGTGATCGATCCGAACCTATACGACATCGATCGCATCGAACTGCTGCGCGGACCGCAGGGCACCCTCTACGGTTCCGGATCGATGGGCGGCACGGTGCGTGTGATCACCAATGCGCCGAAGCTTGATTCGCTCGAGGGGTCCGTCCAGGGAACGCTCTCGGATACGGAGGGCGGCAGCGGAAATGGCGGCGGCAGCCTCATGTTGAATGTGCCGATTGGCGAGACGCTCGCGGTACGTTTCGTCGCCACGGACAAATATCGAAGCGGCTGGATCGATCGAGTGGTCCTGAACCCGTTCCCCGAGGACGTGCCTTATTCCTCCCTGCCGGCCTACGGGCGCGGCAACGTTCTCGGCGCACCCGTGCAGACGGTGGTGCACGACGTCAACACCGAGAGTCTCGATGGGATCCGTGGCAGCATCCTGTTCAAACCCAACGATGATTTCTCGATCACCGCCCGCGTGCTGTATCAGCACATGTACATGGGCGGGTACGATGAATTCGACGACCCGCCCGGCCCCTCTCACGTGGGGCAATACGCACCGTACAATATCGGCGAGCCGATTCATGACTGGGTGCACCTCTACAGCGTCACCGCCGCCCTGAATCTAGGGTTCGCGGATCTCACCAGCACCTCGGGATATTTCCAACGTCATGAGGCACAGACCCAGGACGCCTCCGAATCGATCAGCTGGTTTTCCGAGATATACCCGTATTTTCCGGCGCCCTACTCGGAGACCGACATCACCCGGCAGTTCAGTGAGGAACTGCGGCTGAACTCGAAGGGCGATGGCCGGCTTCGCTGGGTGGGAGGCGCCTTCTTCAGCGACGACAGCTCCGATTGGAACGAGTACGGCGCCAGCGACTCGCCTGTCTTCGAGGCGCTCCAGCCGAACGGCGTCATCTACTGGGGCGACCTTTACTACCATGTACGACAATACGCGCTGTTCGGCGATGCGTCGTACAAAATCACGGACCAGTGGAAATTCGAGACGGGGTTGAGATGGTACCGGTACGAGAGCGCCTCGAGCAATTGGGATGCCGGTTTTTTCTCCTCTCCAACTATCGGGCCCATACCGACATACAAGATTTCCGATAATGGGTTCAACCCGCGGTTCGACCTGTCCTACGCACCGACCGGGGATCTCACGGCATATATCTCGGCGGCGAAGGGATATCGGCCGGGCGGGCCTGCCGGACCGAATTACCCGAGCTTCTGCGGCGGAGGGCAAACTCCACCGTACAGCCCGGACACGGTGTGGGATTATGAAATCGGCGAGAAGGCGAAGCTGTTCGACAACTGGCTGACGATCAATAGCGACTTCTATTACATCAAATGGAGCAAGGTGCAGGAGACCGTCGCGCTGCCGTGCGGATATACCTACGAGGCGAACGCGGGCGATGGTCGCACCTTCGGACCGGAAATCGAGCTCAATGCCAAGCTTGCAACCGAATGGTCCGTGGCCGTGAGCGCTAGCTACACGGATGCCAAGATCAACCATCCGACCTCGGAGTTCGTCTCGGCGGTGCTGACCAATCCCGTCGCGGGCGGTATTCCGGGGTGCCCCAGCGCCACCGCCTGCAGCAGCATTCCCATCCTGAACGTACCCAAGGATGCCGCGAGCCTCTCGCTGATCTACTCGACCAAGGTGCTGAATGGATATCAGCTCACCGGGCGGCTGTCGGATATCTACGTCGGTCAGGCCTACGACCAAGCGTACGCGTTCGCGATCTCGCTGCCGTCCTACAGCATCGCGAGCGCGCGCGTGGGTCTCGGCACCGACAAGTGGAACGCGACGCTATTCGTCGACAATCTCACGAACAAGCTCGCGGAGCTCACCACCAACAACACCCAGTTCCAGTTCAACGTCCCGCAGCTGTACCGCGTCTCCACCAATCAGCCGCGCACTTTCGGAACAGAGATCAACTATCGCTTTTGAGTGCGACGCTAAAACTAAAGGAGAAGGCCGATGCGCCGACTGATAGCCTGTGGCACGTTCATGCTGGTTGGCACAGCCGCTCTCGCAGACTCGCAGCAACCCGTATTGCGGGTAACGCCTGTCTCCGGCCTGATCGATGCGCCTTTTCGCGTCGAGCTTCAGGGTCTCGTGCCGGGTACGCGTATCGAGGTGAGCGCGTCGCGGCCGGACTATCATGGGCGTACCTGGACGGCGGTGGGTGAATATCTCGCCGACGCCGATGGACGCGTCGATGGGGACGTTGCGCCCTCGCTCGGCGGCAGCTACGAGGGTGTGAGTCCGCATGGTCTATGGTGCTCTGCGTTGCCGGTGGAACCGGAACGCCTGAGTGCGTACCTGGCGGAGTTGCCGAAGCACCCCGAACTTGGAACCGCACCGCATCTCGATGTGAGCGCGCTCTACACGGTGGAGCTGACGGCCAGCGTCAACGGCGAAGCCGTAGCGCACGCAACGGCCGCGCGCACGTATGTTGCGGGCCCGAAGCCGGAAGATGTGACCTCGCCCGGCGTGCGCGGTCGGTTCTTTCCCCCGGCTGCACACGCGACACCCGGCATACCCGTTCTGGTGCTCGCGGGCTCTGGCGGCGGGCTGCTCGAAACTCAGGCGGCTCTGCTCGCCAGCCACGGCCACCCGGCCCTCGCGCAGGGAATCTTCGATTACAGGGATTTGCCGCCCACATTGCGCAACATTCCGCTCGAGAACTTTCAGTCGGGGGCACGCTGGCTCGAGCGGCGCACGGGCGCTCGGCGTGTGGCAGTGATGGGCACGTCTCGCGGTTCGGAGGCAGCGGGCCTGGCCGCCAGCTATTTCCCGCAGGACTTCGCGGCCGCGGTTGTCTATGTCCCTTCTCACTTGAGCAACGGTGCGATCGACGAGAGCGTCCACAACGCCGGGGCCGCTTGGACTTTTGAGGGCAGGCCCGTGCCCGCTGATCAAGGCGAGACCGACTCGAACAACGCAGACGAATCGGTGCACGCGTCAACACCGCCGGGATTTGTCGCGACTCCCTATTATCTTAAGACCTGGAGCGACCCTCACATTGCGGCGACCCTCGGCATCCCATTCGAGCGGATGCGGGGTCCGGTCCTGGCTATCGGGGCAGGTGCCGATGAGATGTGGCCATCGTTCATCGGCGCGGCGCAGATTCGTCGGCGGCTGGCGGCGCACGGAAAGGCCGATCAAGCGGAGATTCACATCTATCCGGGAGCCGGTCATATGGTGTCGCGCGTCGGGAGCGGCGGTCTGCTGTCTCCCTTCGTCTATCATCCGGTCGCCAAGGACTTCGAGGCGACCGGCGGCCTGCCGGTCGCGAATTGCGAGGGATCCTACGACGCATGGGATCGCGTCATCGAGTTCCTGGCCAAGGTCGACGAGCGGTAGGGGAGCACCGGCAGAAACACCCCGATGGTCACCGGCCGATGTCCTGCGGGCGCAGGCTGTCCTTCGGATTGACGTTGACAGCAAAAAAGTGCGCCGAGGCCTCGATGGGCTTGGACTCGTCGGCCAGGGCAGAGCGCGCTTTCTCTTCCAGGATCGCCACCTGATCTTTGCGCTGGGGCGTGTCGGCAAGCGGCTTTAGGTCTGCGGCCATTGCCGCGAGCAGCCAGTAAAGGCCCGCTTCGACCTTGTTGGGCTTTCCCATGTTGCCTGAACCCTCACCCCAGTTGACGCGTTGTACGACCGGAAGATTCGCGAAGGGATCGGCTCCGTCTTCAAGGGCCCGGATCCGAAGATCCCCTCCGTCCAAGCCATCGAAGACGTAGCCGGCCTTGTAAACGCCGTACCAGCGGCGGCGTTCGAGCAGCCGCCAATCAAAGCCGCTCCAGTTCGCCATCTCGTAGTGGCCGTCGGTGTCGGTGCGCACGGAATCCACGTGCAGGACGTAGGTCGACCGACCATTGTTGGCAAGCCACCAGACAAAAACCACGGCCCCGGCAACGGGCCGACCGTTCGCGGCGTACCGCACCGTCCCCCCGATCTTGCGCGTGAACATGTTCAGCAGCCCAGTGGGGACCGTATTGTCTTGCGCCACGCAGGGATGCGGCCCCGAGTCAACGGCGCGGCGGTCGATGCGGGCGGCCTGCGCTGCACCGTACGGGACGGCGGTCCACGCGCAAAGGAGCACTGCAATGATGCCGGCACCGATTCGACGTTTACCCATGTTTGACTCCACCTTTGCTCCCCGGCGCTCGCCCCCCCCGACGGCGGTTCCGACGGGATCTCGCGGGCCGCGGCCCTCTCAGAATCCGATACGGGGTGACTTCAAGAAAGGGGCCAATACGTACGTTAAGGCGCGGCGACCGTTGATTCAATTGACCGACCCCCCTCAGCGCCTAAATCCGCCTTTTGGCGACCCTTTTGTTGGCGTGCCAGTTGTAATTGCCGGTCAATCCGATGTGATTCCAGCCGAGCGGAGCGATGTGCCCGAGCAGCGCGTCGCGCCGCGACCGCAGACTACGCTGGATACCCCCGCAAATAAGCCGAGGTTTTCAACCTAGCGCCAGACGCCTCGCCGACGCCCCGTTCTACGGAGACCCAGCTGCATACGCAGTACACCCGCGCGCATTTCTGGTAGCCCAAGGCCGTTTGCTCAATGCGTCGCCTGACCGCGGCCGAGGGCGACCATTGACCCCCTCGAGCCAGAAATCGGCTGCTGGCATCCGCCACCGCCGTGTCCCGGCTGGGTTGTTCGAGCGTGAGCGCCAGCTCG
>CAVTNZ010000040.1:0-5445 GCA_963736185.1 uncultured Gammaproteobacteria bacterium | reverse complement strand
GAGGAGCGAGGTCGGATAGAACGCGTCGAAATCGGCTCGGGTTTCGGGCGTCAGGTTCGGCCAGCCAAAAACAGAAACCGGCAGCAAGCCCGAGGAGGGCCAGGTGTCCAGGCGTCGTCTCCTGCGTGATTTTGTCCGATCCGCAGTGGGCGCACACGGGCTGGGTCGCCGGTCGAGCCGGGCTGGGGCACCGTAATCTTGTGGCATACACCGCAGTGCCACGCGGGAATGCGATGGCCCCACCAGAGTTGGCGCGAGATGCACCAGTCGTGAATATTCGTCATCCACTCGAGGTAGATCTTCTCGTAATTCTCCGGCGTGAAGCGGATTGCCTTGTTGCCGTTGGCATCGGGCTTGACAGCCGCGATGGCGTTGCCGGCCATTGATTCGCCTCTGTCGTTTGGCGCTTTGTTTGACGGCGATGAACCATTGCGTGGAGAGGCGCGGCTCGACCACAGTTTTGCAGCGGTCGCAGTGGCCCACGTTATTGGTGTAGTCCTTGATCGCCCCCAGCAGCCCTCGTGCTTCGAGGTCGGCGACGATTTTCTTGCGTGCGACATAGCGGTCGAGGCCCTGGTACGGGCCGCCGTTCTCGTTGATGTGCGCGCGGTCGTCCATCACGTTGATGGAAGGCAGATGATGCCGCTCGCCGATGGCAAAGTCGTTGGGATCGTGAGCAGGCGTCACCTTCACCGCGCCGGTGCCGAACTCGCGGCTCACCCAGGGATCGACCACGATGGGAATTTCGCGATCCATCGGCCAAACCGGCGGTGCGCTGGGGTATGCGGGTATCGGCACGAGCGTCGCCGTCAAGTTCGACCTCTACAACAACGCGGGTGAAGGCACCGACTCGACCGGGTTCTACACGAACGGGGCCTATCCTTCGGTGCCTGCACTCGACCTCACCGCCTCGGGTGTCAACTTGCATTCGACGGATGTGACGCATGTGCACCTCACCTACGATGGCACGACCCTGTCACTCGTCATCACCGATGCCATCACCGGGGCGACCTTCAGCGCATCGCAGCCGCTCAACATCCCGAGCATCGTCGGCGCGAACACGGCGTACGTCGGGTTCACCGCCGGGACCGGGGGGCTCAGCGCCGTCCAGCAAATCCTCGACTGGAGCTATCTGGCTTATTGACGGCAGCCCTTTTGAACATGACACCAAATCCAGGTCGGCCAAGTCCAGGTCGACGAGGGTGAGAGGGGTCGCATTGCGGGGGAAGTACGACGTCCTGGCATTGCTGTCTCTCGCCCTCATGCTCGTCGCTCGGGCGGCTCCGGCCCAGGTCGCCGTCGCCGTCGACGTACCGACCGGGGGCGCGGGCTGCTCGTTCGGTGCCGCGCGGCTCGTGCCGTTGCCGCTCATGCCGGTGGCGCTGAACGCGCGGAGTGAGGTGCTCGGCACGGACGAGGCGCACCGCGCGGCCCGCTGGCGCGCGGATGCGGGCGTCGAGGAACTGCCGCTTCCCGCCGGATTCGAGCGCTCGGAGCCTGTGGCGCTCAACGACGCCGGCGCGGCGGTCGCGATCGCCGTCCGGGGAGCCGGCGGCGAGGAGCAACGGCAGCCCTACGTCGTCAGCGAGGGCCGGTTGATCGCGTTGGGCGGCATCGGCGCCCGGCCGTTTCGTATCGACAGCGACGGACGCATTGCGGGCGAGGCGGTGCTGACGGCGAACGGCCGTTCGCAACCCGTGGTCTGGCGGCTGATGGTCCCGCCCCCCAAGAGCTCCAAGGACAAGGGCCATCGAGCGCCGGTTGGCGAGGGCGGGCTCATGCCGCGGGCCTTGGAGAGCTGCTGCGGCGGAACCGCCAAGCTGCTCGACGGACAGGGCGGCGCCGCCGGTGATATTTACGATCCGGCGGGACGCTATCACGCGGTGCGCTGGCAACCCGGGCGCGCGCCGGAGCCGCTGCAGCCGGGCGACGGGTACAGCTCCGCGCTGGCCATGAACGAACACGGGACCGTCGTATTCGTGGCCTTTCCACGCGTATGGCTTTCCGGGTCGCACGCTGCCGAGCTGCTCTCCCTGGCCCCGCATCGTCCCTCGCACCCTCACGCACTGAACGACTGCGAACTGCTGGTGGGCGACTACGGACCCTATGCGGATGCCGCGCGCGCTTTCGTCTGGAACCGGCGCCAGGGTTTCCTGGATCTCAACAGCCGTATCGACCTGCCTGCCGGCTGGACGTTGAAGAGCGCCATCGATGTGAACGATCGCGGCGAGATCATCGGGCGCGCGGAGACGCCCGGGGATCTCGAGCGCGGATTCCTCCTCGAGCCCATTGCGCACTGAAGCAGTCGACGCGCCCGGTGCCCCTGACGGCGGATGCAGATGGGCCCTGCGTTTGGGAAACCCTGAGGGATCTGAGTGGTCGGCGCGAACATGGGTTGGGTCATTGCAATCGGCGCATTTACGCCCGCTTGCGCCGCGCCGCCGGCTCGCGCTTCGCCGGCGCCAGGGCAACCTTCAAATACTGTCCGGTGTAGGAGGCGGCCGTCGCCGCGATCTCCTCGGGCGTTCCGGCCGCGACGATCCGTCCTCCGCCGTCTCCGCCCTCGGGACCGAGATCGACCACCCAGTCGGCGGTCTTGATCACGTCGAGATTGTGCTCGATCACGATCACGGTGTTGCCCTCGTCGCGCAGACGATGCAACACCACCAGCAGCTGCTCGATGTCCGCGAAGTGAAGCCCCGTGGTGGGCTCGTCGAGAATGTAGAGCGTGCGCCCCGTGGCGCGCTTGGACAGCTCCTTGGCGAGCTTGACCCGCTGCGCCTCGCCGCCCGAAAGCGTGGTCGCGCTCTGTCCCAGCCGCACGTAGGAGAGGCCCACGTCGAGCAGCGTCTGCAGCTTCGGCTGCACCGTGGGCACGGCGGAAAAGAACGGCAACGCGTCCTCCACCGTCATGTCGAGCACCTCCTGGATGTTCCTGCCCTTGAACTTGATCTCGAGGGTTTCACGGTTGTAGCGCTGGCCGCGGCAAACGTCGCAGGGCACGTAAACGTCGGCCAGAAAATGCATTTCCACCTTGATCACCCCGTCGCCCTGGCAGGCTTCGCAACGGCCGCCCTTGACGTTGAAGCTGAATCGTCCGGCTTCGTAGCCGCGGGCGCGGGCCTCGGGGACCGAGGCGAAGATCTCGCGGATCGGCGCGAACAGGCCGGTGTAGGTGGCGGGATTCGAACGCGGCGTGCGCCCGATCGGACTCTGATCGATCTCGATGACGCGGTCGATGTGCTCGAGACCCTCGATGCGGTCGAAATGCGCGCTGCCGGGGGATGCATGGTTCATCTGGGTCGCCACCGCGCGAAACAACGTGTCGTTGACCAAGGTCGATTTGCCGGAGCCCGAGACCCCGGTGACGCAGGTGAGCAGTCCGAGCGGAAACTCGGCCGTCACGTTCTTCAGGTTGTTGGCGGTCGCGCCCAACACCCGCAGCATGCGCTTCGGATGCGGCCGGTGGCGCATGGCCGGAATTTCGATGCGGCGCCTACCACTCAGGAATTTTCCAGTGATCGACTCGGGGTTCTCGGCGACCTCGGCCGCCGTGCCCTGCGCCACGATCCTTCCCCCATGTACGCCCGCGCCGGGGCCGAGGTCGACCACATGATCGGCCTGGCGGATCGCATCCTCGTCGTGCTCGACGACGATGACGGTGTTGCCGAGGTCGCGCAGATTGACCAGCGTATCGAGCAGGCGCTGGTTGTCGCGTTGGTGCAGTCCGATCGAGGGCTCGTCCAGGATGTACATGACGCCCACCAACCCGGAGCCGATCTGGCTGGCGAGGCGGATGCGCTGCGCCTCGCCGCCCGACAGCGTCTCGGCGCTGCGATCCAAGGTGAGATAGCCGAGCCCCACGTTGGCGAGAAAGCCCAGCCGGTCGCCGATCTCCTTGACGATCTTCACCGCGACCTCGCCGCGCCAGCCGGGAAGCTTCAACGCATGAAAAACGTCCAGCGCGTTCGCGACCGAGAGCGCGGAGACCTGCGGGAGGCTGCGATTCTCGACGAACACGTTGCGCGCGGCCCGGTTGAGCCGGGTGCCGCCGCAGTCGGGGCAGGCCCGCGATGAGCGGTACTTGGCGAGTTCCTCGCGCACGGTGGCCGATTCGGTCTCGCGATAGCGGCGCTCGAGATTCTTGACGATGCCCTCGAACGCATGGTGGCGCTTGACGGTACCGCCCTTGCCGTCGAGATATTTGAATTCGATCTGTTCGTCATCGCTGCCGAAAAGCACGAGATCCCTGATCTTCTGGGGAAGGGCTTCGTAGGGCGCTTCGATGTCGAATTTCGAATGCCGCGCCAGCGATTGAATCACCTGGAAATAATAGGCATTGCGCCGATCCCAGCCGCGCACCGCGCCGCCGGCGAGGGACAGATGCGGATTGGCCACGATCTTGTCCGGGTCGAAAAAATCCTGGGTGCCGAGCCCGTCGCAGGTCGGGCAGGCTCCTATGGGGCTGTTGAACGAGAACAGCCGCGGTTCGAGCTCGGTGAGCGAATAGTTGCAAATCGGACAGGCGAACTTGTTGGAGAACACGAGCTCGGTGCGCTCCTGATCGTCCATGAAGGCGACCCGAGCCACCCCGGCGCCGAGGCGCAGGGCGGTCTCGAAGGATTCGGCCAGACGCTGCGTCAGATCGGGGCGAACCCGGAAGCGGTCCACGATCGCCTCCACCGTGTGCTTGCGGCGAACGTCGAGCTTCGGGGCCTGGTCCAGTTCCACCACCTTGCCGTCGATGCGCGCGCGCACGAAGCCGCCGGCCTGCAGCTCCTCGAGAAGCTCCGCATGCTCACCCTTGCGCTCCGATATGGCGGGCGCGAGAAGCATCATGGCGGTTCCTTCCGGATGCGAGAGCACGGCGTCCACCATCTGGCTGACGGTCTGCGCCGCGAGATCGATGTGGTGATCGGGGCAGCGCGGCGTGCCCGCGCGCGCGTACAGGAGCCGCAGGTAGTCGTACACCTCGGTTACCGTTCCGACGGTCGAGCGCGGATTGTGCGAGGTGGACTTCTGCTCGATGGAGATGGCCGGAGACAGCCCCTCGATGGTGTCCACGTCCGGCTTTTCCATCATCGACAGGAATTGGCGCGCGTAGGTGGAGAGCGACTCCACGTAGCGCCGCTGCCCCTCGGCATAAATGGTGTCGAAGGCCAGGGAGGACTTGCCCGACCCGGAAAGGCCGGTGAACACGATCAGCCGGTCCCGCGGCAGCTCGAGATCGACGTTCTTCAAATTATGGGTCCGGGCACCCCGGATTCGGATATTTTGCATGCAACCGATTACTATACGCCCGGCGTCAAGGGGCGAGGATGGGGTGGGGGGCGGCGCTCCGAATCGACCGATCCGCCGCCCGGCCGCGCATTTCTCGATCGGCGCGGGGGTCAAGGCCCTCATATGGGGCCTCAATGCGCGTGTACAATATCCGGCATCCAAAGT
>CAVTNZ010000039.1:0-25365 GCA_963736185.1 uncultured Gammaproteobacteria bacterium | reverse complement strand
CCGCCGCGCCACCTCCGCGTGCGGTATGCCGAGTTGCTCGGCTCTCTTCCTGAGACTTCGACGAATGGCGTCATGGAACCAACTGGTTCAATGAGCCCACTTTCGTCTATTCACGATATGTGATTGTAATATCCACGAATTGTGTTTATTCCAAATCCTTCTTTGCGGAGGAGTAGGTTGCAGGAAAACGAAAGCACCGAACGTAAAAGCGCGACGCGAGGAATAGCGACCCGCGCCGCCTTGCATGAGCTGGGGTTCTCTCCCGCTGAAACTTGGCCTGACAGCTTGCAGTTCGACTTTGGGAATTTGCTCATTACGGCTTCTGAAGGGCTTACCATGACAGCCGGATACGCGGTTAATTTTTCTGGCGTGCATTCAACGCGGCGCGAGATCACGATGTATGATTTCAATTTGCCGTGTAAACTCGAGTTGCTGGATCAGGGAAAGGCGCTGATTTCATATTACCTTCGCGATTTCACGCCGGATATTCCATGTCTCTGGCTCGAGGAAGGACGCGATTTACGTCATTTGCTGCCGTGGGAGCGCCAGCGGCTTGCTGATGAAGCCTGTCGGAAACGCCAGCGGCTTGCCTATGAGGCCTGTCCAAAATGCCGAATTGAGCGCACGGGGCAGGCCGGTGCTGACCACCCGCACGGCGCCGTTCGCCGATGCGAGGGCACCGACATCGTAGACATGCGGATAGGGTTTCATGAGCCGAGCACCGGCAGCCCCGCCGCCTTCCACGCCGCGATGCCCCCGCCCATGTGCGCGGCATGCGGCTGACCCGCGGCCAGCCGCCGCTCGGCGGCGGTGAGCGAGCGTTTGCCACTGCCGCAATGAAACACGACGCGCCGCGCCCCATCCTCGGGCAGCGTGGCCGCGTCGAAGGTCGAGAGGGGATAGAGCAGGGCGCCCGCTATGCGCTCGGCGGCGTATTCGGGTGGTTCACGGACATCGATCAGGAGAATCTTGCCCGCGTGCAGGAGGCGCGCGACCTCTTTCGGTTCCAGGGTCTCGATCGATGCGGCAGCTTTGCTCATGAATGTTTCCTCCTCGGTGGGATGGTTTTGCTCGGTGGGATGTTTTTGCCCGGTGGGACGCTTTTGCGGAGCGGCGCTCGCGGCGTCTTGCAGAACAGTCGATACAGGAGCTTCGCCAATGCCTTGGCTTCGGTCGCCGCCAATCGATAGCGTACCGATCGACCGTCGCGGCGGCGGCTGATGACGCCCTTGGTCTCGAGAATGGTCGCCTGCTGAGAGAGGGCGGGAGCCGCAAGACCCGCCTGGCGCGCCAGCTCGCTGGCGGTCCGCTCTCCCTCGATCAATGCGCAGACGATGCGCAGACGTCCGGGGTGAGCGACCGTCCTCAGGAATTCGGCGGCGAGATCGACGGATTCGTCGCGGGGACTCAATGAGCGTCTCATGCGTTCACGCCTTCATGCGGGCGACGGCGTCACGGAAGATTGGCCGAGTCGGCCGGCCGCTCGGCGGCATGCCGGTCGGCGTCCAATTCGAACCACATGGCGTTCAGAATGGCGAACGCGCAAGCCAGACCGATGCCCAGTATCCAGCTGAAATACCACATGCTCGCTCCTCAGTAGCTCGTCTCGCGGTTGGCCTCGATGTAGGCGTTGGTCACCGGCCCCCGCATGACCCGATACACCCAGCTCGTATAGGCAAGAATGATGGGCAGGAAAATGATCGTGGCGACCAGCATGATGCCGAGAGTCCTCTCGCTGCTCGAGGCGTCCCACACCGTGAGGCTGCTTTGCGGATGCGAGGAGGAGGGCAGGAGGAACGGGAACAAACTGGCTCCCATCGAACCGATGACGCCCGCGATCCCGAGACTGCTCACGATGAAAACCAGCAGCCGCCGCGTCGAGCGGGCGAGCACCGCCACCAGCAGGGGAGCGGCGAGACCCGCCGCCGGCACCAGCATCGTGGCCGGCCAGCGCAAGTAGTTCGCGAGCCACGCACCGTCCTGGGCGACCGCGGTCTTGGCAAGGGGATCGGACTCGGCTCCGGGCAAGGCGCCCGAGGTGATGGCGAAACCGAAGTGCCCCTTCCACAGCCAGATGCCCGCGAGCAGAAACAGCAGCATCCATGCGAGTGCCGCAAATCTCGAGACCGTGCGCGCACGCTGCGCCACCGCCCCGTCGGCTTTTATCGCCAGATAGGTCGCACCGTGCGTCACCAGCATGGCCATGCTGACCAGCCCGCAGAGGATCGCGAAGGGGTTCAGCAGATCGAACAGACCGAATGCGTAGGTCGCACGCATCTCCGAATCGAAGCTGAATGGGACGCCCTCGAGCAGATTTCCCATCGCGACGCCGAACACGAGCGAGGGAACAGCTCCGCCCGCGAACAGCGCCCAGTCCCAGTTCCGACGCCACCGCAGCCCCGGCATCTTGCTGCGGAACTTGAAGCCCACCGGCCGCAGGATCAGCGCGGCGAGCACCAGAAGCATCGCCAGGTAGAAGCCGGAGAAGCTCGCGGCATAGAGCGCCGGCCAGGCGGCGAAGATTGCGCCTCCGCCGAGGATCAGCCAAACCTGGTTGCCCTCCCAGACGGGACCGACGGTGTTGATCACCACCCGCCGCTCCGTATCGGTGCGTGCGATGAAGGGCAGCAGCATCCCGGCGCCGAGATCGAAGCCGTCCATGATCGCGAAGCCGATCAGGAGGATGCCGAGCAGCAGCCACCAGATGATCTTGAGTGTTTCGTAATCGAACATGATGTCTCCTAGCGAGGTAGACCGGCGGCAACGGGGCCGGTCGCGGCGATGCCCGAACCGTCATGGGCGGGGGAGCTCGCGCCGGGCCCGAGCTTCACGTATTTCCTGAGAAGAAACACGTCGATGACGGCGAGCACGGTGTAGAAGATCACGAAACCGGCGAGACTCAGTGCGACGTTCGAGGCCGGGATCGGCGAGACCGCGAGAAACGTCGGCAACACCCCCTCGATGGCCCAGGGCTGACGGCCATGTTCGGCGACGAACCAGCCGAGCTCGGCCGCCAGCCAGGGGAGCGGAAGCACCCACAGGGCGACTTTCAGGAACGTCGTGCTCTGGGCGATCCGCCGCCGGGCGGCGAGGTAGAAGCCGACCGAGAACAGCGCGATGAAAAGGAAGCCGAGCCCGACCATGACGCGGAACGACCAGAAGATCGGCGCGATGGAGGGCACCGTATCCCAGGCGGCCTCGTCGATCTGCGCCGGGGTCGCCTGAGCCGGATCGTCCACGTACTTGCGCAGCAGGAGCGCATAGCCGAGATCCTTCGCGTGCTCCTTGAGCGTCTTCCGGGCAGCGGAGTCGGCGGGGTCTTTGCGCAGGACCTTCAGCGCCGAGGCGGCGGGGATGCCGTTCAGGATGCGCTCCCTGGCCCGGTGCACCAGATCCACGATGCCGTCGACGGGGGTGTCCGTCGAGCGGGTCGCGATCAGGCCGAGCATCCAGGGAATCTGGATCCGGTCACGGGTCTCGTGGCTGTCCGCGTCGGGCAGCCCGAAGAGCGTGAACGGCGCCGGCGCCGGTTCCGTGTGCCACTCGGCCTCGATGACGGCGAGCTTCATTTTTTGATGCTCGGTCACGTTGTAGCCGCTCTCATCGCCGAGCACCACGACCGAGAGCGCCGCGGCGAGACCGAAACTGATCGCCACGGTGGCCGAACGCTTCGCGAACTCGACGTGCCGCCCCTTGAGCAGGTACCACGCGCTTATTGCGAGCACGAAGACGGCCCCCGTCACGTATCCGGCGCTCACCGTGTGGACGAATTTGGACTGGGCCACCGGGTTGAAGATCACGTCGCGGATCGAATCGAGCTCCATGCGCATGGTGGTGGAGTTGAAGTGGGCGCCGGTGGGGTTTTGCATCCAGGCGTTCGCGATCAGGATCCAAAGGGCCGACAGATTGCTGCCGATGGCCACCAGCCACGTGACCACCAGGTGCTGGCGCCGGCTCAACCGGTCCCAGCCGAAAAAAAACAGCCCGATGAACGTGCCTTCGAGGAAGAACGCCATCAAGCCCTCGATAGCCAGCGGCACGCCGAAGATGTCGCCGACGTAGTGGGAGTAGTAGGCCCAGTTGGTGCCGAACTGAAACTCCATGGTGATGCCGGTGGCGACGCCCATGGCGAAATTGATGCCGAACAGGATTCCCCAGAAGCGGGTCATCTCGCGCCAGATCGGGCGGCCGGTCATCACGTACGTGCTCTCCATGATCGCCACCAGGATGGACAGTCCCAGGGTGAGCGGCACGAACAAAAAATGGTACATCGCGGTGGCGGCGAACTGCAGCCGCGACAAGTCGATCAAGGTCGCAGAATTCATGGGGCATCCTTCGGCGCGCCCGATCCGATCAACGCCCTTGCGGTGGCGCCGGCGTCGGACGGTGAGCGGTGGGCGGGACCAAAAAACAGCAGGTATATCGCCAGCAGCAGCATTCCTTTGAGCGCCAGTGCGACGAGCACGTCGCGCCCAGGGCGCGCCGGGTGATCTGTCCAGAGACGGAATGGGCGGAAGTTCATGGATGGGGCGCTGTCGATCGAGGGGCGCACGATAGACCGTATTGCATATTTGCGCAATATTGAAATTAAAGTGTCGGATAAGGGATTGTACGTAGGCGTGGTTTTACGTAGAGTGCGCCCTCTGCGCCGAAACTCCTGCCGGCCACGCAGTTCGAAGGGAGACCTGCGATTTGACGACACCTTCCCGGGATGAGGGTCTTACCTCGGCTGACGCTGCGGCGCGATTGGCCCGGATCGGGCCGAATGTGGTGGCCGACCCGCCGGTCTCGAACATGGCGAGAATCGGACGCCGCTTCTGGGAGCCCGTCCCCTGGATGCTGGAAGCCGCCATCGTGCTGCAGCTCGTCATCGGGGAACGGCTGGAGGCGCTCATCATCGCGGTGTTGCTGGTCTTCAACGTCGCGCTCGGGGTTTTCCAGGAGGGGCGCGCGAGCGCGGCGCTCGTGGCCCTCAAAGCGAAGCTCGCCTTGAATGCGTTCGCCAAGCGCGACGGCAGGTGGGTGCAGATACCGGCCGCCTCGCTCGTGCCGGGTGACACGGTGCGGCTTGCGCTGGGCAACGTCGTGCCCGCGGACGTGCGCATACTCGATGGATCGGTGCTGCTCGACCAGTCGATGCTGACGGGCGAGTCGGTGGCCGTGGAGGCCGGCGCCGGGAAAACCGCCTACGCGAGTGCGCTGGTGCGGCGCGGCGGCGCCACGGCCGAGGTCACGGCGACGGGGCGGCAAACCTATTTCGGAAAGACCGCCGAACTGGTGCGAATCGCCCACGCGCAGAGTGGCGAGCAGGCCGCGGTTCTTGGGGTGGTGCGCAATCTGGCGATTTTCAACGGCGCTATCGTGGTGCTGCTGGTGGCCTACGCCCGTTCGATCGCGATGCCGCTCGATCACATCATTCCGCTGGTGCTGACGGCGCTCCTGGCGTCGGTTCCGGTCGCGCTGCCGGCGACCTTCACGCTGGCCGCGGCATTGAGCGCCCAGCTGCTGACGCGCAAAGGGGTCCTGCTGACGCGGCTCTCGGCGATCCACGAGGCTGCGACGGTCGATGTGCTTTGTTCGGACAAGACGGGAACCCTCACCCGCAACGAGCTCAGTGTCGCCGTCGTGAAATGCATGCGGGCGGGAGCCGGGGAGGGGGAGGTGCTCGCGGCCGCGGCGCTGGCGAGCTCCTCCGCCGGGGGCGATCCGGTCGACGACGCCATTCGCTCGCTGGCGCTCGCTCAGGGGCCCGTTGCGTCGAAGCGCAAGCTCCTGCGCTTCACGCCGTTCGATCCGGCGACGAAAATCGCCGAGGCCACGACGGTCGACGATCGGGGCGATGAAGAGCGCTTCATCAAGGGTGCGCCCAACGCGATCGCGCTGATGGTTCCATTCGGAGCCGATGCGCTGGACGCATTGCAATCCTTGAGCGCCCAGGGGATGCGGGTGCTGGCGGTCGCCGCCGGGCCGTCCGGGCAATTGTCGCTGCTCGGCTTGATCGCGCTCAGCGATCCGCCGCGGCCCGATTCGAAGGCATTGCTGGCCCAGCTCACGGCGATGGGCGTTCGAACCGTTTTGGTCACGGGGGATGCCGCAGCGACCGCCGAGAGCGTCGCCGCGGCGATCGGACTCGAGGGGCGGGCACGCCCGCCGGGAGCGATTCCCGATCGGATCGAACCCGGCGATTTCGCGATCTACGCCGGCGTCTTCCCGGAGGACAAGTTCCGGCTGGTGAAGGCGCTGCAGGCGAGCGGCCACACGGTCGGCATGTGCGGGGACGGAACCAACGATGCGCCCGCTTTGCGGCAGGCGCAGATGGGCATCGCGGTATCCACGGCCACGGACGTGGCGAAATCGGCGGCGGGCCTGGTATTGGTCCGGCCGGGACTCGAGGGCATCGTGACGGCGATCCGCGAGGGCCGGTCCTGCTTTCAGCGCATTCTGACGTACACGCTCAACGCGCTGGTGAAGAAGTTCGAGCTCGTGCTGTTTCTGGGGGCCGGACTGGTCATGACCGGTCACGCGATACTCACGCCGATGCTCATGGCGCTTTTGCTCATCACGGGCGATTTCCTGACGATGTCGTTGACCACGGACGCTGCAACCCCGTCGCCGAAGCCGGACATCTGGCGCATGCGATCATTCACCGCCGCCGCCGCGATTTTGGCGGTGGCGGGTTTGGCCTTCATCGTCGGCGTGGTGGCGGCCGGGAAGTACATCATCCGCTACGATATCGCAGAGCTGAGGACACTCGCCTTCGTTGCGTTGGTGCTCGCGAGCCAGGCCAACGTGTATGCCGTGCGCGAGCGCGGCCATTTCTGGCAATCGCGGCCGGGGGCCTGGCTTGCGATGTCCTCGGCGCTCGACGTCGCGATTGCCGGAATCCTCGCGCTTACCGGCACGCTCATGGCGCCGCTCGCCGCGTCGACCGTCGGGGCGGTTTTTCTCGGCGCGCTCTTGTTCCTGGTCGTGCTGGATGCTGTCAAGCTCATGGCATTCAAAAAGCTGAAAATAATATAATGTGACGCGCCCTCCGCAATCCCACCACCCGCAAGCTGACAAGGTACCGCCATGGTTCTCACCGACCGTCTGATCAGCGAGCTGGGCTCCCGGTATCCCGGCTTGCCCGAACTGCCGGGCGCCGCCTTTCGCGACCAACTTCAGTCCGGCGCGATGCTGCTGAATGCGGCGACGGGCGATGTGCTGTTCGAGGAAGGGAGGTCGTGCCAGGGCTTCCCCCTGGTGCTCACCGGGGAGATATGCGTGTCGAGGTGCTCCGCGGACGGCGCCCGCACGATGGAGCTTTACCGGGTCGCGCCCGGCGAAATCTGCGTCGTGTCGGCGGCGGGTCTCATGACCGGCCAGAAGCTGACGGCGCGGGGCGTGGCGGCCGCGCCCAGCGAGCTTCTGCTGCTGTCGCCGGAATTGTTCGACCGCTGGACAGGACATCCGGAGTTCCGGCGATTCGTGTTCGGGTTGTTCGCGGAGCGTCTCGCGGACTTGATGAATCTGATCGATGCCATCGCGTTCCAACGCCTGGACCGCCGCCTGGCCCAGCATCTGCTGGGACACGGCCAGATCCTACGGACCACCCACCAGGCGTTGGCCGACGAGCTCGGCACGGTGCGCGAGATCGTCACACGACTGCTCAACCGGTTCGAGGCGTCCGGCTACGTCAGGCTGGGCCGCGAGCGCGTCGAGGTGGTCGACGCGGCGGGATTGCGCGCGATGGCCGGCGGCGAAAGCCCGGCCTCGTAGCGTTTTCGCACCCTGTGTAACTCAGGTCACCGACAAGCCGCGGGGGCCCGCGTAATCTTTCTCCCCGGAAGCCACAAGGAGTGAAAGCAATGGTCATCAATGTTGGGACGCTGGACCGAACGATTCGGATAATCGCCGGCATCGCGCTGATCGCATTGGCCGCATTCGGCAAGATCGGCGTATGGGGCTACATCGGAATCGTGCCGCTCGCCACCGGCCTGTTTCGATTCTGTCCGGCCTACCGGCTGATCGGATTGAGCACTTGCCCGATGTCCGCGGGAAAGCCGTAGCCGTTACCGGAATCGTTACCAGCCGAGGCGCATCCCGTAGCCGAATCCGTAACCGGGGCCCCAGGGGCCCCACGCACCCCAGCTATCCCGGGAATCGAACCGGCGCCACCGCGAGGCGTATCGACACCGTCGTTCCCTGCGATCCTGAGTCGATCCGCAGCTCGGCGCCCATCATCTCCGCCTGCTCCCGCAACCCGAGCAACCCGTAATGACCCGGGTGCGAGACGAGCGGATCGAAGCCGAGGCCGTTGTCCGAAATGCGCAGCTCGATCCTCCCCCCGTCGATGGCCTGGAGCTCGACGCTCACGCGGGTCGCCTTCGCATGGCGCTCGATGTTGCGCAAAGCCTCCTGCGCCATGCGCAACAGGGTTTCCGCCCGCTCGTCTCCGAAGCGCGCGGGGTCCGGGTCGGCGTTGAACGTCCCCTCCACCCCGGTGCGGTTGACGAAGCGTTCGAATTCGGCGGCAAGGGCGGGGCCGATGCCGGTCTCGCGCACCGCGGTGACGCGCATCTGAGCGATCGCCGATCGCGCTTCCTTGAGGCCGTCGTGCGCGATCGATTCCGCCCGCGCGAGTTCTTCGGCGAGCGCGCCGGGTTCGCGCGCCTGCAATTTTCTCAGGAAGCGGATTTCGCTCAGGAGCGCCATCATCGAATGCGCGAGGGTGTCGTGCAGGTCGCGCGCGATTTTCAGGCGCTCGCGCACGATGGCCGCGTATCGTGACTCCTCGGCCAGCCTCTCCACCTCGCGGGTTCTGACGGCCACCCGGCGCTCGAGCTCGCCGCTCAGCGCCTGAAGCTCGCGCCGCTCATCCTGCAGATCGCCGAGAATGCGGTCGAACGCACGCGCGAGCTGGGCGACCTCATCGACCCCGCCCGGGATCGCGATAGCCTGCGCGGCGTTCTGGCCGACGCAGTTCACCGACTCGGTCAGCCGCCTCAAACGGGCCGTGAGTTGCCGCGCACCCACCGCGCCGAGCAGGCACGTCGCCACGGCGAGGCCCATCGATACCCACAGGATCTGGAACGCAATCGCATCGGCGCGCTGGTAGACCCGCTCCTTGGGTTCGGAGAGCTGCACCCGCCAGCCGAGGACCGAAACGCGCCTCCCGGCGCTCAACAGCTCGCGCGCCACCAGCACGTGGCGCCCGTCCGGCAGGCGCTCGAATCGCGGGGAATCGAGACCCGAGTCCGTCGGGATCACGGCATCGACGGGAGTGCCGCTCCAGCGCCGGTTTCGCAGTCCCTCCGGTCCCACGAGCACCGTGCCGTCGCGGTCCACGACGAACGCCTGCGCGGCGACGTGCGGATCAGATTCGTCCGTGAGCCGTTCGGGATGATGAGGCGCGCGCGGCCAGCGCAAATGGCTCGCGACCACGCCGATCAGCCGGCCCGAGGAATCGCGCACGGGAGCCGCCATGTCGCCGAGGGCGGTATCGCGGGAATTTGCCGGGGCGGGGGTGATGACGCCCAGCCAGGGGCCGTTGCTCGCGGCGCGAAACCAGGCGCTCGACGCCACATTCGAATCCCGGGCGAGCTCGCCCTGCGTGCCCCGCACGGTGCCATCCGGATCCGCGGCTGCGATCCAATCGAGCTCGGGGTAGGCGGCGGTCAACTCGCTGAAAATCTCGGTCAGGCCGACCGGGGGCCCATTGCCGCGGGCCGTCTGCACGAAGCGCCCGGCCGCATCGATCGCGTCGAGACGGGCCGCGAGCGCCTGCCCGAGATCGGAGCTCAGCTGATCGGTCTCGAGCAGCAGCCGCCGGATGTGCTGGGCGAGGACGTTCTGCCGGGCGATGCTGCCGACCCAGAGTCCGGCCGACACGGAGAAGGTGAGCGCGAGTCCGATGATCAGCCATATGGCGCCTGCACCGAGGCTGCGCCGCGGATCCAATCCACGAAGCCAATTCAACCGCAATCGACCCCCTTCGCGCTCAACTTCCGGACCAACTCATGACGAAAGTCACTTCCAAACGACGCGGTTCGAGCCGCATGATTCCATGCGGGGCGACACCGAGTCTCCGATGGTGGCAGGCCGCGAAAGGAATACCAAGCGTGACAACCAGTGAGCATGTCCGGCCGCCGGCGATCCGCGTCGTCATCGCCGAGGATCAGGAGGTGGTGCGCCGCGGGGCCGCGCTGCTCATTTCCATGGAGCCCGACATGGAGGTGGTGGGGCAGGCGCGCAATGGCCTCGAGGCCGTCGAGCTCGCCCGCCTGCTGCGGCCCGACGTGGTGTTGATGGATCTGCACATGCCGCTCAAGGGCGGGGTGGCGGCGACCCGCGAGATTACGCAGGAGCTGCCGGGCACCCAGATCCTGGTGCTGACGACGCTCGACGACGATGAAACCGTGTTCGAGGCGGTGCGCGCCGGGGCGCAGGCATATCTGTTGAAGGACGCATCCGAGGACGAACTGCTCGAGACGGTCCGCGCCCTGCGCCGCGGAGAGTCCCGATTGACGCCCCAGATCGCACGCAAGGTCATGGACCAATTCAGGCGCTTCGCGCAGGAGCCCGCCGAGTTGCCGTCGCGCGCCGCCGAGAGCCGCTCCTCCGCCCCGGGGGGCGCGCCCGATACCGATCTTTTGACCGACAAGGAAGAAAAGGTGCTCCTGCATCTGTCCGAGGGGCTCAGCAACCGGCAGATCGCCAACGCGTTGTGCCTCGCCGAGGGTACGGTCAAGAATTATGTCAGCCGCATCATGGAGAAGCTCCATGCCAACACCCGCACCGAGCTTGCCGTCATGTCGCACCGGCATGCGGGGCCGCTCGCGAACAAGTGACTTTGGTCACTCGCGGTCGTGACTTTCGGCCCCTGACGCCGCGCCGGCCGCCGACTACAGTATCGCCACGTTCTCACGGGATCCGGCATGTCCGTCGTTGAAGCAGCGCTCAAGCGGCCGTACACGGTGATGGCCGTCCTCATTTTGATCTCGCTCATGGGGATCGGCGCCGGACTGCGCATGCCGGTCGACATCTTTCCCGAGATCGACATCCCCGTCGTGGCCGTGGTCTGGACCTACAACGGCATGAGCGCCGAGGACATCCAGAACCGCATTCTCACGCTGCACGAGCGCCAGCTCGCCTCCCTGGTGGACGACATCTCGCGCATCGAGGCGGTGAGCTATCAGGGCGTCGGCGTCGAGAAGGTGTACCTGCACGAAGGTGCCGACGTGACGCGCGCGATCTCCCAGCTCGCCTCGAGCGCGCTCGTGGTGCTCAAGTACATGCCCCCCAACATCACGCCGCCGCTGGTGCTGCGCTACGGGGCGACCGACGTGCCCATCATCCAGCTCAGCCTGTCGAGCAAATCGCTGCCCGACACCAAGCTGAACGATCTCGGCCAGAACATCATCCGCCCGGCGCTTGCCGTGGTGCACGGCGCGGAGGTTCCCTACCCCTACGGCGGCAAGCCGCGCGTCATCATGGCCGATCTGGATCCGCGCGCACTCGAGGCACGGGGTCTGTCCGCGAGCGATGTCAGCACGGCCCTCCAGCATCAGAACGTCATCCTGCCTTCGGGCGACGTGAAGATCGGCGACAAGGACTACACCCTGGCGATGAACAACACGCCGGATGTGATCGACACCATCAATTCCTTCCCCATCAAGCAGGTCGGGGGGCGCATGGTGTTCATGCGCGACGTGGCGCACGTGCACGACGGCTTCCAGGTGCAGACCAACTCGGTGTCGGTCAACGGCACGCCCGGCGCTCTCATGGTGATCCGCAAGACGGGGGGCGTATCGACCCTTGCGGTCATCGACGGCGTGCGCGCGGCGATGAAGGACCTCGCGAATGTGCTGCCGAAGGGCGTCACGATCAAGGCGCTCTTCGATCAGTCCCTGTTCGTCAAAGCCGCGCTCGACAGCGTGCTCCTGAGCGCGTCCATGGCCGCCGCGCTGACCGCCATGGTGATCATCCTGTTTCTCGGCAACGTGCGCCTGTCGCTGATCATCCTGGCGGCGATCCCGCTGTCGATCATCACCGCCGTGCTGTTCATCGACGTGACCGGACAGACCCTCAACACCATGACACTCGGCGGGTTTGCGCTCGCCATCGGAATCCTGGTCGACAACGGCACCGTCGTGATCGAGAACATCGAGCGGCACGTCGCGATGCGCGAGCCGCTGCATCAAGCCATCGTCACCGGCGCTTCCGAGGTGGCGATCCCGACGTTCCTGTCGACGCTTTGCATCTGCATCGTGTTCGTGCCGGTGTTTCTGCTGCAGGGCACGGCGAAGTACCTGTTCTCTCCGTTGTCCCTGTCGGTGATCGGCGCGCTGCTCGCGAGTCTCGCGCTGTCGTTCACGATGGTGCCCGTGCTGTTCAATTTTTTGATGGCCAAGTCGGTCCACAATTACGATGCCGAGGAGCACCACCGTGTCATCGGGGAGTCGCGGCATTCCGCGAACCCGCTGGTCAATTTCCAGCGCGGATTCGAGCGCAGGTTCGAGGCGTTCCGCGAGGGCTACCGCAACACCCTGTCATGGGCGCTGTCGCAGCCCGTCGCCACGGTGACGGCGTTCGTCGTGCTGATGGTGCTGTCGGCGCTGCTCTTCCCGCAGCTCGGGCGGGATTTCTTTCCGCAGGTCGATGCCGGGCAGATGCGCCTGCACGTGCGGGCTCCGCCGGGCACCCGGATCGAGAGGACTCAGGAGTACTTCGCCGACGTGGAGGCCGAGATCCGCCGTCTGGTCGGCAACGGCCAGATCGACGTGATGCTCGACAACATAGGGCTCCCGTACAGCGGCATCAATATCGCGCTGAGCGATTCCGCCACGGTGGGCCCGATGGACGGCGAGATCCTGATCTCGCTCACCAAGAAGCACACGCCGACCGCCGCCCTGATCGCGATGCTCCGCCGGGAGCTCCCGGCGCGCTTTTCCCAGCTGCAGTTCTTCTTCCAGCCCGCCGACATCGTCGATCAGGTGTTGAACTTCGGGCAGCCCGCGCCGATCGACATCCGCGTCTCGGGACCGGATCAACGGGCCGCCTTCGGTGTCGCCTCGGACATCTCGAAGGCCCTGGTGGGCGTCCCCGGCGTGGTCGACTCGCATGTTTTCCAGGTGCCGAACGCCCCCGCCTTGACCGTGGATATGGACCGATCGCTCGCCACCTTGACCGGCATCACGCAGCAGCAGGCCGCCAATGACGTGCTGGTTGCCACCAACTCGAGCGCGCAAACCGCCCCCAACTTCTGGGTGGATCCGCATAACAGCGTGAGCTATCCCCTCGTGGTCCAATTTCCACCCTACCTGTATGGATCGACCCAGGATCTCAAAACCCTGCCGCTGACCGGCGGGGAGGCGGACGAGAGCCAGCTGCTGTCCAATCTCGCCGCCTTCGGCCGCGGCACGCTGCCCATGGTCACCTCGCAGCTCAACATCCGTCCGGTCTTCGACGTGCAGGCCGACGTTCAGGGACGCGACCTGTATTCCGCCGCGCACGACATCGACAAGGTGATCGCCGCGCATCAGCCGGACGCCTCGAAGGCGATCAAGGTTCGCTTGAGCGGCCAGATCGAAACCATGCAGGAAAGCTACACCGGCCTGTTCACCGGCATCGGACTCGCCATCGTGCTGGTCTACCTGTTTCTGGTGATGAACTTCCAGAGCTGGGTGGATCCGCTGATCGTGTTGATGGCGGTGCCGTTCGCGCTCGGCGGAGTGCTCTGGATGCTGTTCCTGTCGCTCACGCCCATGAGCGTGCCGGCCTTGATGGGGACGCTGATGTGCATCGGGCTCACCACGGCCAACAGCATCCTGGTGGTGAGCTTCGCCAATCAACGCATGGCGGCCGGCGACGATCCGCTGCCCGCCGCCGCGGCGGCGGGCTACACGCGGCTGCGGCCGGTGCTCATGACCGCCGGCGCCATGATCGTCGGCATGGTGCCCATGGCGCTCGGCATCGGCGAGGGCGGCGAGCAGAACGCGCCGCTCGGAAGGGCGGTGATCGGCGGACTGCTGTTCGCCACTTTCGCCACGCTCATCTTCGTGCCGACCATGTACTGCCTGCTGCGCCGCCGGGCGGTGGCACCGATTTCCGATTCGAACGCCATAGGTAGACCCCATGCACCCCCCGGACTCACGACCTGATCCCCCAGCCCCGCAGCGGGTCGAGCCGCCGCTGGAGCCGATTCCGGACGACACGTCGCGGCGGGAATCCGGCGCCGTCTCGACCGCCTTCGAGCCCGACACCGGCAGACGGGTGAAGAAGGTCGTGATCGTCGCCGGCGTGGTGCTGATCGTCGGATTCATCGCGGTGCGCATCGACCGGTACTTCCACGCGCACGCCGTGGCGAACCTCGCGCGATCCGAATCCAGGGCTGCCCCTCCGGTGGACATCGTGGTCGCCAAACCCCTCACCGCCGGACAGGATCTGGTGCTCCCCGGTCAAACGGCGGCGTGGTACGAAAGTACGATCTACGCCCGCGTGAACGGCTACGTGGCCAGCTGGCTGGTGGATATCGGCGACCGCGTCAAGAAAGGGCAGCTGCTCGCGACGATCGAGACGCCTGAGCTCGACGCGGAGCTCGCCGCCTCGCGGGCCGCCTTGAAGGCCTCGCAGGCGCAGGTCACGGCCCGGGAGGCGGAGAGCGAATTCGCCGAGACCACCAATGAGCGCTGGCGGGATGCACCGAAGGGCGTGGTCTCCGAGCAGGAGCGCGAGGCGAAGAAGGCGGACTACAATTCGGCCAAGGCGCGGCTGTACGCGGCCAAGGCGCAGGTCGCGCTCGATCAGTCGCGCGTCGATCAGTACAGCGCGCTCGCCGCGTTCAAGCAAGTCAGGGCGCCTTTCGACGGCATCATTACCGAGCGCAAGATCGATGTGGGCAATCTGGTGACCGCCGGCAGCACCTCGTCCACCACCTCGCTGTATCGCATCACCCAGAACGATCCGCTGCGCGTCTTCATCGACGTGCCGCAGCGCGCGGCCGAGGAACTGATGAAGCGGGGCGTCCCGGCGCAGATCCGGGCGGCCGGTTCCACGAGCGCCGTATTTACCGGGAAAGTCACGCGCTCGGCGGACTCCATCAATCCGCAGGCGCGCACCATGCGCACCGAGGTGGATCTGCCGAACCCCGACAACGCCCTCGTTCCGGGCATGTATGTCACCGTCTCGTTCCAACTCCCGCCGAAAGGACAGGTGCAGGTGCCCGCCGCGGCGCTCGTTTTTCGAGCCTCGGGACCGGAAGTGGCGCGGGTGGGGAGCGACGGCAAGGTGCAGTTCGTGAAGGTCACCATCGCCCGCGACGACGGAAGCTATCTCGAGCTCGGCCCGGGCGTCGATCCCGGCGACCGGCTGGTGCTCAACATCAGCAGCCAGATCAGCGCCGGCGAAAAGGTCGCGATCAGCAATCCATCGCTCGCCTCGGCCGGCACCGGCGGGACGGCGGCGGCGGCGCGTTGAGGGCGCGATGAGACTCAAGCGCGCCGTTCGGATTGTCGCGATGGGCCTCATCGCCGGGCTCACCGCCTGCGCGGTCGGCCCCAACTACCGCACGCCCGATACCCGGATGCCCGTCTCCTTCTCCGGCGGCGGGCTCGCCGGGATCCCGGCGCCGGGCGCCACGGCGCAGGCGCCGCGCGTCGATCTGGCTGCCTGGTGGCGTTCGATGGGGGATGCGGAGTTGGATTCCCTGGTGGATCGCGCCGTCAGATCCAATTTCGATGTCGAGATCGCGCTGACGCGTCTGCAGCAGGCGCGCACCTACGAAGCGGTGGTGGCCGGCCATGCGCTGCCTGAGGTGGATGCCACCGCGTCGGAAGCCCGCGGCACGGGGACAGACCTCGGTAGGGGCCGCGCCGAACAACCGCTGGTCTCAGCCGATAACTCCTCGGGGCTGGCCCGCATCGATACGCTGGCGGGGTTCGATTCGGTGTGGGAAATCGATCTGTTCGGCAAGTACCGCCGCGCGTTCCAAGCCGCGCGCTTCGACGCCCAAGCCGCCGCCGCCGCCCGATACGAGGTGCTCGTCTCGGTCATCGCCGACGTGGTGCGCGCCTACGTCGATTTACGCGGCCATCAGGTGGAGCTCGGCGTGCTTCGGCAGGCGAGCGGCGTGCTGCGCGAATCGCAGCGCATCGTGAACGAGCGCTACGTACGCGGCATCACCAACGAGCTCGACGTGACGCTCGCCACACGCGAGCTCGAGACGCTCGATTCGCAGATAGCGCCGGAAGAGGCGCAGGTCAATGCCGCGCAAAACGCGATCGCCGTGTTGCTCGGGGAGTTTCCCGAGGCCCTCGCCGCGGAGCTCAAGGCCCCGCAGCTCGTCCCCACCGCGCCCGAGGTGGCCGCGCCCGGCATACCGCTCGATCTGCTGAGGCGCCGCGCCGACATCCTCGAGGCGGAGCGCCGGCTCGGCGCGGCGACCGCGCGCATCGGCGTCGCGACCGCCGACCTGTTCCCGCAAATCGCATTGGTCGGGTCCATCGGCGCGCAGCAGGGGCAGGGTGTCGGAGCGGGTCAGATGCTGGGCAAGCACATCTGGTCGTTCGGTCCGGCCGCGGTTTGGCCGCTGCTGGATTTCGGCGCGCTCGATGCCGAGGCCGACATCGCCGATCTCGAGGCGCATGCAAGTCTCGTCAGCTACCGCAGCACCATCGTCAACGCGGTGCGCGAGGTCGACAACGCAATGGATGCCTATGCGGCCGAACGCTCGCGGCTCGACGATCTCGGGCAGGCGCTGCTCGCCGGCCAACGGGCGGTGGATCTCGCGACCCAGCGGTACGATCGTGGACTCACCGATTTTCTCAACGTGGTCGATGCCGAGCGCGAGTACTACGATCTGCAGGGACAATACACGTCGGCGCAGGTGAGCGAAGCCGAACAGTACGTGGAGCTTTACAAGAGCCTCGGCGGCGGCTGGCAGAATTATCAGAAGGTCCCGGCGATCCGCCGGCCCGAGCCCGCCATCGTGGCGGTGTTTCGCCGTACACTGAGCCCTTCGACCCCATGAGCAGGGTGGAGCGAGCGCAAGTGAAGTCGGCGAGGTTCGCATCGTCACGCGCCGCGGCGCGGTGGCTTTGGGCCGCCGCGAGCCTGTCCGTTATTTTGTCGGGTTGCGCGGGATTCGGTGATTGCGGGCGTGCTTGCGCGGGGGACAGCGAAGTCACCGCGCAGGTGCATGCGCTCCTTGCCCGAAGCCCTGCATTGGACGCTCCCAATTCGATCAGCGTGCAAACCGAGCGCGGCGTCGTCTACCTGAGGGGTTTGGTCTCCACCCCCTACCAGGTTGCCGAGGCCGGCAGCATCGCAGCCCGGGCGCCCGGGGCGAAGCGCGTGCAGAACCTGCTGTCCATCGACAACTCCCGCTGATCGCCGCGGCCCGCGCCGTCCATTGCGACCCTGCGATGTTGTTGCATAGACGCTAAGCAATCGAGGTCGACTGTGACAGCGGCAGCCGCATCGATCGCTGCGTCGCAGCGAAAGGGCGCCCGCTGGAGCGGGCCACGCCCCCAGGTCGCTTACCGCGGGCTCCCGCCGCCTCGCGAGACTCTTCCGAACCCTGTCGCGTGAAGGCAGCGATGTAATACAGCTGTAATATTCGTGGACAATCATAGGCGTCTGGCCGAAAGCACATTGTTGGCTAAACGCAACGACTTGCAAAAATGTTATCTCAGCCCAGAACCAATCAACGGCGAACGAATCTGAATGGCTGACTTGTTCGGCGCGGCGGTGAACGCCGGGGCGACCTGACGCAATCGATCGAGCATAGACGGACGGTTCGAGACAGCTGCAACCGTGCTCACTCGTGACAGAAATGCAACAACCGGATCAATACCAATGGAGTTCAACGTGAGGAATCTCAACCCAATCGTCGCCGCGGCGATGAAGCTCAACCAAGCCGCCCGTCCGCGCGGCCTTTCGTATGTGGGAGGAAGCCTCCTGGCCGGTGCGTTGCTGGTGGCGGGAAGCGCCGCGCAGGCGCAGACCACGGCGCCGACCGCCACTCCCGCGCCGGCTGACGAGAGCCTGACCTGGCACGGCATCACCCTCTACGGCATCGTCGACATGGACTTTCAATATGAAACCCATGGCGCGCCGTTCAGCAATTATTTCATCTCGGGCGGCTCGGACATCGTGCAGAAGAACAGCAACAATGCCGTCTCCGGTTTCACCTCGAACGGCATGAGCCAGTCGCGAGTCGGGCTGCAGGGCAAGGAGCCGCTGCATTTCGGAGATTGGTCCGGCGTGTTCAAGCTCGAGAGTTATTTCAATCCTGCCTCGGGCCAGATCACCGACGCGCTGAAGTCGGTGGCCCAGAACAACGGCCGCGCGCTCGATGCGCAGAGCACGAACATCGACTCGAGCATCGCCGGACAGCCGTTCGAGCAGGCTTTCGTCGGCATGAGCTCTCCGACCTTCGGAACGTTCACCTTCGGCCGGCAGAACACGACGCTCGCCGATCTCATCGCGAAGTACGATCCGCAGCAGACTTCCTATGCATTCTCGCTGCTCGGCCTGTCCGGCACGCCGGCGGGCGGCGGCGATACGCAGGATCGGCGCCTCGACAGCTCGATCAAGTACGATGGCCATTTCTTCGACATCGTGCATTTCGGCGCGCAGTACAAGACCCAGAATTCCTCGGCGCAGAATTACGCCACGGCCGGCACCGGCGAGGCGTTCTCGGGGTATGAGGTGGCGCTCGGCGCCGAATACGCGGGCGCCTCCGTGGATGCGTTCTACACCAAGATGCGCGACGCCGTCTCGGTGGGTACCTTGAGCACCACGCAGCTGGCCGACCTCCCGGCGTTGAACCTGTCGCCGAACAACTCGCTCTCGGGCACGATCTCGGACAATGCCTCGTTCGGTGTCATGGCCTCCTACGCCCTCGCGCCGGTGCTGCCGGTGGTCCCCGTGACCGTGTACGGCGGCTTCCAGCACATCACCTACATGAATCCCTCGATCGCCCTGGCCCCGGGATTCGACGACATCGGCGGCTATGTGCTCGGCGCGGTGAACAACACGGCCTACGCCAAGGGCGACAAGCAGCTGAACGTGTACTGGGCGGGCGCCCGATACTCGATGACGCCGCAATTCACCGCCGCGATCGCCTACTACGGAGAGAAGCAGTTCGCCTACGCGACCGGCAAGAATGCCGGCTGCTCGACGGTGGTGGCCGGTTCCTGCAGCGGTAACTTCAATGCGGTGTCCGTGTCGCTCGACTACCACTTCACCAAGCGCTTCGACACCTATGCGGGCGCCATGTGGTCGAACGTGTCGCACGGCCTCGCGAGCGGCTACATCAACACGACCATGATCGACCCGACCGTGGGCGCGCGGTTCTCCTTCTAGTCGATCGTTCCTGATCGATCGCTCCGATCGGGTCCACGGGTCTCACGGCCGATTTGCGGCCGTGAGACCCCATCGCCGGGGCGGTCCTGCCCCGGCAATCCTGGCGCCGCTGGCGGCTCGCCGAGGTTCCGTATAAATTGTGGTTCACCTGGGCCGCTCGCCCGTCACCGAGAGAGCTCCGTCCATGAAGGGCGCGCAAAAGAAAAACAAAGCCAGCTGGTGGTACCTGCTGTTCCTCGTCCAGATCGTGGTGATCCTGTGGCCGCCGCTCTATAACAAGGTGGAGCCGACGCTGATCGGATTGCCGTTCTTCTACTGGTTTCAGCTCCTGTGGGTCATCGTGAGCGCGGTGTTCACCGCGGTGGTGTATTGGGCGACCCGGGGTTGAGACGACAGCGGCCGGTTGGAAGGGGGTAGGGTGCCTGAGATCAATTGGATCGCGCTGACGGTGTTCATTGTGCTGTTCGGCTTCATCACCTGGCTGGGTTTCGCCGCCGCCCGGTGGCGCAGGGGCGATCTCGATCTGCTGCACGAATGGGGCCTCGGCGGGCGCCGTTTCGGCACCCTGGTGACGTGGTTTCTGGTGGGCGGGGACATCTACACCGCCTATACCTTCATCGCCGTTCCCGCGCTGGCCTTCGGCACCGGTGCGATCGCCTTTTTCGCGGTTCCGTACACCATCATCATTTATCCGCTGCTGTTCCTGATATTCCCCCGGCTCTGGCACGTGTGCCACAAGCATGGCTACATCACCGCGGCCGATTTCGTGCGCGGCCGATTCGGCAACCGCTGGCTCGCGCTGGCGGTCACCGTCACCGGCATCGTGGCGACGCTGCCCTACATTGCGCTGCAGCTGGTCGGCATCCAGGTGGTGGTCGGGGCCCTCGGTGTCACGGGCAGCGGCCTCGCGGCCGATCTGCCGCTCATCATCGCCTTCGGCGTGCTCGCCGCGTTCACCTACTCCAGCGGCCTTCGCGCCCCCGCTTCGATCGCCATCGTCAAGGACATCCTGATCTACGTGGCGACCTTCGCCATCATCATCGTCGTTCCCCTGAAGCTCGGCGGCTTCGGCAAGATTTTCGCGGCGGTTCCGCCCGGCAAGACCCTGCTCGCCGTCCCGGGCGCGCATACGACCGGCACGTACAGCGGTTACGCCACGCTCGCGCTCGGCTCCGCTCTGGCGTTGTTCCTGTATCCGCACTCGATGACGGCCATCCTGAGCGCCAATTCGGGCCATGCGATTCGCCGCAATGCCGCGATTCTGCCCGGCTACTCGTTCATGCTGGGACTGCTCGCCATGATCGGCTTGTTCGTGATTGCGGCGGGAATTGCGGACATGCCCGAGTATGCGCAGGGCTTCAAGCAATACGGCAGCAATTTCGCCGTGCCGGCGCTCATCCTGCACATGTTTCCCTCGTGGTTCGTCGGCGTGGTGTTCGCCGCGATCGCCATCGGAGCGCTGGTGCCGGCGGCGATCATGTCGATTGCGGTGGCCAATCTCTATACGCGCAACATCCACCGCGAATTCGTCAATCGCAACCCGACCAGCAAGCAGGAAGCACAGATGGCGAAATGGGTGTCGCTGATCGCCAAATTGGGCGCCCTCATATTCATCTTGTTCGTGCCGACGAAATACGCCATCCAGCTGCAGCTGCTCGGCGGCATTTGGATCATTCAGACGCTGCCGGCCGTCATGCTGGGCGCCTATACGCGTTGGTTCAACGCCTGGGCGCTGCTCGCGGGGTGGGCGGTCGGAACGTTCGCGGGCACCGCGATGGCGGTGGCATCGAAGCTCACGCCCACTTTCGCGCTGACCGTGGGCGGGTACACCTTTCCGGGATATTCCGCCCTCTATACCGTGCTTTTGAACCTGCTGATCGCCGCACTGCTGACGCCCGTGTTCAACGCCATGAGGGGGGCCGGAGCCGCGGCGGATGCGACGGTTTCGGCTGATTATTTCGCCCAATGAAGGCCATTGTCATAAAAATGTCACAAGGCCTCACGACAATTCGCGCAGGTTTTGACGGCCGGTAATCCGACCGTGCCGCATCGACTGGAGTCCCGCTGATGAAGACATTCCAACGAATCGCCGTGGCGGCCGCCTGCCTGGGCCTCGCCGTCGCCGCTGCCGCCGCCACCGACATCTCCGGGGCCGGAGCGACGTTTCCCTACCCGATCTACGCCAAATGGGCGGACGCCTACAAGAAGGACACCGGCGTGGGCTTGAACTACCAGTCCATCGGCTCGGGGGGCGGCATCAAGCAGATCAAGGCCAAGACCGTCACCTTCGGCGCGTCCGACATGCCGCTGAAGCCCGAAGACTTGAAGGCTGCGGGACTGTTGCAGTTTCCGATGATCATCGGTGGCGTCGTACCGGTGGTCCACATTGCCGGCATCGGGCCCGGGCAGTTGCATTTGGACGGCGCCACCGTGGCGGAAATCTATATGGGAGATATCACCAAATGGGATGATGCGAAGATAAAGAAGCTGAACCCGACGCTCAAGCTGCCCAGCACGGCCATCGCGCCCGTCTACCGATCGGACGGGTCGGGCACGAATTTTCTGTTCACCGATTATCTGTCCAAATCGAGTCCCAAGTTCTCCTCCTCCATCGGCGAGGCGACCTCCGTACAGTGGCCGATCGGCATCGGCGCCAAGGGCAATGAGGGCGTGGCGAACATGACCACTCAGACGGATGGGGCGATCGGATATGTCGAGTACGCCTATGCCATGCAGAACAAGATGGCCTATGCGGACCTGCGCAACAAGGCCGGTGCGGTCGTAGCCCCCAGTGCGGAGGCCTTCCAGGCGGCCGCCGCGAACGCGGACTGGGCCAAGGCGGACTCGTATTATCTGATCCTCACCGACCAGCCGGGAGCGAAGAGCTGGCCGATCACCGGCGCGAGCTTTATCTTGATGTACAAGCAACCCTCGGATCCCGCACAGGTCGATGCGGCGCTCAAGTTCTTCGCATGGGCCTACAAAGATGGCGCCGCCATGGCCGCCGAGCTCGACTACGTGCCGATGCCGGCTTCGGTGATCGCGCTGGTCAAGAAGACCTGGAGCACCGAGATCACCTCGGGCGGTCACCCGGTGTGGACCGGCCATTAGTCCGGAGGTTGCGGTTCGAACGCTGCGCAAGATAGAGTGCTCGCCGGTCGCTACCGTTCCGGCCAAGCGAGGCTAAACTGACACCGTGGCGATCATCGACCCGAGACACGCCGCCAAACAGCTGATCTTCGAGAGAGTGTTCCGGGCAGCAACCCTGGCGGCTGCTGTCCTCGTGCTCGTGATCCTGGGCGGTGTCGCAGCATCTCTTTTGCACGGATCCTGGCCCGCGCTCGCGCATTTCCGACTCGCTTTCGTGACCCGCGAGATTTGGAATCCGGTCACGGAGCAGTTCGGCGCGCTGGCCGCCATCTACGGCACCGTGGTGACCTCGGCGATCGCCATGCTGATCGCCGTACCCGTGGGGTTCGGGATCGCGCTGTTCCTGACCGAGCTGTGTCCGCCGCTGCTGAAGCGGCCCATCGGCGTCGCGGTCGAACTGCTGGCCGCGGTGCCGAGCATCATCTTCGGCATCTGGGGTTTGTTCGTGCTGGCTCCCGTGCTGCAGCGTCACGTGCAGCCCTGGTTGATCGATCACGTGGGACCGCTGCCGGGCATCGGCAAGCTCTTCCTGGGTCCGCCCTACGGCATCGGCATCCTCACCGCGGGATTCGTGCTCGCCATCATGGTGCTGCCGTTCATTGCGGCCACCATGCGCGACGTGTTCGATACGGTGCCCCCCATGCTGAAGGAGTCGGGATACGGCCTCGGCGCCACGACCTGGGAGGTCATCTGGAAGGTGGTCGTTCCGCATTCTCGCGTCGGCATCGTCGGCGGGGTCATGCTCGGCCTCGGAAGGGCGCTCGGGGAGACCATGGCGGTGACCTTCGTGATCGGCAACGCCCACCGCATCAGCACATCGATCCTCGCGCCGGGCACCACCATCTCGTCGGCCATCGCGAACGAATTCACCGAGGCCGTGGGCGACCTGTACACCTCCTCGCTGATCGCCCTCGGCCTGCTGCTGTTTCTGATCACCTTCTCGGTGATCGCCGCGGCGCAGGCGATGCTGCGACGGCTCGAGCGGCGGGCGGCCTTGTGAGGGCCCCCATGAGCCGGAGCGTACGATGAACCGCCGGGCGCTGCGCAAGGCCAAGAACGGCGCATTCCTGGCACTGTCCCTGCTCGCGACCCTCGCCGGCCTGGCCTGTCTCGCCGCCATTCTCTGGACGCTCATTTCACACGGCATCGCCGGCATGTCGTGGCATTTGTTCACCGAGATGACTCCGCCGCCGGGCAGCCGGGGCGGCCTGCTCAATGCGCTGTACGGAAGCGCGGTGATGACGCTGCTCGGCATCCTGATAGGCTCTCCGATCGGCGTGCTCGCGGGCACCTACCTCGCCGAATACGGCCGCCAGTCGCGGCTCTCCACCATCATCCGCTTCATCAACGATGTGCTCCTGAGCGCACCGTCGATCATCATCGGATTGTTCGTCTACGAAATCATCGTGGTTCGCATGGGACATTTCTCGGCGATCGCCGGCGCGCTGTCGCTCGCGATACTTGCGATACCCATCACGCTGCGGACCACCGAGGACATGCTGAATCTCGTGCCCGTGGGCATGAAGGACTCCTCGGCCGCGCTCGGCGCCTATCCGTGGCGCACCACGCTCAGCATCCTGTATCCGGCCGCGCGCTCGGGAATCGTGACCGGCCTTTTGCTGGCGATCGCCCGCATCAGCGGCGAGACCGCGCCGCTCCTGTTCACCGCGCTCAACAACCAGTTCTGGAGCAACGACCTCAACGCGCCGATGGCGAATCTGCCGGTGGTGATCTTCCAGTTCGCGTTGAGTCCCTACAAGGACTGGCAGGATCTGGCCTGGGCCGGCGCGCTCATCGTCACGGCGACGATACTTCTGTTGAGCGTCTCGGCGAGAATCCTGCTCGCCTTGCTCCAGGCCAGAGGCGGGGGAGGGGGCCGGTGATCCCGTCCTCCAAACCGCCGCGGCACTTGAAGGCGCGGGTCCCGGCCTCGCCGCCTCCCGCGCCGGTCGACACCGCTCCGCCGATGATCGAGATCCGCAAGCTCAATTTCTACTATGGCGCGCAGCGGGCGCTGCGCGATATCGACACCAATTTCGGCGACCGCACCATCACGGCGCTGATCGGACCCTCCGGCTGCGGAAAGTCGACGCTGCTTCGCGTTCTCAACCGGATGTATGCGCTCTATCCCCACCAGCGCGCCGAGGGCGAGGTGCTGATCGGCGGCCGCGATATCCTGGGACCCAACGTCGATGTCGCGGAACTTCGATATCGCGTCGGCATGGTGTTCCAGAAGCCGACGCCGTTTCCCATGTCCGTGTTCGAGAACGTGGCCTTCGGCCTGCGGCTCGCCGGCGGCATGCGCGGCGAGGATCTCAAGGTGCGGGTCGAATCCGCCTTGCGGGACGCGGCCATCTGGGAGGAGGTCAAGGACAAGCTCAACGCCGACGGCCGGAGCCTGTCCGGCGGCCAGCAGCAGCGGCTCTGCATCGCCCGGACCATCGCGGTGCAGCCGGAGGTGCTCCTGCTCGACGAGCCCACCGCCGCGCTCGATCCCATCTCGACCCTGAAGGTCGAGGAAACGCTGCAGGCGTTGCGCGAAAAATATTGTATCGTCATAGTCACGCATAACCTGCAGCAGGCCGCGCGCGTGTCGAACGTCACCGGATTCATGTATCTGGGCGAGCTCGTGGAAATCGGTCCCTCCCGGGAGATCTTCACGGCGCCGAGGAGCCGCAAGACCGATGATTACATCACGGGACGATTCGGGTGAGCGCGTGAAAGCGGCGGAGAACTCCTTGAACGCGAATCTTGCGGAGCCGGCCGATGCCCCCCGGCGCATGCCCGCCGCCCGCGACACCGTCCCCGACCCGGTCATGAGCGCGTGGCAGGTGAACGTGCACTACGGCGACAAGCGCGCGGTGCGGG
>CAVTNZ010000038.1:0-47781 GCA_963736185.1 uncultured Gammaproteobacteria bacterium | reverse complement strand
CATGCGCAATCTCATGCAGCACACGGCCGGGTTCGAGGAGCAGGCGAAGGGCATCATTTCGGAGGACCCGAAGGCGCCGGGGTTCGAGGCGCTGCTCAAGCAATGGGTGCCGGAGCGGATTTTCGCGCCGGGCACCACGCCCGCGTACTCCAATTACGGTGCTTCGCTCGCCGGGTACATCGTGCAGCGGGTGTCGGGCGAGCCGTTCGACGATTACCTCGACAAACATATTTTCGCGCCGCTCGACATGCAGCACTCGACCTTCCGGCAACCGCTGCCGCCGAGTTTGGCGCCGCTGATGTCGAAGGGCTATGTGCTGGCCTCGGATCCGCCGCGGCCTTTCGAGATGGTGGGTCCGGCGCCGGCGGGGGCGCTGTCGTCGCCCGGCGAGGACATGGCGCATTTCATGATCGCGCATCTGCAGAACGGCGAATACCACGGTCAGCGCATTCTCTCGGCGGCGACCGCGCAGATGATGCACAACAGTCCGCTCACGCTGCTGCCGCCCTTGAACCGGATGGAGCTCGGGTTCTTCGAGACCAACATCAATGGGCGGGAAGTGATCGGCCATCTGGGCGATACGGAGTTGTTCCATACCTCGCTGCATTTGTTCCTGAAGGAGAACGTGGGGTTTTACGTGTCGTTCAACAGCCGCGGCAAGGACGGGGTGGCGGGGAGCTTGCGGGTGGCGTTGTTCGAGGACTTTGCGGATCGGTATTTCCCCGAGGAAGGCGCGGGCGGGACGAGGGCGGTGCGCGGCGTGGATGAGAAGACGGCCGCGGCGCATGCGGCGATGCTCGTGGGTCACTGGGTCAACTCGCGCGGGTCGACCTCGAACTTCCTCGCGGCGGTGGGCTTGCTCGGACAGACCAAAATCAGTGTCGACGGCAAAGGAGAGCTCGTGGTGCCGTTCCCGGGATTGAACGGCCAGCCGCGCAAATGGGTGGAGACGGCGCCGTTCGTGTGGCGCGACGCGGCGGGCCACGAGCGGCTGGCGGCGAAAGTGGTGGATGGCCGGGTGGTGCGGTTCAGCATCGGGGAGCTCTCGCCCTTCATGGTGTTCGAGCGGGCGCCCTGGTACGAGGATGGCGGGTGGCTTCTGCCGGCGCTGAGCGCGAGTCTCGCGGCATTGATCCTGACCGCGCTGACGTGGCCGATCGCGGCGCTCGTTCGGCGGCACTATGGGGCGCGGCTCGCGCTCGAGGGCAGGGCGCTGCGCGCGTATCGATGGAGCAAGGTGGCCGCGATTTTGATTCCGGCGGCGCTCGGCGTGTGGGCGCTGGTCATCGGCCTGATGATCAAGGACAACAACAATCTCACCGCGAAGTTCGACGGCAATATCCGCGCGGCGCAGATCCTGGCGTTCATTGCGTTCATCGGCGGCTTCGGCGCGATGGTGTGGAATCTCTGGGCGGTGTGGAGCGGCGCTCGGCGCTGGCCGGCGCGGGTGTGGAGTGTGGTGCTGGTGCTCGGTGCGTTCGTCGTGCTGTGGACGGGCTTCGTGGTGCACCTCATCGGCTTCGGCTTGAACTATTGATGTCCGCGCTCGCGCTCACGCTCGGGGTGGAGGCGCTGCGGTTCGCGGCGCCGTTTCGCATTTCGGGGTTCGTGTTCGTGGAGCAACAGGCGGTGGTGGCGACGCTTCGGGACGGCGTGCATCGCGGCCGGGGCGAGGCGTCCGGGGTGTACTACCTGGGCGATACCGCGCAGGCCATGGTCGCGCAAATCGAGACGGTGCGCGCGGCGATCGAGGCGGGCATCGATCGGGGCGGCCTTCAGGCGCTGCTGCCGCCGGGTGGGGCGCGCAATGCGGTCGATTGTGCGCTGTGGGAGCTCGATGCGTGCCGCGCGGGGATGCCGGTGTGGCAACTCGCGGGCCTGCAGGCGCCAAAGCCGCTGCTGACGACCTTTACGCTCAGCGCGGATGAGCCCGCGGCAATGGTGGCGGGGGCGCGGCGCTATGCGCAGGCGCGGGCGTTGAAATTGAAGCTGACCGGGGATTTCGAGCTGGACGTGGAGCGGGTGAAGGCGGTGCGCGCGGCGCGGCCTGGGGTGTGGATGGGGGTGGATGCAAATCAGGGCTACACGATCGATGCGCTCGAGGCGTTGATCGGTGCGCTGCTGCCGCTCGAGATCGCGCTGTTGGAACAGCCGCTCAAGCGCGGGCGCGAGGCGGATCTCGACGGGTTCGTCTCGCCGATACCGATCGCGGCGGATGAGAGTGCGTTGAGTTCGGAGGATCTTGCGGGACTGGTGGGGCGCTTCAGTGTGGTCAACATCAAGCTCGATAAATGCGGCGGCTTGACCGAGGGGTTGCGCATGGCGCACGAGGCGCGCCGGCTGGGGCTCCAGGTGATGGTGGGGAACATGGTGGGGACGAGCTGGGCGATGGCGCCGGCGTTCGTGATCGGGCAACTGTGCGATGTCGTGGATTTGGATGGGCCGATATTCCTGGCGCGGGATCGAACGCCAGCGATGACGTATGTGGATGGGTATGCGTGGAGTGGGGACGAGGTGTGGGGGGCGCCGTGAATTTCATGAATGCTCGACGAATGGTGGCAGTCATTGCAGCGGTGTGTTGCATGGTAGTCGTTGGCCGTTCATCGGCGGTGCAGAGTGCTGTGGCACCGACGCCGGCGGCCGAGGATGCCGCGACTGCGGCTTCTTCCGCGCGCGGCGGGCATGAGTTGACCGCGGCGGATGTCGATGCGTGGTTGAAGGGGCTGCTGACGTATGGGATGAAGAGCGGCGACATTGCGGGCGTGGTGGTGTCGATCGTGAAGGACGGGAAGGTCCTGTACGAGTCGGGCTACGGGTATGCGGATGTGGCGACGCAGCGGCGCATGGATCCGGAGCGGGTGATGACGCGCATCGGCTCGACCTCGAAGCTCTTTACCTGGACGGCGGTGATGCAGCTGGTGCAGCAGGGCAAGCTCGATCTCAATCGCAATGTGGATGATTACCTCGACTTCAAGGTGTCGCCGCCGGGGGCGCGGCCGATCACGCTGCTCGATCTCATGAATCATCGCGCGGGGTTCGAGGAGGGGCTCAAGGATCTGTTGTCGATGGATCCGCAGACCTTTCAGTCGACGGAAACGTATTTGAAACAGCATCCGCGGCCGCTGTTGTTTGCGCCGGGGACGGTGCCGGCGTATTCGAACTATGGCGCGGCGCTCGCGGGATACATCGTGCAGCGAGTCTCGGGGGAGCCGTTCGATCGCTACGTCGAGGACCACATCTTCCTGCCGCTGGGCATGCAGCATTCGACTTTTGCGCAGCCGCTGCCCGAGCGGTTCAAGGGGCTGATGTCGAAGGGCTATCGCACGGCTTCGACGCCGCCGCAGCCGTATGAGCTGGTGGTGACCGCGCCGGCGGGGAGCGTGGCGAGTACGGCGGCGGACATGGCGCGCTTCATGATCGCGCAGTTGCAGCTGGGTCGGCTCGACCATGTGGAGATCCTCGACAAGCCCACGGCGGAGCTGATGCAGACGCCGTCGGCAACGGCGCCGCCGGGCTTCGGGACCCTGGCGCACGGATTTTTCTATGAGACGCGCAATGGCCGGACGGTGATCGGGCATGGGGGCGATACCATTTTCTTCCACACCGAATTCGAGCTGCTGCCGCAGGAGGGGGTGGGGATTTTCTACAGTTTCAACAGCCGCGGGCGGGACAATGCGGTGTATGGCTTGCGCAAGGAGCTGCTCGATCAGTTCATCGATCGGTATTTTCCCCCTGCCTCGCCGGTGCCGGAGCCCAAGGCGCTGGCGTCGGCGGCGAGCGATGCTTCGAAGATCGCCGGGCGTTACCAATCCTCGCGGCGTGTGGAGCACGGCTTCATGAGCGTGTTCTATTTACTGCAGCAGACGGTGATCGGCGTCGGCGCGGACGGGACGATCGTGATGCCGAAGAGTTTGGAGCCGGGCATGGCGCATTTGCGGGAGGTGGCGCCGGATGTTTGGCGGGAGATTGGAGGAACTCGGGAGCTGGCTGTACGCGAGATCAATGGCGTCAAGACCGTGCTCGACAGTGAAGATCCGTCATCGGTGCTGCAGGCGGTGCCGGGGTATGAGGCGGCACCTTTGAACCTGACCGTGTTGGTGGGGTCGTTCGTGGTGCTGGCGTCGAGCGTCGTTTTGTGGCCGGTGGGGTATTTCGTGAGACGCCGCTATCGGCGGGCGCTCCCGTATCCGGCGGAGGCGCGCCGGGCGCGGATCTGGCTGCGGGTGGCGGCGACGTTCGGGGTGCTGTGGCTCCTCAGCTGGGTGCTCGCGGTACTGCCGCTGCTCGGCGCGCAATATGATTTCTACAGCAGCGCGCACGATCCCTTGATTCGAACGCTGCAGGTCGCGGGCGTGGGGCTCTTGGTCCTCACCGCCGTGGCGCTTGGGTGTGTGGGGCGGCTCTGGCGGTGGCAGCCGTCGTGGTGGGTGCGGCTCGGCAATGGGGCGATTGCAGCGGGGCTCCTGGGGCTGGTTTGGATCGGCGTCGTCGGCGGGTTGATGTCGTTCAGGCTGAACTACTGAAGAGCGGCGGCGGTCCGCCGCTTTTGGGCGTCGAGCACGAGGGCCTTGCCGGGGAAGGTTCCGGGCACGAGCTTGCCGTCGTCGATGAGGACGGTGCCATTCACGATGACGTATTTCATGCCGACGCTCGGCAGGCGGGGCGACTGGTAGGTGGCCTTGTCCGTGACGGACTTCGGATCGAACAGCACCACGTCGGCGTCGGCGCCTTCCTGGAGCCGGCCTTTGCGGCGGGCGTCGTCGGTGGAGCGCTGCAGGCGCTCGGCGGGCATGAGGCTCATCTTGCGCAGCGCGTCCATCAAGGTGACGCTTCCCAGGTCGCGGACGTAGCGGGCGAGGACGCGGGAGTAGGTGCCGGCGTTTCGCGGGTGACCGTCTTCGCCGTCGCTCGCGATCATCACCAGGGGGTTGTCGATCACGGCGTCGACGCGTTCCTGGGTGTTCATGAAAATCAGCACCTCGATCGGGCGGGGATCGGCGTGCAGTTGATCGAAGCGCGCCTTCGTGAGGCGCTCGCCGGTGTCGGGCATTTGCAGGGCGTCGTAGCCGACCCCGAGTTTTTCGCGCCATCCGGGATTGAACAGGGCGGAGTTGATCTCGGTGAAACCGGCGATGTAGGGATAGGCCTCGGTGGTGACGTCGAGGCCGCGGGCGCGGGCGCCGGCCACCATGGACAGGCATTGCGGGGCGTCGGCCATGCAGCTGCTGTTGATGTGCTCGATCTGGAGCGAGGCGCCGGACATGGCGGCGTCGCCGATCACCTCGCCGACGGCTTCGATGCTCGAGCCCGGCTCGATGCGGCCGAAACTGCGCACATGCGTGAACACGGGGACCTCGCGGGCGGCGGCGAGGCGGAACATCTGCAGGACCTCCAAGCGGGTCGCGCCGGGGGTGTACTGGATGCCCATGCCGACCCCCAAGGCACCGGCGTCGAGCTCGGCGTTCAAGCGCTGCTCCATCTGGGCGATCTGCTCGGGGGTGGCGGGGCTGTCGGTGGAGAGGCCGGCGGGGGCGATGAGCATCGGCTCGCTGAAGGGCGCGCCGAAGGCGCGGGAGCGGGCGGCGGCGTGACTCGCGGTGCTGCCGTAGTTGATGAACGAGTGGCCGGCCTTGCGCTCGAGAAAGGCTTTCACGTCGGGGACGCCGATTTCCATTTCGAGGGCGGTGGTCACGCCGTCGAAGGCTTTGAGACGACCACTGGCGGGATCCTGAGCGTGCTGGTGAAGGTCGATAAAGCCGGGGGCGACTACCAGGCCGGCGGCATGGATGACGCGTTTGCCCGCAAGGGGCTTCTCGGAGATTCGCACGATGCGATCGCCGGTGATGCCGACGTCGCGTACGGCGTCCAGGCCGGACTCGGGGTCCATGACGCGGCCGCCGGTGAGTACGAGGTCGTAGGATTGTGCGAAGGCGCCGGAGGCGCAGAGGACGGCGAGGGCGAGCATCGGGAAGCGGGTCATCATGGAAGGCGTCCTCCGAGGGGTATGCGGCGGGTCAGGCGAGCGCGGGGGTGGGGCGTCGGAGCAGCAACCACGCGCCGCGTACCAGGAGCGGTACGACGTAGACGGCGATGAAGGCGAATGCGAGGGCGCGATAGCCACGCGCGATCAGGGTGACGAGTCCGAACCGGGTGGCGATGAACACCGACAGGATCAGGATGGTGGCGGACAAGAGCAGCCGGCCGAGCGTGGTGAGCGGGCGGCCGCGGGCGCGCGAGACGTGATCCACGCGTTGATTGATGGCGTGCACGGCACCGGTGGCGCTTTCGAGCAGCGCGGCGAGAATCATCAGCTGGAAGACGATGTGCAGCACGGGCACGTTCAAGTGCGCGAGGACGTAGTCGGAGGGCAGGGTGGCGGCGCGGATCTCGGGGTAGTAGGCGACCATGCAGACGTAGAACAGCACGGCGGGGATCATGGCGAGCGGGCCGGCGAGGAGGCCCGCGACGACCGCGTCGCGGCTGCTCGTCAAGTGGCGCAGGACGGGCAAGATCACCACGGCCCCGACGACGTTGTATCCGGCGTAACTCAGGCCGCCGAGCGCCCAGCCGGCGGTGGGCTCGGCGGCTGCGAAGTTCGCGACAATGCTGGGGGAGGTTTTGGCGAGGGCGACGGCGACGAAGACGGCATAGACGGCGTAGAGAAAATAAGTCACGTATTTGAAGAGGGTTTCGACGGACTGATTGCCGAAGGCGGCGACGGTCGCGATGGCGGTGACGAGGCCGAGCGTGCCGGCGAGAGTCGGCCAGCCGAAGAGGGCGGCGCCGATGGCGCCGGCGGCGGCGCCGAAGACGGAGAGCATGATGAGCACGAGGCAGCCGTAGGCGATGTCGAACAGGAACCAGGCGGGACCGAGCAGCGTGCGGAAGAAGGCGCCGTAGTCGTAGCTTCGGGTTTTGCGCGCGAACCAGAAGGTGGCTGCGCACACGAGGCTCCAGCAGCCCATCGACAGGAGCATGCCGAGAATGCCGCCCCAGGGGCCGCTCGGCAGAAAGAACTCGGCAAGCTCGCGGCCGGTGGCGTAGCCGCCGCCGATCACCACGGCTTTGAAGGCGAAGCCGGGGAGCAGAAAGCGGCGGAAAAACGAGGAGGTCGCGGGCACGGGCGGATGCGGCTCAAGATCCGCGATCGGTCGGGGGCGGCGACATGGGGCCAATTTGCCAGATGTGACATTTTTCCACAATGGGAAAATGTGGAGCGGCGCGGAGCAGGCGCGGGTGCGGCCGGCCCGGGCCGGGTGGGCGCTAGGCGCTGCGGCGGCGCTGCGCGCGCTTCGGGTGGGTGATGGGGGTTTCGGCGGGGGCCGGGGGGGCGGTTTGGGGGAGGGTGCCGCCGATCGCGGAGATCATCTGGCTTTCGCTGCCGGAGCAGACGCAGAGCACGCGGCAGGGGCCGCTCGAGGCGGCGATGTAGGCGTGGCCCATGGTGCTGTCGACGTAGATGGAATCGCCGGTTTTCAAGCGGGCGGGCGCATAGGTGCTGGTGTAGACGTTGATTTCGCCCTCGAGCACGTACAGGTATTCCTCGCCCGTGTGGCGGACGAGCTCGCCGAATTCCTCGATGCTGCGCGCGCGGATGTCGACGATGATGGGGATGAGGCGCTTATGCAGGAGCTCGGTGGCGGGGTAGAGGTGGAAGTAATTCTTCGATTCGATCGAGCGGCCTTCGCCGCTGCGGGTGATGGCGCGTCGGCCGTGCAGGGCGGCGGCTTCGGCGGGGTCTTCCTGGGCGCCGAACAGGCTGGAGAAATCGACCTCGAGACCGGCGCTGATGCGGGTCAATTTGTCGTAGGTGAGCGAGACGCGATCGTTCTCTATCTTGGAGAGCGTGGAGACGGGGTAGCCGGTGCGTTCGCTCACTTCCTTGAGGGTCCAGCCCTTTTGAATTCTCAGCTTTTTGAGCATGGCGCCGGGCCTTGCCATCGAACGGGGCGACGCTGATGCTAGGGGCGACCGCGGCTTCATGGATTCCCTCCTGGTTTCTGACACGGCACTCTAAATGCGCGGGGTCGAAATAGCACGTTTTGGGGCGGCAATTCTCCAAGAATGAAACAAGTTGCCAAATAAGAGAAATGGAAATATATTGCTGAGCCAGAGAATCGACATGTTCGTTGCCTTTCTCCCCGACGCGGTTTCCGCCTGCCGTTCAAAGCATCCATGATCTACGACTTTGTCATCGTCGGAGCAGGCATCGCGGGGGCGTCGGTGGCTTATGAGTTGGCGCGCAGCGGCTCCGTGTGTCTGCTGGAGGCCGAATCCCGACCGGGATTTCATGCGACGGGCCGTTCAGCGGCGCTGTTTGCGCCCACCTATGGGGGGCGGGAGATCCGCGCGGTGACGCGGGCGAGCCGGGGCTTCTTCGACCAGCCGCCGGCGAATTTCTGCGAGCATCCGCTGCTCGCGCCGCGGGGGGTGATGTATATCGCCCGGGAGGATCAGCTCGCGCGGCTCGAACAGATGGTGGAACGCATTCGAGCATCGGGGGGCACCGTGGGGCTGCTCGATGTGCCGCAGGCGCTCGCGCGGGTGCCGCTCATCCGGCGCGGGTATTTGGCGGCGGCGGCGCTGGATTTCGATGCCATGGATATCGACGTGGACGCCGTGCATCAGGGATTCTTGCGCGGGGCGCGCGCGTTGGGGGCGACGCTGATCACGGGGACGACGGCGACGACGGTGCATCGGCGGCAGGGGGTGTGGTCCATCGACATCGTCGGCGGCACGGTGAGCGCGCCCGTCATCATCAATGCGGCGGGCGCGTGGGCGGACTCCGTGGCGCAGGCGTGCGGCGCCCGGCCCATCGGGCTGCAGCCGCTGCGGCGAACCGCGCTGCTCGTCGACTCGCCCACGGGCGTGGATATTCGTCAGTGGCCGGCGGTAATCGATTCGGATGAGGAGTTCTACTTCAAGCCGGACCGCAATCAGCTGCTGCTGTCGCCGGCGGACGAGATTCCGCAGCCGGCGGGGGATGCGCAACCGGAAGATCTGGATGTGGCCATCGGCGTCGATCGGGTGCAGCAGGCGCTCGACATCGATGTGCGACGGGTGAGTCACCGGTGGGCGGGGCTTCGGACGTTCTCGCCGGATCGGGTGCCGGTGATCGGATTCGATCCTGGCGCGGAAGGGATGTTCTGGTGCGCGGGGCAGGGCGGGTATGGCATCCAGACGGCGCCGGCGATGGCGCGAATCGCGGCGGCGCTCGCCCGCGGAGAGGCGCTGCCGGCGGATGTGGCGGCGGAAGGGTTGGCGGCGGAAGATTTATCACCGCGGCGGTTTCGTGCCAGGGCGGAGATGGGGGCGATCGGGGAGTTGGCCTCTTCGTAGAGGTGGCGTCAGCAAGGGGGATGTCATGGGTGTGAAGCGACGCGGCGCGAGCCGGCGGGGTTCGGTTCTGGGGGGTGTGGCGCTGGGGCTTGCGGGCGCGGTGCTGGGGAGCTTGGCGCCTCCGGTGATGGCCGCCTCGCAGGCGGCGTTGGAGTCGGCGGCCAAGGTCGATTGGCATTGGGGCGTCAAGATTCCGCTCCGTGATGGGGTGACGCTCAGCGCGACCGCTTATCTGCCGGCCGGGATGGGCCCGCGGCCCTGCATTTTCACGCTCACGCCGTATATCGCGCAGTCCTATCACGATCGGGGGATGTATTTTGCCGCGCATGGCTATCCGTTCCTGACGGTGGACGTGCGCGGACGCGGGAATTCGGAGGGCGAGTTTCACCCGCTGATCCAGGAAGCGAACGATGGTTACGATGTGGTGGAGTGGCTGGCGAAGCAGCCCTACTGCAACGGCCAGGTGACCATGTGGGGCGGGTCCTATGCGGGCTACGATCAGTGGGCCACGGCGAAGCAGCGTCCGCCGCATCTGGCGACCATCGTGCCGGTGGCCTCGCCGGTGGCGGGCGTGGATTTTCCGGCGCGCAACAACATTTTTCTGCCGTACATCGAACAGTGGCTGACGTTCACGAGCGGCAGGACCTCGCAGCTGAATGTGTTCGGCGATGACGCGTTGTGGCTCGGCGCGTATCGGCGGCTGGTGGAGTCGAGCGAGCCGTTTCGGCGATTCGATGCGCAGGTCGGCAATCCCTCGGCGGTGTTCCAGGAGTGGGTGAATCATCCCGATATGGACGCGTACTGGGATGCGTACAACCCGACGGCGGCGGACTATGCCGGGCTGACCATTCCGATCTTGACCATCACCGGGATGTACGACGACGATCAGCCGGGCGCGCTGGCGCATTACCGGCGGTACATGCAGGCGGCATCGCCCGCGGGCCGGGCGCGGCATTTTCTGGTGATCGGTCCCTGGGACCATCCCGGCACGCGCACGCCGCAGGCGGAGTTCGGCGGTCTCAAGTTCGCCCCGGCGAGCCTGGTGGATTTGCCGCAGCTGCATCTGGACTGGTATCGATATGCCATGGAGGGCGGTCCGCGCCCGGCCTTTCTGCAAAAGGCGGTGGCGTACTACGTGACGGGCGCGGAGCGGTGGCGCTACGCGGACAGTCTCGAGGCGGTGACGGCGCAGAGCGTTCCCTTCTATCTCGATTCGACGGGCGATGGGGCTCACGATCTGTATGCGGCGGGCACACTGCAGCGCGAGCGCGCGCAGCGCGGGGGCGCCGATCATTATGTGTACGATCCGAACGATGATGCGCTCGCTGAGATCGAGGCGCAGTCGGATCCCAACAATTTGCGCGACATGAGGCCGTTTCACGTCAATACCGCGAAGGTGGTGTACGTGTCGGCGCCGTTCACCCAGGACACGGAAGTGTCGGGATTCTTTCGCTTCGATGCGTACATCGCGATCGATCAGCCGGATACCGACTTCGCGGTGTCGGTGTGGGAGATCGCGACGGACGGGAGCGTTACCCCGCTGTCATCGGATGTGATGCGGGCGCGGTACCGGGAAAGCGAGCGGACGCCCAAGCTCGTGAGCAGCCGCGAGCCGCTGCGCTATGAGTTCAATCGCTTTACGTTCGCTTCGCGGCTGGTGCGGCAGGGGTCGCGGATCGTGCTGGCGCTGCAGGCGGCGAACTCGATCGGGTACGAGAGGAATTACAATTCAGGCGGGGTGGTGGCGGATGAGACGCGCCAGGTGGGGCGGGTGGTGAAGGTGACGCTGGTGCATGATTCGCGGCATCCGAGTGCGTTGTTTGTGCCGATGGGGGTGGAGGAGCGCTGAGGGCTGATAGAGTGCGCACCAGGGTACGTCCAATGCTGGCGTCGCTCGTTGCGGAACCCTTCGACAGGCCGGGGTGGGTGTTTGAGGAAAAATACGACGGTGACCGAATCCTCGCTTATAAGGAGGGGAATCACGTCCACCTGCTATCGAGAAATGGCAAAGAGCGCACGGATCGATTCCCGCGGATCGCGGCCGCTCTGGCGAGTCTGCCCTCCCACACCCTACTCCTCGATGGGGAGGTCGTGGTCTTCGACAGCAAGGGCGTGTCTCGATTTGAGCTCCTTCAGCAGGGCAAAGGCGAACCGGTCTATGCCGTCTTCGATTGTCTCTTTCGCGACGGTATAGACCTTCGGAGCTCGCCGCTCTCGGTACGGCGGGCCGCAATGGAGGCCGCCATCGGCGCACACCCGTTACTGCTGCCTTCCCGTCGGCTTGCCACCGATGGCATGAAGGCCTTTCGCATGGCGCGACGCCGAGGATATGAGGGATTGGTCGCGAAGGACAATTCGTCGGCGTATGTCGAGGCGCGCTCCAACAAATGGCTGAAGGTAAAGGTGCATCAGGAGGATGAGTTCGTGATCTGCGGGTATACGAAGCCCGCCGGCAAGCGGCAGCATTTTGGAGCGCTTCTACTGGGCGCCTATGAAAGAAGTCACTTACGTTATGTGGGCAAAGTAGGAACCGGCTTCGATCGAGCAACCCTCGCTGCGCTCAGCCGACGATTCGAGCCAATCGTGGTATCGAAACCCGCGCTGATCGATCCGCCGCGGGAGAAGGGCGTGGTGTTCCTCGCTCCCAGGCTCATCGCCCAGATCTCCTACCAGGAATGGACGGCCGACCGAAAGCTGCGCCAGCCGGTGTTTCTCGGGCTGCGCGACGATAAAGATCCCAAAGAGGTGCGACTTCCCGCTTAAACGCCGGTTGCATGACGTACATGGCTGGATTTGATTACGATACTCCGGTAAACGTACGTATATTCGGCGCATCGAAGTGCTAGGACGCCATAATGCGTACCCAACAAGGGACGTCACCGACATGAACGAGGATATGAACGCATTGCCGTATTATGCAATGCAGCAGTCGGCTCGAACTTTAAGCGACCGTCATCGCAGGCTGGTTTCCGAAGCGGCCTATTTTCGCGCGGAGCGTCGTGGATTCGCACCTGGTCACGAGCTTGAAGACTGGCTGGCCGCGGAGGCAGAGGTCCAAGAAAGGCTATCGAGCGAAGCGGGTAAACTCTAGATCATCCTGTCGCGTTAAAATCGCGGAGCAGATAGCCAGGAAAGTGCGAGCTGCAGGCCATGACGTGAGTGATGGCCTCGCGATCATATTCGTCGCCGGAACGATAGGTCTCGAAATAAGCATTCAGCCTCGATACCCGCTGGGGCATTGCGTGGACCGACTGCAGTCCCACGGAGACGCCATAGTTCGTGAAGGCGAATCTCATGTGGCGCGCGCCGGGCTCCCGGCAGAAATAGCCGTCCTCGACCCACATCCGATCGAGCGTCTGAAGGCAACGCGCCTTTTGCGTCGTCGCCCAAACCTCGTCGGGAAAAAACTGCGTCATCCACAGCATCATACCGAGCCCCAAATCCTGAGTGATGTGCAAACCCGGCGCCGATTGCGCGACGAGCAGCCGCATGTCGGCGATCTGGGGGGCGAGCGCGACCTCATCGAGCAGGCGATACGACACGTAGCCGTCGAAGGCGTCGAGCGCGCCGAATCCGTAGCCGGGATAGGGGCCGCTGAGATCTTCCTTCATCTTCCAAATCACACCGCGCCCCGGCAGCACGAAGGCAGGATGAATCTGGCGCGCCAGCTCAACGCCCATGCGTCGGTAAGCGGCGATATGCTTGCCGAGAATGGCCAACGCATAGAGCCACATGGCGAGGTAGTGAAAGTACTGGCCGTCGCGGTCCGGCGCCTCACCGATGCGAATGCCGCGGGTCCGCCCCAGCACGCGCACGACCTCGCCGACCAGCGACTCCGCCTCGTCGAGGTATTTTCGCTCGTCCGACTCAACATAGAGAGAGGCAAGCAAAACCACCCCGAATGCGTCGGTCCATAGATAGCGCCGACCGTTCGGCCAAATGCCCTGCGATCGCATCCACGCCAGCCTGTCGATGACGTGCGAGATCTTCTCGAGGGGCGTCACGGAGCGCTCAAAGGCCGAAAGGCACTGCCGCTTCCGCCCGTGGACCCCTCCGTCATTCGTCTCTTCGACCTTGTGCCAAGTTCTCCTCCACCTTGTGCCAAGTAGAGTCGGGCTCGTATTTTTTCATGGCCTCGGCGATGACACGGGTATCCTTTCCGAGATCCTTCTGGTAGACGACTCCATCACTGCCGACGATGAAAGTCATCACGCCTGAAGAGCGGTATTCCGCGGGAAACGCCACGAAGGCAAATCCGTCGGCCATCTTGCCGTTGACGAGGTAGCTCTTCGCGCCACCCGGGCCGTTTTTCCCCTGCTGCGTCAGGATATGGAAGTAGTAGCCCCGGTACGGGGTCGGAGCGTTGCCCGCCCCGGGTGCGTAACCCTGGGCGACCGCCGCCGCCACCAGCGGCCCGATGGGACTCTGCGGCTCGCCCGCGGCCGGCTTCCAATAAAGGCCGTCCTGTTGCCCCTCGTCGCTGTAGATCTTCCGGGCATATTCATTTCCATGGGCGGCGTGGTATTCCTTCTCCGCCGCGGCGAGTGCCTCGCAAACGCGAATGGTGGAGAGCTCGTTGCGGCCAATTCGCCGGAACAAAATCTCCTTCTTGCCGGCCTCGGTATCGAAATACCAGGAGCTGCCTTTCTTCACGAGTGGGATGGGGGTGGGCCAGTTCTTGGCACCGATGTAGAGCGTGGTGCTGCCATCCGGTTCCTTCACCAACCGGTGCATGTCCAGATACCTCTGCACGAAGTTGGCGCGGCTGCGGGCATCCTCCGTGTTGTCGCCCGACGAGACGAGTTGCTTGGCGTCCGGTCCGAGGACAGCGAGCATCGTCTTCTCGTCATTACTCTGCATCGCGGCGACCAAGGCGTCGCTCGCGGCCTCGGGAGATGAGAACTCCTTCTGGCCGGTCTGCTGCGCCAGCGCAGGCAGGGAAGGGCACCCGATTAAAAGGAGGGCGCAGGCACTCAACTCCAAGAACTTGGCCCAATGGGCATGGGAAATCGGTTTTGCTCGCCGCATTTGGCGTCTCTCCATTGTCGGGAATTGGCACGCGAAGCGCATGATGGAACGCTGATTACCGTGGTCTGCCGCCGCCGTGACTCGCACCGCCGCCGCCGCCGTGGCTGCCACCGAAGCTCGCGCTTCCGCGGGATGAAAATCCTCTTACCTGCCCGCCGTGATCGTAGCCGCTGAAGGCATTTGAGCGTACACCGCTCTCGCCGCGAGGTTCGGCGTAGCCGCGAGCCGCCTCATTGCGTCCGTCGAAGGGTGCAGCCCTTGTGCCGGTGTTGTAGGCTCCGTTGGCACGTTCACCGCCCGCGGCGCGTTCACCGCCCCCAGCGCGCTCACCGCCCTCTGCACGAGTCGCGTTCATTCCGCGCTCCACGTTGGTCCGCACGCCCTGCTCACCGCCGCCCCGGTAGTAGCTGTTTCGGTTGAAGAAGGTGTTGCTGCGAGAGTAGTACCTGCCGTGATTATAAATCGGGTATCCGTGGTGCCAGTCAAATCCCCAATGACCCCAGCCCCAGCCGAATCCTCCAAAAAAGCCGATTCCAAAGCCGATTCCGAACGAGAGATAGGGTCCGTCAAACCAGATGCCCGGATACGGATACCAAAATGGCCATGGCACTATGGGATATCCATAAACCACCCAGGGATCATAGGCGGGGACGTACACGATATCCGGGCTCGTTGGCTCGATCTCGATCGCCGAGTCCTGAGTCTCCACCGTCTGCTGCGGCGTGGACTCAAGATTGCCCGCCGCCTGTGCCTGCTGACGCATCACTTGCACCGCGTGGAGCACATCGGCTTGCTGATTGTAATAGGCATCTCCCAGAGAGGACGTCCAGGACAGGTTCTTGTCCATGTTGCCCAGAACGGAGGGGAATGGCGCCAGCGACTTCACGCTCGGATCCCAAGGCTGCTGGTCGACCGCCTGGGCCAGTGCCGCCCCCTGAAGCTCGGGATGCGCCTGCACCCACCGGTCCGCTTCCACCACCTGCTCGGGAAAAGTGGACGCCGCCAGTATCTGGGCCACCAGTGAATCTGGATAGAGCGCTATGGGTGCGACCAGCTGCTGCAGTTGCTCGGGAGCTTGCTGCACATAGGATGCGGGTGCCGCTGCTGCGGTTGGCGGGACCGAGGTCCCTTGCGCCGGAGGCGGCGCGTCTTGGGGCGCGGAAATGCTGCGAGGCCCCGTCGCGATCATCAATACCAGTGGCAAAACGGCAGCCAAAATCGGCCTGCTGAATCGATGTTTCGGGGTCTCGGCACATTCGGTAGGATTCATTGCTCCAGTTCCCCTTTGATTTCAGCAGCACATAACCGCCGCGAGCTTTCGCGGCGATCATGGCTGCCATTGTGACCTACTGACGAGGGCGCAACCGAGTTATTGAATCGTAAGTCGATTCTCTACAGCGTTGACACCGGGCGCCGCCCACGCCGCCAAGCCCGCCTCTTCCTGCTCCTGCCAGGAATTGACATGGCCTTTGAGAGTGACGGTCGAGTTATGCACGATGACTTCAATGTGCTTTGCTTCGAGAATGGCATGGCGCCTGAAGGCATCCTCTATCTTCTGCTTGACATCCGTCGCCTTGATGGTTGTTTTCACCGTGATCTCGTTGGAGACTCCTTTGACCCCCATCAGGTTCCGTACCGCCATCTCGGCGGCCATCTTTTGATATCCCCAACTGACCTCCCCGGTCAGCGAGACCCAACCGTCCTTGATAACCGGCTTAATCTCGGCTCCACTCAAAGAGACGTTCCAGCGTAAGGCATTCGCAGCCGCTTCCGCGATTTCCGTATCGCTACGCGCCCCCCATGCCGGAATCTGGATACGGATGTCGTTCGCAATGGCACGCACACCATTCACGCGCTTGACCACATTTTCCGCCGCCCAGCGGCCTGAATAGTGAGGCACGTCCCCGGTCAATGTGACTACTCCGTTGCTGACCGCAACCCCAATTCGCCTGTCGTCAATGCTGGGATCCCATTGCAGCTCGGTCTCAACATCGCGACGGATCTCCGCGTCGGTTTTCATGGGTATTTGCTCCTTTGTGACGGTAACGCAGCCTGCGCTTTCGTCAGAAATTTCGCCATTCGTGTTTTCCCCGGGAGAATGCTCGATCTACCTAAAGCAGCGGTGCGCAAATCTTGCATTGCCGCATGCCAGGCGCCCACGCTGGGAACTGCCGCGACCGGCTACGTATCGTCCCCCTTGATTTCGGAACCGGCAGGGATACCCTTAATCTTCATGAAGTTAGTGACCCGAAAGGAATCGGAAGCGCCAACGATTGAGCAGGCCCGGGCCGTTCGAGGCACCGGTGCATCTATCGAGGCGTACTTATTGCGGAGGCTGCTGCGAAGCTTCGGCGATCCTCCCCTCGAGTTCGAACTGCGCTGGTCGGGTGAGCGGGTCAGCGCCGGCGGGGTCGCCCCTCTAGGAGTCCGCATCGCGGATCGGCATACGATGTTCGGGCTGCTGCGCGATCCTCAGGTTTATTTCGGGGATGCCTACAGCGCCGGCAAGATCGAGGTGCAGGGCGACCTCGTGAAGTTCATGAGGATGCTGTTCCAAATCTATGCCTCTCCTGAGCCTCGCTCGCTGGCGGCACAGATCGCCGCCAGGCTGCATTTCGATCGACGCAACGGCCTGGACGAAGCGCGCGATAACATTCATAGACACTACGACCTCGGCAACGACTTCTATTCGCTCTGGCTGGGTGAATCGATGGCTTACACGTGCGGTTACTACCCGCGTCAGCAAGCGACCCTCGAGGAAGCGCAGATCGCCAAGATGGACCATGTGTGTCGGAAGCTGCGATTGAACGCCGCCGATACGGTCATCGAGGCAGGATGCGGCTGGGGCAGCCTCGCGTTACACATCGCGCGGTGCTACGGCGCCAAGGTCCGGGCGTTCAACATCTCGAAGGAGCAGATCGAGTTCGCCCGACGGCGTGCATTCGAGCAGGGGCTCGACGGGCAGGTCGAATTCATCGAGGATGATTACCGCAACATCCAGGGCTCCTGTACCGCCTTCGTCTCCGTCGGCATGCTCGAGCACGTCGGACCGGCGAATTATCCGGAACTCGGCCGGCTGGTGCGGCGGATCATGACGGCGGATGGCCGCGGGCTGATCCACTCGATCGGTCGAAACCAGCCGGGCGAGCTGCAGCCCTGGATTGAGCGGCGCATCTTTCCGGGCGCCTGTCCGCCCTCGATCGGCGAGATGATGCAGATCTTCGAGCCCGCGAGCTTATCCGTGCTCGATGTCGAGAATATCCGGCTGCACTACGCGCGCACGCTGCGCGATTGGCTCGAGCGCTACGAGAAAGCGGTCGATATCGTGCGTGCCATGTTCAACGAGTGCTTCGTCCGCATGTGGCGGCTCTATCTGGCGGGCTCGATCGCCGCATTCGAGACAGGCACCCTGCAGCTCTTCCAGGTGCTCTTCACCACCCAGGAAAATAACGCAATCCCATGGACGCGCGAATACATGTATCCGCCATAACCCTTGCATGAGGAACGTCGAAGTCATCGTGGTTGGGGGCGGCCCGGCGGGATCCGCTGCCGCTCGATGCCTGAAGGCCGCCGGCGCGGACGTCCTGGTGCTCGATAAGGAACGCTTTCCGAGGCACAAGCTTTGTGCCGGGTGGATCACGCCGCAGGTCGCGCAAGATGTGGATCTCCCGAGCGGTGCCTATCCACACGGCTTTTTGAGCTTCAAACGGCTGCATGTTCATTCACGGTTTCTGCATCTCAAGCTTTCCTGCGTGCAGCACTCGATCCGGCGATTCGAGTTCGACGCCTGGCTCCTCGAACGCTCCGGCGCGGAGGTGGTGCAGCATCACGTCAAAGAGATCGCCGCCGACAGCGACGGCTACCTCATCGACGGGGCCTTCCGCTGCCGCTTTATCATCGGCGCCGCCGGCACGTCCTGCCCGGTGCGCCGCTCGCTGTTCGGCGCCGCGTTGCCGCGGGCGCGGGCGCTGCAGACGGCGACACTCGAGCTTGAATTTCCGTATGAGTGGCGGGATCCGGATTGCCATCTGTGGTTCTTCGAACAGGGGCTTCCCGGCTATAGCTGGTACGTTCCGAAGGCCCAGGGGTGGCTTAACGTCGGGGTGGGCGGCATGGCGGCGCGCCTGACGGAGCGGGGCGAGAGCATTCGGGTGCACTGGGGGCATCTCGCAGCCAAGCTGGAGAAAAAATTCGGAATTCGGCCGCCGCAGGAGCCGAGCGGATATAGCTATTACCTGCGCGGCTCGGTCGAGGGGTTGCGTAGCGGCAACGCGTTTCTCGCGGGCGATTCGGCGCATCTCGCGACTCGCGATCTGTGCGAGGGCATAGGCCCTGCGATTCGCAGCGGCCAGCGGGCCGCAACCGCCATCCTGCGCGCTGAGCCCTACGCGCTCGATCAGGTGTCCGGTAGCAGCTTGGGCGGCGGGCTGGTCAGCCGCTGGATGAACGGGGTGCTCACCCGCGGAGACTTGAGCCCATGTTGAAAAGAGGGCAGAGAATCGGTATCGCCGTGGCAAGCGCAATTTTGTCGCTACCTGCGTTTGCTGCCGCGGTCGCGGGAGCATTCTTCGTCTATGCGTTCGCGGTATTGGGGGGCTATAACGGCAGCGGGCTTCAGGCGGCGCTGAAACTGCTCAGCTCTTGGAAGGGCTGCGTGGCCTTGATCCCGGTCTTCTTGATCATCGTGCACTTCGCACTATTTCTCTATTTGCTTATCCGATTCTCCCGGGGGTTGGCGCTTCCGCTGCTCGCCCAACTTTATTGCATGACCATCGTGATTTTGGCCATAGGCGAAAGAATCCGCCTGATGATCGTCGAGGGCAACGCTCTGTTTTGGTTTGGGGCTTTTAGCTTGCCTCATGTGCTTTGTTTGTTGCTCATCGTCTGGTATGCGCGCGGGAAGCCACGAGGGGTTTCAGTAGTGGAATTGAAAGTCTAGGCCGATGGTCCTCGGCTGATTGGTGGCCACGCGGTTCAATGAGGGAATGTTCTCGGCGTAGTCGTGGGTGTAGGCGAGGAAGGCCTGTTTGTTGGTGAGGTTGTCGACGTACAGGAACGCGGACCAGCGGGTCGCGTCCAAGCCGGTTCGGAATCGGACGATGTCGTAGCCGGGCAAGCTCATCAAGTAAAAGCTTTGGGATTCTGAGGGACCGATGAGGACATTGCTGGCGCGCGCTATGAAGGTGTAGTCGGCGATCGGGTGGCTGTAGACGATCGAGGTGTTGGAGGTGTAATCGGGGACGTTCAGCAGCTTCTCGCCGGGCGTTACATTGGTGCCGGGCTCGGTGGAAGTGATGACGGCGTGGGTGTAGCTGTTGCTCTGGGAGAGCATCCAGGAGGGGGAGAGCTTGGCGTTGACTTCGATCTCGCCGCCCCAGACGCTGGCGGTGCCGACGTTGTCGATGTAGCCATCGCCGCAGGACAGCTCGATTCCCTGCTGCACCTTGCTCCAGCGCTCGTTGTAGACGGCGGCATCGATGGTCAGGCGCTTGTCGAGCAAGGTCGCCTTCTCGCCCAACTCGAAGCTCCAGAGGGTGTCGGGACCGTATTGGCTGGGCGCCTGGGTCTTGCCGAGGGCCTCGAGCGCGGGCAGGCAGGAGTCGGCTCCCGAGGTGGGAATCGGCCCGTTCGGGGCACCCGGCCGAAATCCTTTCGCGGCGGTCCCGTACACCATGAGGTTGTCGACGATGTCGTAGGACAGCGTGAATTTGGGGTTGAGGCCGGAATCGGAGGCGGCGGTGCGCACCGGGACGGGCGTGAACGTGCCGTAGACGATGCCGATGTCGGTGTCCACACCGGTTTGGGTGTACGCGTAGTGTCTCAGGCCGAGGGTGGCCTTCAGGTCATCGGGGAATTGGTAGGATACTTCGCCGAATTCAGCGGTTTGCTTTTGATTGTCGGCGACCGTTCCCGTGAATAAATCGGTCGAGCCGAAGAGGGGCAGGAGCCCCGCGGCCAGGGAATATTGGTTTTGGCCGTAGTCGTAGTCGCTGTAAAAGGCACCGATGAGCCATTTGAAGGCGGACCCGCCGTTCGAGGCCAGCCGTATTTCCTGGCTGAATTGCTTGGTGTAGTCCTGCTCGGTGATCGCTTCGGGGCCGATGCCGCCGTCCGCGGGATCAAAGGACGGCAGACCAAAAATAGTCTGAACGGTTTCGGAGATGTCCTGCGTTTGCGCCTGGGAGCGGGTCCAGTAGGAGGATACGGACGTCACGGTGAAGGCGGGGGCTTTGTATTCGCCCACGAGATTGTAGAGGCGGAAAGTGTCCGAAAAGGGTTCTGGCACGTTGAACGGCTGATAGTGCGCTTCGGTTCCCGGCGGGCTGTCGAAATAGCTCAAGCCATCCTGCGAGATGGATTGGTAGAACGCACTGGCCGTGAGTGAGAATTGATCGGTGGCTTGATAGCGCAGCGTTGCCCGGGTTCCCTTCAGCTCCTCGTCGTTCACATTGTGGTAGATGGCCGAGGCGGGGGAGGCCAGCACATTGCCGCGGGTGCATCCATAGAAGGAGGGGCACTCGGATCCGGGATTGGTCGGCAAGGGGAAATTGGAGGTGACGATTCGGTCGATCCAGCCGCTGGTGTACTCGTCGGTCGCGACCAGGCGCAGTGCCAGGGTGCCGTCGATGAGCGGGAGGTTCGCCATGGCGTTGATGCCGCGGTTGAAACCGCCTCCTTGAGTATCGGAGGCGATCACTTTGGTGCTGGCCTCGAACTTGTCGAGGTTCGGCTGGTTGGTGATGAGCTTGATGGTCCCGCCCATCGATCCCGATCCGTATAGGGTTCCCTGCGGGCCGCGCAGCACCTCGACGCGATTGAGGTCATAGAGATCGGGATCGATGACGACGTGTCCATTTTGCGCTCCGGAAGGGGCGGTCATGGGGACATCGTCCAGGTAGAAGCCGACGGTGGAGACCGCGGGGCCCTCGGAGGACAGGCCGCGAATGGTGTACTCGGTTTGCGCGGGGCCTGCGGACTGAAAGGAGACGCTGGGGACGGCCTGCAGGGCGTCCGCGGTGCTCGAGATGCCCCGCGCGGCGAGATCGGCGCCGGAGATCGCGGTGATGCTGATCGGGGTGTCTTGGAGCCGCTCTTCGCGCTTTTCGGCGGTCACCACGATTTCGGTGAGCTGATCGGCGGCTGCGGCAGCTTGTGCGGGGGCGGCGACTTGTGCCGAGGCGACTAGTGCGTGGGCGGTGCCGATGCCTATCACGGTCAGCGCGGCAAGGACACGATGCGGGTTTGAGGTCGTATTCACGGCAGTACTCCGAGGTCGATGCGCGAGGCTTGATCGGGTGAGTGGAAGACACGCTGGGTGGCCGTGCGGAAATCCTCGGGCTTCGCGGCGTAGATATCCTCGAATTGCTGCGGATTGCGGTCCACGAGCGGGAACCAGCTGCTTTGCACCTGCACCAGGATGCGGTGGCCCTTCTTGAAGGTGTGGTAGACGTCGAGCAGGGTGAAGTCGATGTGCGTCGCGCGGCCGGGCTGCAAGGGGAGGGGATCGCTCAGGCTTTCGCGAAATTTGGCGCGCATGACGTTGCCGCGCACGAGCTCCTGAAAGCCGCCGCGGTCGGCGGGGCCCGGGGCGGCTGCGGAATCCGCGTCGTGAGCGGGATGTACATCGATGAGCTTGACCACCCAATCGGCGTCCGTGCCGCTGGAGGAGACGACGAGGTGCGGTTGGATGGGACCAGCGACGGTGAGGTCGGCGGTGAGCGGTGGGGTCTCGTACGTGAGCACGTCGGGGCGGTTCGCGGCGAAGCGTTGATCTTGCGCCATGTAGTCCGCGTCCATGTCGAAGCCATGATCGCGAACGAAGGGGACGGGATGGGCGGGGTCGCTCACGTACTCGTCGTAGGGGGGGCCTTTGGAGGGCGGCGGCGGCTCGAAGGCGAGCCCGCCGTCGGCGCGCAGATACAGCGTTTTGGTCTCGCGGCTCTTGGGCGGCCACGCGTCGAACGAGGTCCAGCTGTCGCGGCCGGTGTCGAACACGTCGGCGGCGGGGAGGCTGGGGCGGGTGTCGCCCTTCAAATAGGATTCGAAGAAAGGCAGCTCGATGTGGTTGATGAAGTAGGTCGAGGTCGCTGAGCCGAAATGCAGGGCGCCGGCGGATTCGCCGGAGTTGCGGGCCCACTGGCCGTGAGTCCAGGGGCCGAGTACCAGGGTATCGGGGGTTTGGGGGCTGTTGCGGTGGACGGCCTCGTAGACGTGCAGCGCGCCGTACAGGTTGTTGGCGTCGTACCAGCCGCTCACGACCAGCACGGCGGGGCGGATGTCGCGCAGGTGAGGCAGGATGTTTCGGTCCTGCCAGCTTTTGTCGTAGGTGCCGTGGCTCATCAGGAATTCCCATTCGGGTGATTGGCCATGCAGGTAGTAGCGGTCGGCGTTTCGAAGCGGTCCCATCGCGAGGAAGAAGCGATAGCCGTCGGTCGCCGGCGGCGTGATCCAATCGCAGGTGCGCGAGTCGTCGCTGCGGCGGTCGCAGGAGGCGAAGTAGCTGAAGGCGGATGCGAGCAGAAAGGCGCCGTTGTGATGGACGTTGTCGCCCGCGAACCAGTCGGCCTGCGGGGCTTGGGGGGAGACGGCCTTGAGCGCGGGGTGCGCAGCGATCATGCCGGCGGTGGCGTAGAAGCCCCCATAAGAAATGCCGCGAAGGCCTACGCGTCCGTTGTTGCCGGGGAGATTTTTCACCAACCAGTCGATGGTGTCGTAGGTGTCGGTGCTTGCATCCACGTCGGTGAGGGAGCGTTTGACCGGCTTATAGGGGGTCATCTGAACGAAGCGGCCTTCGGAGCCATAGCGGCCGCGGACGCTTTGGGTCACGAAGATGTAGCCGGCGTGCGCGAAGGCGGCCTCGGGGTCGGTCCACTTGGGCGACGGATCGTAGGGGGTTCGCGACAGCAGGATGGGATAGCTCTTCGAGGCGTCGATGGGGCGGAGTACGAAGGTGTCCAGGTACACGCCGTCGCGCATGGGGATGCGGTAGCGGCTGCGCTCGTAACCGGGGGGAGCCGGGGTTGTGGCGGCGACGGGCGGAGTCGTCGCGTGCTTGGAGGCGGTGTCGGCGGCGGTCGCGAGGGTGCCTAGCGCGCCCGAGCCCAATAAGAAGAGTGCCGGCAGTGCGAGGCAGACTCGCCGGAAAACAGGTCGGCGCGGCTCGCTGCGGAGGAGCGTTGATTTCTTCCCCATATCTCTCTCGGTTTCGGAGTTCGTTGCGGATCCGCAACGTCTTTGCGTATGATGATTATTTGCTCATGGATGTCTTCTGTCAATCCGGCCGGTCGGACGCAGAGCGATTGGTTCAAACTAGGCGGTGTGGGAAACAAAGGATGAGCGATGAAGACATCGAAGGGCAAAGCGATGGAACGAGCCCGGCCTGCGAAATCCAAGCAGGCGGATGAGCCGAATCTGGGAGATTGTCTGCGCCGGCTTCGATTCGATCGCAAGCTGTCGTTGACGGACGTGAGCACGCTCACGGGGATTTCCAAATCGACGCTGTCGCGTGTGGAGAGCGATCAGCTGTCGTTGACCTATGACAAGCTGCTGCAGCTTTGCCGCGGGCTGCAGATCGACCTTCCCACGCTGCTCGATCCGCATCAGGGCAACGGCCGGGAGTTGGGGCGGCGGATTTTCACGCCGGCGGGGCACGGCCGCGCCGTGAGCGTCAATTTGCAGGACTACAACTATCTCTGCACCGAGCTTGCGGGGAAAAAAATGACACCGATGACCGGGATCATCCGATCGTGCACGCTGGCGGAGAGCAATGGGCTGCTGAAACACGAGGGCGAGGAGTTCACCTACGTGCTCGAGGGGACGCTGGAGCTGCACACGGAATTTTATGAGCCGCTGGTGTTGGAGGTGGGCAGTTCGGTGTACTTCGACAGTACGATGGCGCATGCGTATGTGTCGGTGGGGTCGGTGCCGGGGAAGATACTCTGCGTGTGTTCGACGCCGGAGCCGGTGTTGACGCGGGCGATGGATGCGGCGAAGCCGCGGCGGGGGGAGGGGGCGAGCGGAAAGCGCGGACGGTGAAAGATATCGGCTTGAGGCCACGCCTCCCCGCGTCCCGAGAGACATCTCTCGGGACGCGGGAGAATGGTCAATGGCGCGAGCGTTGGCGGGCAGCCTCGGCGTGACCCTCGGGGTCGCCGTGCCAACCTCTGCCCTGGCCCGAAGACCGGCCGTCATCCTCGTCGCGCTCACCGCGTGAGGCGGAGCTTCTCCGGTAGCCCCCGCCGCGATGCTGCCAACCTTCTTCCGAAGCACGCGCGTGACCCTCAGGGTCCCCATACCAGCCGCGCCCCTGGCCCGATGACCGACCCGACGAACCGCCCTCGTCCTCCGCGTCGCGGTCGCTGCGCGAGGAGTAACCGCGTCGCGATCCGCCGCCGCGATGCTCCCAGCCTTCCTCTGACGCGCGCGAATGCCCCTCGGAATCGCCGTACCAGCCGCGGCCTTGTCCCGACGAGCGGCCCGAACGGCCGTCATCTTCCTCATCGCGGTCGCTGCGCGAGGAGTAACCGCGTCGCGATCCGCCGCCGCGATGCTCCCAGCCTTCCTCTGACGCGCGCGCGTGCCCCTCGGAATCGCCGTACCAGCCGCGGCCTTGTCCCGACGAGCGGCCCGAACGGCCGTCATCTTCCTCATCGCGGTCGCTACGCGAGGAGTAACCGCGTCGCGATCCGCCGCCGCGATGCTCCCAGCCTTCCTCTGAAGCACGCGAATGCCCCTCGGAATCGCCATACCAGCCGCGACCTTGCCCCGACGAGCGGCCCGAACGGCCGTCATCTTCCTCATCGCGGTCGCTGCGCGAGGAGTAACCGCGTCGCGATCCGCCGCCGCGATGCTCCCAGCCTTCCTCTGAAGCACGCGCATGCCCCTCGGAATCGCCATACCAGCCGCGACCGCCGCCTGAGCGATTGTCGTCCTGGTAGTCTTCACTGTCGCGGCCACGCGCATAACCGCGTTCGCGGTGGCGGCCTCGGTCATCGCTCTCGAATCTGCCTTGTTCATCACGGGATCGTTCATTCTGTCTACTGCTCATGGATCGCTCCTCCAGGTTAGATACGTCTTGAATGTCAAACGAGCGGATTGGGCTCGATGCGGATGCGGCATTTTGCGAGGTCAGCAACTCTTTGCGTGCGCGAATCCTCCCGCCCAAAGCGGTCAAGTCGATGCCTGCGTTTTGTGCCTTGGAGAAGATGCCGCCGCTTTTCTCCTCCTCGGCGACGTGATGCTTGACGTACTCGGCGAGCACCGTCAGCTTGGCGTCGTAAAACTGATCTTGCGGCCGGGAGGTACGAATGCCCGCGATCATCACTTTCACGGTATCGTGCTCGACCTGGGCCTCATCGAGCATGTCGCTTTCGACCTGCGCCTCCCGGCACGCGGGGTAGAAGATCTCCTCCTCCAAAAGGGCGTGAATCGTGAGTTCCGTGCAGGCTTGCTCGGCGAGCCGTCTCTTTTCATCCGCGGAGGCGGCCGATTTGAAGCCTTGAAATATTGCCTCCACCTTGCGATGGTCAGATTTGAGGAGCGCCACGGCGTCTTCGTCGGACGCTCCAGCCGAGAGTGCATTCTTAGGCTGAGACGAGGCGGCCGCCCGGTCGGCCGCGCTCATCGCAGAGTTGTTGTGGCTCGACGCGTCGGCATTCGATGCCTCCGGCTTGGGGCTCGATGGCTTGGGTGTCTTTGCGGATCGTGGCATGGCTGCCTCCCGAGTGTGGAGTTGGGGGAGTGCAAATTAGCGCCGTGCCATCGGCCAGGAAGTCCGAGCAAAGGTGAATTGCGTGTCGGATTTGGCTGTCGGAGACCGATTTAAGCTTGCCGGGGGGTGACGCCCGTCCAGGCTCAGAGCACGCCTGTGTGCCCCGCCTAGGTGGCGATGTAACTCTTGAGGAAGGACGTAAACCCTGCGTTCGCCGCATGGGCCGACTCTCGCGACATCTCCTGGTGCGTGCTGCGGGTGCCCGGAATCTACGGTCCCGGCCGCCTGCCGCTCGATCGCCTGCGCCGATCGCTTCCCACCATCGCCTCGCGCCGAGGCGCTTGCGCTACTGACACCGGAGGCGCGCTCCTCTCTGCTCGAGTCGCGCCGGGTGGACAACCCGTCGCATGCTCGCCGAGCTCGGCGTCGTGCTCCGATACGCCGACCTCGACGCGGGCATCCGCGCGAGCCTCGACGAAGCTAGCGGTTGACCCCGCCGCCATCGGCCACGGGGCCTGGCGGCTGCGATTGCCATCCACCCCCCAAGGCCTTGAAGATCGCAATCTGATCCTGAACCAGGGCCGCGTCCGAGGATGCGACCGCCGCATCGACGGCGACCAGTGTCTGCTCGGTGGTCAGCACATCGAGATTGCTGACCGACCCCGCCAGGAACTGATCGTGCGACATGCGGAAGGCGGAATGTATCTTCTGTTGCGCCTCATCGAGCGCACGACGATTGTCGAGACCGGCCGCGTACACCGCCAACGCCTGCTCGGTCTCCTTGAGCGCGGTGAGCACCACCGCGTCGAACGAGGCGAGCGCAGCGGCTTGTTCGGCCTTGGCGCGACGCACGCGTGCGCGCGGCCCCGCCATGTTCGGGAAGCTCCAGCTGATCGAGGGACCGACGCCCCAGGTGCGCCCGGCATTCGTGTTGAGCTGGGAGAGCTCGACCGCAGCGCCGCCGTACAGGCCGACCAGGTGAATCGAGGGATACAGGTCGGCGGTCGCCACGCCGATCTGCGCGACGGCGGCCGCCAGCTTCCTCTCGGCCTGGCGAACGTCCGGCCGGCGCTTGAGCAACGCAGCTCCGTCTCCGATCGGTATCTGGTCCTTGATCTTCGGCGGGACGGTGCAGGACTGCAGATCGAAAGGTGCCTGCGCCGGGGGCCGTCCGAGCAGCGCCGTCAACTCGAACAGCGCGGCCCGTCGCTGACCCTCGAGCGGCGCGATCGCCGATTGAACCTGCGCCACCAGTGCTTGTGCGCGCACCACGTCGTAATCCGAATTTGCGCCGGCCGCGTGCCGCTGCACGGTGATTTCGGCCTCGTGCGACACGACATCGAGCGAATGACGCGCTACCGCCAGCTGCTCGCCGAGCGCACAGATGGCCGCATAGGCGCGTGCCGTCCGCGCGGCGACCACCACCCGCACCCCGTCCCGTGCCGCCGCCACCGCGTCCGCATCGGCGTTGGCGACTTCGATCGCGCGATGCACCCGGCCGAACAGATCGACTTCGTATGCGGCCTGAAAGATGTCCTCGAACAGCCAAAAAGTCTGCGGCGGTTGGCCCTCGAGCTCGAGGATCTCGTCCGTGACCACGTCGCGGCCATAGATGCCGCCCGCAACGGCGGTGGTCGAGGGATAGCGGGCCGAATGCACGGTCGCCAGGGCGGCGCGCGCGGCATTGAGATTGGCATCGGCCGCGGCGAGGTCGCGGTTGACGCCGAGCGCCTCCTGGATGAGCTGATCGAGGCGGCGGTCATCGTAAAGACGCCACCAGGCATCCGGCAGCGGTGCGTTTGCCTCGACGGCGGGGCTCGCCGAGACGAAAGACGCCTTGGCAGCGTCCGGCAGGGCCGGGGCGTGATAATTCGGTCCCACGCGGCAACCCGTGACGAGCGCCGCGAGCGCAAGCATCGCGAAGGCGGGACGCGCGCTCATGAGCGGCTCTCGGGCCGCGGCCTGAACAACGGTAATGCCGAAGCCGGACCCTGGGGAGCGGCGCTGCGAAACAGGATGATGATCAATGCCACCACCGTGAGCGCGCCGACGGCGATGTATCCGTCGATCACCGCCTGCGTCGTGGCGGCGGCGCGCACCACGTTACCGAGGACCAGCTCGCCGCGGCTAACGGCACCGCCAGGGTCGATCACCCGGGTGGTGGCGGCGCCGTAGGCCCGGATCCGCTGCAACACGCCTGGATCGCCCGTCTGCACGTGCTGGCCGATGAGGTTCGATGCCACCTGGCCGCGCACGCGGGCCCAGGTCGCGATGAATGCGGTGCCGATTTCACCGCCCAGAAGACGCGCCGTCTGCAGCACCGCGCCGAACGTCAGCGCATCCTGCGGCCGCAAGTGCTGAATGCCGAAAAAGATGACCCCCGAGAGCGCAAAGCTCTGGCCCGCCGCCTGCAGGAAGGAGGAGGGGATGAATTGGTAGGAGCCCCAGAACGGCGTCAAGGTATAGGCCACCATCAAACAGGCGATGCTCACGAACACGAAGCCGATCGAGGCGACGAGCCGCGCATCCGTGCGACGCAACATCAACGCGGCGAGCGGGCACAAGATGAGCTGCGGGACCGCGATCCAGATGAGCGTCTCGCCCACCTCGAGCGCGCGGTAACCGCGCACCGAGCCCAGGTACAGGGGGATGAGATACGCCGTGGCGAGAATGGTCAGCCGGAGAAAGCCAATGAGAAGAAACTGGCTCGGCATCGGTTTGCCGAAAACGACCTTGAGGTTCAGGAGCGGATCGGGCGACAGCGCTTCATGGATGAAGAACGCGAGCAGCAGCACGATCCCGGCGCCGAGCAACGCACAGATCAGCCCCGACTGCAGCCAATCGAGCCGGTTGCCTTGATCGAGGGCCGCGTAGATCAGCGTCAGACCCGAGCCGCCCGCGAGCAGCCCGAAGATGTCCCGCGGCGGCTTTACCGTGATCTGCTTGGCGGCGATGCCGCGACGCAGGCAGAGCGACATGAGCAGCGCCAGCGGCACGTTCTGCCAGAAGATCCAGCGCCAGGAATGATTGTCGACATACCACCCTTCCAGCGACGCCGAGATGTTCAGCGAGAGCTCCAAGTTCAGCGCGTAGACGGCGATGCCGAAGGCCCAGTACTTCGGCGGCGTATTCTGCAATATGAAGCTCAGCGTGAGCGGGATGAAGAACCCGGAAGCCAATCCCATGAGGAACTGCATCGCCAGGAACGACGGAAGCGTCGGTGCATACGGCGTCAGCAGCGAAAGTGCCGCGAACGAAATCGATGCCCCGAGCAGCACACGCCGGGGTCCGTAGGAAGCGCCCATCCAAATCGCCGCCAGCGTGACGAACATCTGCGCCGCATTTTGTGCGGTCGTGATCCAGGCGCCCTCGTCGAAACCGGCGCCGACGGCGCCGCGGATGTCGGCCAGGCCGAATGTCGACAGACGTCCATTCAACGTCGATATGAACGTCCCCATGAGCACCGCCAGCAGACCCAGCCACGGTATCTGCGTCGGGGGTGTCACGAGCGACGGGGCGACCACACCGGATCCGGGCGGACCCGAGGCCACCCGTCCCGAGTCCGCCGGCGCCGCGGTCGCTGGCGCTGGGTCCGTCATCGGCGCCCGTCTCGGGCATCGACCCGGGCCTCGACCGACATTCCGGGCATGAGCCGGTCCGCGAGCCCATCCGCGTCATCGATGACTATCTTCACGGCGATCCGCTGCACCACCTTGGTGAAGTTCCCCGTCGCATTGTCCGGCGGCAGGAGCGAGAACTCGGCCCCCGACGCCGGAGCGAATGCAAGCAGATGCCCGCGCAACGTGTGCCCCGGAAAGGTGTCGACGGTGATCTCCGCCTTCTCGCCGGGCGCCATGTGCGTCAGCTGCGTTTCCTTGTAGTTCGCGATCACCCACACGTGCGGTAACGGCGTGAGAGTCGTGATCTGGCTGCCGACGCCCACCAATTGTCCCGGCTTCACCATGCGGGCGCCGACCACGCCATCTTGGGTGGCGCGAATCGTCGTGTAGCCGAGATTGATGCGGGCCGCCTCGAGAGTCGCCTTCTGTGCGGCGATCGCTGCGGCACTCTGCTGCAGCTGCGCGGCGATCACCGCCAGCTGACGCTCCGCCGCGCGGGCCTGAGCTTTGGTCTGCTGCAGCTGCGCCTCGAGCTGGGCATGCGCAGTGACGAGCTTCTCCCCGGCTTCGGTCGAGGACGAGCCGCTCGCCAGGAGCCGCTGCTGTCGGGCCAGATCGCGCTGGTTCTGAGCCTGCGACGCCGATGTCGAGGCGACGATGGCGCGGGCCGCCTGAACGTTGGCGAGCTGCAATTCGTGCTGGGCCTTCAGCACCTCGGCCTGTGCCTTCGCCGCTTCCACTCCGGCTTCGGCCTGCGCAACGGCCGCCCGGTAGTCGTCGTCGACCAGCTGCGCAATGACCTGGCCCTGCCGGACGCGCTCGTAGTCCTGGATGTTCAGGTCCCGGACGTATCCGGAGACCTTGGCAGATATGGGGGTGATGTCCGCCTTGATGTAGGCGTCATTGGTCTTTTGCCAGCCCGCGTGCCCCTCCCAGCGGGTCCAGTTGCCGGACACGACCAGGACGATTCCCACCGCAACGAGGAACACCAGGATGCGCCACGTGAACTCAAAAGCCGTGTTCCAGTCGACTTTTAGCATCGTCAAGGCATCCCTTTATTACCGATACCGCAAACGGCCTCGAGCATCGCCTCCTGCCAACGCAATCGCCCACGTACTCTATCCCCTGGTCGGGCCCCTGACAACGCGCATGGCGCGGCCCGGATGAGAGATGAAAGTACGCGCGCTGACGACCCCGCCACCGGCGGAGCGCCACCGCGTGAGCGATGGCGCCATCAGCAAGCGTTCGAAACTTTCAGGCGTGCGATGTGGTTGAAACCAAGGTCGAGCACGCCGTGCCCGGGTCCCGCGGCGGCCGGCACGGAACACAACCCTCCGGTGATGATTGTACTCGCGATTGTGTGAACCGCGAGCCGAGGTCAGGCGGGGATCACATTCACGGCCTGCGGCTTTGCGGTCGGGTTTCCAGCCGTCCTTGAGCGTCTCTCAAATCATCGCCACATAGCCGCCGCACATCGGTGAGTTTAGAATTGATTGCGTGGATGCGTGGATCAAATCCGCCGTGATAGCCCTGTTTGGGTGCGGGTCCGCCGCGGTCTCGGCGCAGCAACTGATGGACGCAGAGAATCTGCTGTTCTCACCACCTAAGGACTTCAAGGTCGGCTACCAATCCAATCGCGACAACCGGTTGTTGACGGTTCAAATCTATCGTGGAGCCACGGTGGACTCGGCGACGTTTCTGGGTGGCGTTGGCAAGCGATACATGGACGCCTGTCCCGGCACGACGGCAAGAGGCCCCATGAACCCAGGTACCGGTAAGCCGGAGACTACCGCTTTCCGCGTCATCAAGGGCACGGACGCGCTCTATTCGGTGCAGCGAGCGTGGCGCTCCGTTCCGCGAGATCAGGATCTCGATGAGGTCATGCATGCGCTTGGCAAGGTCACAGTCTGTGACACCCGAACGCCGGAACACCCGTGCCCCTCTTTTGACTCACTGGTCCCGAACTAGTGATCGATTCCCATGCCGCAGTCCTCGGCACACTCTGCCTTTCAACCGCTTTGAGCGCCTGCTACTCGCCCAATCAGCATGCCTTCGAAGCGTCGATTCACGATCGCATTTCCATTGGCTTGCCCGCTGCAAGCGCCGTCGCGAATCTTCGAGAAATTAATATGCACTGCACCGGCGAAGGGCCCATAACGTGCGATCGGATACGCCAACGTCTGCTGCCGTCGAGCTGCATCGAAAGAGTGGAGCTCGGAATCTTGGGCGACGTTGTGGACACGCTGGAAATTCGACCAATCGTCTGCGCGGGCCTCTAAATCCGTGCCACGAATCAGGCGCTCGCGAATGTTTTCAACGGGTCGACAGAGTGACTTGGCCGGCGACTTGCACGGTGATTCTTGCCGGTAGAGCCCAGGCGGCCTATATTAAAACACTGCTACGATCTGAAGGATGTCATCATGGCGATCCGTAGCCAATTGAAGTATCGATACCGGCTGATGATCTGCAGTGTCCTGCTGATCCCTGCGTTGGGTTTTTTATGGCTTCAGTCGAGTACGCCGCTCAACCATACGTTTAGAAGCGCAGCCATCGGGATCGCAGAGATCGCCGTCATGCTGCTGTTTTTGACCACGTTCAGATGCTCCAATTGCCGCAAAAGTCTGTCGGCAGTATCCCGACAAGTGCTGTTTGACCCGCGATTCTGCCGATGCCCGCACTGTGGCATCAATCTCGATCAAGCCACATAGGATCTTTTAGCAAGCTCAAGGGGTGCCGTGGATTGCCGAACGCTTCCGGTACAGGCAGAAGCAGATGGACGGCGCCGATCTTTCCCGCCCCGAGTGGGCGCGGAACCGAAAAGGGATTTCATTGAATAAGTTTTCCGCGCTGCTCTTCGTCGTGTTTGTTGTCGCTGCGACCGCGATGGCAGGCGAGATTTACATTGGAGCGCCTCTGGTATCCGGAGAAATTGTCATGTACCGGGAGGATCGCGGCACGGAGCATATGAGTCTTTCGTCCGAGCAATTGCAAGCGATGACTCGCTGGCTCGAGCAAAGCCGGTCAGAGTGGCACGGAGTGTACATAGAGGCGTCGCCGAATGAAGTCGTTGAGCAGAAAATAGAGCTAAAACACGCCGATGGCGGCATCACATCGCTATCGGTTCTAACGGGCGTTCGCGGTCACCATTGGTTGCGGCTCGCTGGTCCGGGCACATGGGCCTATCGGTCGTTCGGAGGGTTTTTCAAGACGTGGGCGGCGATGCGGCAAATCTCTGATCGAGATATGGGTAAGCTGCAGGAGCTAATAGGCTCCCCACGATAACTTTCCGAATGAAGCATGGGCCGTGCGTGGCGATGTCCTTGACCAAGAAGTAACCGAGTTAGCCCAATGAACTCCAAACGAATCGCTTGGGTTGCAGTTGTGGCCGCATGCGTGATATCGGTCGCCTACATATTCGTCGTTGGGGTGGATTGGGGATTTACCCTCCGAAGTGGAACCGTGCCATCGGCCATTGTCACGGGCCTGATTTTATCTGTCTGGGCTTGCGTGCCGTATCTCATCCTGTTGCCGTTCGCTCGACGAGGTCAGTCACTACACACCGCTCAGGGTCGGCTCATCGCGCTGGGCAATCGTCAGGTTGCGCCAACTGCGTTAATGACTATAATGACTATCATGACTATAAGCAGGCGAGGCACTAATGGATACTGATATCTGGACCGTGGCCGAGGCCAAGGCGAAGTTGAGTGAGGTGATCGAGAACGCGCGCACACATGGTCCACAGATCATTACCCGCAACGGGCGGCGGACTGCGGTCATCGTTGGTGCCGAGGAATGGGAGCGCAAGACCCAGCGCAGCGGGTCACTTGCCGATTTCTTCAAGGCCTCGCCATTACGAGGTTCGGGCCTGAAGGCTCCTCGCTCGAAAGACCGGCTGCGAACCACTGGTCTGTGAGCTTCTTGCTGGATACGAATGTCGTCTCAGAGTGGACCAAGCCGAAGCCCAATGCAGGCGTGGTCGATTGGCTAACTCGAGTCGACGAAGGCGAAGTCTTCCTCAGTGTTGTAACGTTCGCCGAGCTACGGCACGGCATAGAACGCTTGGCGGCCGGTGCCCGGCGCCGGCGGCTCGATGAATGGCTTCGCAGTGAGCTACCGCTGCGATTCGACGCGCGAATAATCGGAATTGATGGGGCCATCGCCGACGAGTGGGGCCGCCTTGTAGCAGGGGGCGAAGCGCGTGGCCGGATTATTCATGCGATGGACGCGCTCATCGCGGCGACCGCTCAGGTTCACGGTCTCACGCTCGTAACCCGAAACAGTGCAGATTTCGAGGCTTCAGTGAAATCGCTCCTCAACCCTTGGACGTAATCGGACAACCGGGCAGTGACGACATCGATCTCACTCCAAACAGGCACCGTAGCGCACTAAAGAGCATTAAACGCTCTGGTCGGTGTTATGACGAGCGATTCTTACGTCGCCTGCGGTCCGGCGCAGGCGCGTGAATGCGATCGGCTCCCAGCGTCGCAGGGCGAGAAGCACGCCGACGCCGCGTTTCTCGGCGATATCCGCAGAGATGGATTGCTCGTGGAGGCTCGCGAGTTTGGCGCGAAGTCGCCGGAGTTCGAGCTTCAGCTCGGTTTGCGCGGCGGGGGTTAGCATACCGTGTGCGAAGTCAAGCGATTCGTCATTGGGGTCAATGGGGCCGGCGATGAAGTCGGCGAGGCCCTGCTCCGCGAAGTAGCGCCTGATCGGGCCGTTCTGAACCCAGTCGAAGTCGCGCTTGGTGCGGCGACGAATTCGGTCGCCGGGCAGCAGTTCAATGAGCCCCATCTGATCGAAAATTCTCAGTCGCTTGATCGCTTCCATTTTTGTGAGATCGTAGAAACTCAACATATCCGCCAATGACCAGTGGTTGAGCGCGCACACAGCCACCAGAAGCAACTTGTCGTCAGAGACGAGTTGAGTCTCTTGGTCGACGGTCAGCGTCTCGAGGGGCGGCACCGAGGTGGCGGCCAACGCGGTCCGGCGCCTCACCGATGCGAATGCCGCGACTGCCGCTTCCGCCCGTGGACCACTCCGTCATTCGTTTCTTCGACCTTGTGCCAAGTTCTCCTCCACCTTGTGCCAAGTAGAGTCGGGCTCGTATTTTTTCATGGCCTCGACGATAACAGGGGTATCCTTTCCGAGATCCTTCTGGTAGACGACGCCATGACTGCCGACGATGAACGTCATCACGCCTGAAGAGCGGTATTCCGCGAGAAACGCAAAGGCCGTCGTGTTGCCCCTCGTCGCTGTAGATCTTCCGAGCATCTTCATTTCCATGGGCGGCGTGGTATTCCTTCTCCGCCGCGGCGAGTGCCTCGCGAACGCGAATGGTGGAGAGCTCGTTGCGGAACCTGATCGCAAAGATGCCCGAGCTACGCATCGCAGCCTGATCAGCCTGTCAAGCGGCCTTCGGCACATGATCGAAGTTGCGGAGAATGCCGAACGCTTCATTGTTGGAAGAACGCGCGCTGACTTCGCGACCTGATATCCACGCGAGCGTGCCACTCGAGGCGCCCTTGTCCGTGCGATCGAGATCATTGGAGAAGCGGCGTCGAGGATGACCGCCGAGTTGCGTGCCGTATCCCCGGGCGTGCCCGCGGCGAGGCAAAGATCCAGCGTGTTCCTCTGGCGCGCCGGGGTTAAGCCTTGGGCAACCGTGGCAGCCTCCCGTGCTCAATACCTTGGTCCAATACACTAGGAGCGTCGGCGCGCGGACCATAGCGCGGGGGTTGGTCAACTGGAAAATCGGCCGTACCGGAGACCGGGAATGCCAGTCTGAAGGGGCGGAGCGGACCAACTCCGTGTGACGGTTGCTCGCACAGGCGACGATCTTGAAAATTGAGGGGTTCAATGGCTCGTCACCGCAGTGCGCAGGCATTTTGGGCTGCAGGAGTCATGTCGTTCATGGCGGGCCGCGTTTTCCCCGATGCTCCACTCGAACAGACGAATACCGAATCGCTGGATGAAATTGTCGTCACCGCAGAGAAGCGAGAGCTGAATGTCCAGAAATCCGCATTGACCATCGAAGTTCTCAATGCCGAAAGCATGGAGAAGGCCGGGATTTCCCAGACGACCGATCTACAGGCAGTGATTCCTGGGCTGACGATCGGCCTCGGAGGCAACAACGATCAGATCTTCATCCGCGGCGTCGGAAGCTTCGCCTATAGTCCCATCTCCACTCCGGGCGTCGCATTCAACATCGATGGCGTCTATGTCGGTCGTCCCGACGGACTGGGTAGCAATTTCTACGACCTAGCGCGCGTCGAGGTATTGAAGGGTCCGCAGGGGACGCTCTACGGGCGCAATGCTAACGGCGGATCCATCAACATCGTGACCAACGAACCCTCGCTCGGCGAGGACAGCGCGTACATCGCCACCGAGTTTGGCGACTACAGCCTGGTCCATGTCGAGGGCGCAGCCAACGTCGCCATGGGTGACAGGTCGGCGCTGCGCGTCGCATTCAACGTGATCCGCCGAGATGGGTATCTCTCGGACGGGTCCGACGATGATGTCGAGTCTGCGGGTCGAATTCGCTACAAGTTTCAGCCGAACGATGCGGTTTCCCTTATATTCAACACCGACTACGCCCACCTTGGCGGGCGCGGTAGCGGTTCGGTCTGGTTGCCGCGTCCCCCGGGGGAAAACCCCTGGGAGGCCACGACCACCCCTGCCTCGAATGCTTATTTGCATTCATTTCTTCCGCTGGGCCCGCTCGAGGCCGATCAAGAGCCTGACTCTTTTCAGGATTCATCGTTCTTCAATACCAGTGCGCAGCTCGATTGGAACGTGGGCATTGCAAAGCTCACGATCGTTCCCGCGTACCGCTACACGGACACCGATTCGCTCAGTCAGAACGGCCTTCGGTATGGACAGGCAGAGCGGGCCGATCAGAAGTCCGTGGAGGCGCGGTTGGGCGATGCCTCGCCCATGCTGGCCTGGGTCATTGGGGGATATTTCTTTGATGAGGGCGTGAAGGGAGCGTCCAACGTTTATCAGAGCGACGCGCTCCAATACGATCTCGTTCAGTATCTACCGACCACCAAGGCGTCGGCCGCGTTTGGTCAGACCACCATCAACGTACGTGGTGATCTTAGACTCATCATCGGGGGTCGCTATACCCGCGAGCACGACACGCTGACCGGCGCGCTCTCCAGTTTGGCTTCGGACCCGATCAGCCTGCTCGAGCAATTCGGCGGGAACAAAACCTTTTCAGGGTTTACCTACAAAACGGGCGTCGAATACGACCTGGCGCCGGCCAACATGATCTACGCGACCTATAGCACCGGGTTCAAGGCTGGGGGATTTTCGCAGACCGTGGCACCCCTCAACGTCTATCAACCGGAGAAGCTCGATTCGCTCGAGTTGGGATCCAAGAACCGCTTTTTCGATAACCGCTTGCAGGTCAATTTGAGTGCCTATCAATGGAAATACAAAGACATTCAGGATCAACGGGTCAACTTCGATCCGTTGGGCAACATAAGCCTCCTCACGTATAACTCGGGCGATGCGACTATCGCGGGCGGCACGCTGGACCTGATAGGCAAGCTCACCAATGCCGATACCCTTTCGTTTTCGACCGAGTATGCGAATTCACATTACTCGTCGTACTGGTTCCAGGAGCCCGCTCCGGTATTTCAGCCGGCGAGTACGGGCTGCAGCATCACGGGGCCTTACGCCCCGGGCGCGCGCATTCCCTACTCAAGTGCCGGGTACACGACGAACATCGACCCGACGCCGATCGTCGTGGGCAGCTGCGCTGGTTTTCAAGTCGCTCGGGTCCCGTTGTGGAGTGGGACGGTAGGAGCTCAGCACCTCATCAGCCTTCCGGGATCCGCCTCGCTTCGCGCCAGTGCGCAAATGCACTTCGTCGGAGCAGAATGGCTCAACATCGATTTTATTCCGGCGGAGCGGGACAAGTCATACGAGGTGGTCGACGCGGATTTAACCTACGCGGCACGCGGTTGGTCGCTCGGAATCTTCGGGCGAAACCTCGGAAACACGGCTTATTATACGGGAGGATTGCAGCAACCCTTCGTCGGGGGACTATTCGCCGCAAATATCGGTCCGCCACGTACCTACGGCGTACACGCCGACTACCACTTCGGCGGTGAATAGGACTTAATACGCGCACGGTCGCAAGAGGTGGCATGCACGAAAATACCTCACTACTGCAGCCGGAGATCTTACGTGCAGATGATGAATTCATCATAGCGCGTGGCAGAACCGGCGCCGAACAAGCGAGCGTATTGACCGTGACAACCGCGACGCGCGATCCCTCGCCGTCGACGCTCGCGCAACTGCAGCACGCCCATGCGCTACGCGACGACCTCGAGAGCGCGTGGGCCGTGCGGCCTCTGGCACTTATGCGAGAGGAGGCGAGGCTCACGCTCGTGCTGGAGGATCCGGGGGGCCAGCCGCTTGATCAACTCTGTTCGCGGCCACTGCCGGTGGGAGAGTTCTTGCGAGTGGCCGTCGGGCTCGCCGGGGCGCTCGGCCGCCTGCATCAAAAGGGGTTGATTCACAAAGACATAAAACCGGCCAATTTGTTGGTGCATACCTCGTCCGGGCAGGTTTGGTTGACTGGCTTTGGCTTCACCTCGCGGATGTCTCGCGAGCCCGAGATCGTCCCGCACCCGCCGAACTTCCTGGCCGGTACGCTGGCTTATATGGCGCCCGAGCAAACAGGGCGGATGAACCATTCCATTGATGCGCGGGCGGACCTCTATTCTTGCGGCATAACGCTCTATCAGATGCTCACTGGTCAGTTGCCGTTCAATGCCTCCGATCCGATGGAGTGGGTACACTGCCACATCGCGCGTCAGCCGCCGCACCCCGGCCAGTGGCGCGAAGACACCCCGCCGGCGCTTAGCGCCATCGTAATGAAGCTCCTGGTCAAGACACCGGAGGAGCGATATCAAACGGCCGCGGGACTCGAAGCCGATTTGCGGCTCTGTTTGGCGGCCTGGGACGCCCATGGTCGGCTCGAAGAGTCCTTCGTTCCGGGACAGTACGATGCTCCCGACAAGCTTCTACTTCCAGATAGACTCTACGGGCGCGAGGCCGAAACGGATGTGCTCACGAGAGCGTTCGAACGGGTCGTGACCGAAGGTAAGACCCGGCTGGTTCTGGTCTCTGGCCATTCAGGTATTGGGAAGAGTTCGGTGGTGCAGGAATTGCGCCGGAGAGTGCTACCGGCGCGTGGTCTCTTCGCTGCCGGAAAATTTGACCAGTACAAGCAAAACATCCCCTTTGCAACTCTTGCGCAAGCGTTCAGGGAACTTGTCCGCGATGTCCTTGGCAGGAGCAATGCCGAAGTCGAGCCCCTGCGGCGGGAGTTGCTTCAGGCCCTGGGGCCCAACGCCCAATTGATGATCGAGCTGATTCCTGAACTCGAGTTTCTGATCGGACCTCAACCTCCGGTTCTCGACCTGTCCCCTCAGGACGCACAGAATCGGCTTCACCGAATGTTCGACCGGTTTATCGGTGTGTTCACTCGACCCGAGCGACCGCTGGTATTGTTTCTCGACGATCTGCAATGGCTGGATTCCGCAACGCTGGCCCTGCTGGAGCATCTCGTCAACGTATCGAGCGCACGGCATCTGTTGCTGGTGGGGGCCTACCGTGACAACGAGATAGGTCCGGCTCATCCTCTCTTGCGGATATTGCAGGCGATGAGGAAGTCGGCGGAGAACTTCAGCGAAGTCGCGCTGGCTCCGCTTTCACAAGACGATGTCGGGCGACTCGTCGGGGACACCTTCCGCGCGGGGAAGGAATCGGTCTGGGCGCTTGCACACGTCGTGTATGCGAAGACGGGTGGTAATCCCTTCTTCACGATCCAGTTTATGAGGAGCCTGGCAGAAGACGAACTCGTTTGGTTCGACAAAGATGCACGGGCCTGGCGATGGGACACAGAAGCCATTCACGCGCGGGGCGCGACCGCGAACGTGTTTGGTCTTCTGGCAAGAAAGCTTGATCGTCTGCCCGTTGCAACCCAAGAATTACTGCGGGATTTCGCCTGCCTCGGCAATCACGCGCATATGGACCTGCTCGGCGCTGCCTGCGGCTTGACACCGGAGGAAATTGAAAACGCGCTCGGTCCCGCTGTTCATGCGGAGCTTATCTCCAGACATGGGGAACGCTACAACTTCATTCACGATTACATTCAGGAGGCGGCCTATTCGCTGACACCGGAGAGCGAGCGGCCGGCCGTGCATCTTCGCTTGGCGAGATCGCTCCTTTCCTGGGCGCAAGACACACGCCTAGAAGAGCATTTATTCGATATCGTCAACCAGTTCAACCGGTGCGCCGCGGAGCTTTCCTCACCGGAAGAACGCGATCGGGTGGCCGAATTAAACGTCAGCGCCGGCAAGCGAGCCAAGACATCAACGGCGTATGCATCAGCCCTCATGTACTTCAGCGCGGGCCGCGCACTGCTCGGCGAGAACGCCTGGAACCGTCGGCGTGCGCTAACCTTCTCGTTCGAGCTCGAATTGGGGGAGTGTGAGTTTCTGACCGCTCAGTCGGTCGCGGCTGACGAGCGCCTTGCGAGGCTCGAGCCTTTCATCGGAGATCTTCTCGAGCGATCGGCGGTTACGCAGCTGCGGGTGACCATATGTTCGGGGCAGAATCAGCAACAGCTCGCCATGGACCTGACCCTGGACTTTCTCCGATGCTACGGAATCGACTGGCCGGGGAGACCGACCCAAAATGCAGTGATGCAGCAATATGCAGCAATGCGGCAACGGCTGGGAGACCGCGCAATCGAGACTCTTGGTGATTTGCCCGAGCTTTCCGACCCGCATTGGCGCGCGGTACTCGATGTCCTCGCGCCGGCGATCCCCGTGTCCATCTACATCGATGAAAATTTGACGGCTCTCATTCTCTGCAAGATGGTGGATCTCAGCCTGGAGTTCGGCAACTGTGCCGCATCGACCTTCGCTTACGTAATGTTGGCAGGTATCTTCGGTCCCTACTTCGGCGAAGCGGCCATGGGGTTTCGCCTTGGCGAAGTCGCATTTCAGATGGTTCAAGAGCCGAGGTATGGACGCCACCGAGCGCGCGTCGCGTCCGTCTTCGCCCATTGTGTCCATCACTGGAGCAGACCGGTCCGTACCTCTCAGGCGCTGACGCGCCACGCGTACGATATCGCGATGGAGACGGGAGATCTTACCTATGCTGCGTACGGTCGCGTCTGCTTGCTTAGTGTGTTGCTCGCAGGCGGCAACGCGCTCGATGAGATCCAGGCGGAGGCAGAAAGCGCGCTGGAATTCGTGACCAAATCCAAATTTGGCCCGGCGATCAATCTGATTACAGTGGCGCTGTTGCTGACCCGCGCTCTCCGAGGTCTGACGCCACGATTCGGCTCCTTCGACAGCAGCGATTTCGACGAGGCTCGCTTTACGCAGCAGCTGGAGGTCAATCCCTTGGCCGCCTCGTGGTTTTGGATTCGCAAGCTACAGGGTCAGTATCTCGCCGGCGAATACGGCGCCGCATTGGCGGCGGCCAATACGGCCGCGGCCTACGTGTTTACCTCGACTTTCTTCCTGGAAATCGCCGAGTACCATTTCTATCGGGCACTCGCAAACGCGGCGGTGTACCAGGACACGCCTCCTGACGAACGGCCGGAGCGGCTGCAGTCGATCAACGCAGACTGCGAGCAACTTGAGGCCTGGGCCAAGCAGTGTCCCGACAACTTCGCTGATCGTGCCGCACTCATCCGCGCCGAGATCGCCCGTATCGAGGATCGAGAGCTGGAAGCGATGGAGCTTTATGAAGACGCCATCCGCACGGCACGCTCGAACGGCTTTGTGCAAAATGAGGCTCTCGCGCACGAAATCGCCGGGCGATTCTATACACGGCGCGGCTTCGATGCGATCGCGACAATTTATATGCAAAATGCAAGATCCTGTTACCGTACCTGGGGCGCGGACGGCAAGGTGCGTCAACTCGAGCAACAAGGATTGACGGGTGTACCTGGCGGGAATTCCGCGAGCGTTGCCATGACCAGCGGCAAGGTCGCGGGGACACCTTTCGAGCATCTTGATGTCGCGACTGTGGTGAAATCGTCCCAGGCGGTCTCGGCACAGAGTGGCCTCGAACGATTGCTAAAAACCCTCATGGTCATTCTGCTGGAACACGCCGGTGCGCAGCGGGGCTTGCTGCTGCTTCGACGCGGTGACACGCTGCGCATCGAAGCTGAAGCGAAAGCGACGCAAGACGCGGTAAAGGTCCGTGTCAAGCAATCGCGGCCTACATCGAACGAGATGCCGGAAACGCTGCTGCAATTCGTCGCTCGGACGCGAGAGACTGTGACATTGGATGACGCGCGTGCAGTTAACCAGTTCTCGACAGATACTTATTTCCTCAATAACGAGTGCCGATCGATCCTCTGTTTGCCGCTGTTGAAGCGGGCAGAATTGATTGGCATTCTGTATTTGGAGAACAACCTCACGTCGAATGTCTTCACCGCCGAACGCATCGCACTGCTCGAGCTCCTGGGGGTGCAGGCCGCGTTGTCGTTGGAGAGCGCCTCCTTGGAAGAGAAGGACGCGCTATTGAAGGAAGTTCATCATCGCGTCAAGAACAACTTGCAGCTGATCAGCAGCTTGCTGAGTTTGCAAGCTGCTCGAATCGTCGACCCGACGATCGCCGATCAGCTAAACGATAGCCGAAACCGGATTCGATCTGTCGCGCTCGTGCACGAGAATTTGTACCAGGCGGGCAATTTCTCCAAGATCTCGATGGCGAGCCACATTCGAAGCCTTTGTGCCCACCTGAGCCGCGCGTATGACTCGCCCGGCCGGGGTCCGGAGTTGACCATCGAGGTCAGCGAGCTGGAGCTCGACATGAATCAGGCGATAGCCTGTGGCCTCATCATCAACGAGTTGGTTTCAAACGCCTTGAAGCACGCATTTCCTAATGAACGATCGGGGAATGTGAAGATCGAGCTCCGAGCTTCCACCGGCCGGCAACGGGTTCTAGAAGTCAGCGATGATGGCGTCGGGCTCCCCCCAAGCCTCGATATTCCGAGTACGAATTCGCTGGGTCTGAGGTTGGTGCAGGACCTGACCGATCAACTCGACGGCACGCTCCTTGTAAAAGGCGATGTGGGGGCTACGTTCACGATCACCTTCGATGATGCCGCGGTGGAAGAGGGCGTAGAATGATCCAATCAAAAATATTGATCGTCGAGGACAACCGGATAGTTGCCCGGGATATTCAGCAGCAGCTGGCCAGGATCGGCCATGTTGCAGTTGGCATCAGCGCCCGGGGTGAAGACGTTGTGACGCTGGTGCTGGAGAACCGGCCCGACCTCGTGCTGATGGACATCCGGTTGGAAGGGAAGCTCGACGGCATTGACGTAGCACATGAGATTCATGAGCGCTTGGGGATTCCAGTCGTTTTCCTGACGGCGTACGCGGACGAGGAGACCCTCAGACGCGCGCGCGTCACGGAGCCGTTTGGCTATCTGCTGAAGCCGTTCGAAGAATCCCAGCTGCGAACCACAATCGAGATGGCGCTGTACAAACACGCTGCGGAGCGAAAGCTCCGGGAGAGTGAGCGCCGGTATGCGGTAACTCTATCGAGCATCGGCGATGCCGTTATCGCTACGGACGAACTGCTCCGCGTGACGTTCATGAATCCGGTCGCTGAGAAGCTGACCGGATGGACGCAAAAGGAAGCCATCGGGCTGCCTCTCATCGAGATATTCCTGATCATCAATGAGGACACCCGGCTAACGGTCGACAACCCAGCGGCTAAAGTGCTCCGCTCCGGCGTCGTCGTCGGGCTCGCCAATCACACGATGTTGGTTGCGCGTGACGGCCGGGAAACTCCGATCGATGATTGCGGCTCGCCGATCATTGACGATGGCGGCGAGGTTACAGGCACGGTGCTGGTATTTCGGGATATTACCGATCGGCGGCAGTCCGATGGGGCGCTGCGCCGGGCGCAGGCAGAGCTGGCGGCGGTTGGCCAGCGAACCATGCTGGGCGAGCTCGCGGTGGCAATCGCCCACGAAGTGAGCCAGCCCGTCGCGGCAATCAACATAAATTGCGATGCCCTTCTCCGTATGTTGAACACCGATTCCCCGGACCTCGAGCGTGCGCGCGCCGCGACCCAGCGGGCAAGTCGCGACGCGCGACGAGCTGCCGATATTTTTGCCCGGATTCGTGATCTTTTCTCGAGAAGCGGCGGTTCCCCGCCTGCAGCCGTGGACCTAAACGAGGCCATCAAGGAGGTTGTCGCTCTCAAACGTAATGAGATACGCAATGTCGGCGTCACCCTGCAGATGGAGTTGAGCGACGATCTCCCTCACGCTCTCTGTGATCGCGTGCAATTGCAACAAGTGATTGTCAACTTGATCACGAACGCCATACAAGCGATGAGTGGCACCGGCAATACGCGCAACCAGTTGCTGATTCGAACGGAGAGGATCGGGGATGCCGAGGTGCAAGCCACTTTCCGCGACACCGGGATCGGCGTCGGACCGTCGAAAATCGACCATATGTTTGGAGCGTTTTACACAACCAAGCCCGATGGCATGGGAATGGGGTTGTGGATCAGCCGCTCGATCGTAGAGAAGCACAAAGGCCGCCTGTGGGCGACGGCGAACGATGGTCCTGGACTCACACTCGTGCTGACTCTTCCGTGGCCCTCCAGCGATTAGTGGACGCGAGAAACTGGCCGCATTGTCACCTACATCGATTAGGCGGCTAATGCCAGCGCGCGAGGTTATTACCGGGGGCGCCGTCTGGTAGGTCCGGAGGGGTCATGTATCAACGGGCACAGTTGGTGTCTCTCGGCGGTCTAGTCAAGTACGCGCATACTTTGATTTCGATTGTCCTGGAGCCGGCGTTGTCGGAGCGGGGCTTCTCATATGTTCAATACCTGGTTCTGTTGCGGGTGCGACACGGTACGGCGGTCAACCCCAAGGAGATTGCGGCCCAGATTCGTTACGATAGCGGCGCGCTAACGCGCGTCATCGACCAGCTGGTGGATCGGGGCCTTTTGGAACGCGTGCGCTCCGATCAAGATCGCCGCAAGGTCGAGTTGCTGCTTACAGCTGCGGGTTCGCGCACCACTGACCGGCTCATCGAGCGGATCACCCATACCTTGGCGAGGGCATTGGTCGATTTCAGCGACTCGGAGGTCCGGACATTAGAGCGCCTGCTGATGAAGCTCACCACCGCACTGCGCTGATTCGCCTCCGAGCCGCCAATACTTTAGTGCGATCGATTTGCCGATATGACTATGGGAAAGTGACTGGAGGAGCGCCGCCTAACGTCGGCGTGACTCCGATGCCACCGTACCAGGAGCTTCACATGGCACGCAGTCATCAGCCCGACGAAGGCGTGTTTCAAGCGTTTCACCCGGAAGATATCGAATGGCAGCCCTTTGCCGCGTTTCCATCGGCCGCTCGGCTCGCGATTCTGGTTGGTGATCCGACCAAGCCCGGTCCCTACACCATCCGGGTGCATCTGCCTTGTGGCACAAAAATGATGCCGCACAAGCATCCGGAGGATCGGATCTACACGGTCATGGAGGGTGTTTTTTACATTGGGCTCGGGGAGTCGTTCGATGAGACCAAGTTAACCGCGTTCGGGGTGGGCAGTGTCCTGGTTCTTCCCGGCGACCAGGCGCACTTCCACTGGGCCAAGTCTGGCGCATATACAACGCAGGTGACGGCCATCGGCCCCCTGGGGCTTTCCTACATTCAGGCGAAGGACGATCCGAGGCTCGCCGTGGGCGAGGAGCAGGGGCGGCTGGCCAACACGCGCAAGCATTCGCTCAATGACGGCATTCCCAGACAATAAGTTTCAAGGAGGGGCCCGTACATTCCTGTCGTGATGACTTTGCAAACACCACTTCAGGAGATAGCGTAAAAATGAAAATCGTAGCAGCATTCATCATCGCCACCAGCCTCATGCCTTTGACTCCCATGTTCGCGGACGAAGCCAATGGATCGTCGGCGGGCGCATCGACAGACCAGCCGGACGGCACATTGCAGCTCGATGCCGGCGCGATCGCGGCGGGCATCGGCTTCGTGTGGGGACACGGGACGCTCAACTATCAGAACGTCGAGCGACCTTTCAGCATTTCGGGCGTTTCGGTCGTCGACGTGGGAGCGGCCAGCATCAGCGCCACCGGGGATGTCTACCACTTGACGAACATCAAGGATTTCGAAGGCAAGTACGTCGCCTGGAGCGCTGGGCTGACTGTCGGCGGCGGCGGGTCGGCCACCTATCTGAAAAACGACCACGGCGTCGTCATCAAATTGGTCGCGACGACCGCCGGGCTGAGATTCCACTTGTCGGGGAATGGTGTGACCATAAAACTCAAGAGCTGAGCCGGCGGAATGGGTGAGGCGAAGGTGATCCCGGGGTCGAGTGCCGGTTACCGTGGGTGAATCGTCATGCGAGAGAATGAAGTTGGCCACTTTGCGGATTGTGCGGTCTATCCCTTGCTGATCGCGGTGATGATTCAGGTGATCGGGGACGGAGCGAATGCGCTCGGACGCCTGGTCGCTCTGGCCATCGCATTGGGTTGCGCGCTCGTGTGGACTCGGGTGACGTGGCGGCTCGAGCGAATCGCACTGCACGGAAGTACGCCCGGCGCCGAGCGGCAGGATCCATCTGATGTCGCGATGCGTGCTCGGCTCTGGTCCCGGGCCTGGCTCGGCGCCGGAGTGTTCGCATCGGCTGCGATGCTGATTCAGGCGCTCGGTGCCTCACTCGTGATGAGTCTGGGTATTGCGGGCGTCCTCGTGGCGGGGCTTCGGTGGCAGGGCGCCCTCCGGCGGGCCCTTTTAGGCGGGAAACCGCGGCTTGCCACACAAGTTGCCACGCAAGCGCTCGCGAGCCATCCCACCTGGAGCCGGCAATGAACGCAGCCGAGGCGGGAAACATCCGTCTGGTGCGGCGCTCGGACGAATACTGGAGGGTGACATTCGATCTTCCGCCGCTCAATATCTTCGGGCCCGTGAATATTCCCCAGCTCGAGGCCATCGTCTCGGCACTCGAAACTGACGGCGCCGTCAAGGTGGTGGTGTTCGACAGTGCCGTCGAGGGCTTCTTTCTCACTCATTACGATTTCCTCGCAAAACTGGAGGACTCGACCAAGTATCCGGCGGGACGAACGGGTTTGCAGGCCTTGCCCGATATGTTGGTGCGCCTGAGCCGGGCATCGGTGGTCTCCATCTCGCTGATCCGCGGACGCGCCACCGGCGTCGGCAGCGAGCTCGCCCTCGCGAGCGACATGCGTTTTGCCAGCCGCGAAAAGGCGATTTTGTCGCAATGGGAGGTTGGAGCTGGTCTGGTCCCGGGCGGCGGCCCGATGGCGCGCTTGCCGCGTCTGATGGGGCGGGGCCGGGCCATCGAAGTGCTGTTGGGAGCGGACGACATCGGCGGAGATCTGGCCGAGCGCTACGGCTACGTCAATCGATCTCTCGATGACGGCCAATTGGATGAGTTCGTCGACGGCCTCGCCCGGCGAATCGCCGGATTCGACAAGAAGGCCATCGCGGCAACCAAGCACCTGGTGGATGTCGCAAGTCTGCCCTCAGATGCCGAGATTGCGCCCGAATGGCAGGCGTTTCTCGATTCATTGGGGCGACCGGGAGCTCAGGAGCGGATCAAGAAATTGATGGACCGTGGATTCCACAAGCCCGGCGATGTGGAGAGCCGACTCGGATTTTACGTCGGGCAGCTTGGCAGTTGACCTCTCAGCACCAGGTCCTGGACGATTGCGATACCCGGCGGTCGTTCCAAAGCCGGATGACACTATCTCGCCGGTCGTGCTCGTAACCGAGCACGCATACCCCGGTTGGGTCCAGTGCCAGGCTGCGCCCGAGTGATGCGGCGCCGCTGATCCACCGCGCGCCGAGCACGCGCAGCACGTGCCCGCTGGAGAAAATCAGGATTTTGCCTTCGAGTGCACGAAGCCGCGACACCACCCCATCCACCCGCCGCGTGATCTGCAGGACGGATTCGCCACCGGGGGAACCGTCGCGAAACAGCTCCCATTCGGGTTGCTCGCGATGGATTTGCGCGAGCCTGCGGCCCTCATAATCTCCGTAAT
>CAVTNZ010000037.1:0-15012 GCA_963736185.1 uncultured Gammaproteobacteria bacterium | reverse complement strand
GCGCAGCCCGCGGCGTACGCCCCACAGCGTGGCCGCTTCGAAGGCTCGAAAGGCCTGCTCGCGGTCGCAAGCGCGCAGCAGTTCGTTCCAGGCATGCCCCGCCGGCGAGGAGGGTTCATAGAACAGGTAGGTGCAATCGTCACGGTAACCGCTGGCCAGCTCTCCCAGCGCATCGATGACCGGATGCGGTCCAACGCTCTGCAGATCCAACGCAATGATGTGCTTCAGCAGCGGGCGGACCCGCCGCGCGTTGGCCGCCAGATGTTCGTGGACTTGAGCGGCACGAGTGCGGCGCGCTTGGCGAGCGCCGGGTCGCCAGGGTGCCAACAGGAGGCGCGAGCGCTCTCGGTACTCGGCGTCGGAGACCGCCGAATCGTCCATCACACGCGCCAGCTCGGAGGCCACCTCCTCGGGCAGGTGATGACGAGGCTCGGGGCGAGCTACGGCGTGAGCCCAGCTCCAGATCTCGGCGATCCGCATCTCGATCAGCCGCAGCACGGTGTCACTCTGCCGCGCCGCTGTCACCGACAGCAGTGCCGCTATCTCGAGCGTACGTCGCGGCTCGGCAATCTCGCGAACCTTGATGGGCCGACGCCGGCGCATCCGCCGCGCGTAGGCGCGTAATCGCTGAGCCGGAATCCGTTCAAGACCCGCCGGCGGCGTCATGGCGCGGATCACCAGCCACTTCGATATCTCTTCATCGAGCGTCTTGCGGGATCGCTTGCGGGGTGGACGTCGCAGCCACTCCAACACCGTCATCGGTTCCGGATACTTCTCCCGCATCAGCTGAGTCAGCCAGTTGTCCCGTACCTTCGCCGGAACCGCCTCATCCAGATATCGCCGATCTTGGAGCTCAATCAGACCAATCGCCCGCCGCACCCAGTCCTCAATGTCCCGTTCGCCCGGTATCAAACAACGCCGGGAATACAGCGCCTCACGCGCCTGCTGGGCGAGCCGGTGACGATCGAGCGTCACCGCACTACCGGCGAGCAGCCCATCGATCACGTGGGTCACATCGCTCGCATCATGCCGGTGAAAGCCGGCGTACTCACAAGCCCAACGCTGGTGCAAAAATAGCGTCATCGGCCGTCGGTACAGTGCGCGTAGTGTCGTCAACTCTGGCGCCGACATCTCAAGCTGGCCCCCGACGGCCCGAGCACCGATCGTGGGACGTAATCCAAGGCATCCAGGGTCGTTCCGGTCATCCGGACGAATCCCAACTGTAGCGCTGCACCCAGTCGCGACCGGGAACGAAATCGGCGGCGCAACACCCGCCGATCATCGCCCGACAGCGTGAAGAATCGGCGTACCAGAAAAATGCTTAGCTCCCGCGGAAATCGGCGACTCCCCAGATATGCCCACAGCAGCGAATCCATGCGCAGCCCTCCGGCGAACAAAACACGGAGGCTACGCCTTCAACCCGACCCCGCAACCGCATCATCAATACTGCGATGCAGCAGAGAAACCGCTACTTTCTGCAAGAAAAGTACGCGACCCCCCCCGACAGGGAACGTCAAAGGTTGTGCAAACATGTTCCGTGCGACTCCTGGCAGATGGTGAAGCGTGCAGAGGCGGGACCTTGAAATCAATATAGCGGTTTTTAAGCTTTCTTGAAAGGAAGAATATTCCTTAGTAGAATATCCGGAGTTGCTTGGTCTACTTGGATCAAGTCAATACGTACCCCCCTTGTCGGCGTCCTGCGGAGCGGCGTAATGCTCGATTGCGTGTCACAACTGTCCTCCGCAGATCTGGCGTGGGAGCACGTCCATAATCCTCGCGTTGACGCGAACCAGCCGTACCCCGCGGCGCTGCGTCACATTCTGGATTTCCAGGGCTTCCTCGCCGCGAAGCAGGTCGTCGAGGCGCTTCCTCTGTACGTACGCACCCCGATGCATCAATTGCGGGGTTTGGCCGGTGCGCTCGGGATCGGCGAGATCTTCGTCAAGGATGAAAGCACTCGCTTCGGACTACGCGCTTTCAAAGGCGTCGGCGGGGCCTACGCCGTTTATCGGCTGCTGCGAGCGCGCGCCGATAAATTGGGAATGAGCAATTGTACGATTCAAGACTTGCTCGAACGACGGCATCCGAAAGTGCCGGCCGGACTCACGGTCTGCTGCGCAACGACCGGCAATCATGGTAGATCGCTGGCGCGCGCTGCCCAGATGTTCGGGTGTCAATGCGTGATCTACGTTCCCGTGACCACGAGCGCCGGCCGGATAGACGCGCTGGTGAAGCTGGGTGCCCATGTCGTCCGTCATTCCGGCAATTACGACGAGGCGGTACTGCGCGCGGAAGCCGACGCCAAGGCCAACGGCTGGTTCATCATCTCGGACACCGCTTATGAGGGCCACGAGGATACGCCCCGCGACGTCATGCACGGCTATCGGGTCATCGTTGACGAGGTGGTGCAGCAACTCTCCAGCGGGCAGCTGCCGACGCATGTGTTCATTCAGACCGGCATAGGCGGCATCGCGGCGGCATTCGCCACGCATTTCTGGGAGGTATGGAACATCTCCCGCCCGCGCTTTGTCGTGGTCGAGTCGAAGGCGGCCGCATGCATGCTGCGAAGCGCGCAGGCTGACCGCCTTGTCAACCTGGAGGGGCCGATCAATACCCGGCTTTATGGCCTCGCCGCGGGGAGACCTTCGACGCTGGCATGGGATGTTCTTCGAGTCGCCAGCAATGACTTCGTAACCATCAGCGACGCCGCATCGCATTGTGCAATGCGCGTGCTGGCATCGGGAACGGGCGGGGACCCACCCGTCGTCGCCGGAGAGGCAGGAGCGGCGGGCCTCGGTGCCTTGATCGCGGCGCTGTCGGATCGCAACCGGCGGGACGCGCTCGGCCTCGATGAGCAGAGCCGCGTCCTGCTGATCGTCACGGAAGGGGCGACTGACCCGGCGAATTACCAGGCCATCGTGGGGCATACGCACGATGAGGTATTGCAGGGCGCGCTTTCCGCCGTATCCTGATCGGGTCGTATCGTGGTGAGATGCACGACACGGCATGACTTTGAGCTCAGTTAAAATCTAAAAGGAAACAGCGAGAGTGACTTCCAACGAGCCAACCGAGCCGATACTCTTTGTCAACGGCGAATTTTGCAGCAGAGCCGATGCAAAGATTTCCGTCTTCGACCACGTGATCCTGTATGGGGACGGGGTCTACGATACGATGTGTGCGTACAACAACCAAGTGTTCAAATTGAACGAACACGTGGACCGACTCTTCGAGTCGGCGCATGCGATAAAATTGGTGGTTCCCCACTCCAAAGACGAAATAAAAGACATCATTCTCGACACGCTCCGGCGCAACAAACTTCACAGCGCGTATGTGAAAATCGTGGTCACCCGCGGAGTCGGCGCGCAACCTCTGCTGAGCCCCTATAACTGCACGCCGGGCGTCATCGTATTCGCTGTCCCGTACATGTCCCAAGCCGGCCAGGCCGGCGACAGCGGCATAAAGATGATCGTTTCCTCGATGCGCCGTGTGCCCAATGAGTGCACCAGCACCAAGATCAAATCGTGCAACTATCTCAACCACGTGCTCATGCGCATGGAGGCCAACGAGGCAGGCGCGTCGGATGCCATCGAGCTGGACATGGAAGGCTATGTGTGCGAGGCGCCCGGGTACAACGTGTTCGTCGTCAAGCGCGGGGCGCTGTCGACTCCCGAGGACAACATACTGATGGGCATCACTCGAGACACCGTCATGGAGTTGGCCGCGGACGCGGGACTGCCTATTCGGGCGACACGGGTACAGGTCTTCGATCTGTACAACGCCGATGAAGTCTTTCTGTCGAGCACGGCCGGAGGCATCGTGCCGGTGGTTCAACTCGACGGACGGGTGATAGGCTCGGGAAATTGCGGGCCGATCACGATGCAAATTCGGGATAGCTATCAGAGGCTGCTGGAAAGCGGCGCACAGAGCACGGCTGTACGCCAACCTTGATCAAGTCACCGGGATAAGGTGGGGTTTTGGCAACCGGTGAATACGGGCTTTCGGTGCACCCGAATCGTGGCGTGACGACGGCGAGCTTATTGTTAGCCCGGGTCGTGTCGTGAGAGACGAGGGCTTGTTGTGAGCTGAAAGGTCGTTGCGCGCCAAGATCAACCTATCTCCATGTTCAGGTGACCTGTCACGCCTCCAAACTTGCCGCTGCTGTCGCGGCTCACTGAAAGAACGATCGCTTCGCCGTCACCGGCGTTGATGAACGCGTGCGCACCGGAGCTGTCGTAGTAGGCACTGTCTCCTTCCTCGAGCACGGTCGGCTCATAGAATTCGGTGTGGAGTTGGATCCGCCCGCGGATCACGTAGACGAATTCCTCTCCCGGGTGCTGACTCTTCCGCGCGACGCCCGCGAGGTTGCGCGCCTTCACCGTCACGATGACGGGAAGCAGGCCTTTCTTCGCGATATCGGTACACAGCACCTCGAAACCGTAGGCCTGCGTCGCCAGTTGAAGGCCTTCGTGTCGCCGCGTCACGGTTCGCACACCGGAGCGGAATGCGGCTTGTTCATGGTTGACCAGATGCTCCAAGGACAGATCGAGACCATCACAGAGCTTCATGACGGTCTCGAAGGTGACATCGATCAGACCGTTTTCGAGTTTTGAGAGGGACGAGGCACTGACGCCGGTCTTGCGGCTCAGATCGTCAAGAGTCCAGCTGTTCTCCCGGCGAATCTGCCGTACGCGCGAGCCGAGGTTTGGACGGGCTGGTGGTGAGGATTGCGGCGGCAATTCCGGTCGCTTACCGCGAACGGCAGTATTGCCGGCAGCCCTTTTTTTTGCGGGCCGCCTAAATTTGAGAGGAGCTTGTTTGGGTTTCATAGGTCGTTCGCGGGCCGTTTCTAGTGTGTGGGCTTCCGTGTTACACGAGCATCATCCGATCTTTGCACACCTCTCGCAACTGCGGGCCAGATCGCCTAGGCGCATCCGCGGCGCATGAATATTTCGTGAAAGCAACATTATTAACCCGTAGAATAGGGCGGTCTTGGCCGAAACATAAAATCGGGATGTCTTGCGAAGGTGCGAAGGTGCCATGGTGCTTGGTGGTGTGCCACAACTCTCCTCGATGGATTTGGCGCGGAAGCACGTCGTTCATGAAGGCACGGGCCTTGGATTGCGGGCGCCGAAAGCCGTCGGCGGCTAAGAATTTACATGGGAATTTTCACCCTTAAATCCCCGCTCACAGACGCCGATGCCGAGCAGTCAGATCAGCCTCAACTTGGAAGAACGCTAACCGCCTCGTCGCTGGTGGTTTTGGGAGTATCGAGCAGCATCGGTGCCGGTCTCTTCGTTCTGACCGGCACCGCCGCGGCCAACTATGCGGGGCCCGGCGTGGCGATCTCATATGTGATCGCCGGCCTGGGATGCCTGTGTGCCGGACTTTGCTACGCGGAATTCTCGGCGCTATCCCCTCGCACCGGAAGTGCCTATTCCTACGCCTACGCCACCATGGGGGAGCTGGTAGCTTGGATCATCGGCTGGGACATGGTCCTGGAGTTCCTGTTCTCCGGTGTCACGGTGGCCGTCGGTTGGTCCGGGTATTTTTGTGGCCTTCTTGCGACCTGGGGAATCCACGTACCTGATGCGCTTGCCATGTCGCCGCTTCGCTTCGACCACGATCACAAGCTTCAGCTGACCGGAGCGATCTTCAATTTACCGGCCGCCGCTTTGGTCGCGGTGGAAACCGGATTGCTGTACGTCGGGATGCGCGAGTCCGCGCGGTTCCTGTACGTCGTCGTCGCCCTTCTGCTGTCCATCATCGCGCTCATCGTCGTTGCAAGCATTCCCTTCATCAATCCAGTCAACTGGCATCCATTCATCCCCAAGAACCTGGGGACTTGGGGGCGGTTTGGATGGAGCGGCATCATGACCGCGGCGGCGGTGGTCTTCTTTTCGTACACCGGATTCGAGTCCGTCTCCGTGGCGACGCGTGAGGCGAGGGTGCCGTCGCGCGATATTCCGATAGGCGTTCTCGGGTCATTCGCCATCTGTGCAATCTTGTACGTTACCGTCGCGTTGGTCATGACGGGGTTGACTCGTTACACCACCCTGGGGGGTACCGAGCCGATGATCTCCGCACTGGCCAATGGCGGGCCGGGGCTTGCGTGGATCATCCCATTCGTCTCCATTGGAATCGTCTTCGGGCTTGCGGCATCTCCCATCGGCAGCATGTATGCCCAATCGAGAATTCTGTTTGCCATGGCGGAAGATGGACTCTTGCCGGGCACGTTTGCGTCTGTTCATCGGCTTTTCAAGACGCCACATCGCGCCACCGCCGTAGTAGGCATTGTGGCGGTGGCGACGGCGGCGATGCTGCCCCTGGAGTTGCTGGGTGAATTGGTCTCCATCGGCACGTTGCTTGCCTTCGTCATCGTATGCGCGAGCGTACTGATATTGAGGGTCAGAAAGCCGAATATTCCGCGGCCGTTCCGCGTTCCGGGATCACCTTATGTACCGGCATTTGGAATCCTCATCTGCGTGTACATGATGTTCAGCCTCCCGACGGACACCTGGATCCGTCTGGCGATCTGGCTGCTCATCGGGCTGGTTGTGTACGCGCTATACGGCCACCGCAATTCGCGCGCGGGAAACGGGTGATTGTGCGCGGCCAAAGGTGATAGCGAGCTCGCGCGCGGGAAGAAGGTGAACAGGGTTTTTGCAATATCAATAAGGGGATGACTACATGTCCATAAGCTCGAGCAATACGCGGCCGCTCGCCATGCTGATTGCCGCGGTGACGTTCGGTCTCAATACTTCGGCGTTGCATGGGCAGACGGTGGGCAGTACTTCGAATAATTCCAGCGCGTCGGATGACGTTCCTCTCCGAGGTGGTGGTGACAGGAACGCGCCAGGGCGGCTTGGCCGCTTCGGATAGTCCGGCTCCCATCCAAATAGTGAGTGCGGCGGCGTTGGAGACTGCATCCGGCAATCCGGACCTCATGCAGGTCCTGGCGCAAATAGTGCCCTCGTTGACGTCAACAGGCTTTTGGCTTCGACATGTCCAATCAGACTTTGCAGGCGAGATTGAAAGGCCTGGGTCCCAATCATGTACTGGTGCTCATCAACGGCAAGCGCCGGCACACGACGGCCAACCTGGCGATCGACAGCGGTTCTGTGTACCAGGGAGGCGCCAGCGTCGACCTGAATTTCATTCCCGAATCGGCCATCGATCACATTGAGGTTCTCACCGAGGGTGCGGCGGCACAATACGGCAGCGATGCCATCGCGGGCGTGATCAACATCATTCTCAAAAAGACCGCCTCGGGGGGCAGCGTCAGCGGCACGTATGGCGGTTACTACGACGGCGGCCCCAATGGCATCAACCCGCCATCCGGCATGAACGGCACCACGTCCGTGGTCACCGCCAATGCCGGCTTCGAGCCCATGGAGAATGCCTACTTCAACATCACTGCGGAAATCCACAACCACGGGCATAGCTTTCGTGGGGCGGAGGATGCCCGGGCAACCAGCCCCATCAATCTCGCCACCTATCCCGACTCGAACATGACTCAGGCGCCAGGGTATCCGTACACCAACCTGGGATGCGGAAACTCACACCAAGCTGGCTGCTTACAATGCGGGATTCGACTTCGGCGGAGGCCTCGAATTTTACTCATTCGGTACCTATAGCACCAAACGCGCGGCGTCGCTGCAAAATTACCGTCAGCCCAATATCGTTGCCTATACCAACCCGCAGACGGGAGATACCACCTACCCATTTCCGTTTGGCTTCACTCCTCAGGAGTCCGATCATGAGACCGACTACGCCAGCACGATCGGCATCCGGGGCGTCTTGGCCGAGTGGAATTGGGATCTGAGCACTTCATGGGGCCAGGATCGTCACGAGGTCTATACCCTGAATTCCTCCAACGTCGATCTGTACAACACGACCGGCATTCCCACGCCGCTGGACTATTACGACGGCTACATGCTCGCGGCGCAGTGGACCACAACGCTGGATGTGAATCGCGACTTCAACGTCGGTATGGCAAGTCCGTTGAACGTGGCCTACGGCCTGGAGTTTCGGCGTGACATGTACGAGATCGGCTCGGGTCAAGCCGAATCTTATCTGGAAGGCGGTCCCGCTGGATTCGGCGGCTTCGCGGCCAACCGATGCCGGTTCCCATTCTCGTCGGAATTACGCCGGCTATGTAGATCTCGCCGGCAAGCCCGTCGATGCATTGCGAATCGACCTTGCCGGCCGTTACGAGCACTTCAGCGATTTCGGTGACGCCACCGTTGGCAAGCTGACCGCGCGGTACGATTTCATGCCGGAGTTCGCCCTGCGCGGTACCATCAGCAATGGCTTTCGCGCTCCCACGCTGGCTGAGGAGTATTTCTCCTCCACCAACGTCGGGCCAGCCTACACCTACATACAAACGCCTCCCAATGGACCGGCGGCCAAGATATTGGGCCTCGGCGATCTGCAGCCCGAAAAGTCCACCAACTATAGCGTAGGCTTCGTTCTGCGCCCGACACAGGGCATGACCGCGACTCTCGACCTGTATCGGATCAAGTTGACCAGTCGCATCGTCGACAGCGGTACCTTGTACGGCACCTTGAATAGCGCGCCGGTATCACCGTTGATCAATACGGTTATCGGGGCGACCGGTATTCCGATCAGCTCGTTCGACACGACTACCGGAATCAACCTGTTCACCAACGGTATCAATACCACCACGAACGGCGCCGATTTCGCCTTCCTGTTCCCGGTGGAATATTTTATCGGTCACATCGACTGGTCGGTCGAGGCAACTTACAACGAAACTTCGGTGACCCATGTTAGAGCCGCCTCTCCCGCATTGGCGGCGGCGCTGGTGGGATCGCCGCTGTACAGCGCCACCACGCTTTCCGACCTGTCGACCGCGTCGGCCAAGTACGTCATCAATCTCGGCGCGTACTGGAGGAAGGACAAGCTGTCGGTGAATCTGCAGGAACAGATCTATGGTCCGGCCTCGGAGTGGGAGAACGATGACGGCGACAACGCGGCGAATACTCTCAATTGGTACCGGACGACGATCCCAATGACGCCGATCACGAACTTGGACGTGGGCTATCAGCTGACCAAGGCATTGAAGATCAACGTCGGCGCCAAGAATTTGTTCAACCGCTATCCGCCGCAATTCAACCGCAATTTGATCGCCGCTTATAACAGCAGCTACGCGGTGAACAACAACGACGCCGGCTCGGCCTATCCGTATCCGCTCTTCTCGCCTTTCGGGATCGACGGCGGATACTATTACGTACGGGCGACGCTTTCTTTTTGAACACATAATAAAGGGACGGTGATGAGGTTTCCGGCTCATCCACCGTCCCCGCAGAGTGCGCGCATCGTTCTGAGCATTCCTCGTCCCGTGGTGCGCGACTACCCGCTTTCCAGGCGCGACGCGGACTCCTACGCGGATAAGTACTGCCTGCGGAAGCTGCTGATATTGGGCAGCGAGGTCACGATCGCCTACGATGGCAAGCATCTGACCTTTGCGCGCGTCTCATCGGAGCCAAAGCCGATTCGCAACCAGCGAGGCGGACGCTTGCAGCCGAGGTACGCTCGACACGGCGAAGCGCGGCGCGCCTGACATACAGTGGACCATGAGCCCGAGCGGCAGCCTGTCGGGTCCACGCTGCTCTTATTAGAAATCGAGAGGTCGATCACCGAAGGAATGCTCGACCAACGGGCGAGACTTGGCCGCTGGGCGAGCACGAGCTATCCTACTTCGCGTAGAGCGTGCGCAGGCCCCGCACCGCCGACGTTCCCATCACATCCATGTGTCCCATTCCGGGGTGATACTCGATGGTCGTCTTGAGCCCGGGGTAATGTCGAGTGGCCAGCGTTCCGGCCAGATGCGACATGCCGCTGACGATCTCTCCCATCCCCTCGAGGTCCGGATCTGTGGCCTCGAGCACGCCGGCCCCGAAATAAATTCCGACCGGCAGATCCTTGTGGGTCTTCGCGTAGGCAGCTTCCTGCCGGAATATCTCGCCGTGACCATACGACATCGCGGGACTCGAGACGATGTACTTGTTGAACGGCGTGTTCGGTTGGAAAATCACCCAGGACGTGAAGAATCCGCCGGCCGAGAGACCGTAGAGACCGAGCTGGGTGTTGTCGATCGGGAACTTGGCGGCCAGCAGCGGAATCATTTCGGTGGTGATCGCCGCCAGAAATTTCGCCGCTCCGCCGGTGCATCGACCCTCGGGTGCCTTGAACCTTTTGCAGAAACCCTCGACGCCCTGGCCGAACGGGTCTTGCCGATCCCAGCCCGGCGGAGAGAACTCGTATATCCGCCGTCGGGTGTGCTCTTCTTCACCCTCGTCGAGCGCCGAGCCGATGCTGATGATGAACAGCGGCGTGATCGCGCCCGCGAGCGTCGATGCCGATTCGTAGACCTTGCCGAAGGAGAAATCTCCGTCGGTGACGATCAGCGCCGGATATTTCTTTCCATCTCCCGGCTTATAGCCCTGCGGCGCTCCTACGTTGAGGGAAAAGCGGACGCCCATCGATGGCGACTGGAAGGTGAACGACTCGACGCCGCCGTTCGGGACCGGCCGCGACTGAAGCTGCGCATGCGCGCTGAAGGAGGCGAAGGCAAGCAGGAAATATGCGGTGACGGCTGCTATTTTCATGAAGTACCCGGTTTATGAGGCGGGAGGGTGAGTGATTCGCTTACCAGCCGGCGAACCCAAGCAGTCCCCAGTAGTGGAACGTCAGGGCACAGGCGCTGAATATGACGTAGCTGGAGGCCACGCCGGCCCATCGGCGCCACGACCAGGCGTTCGGTCGCAGGATCAATGCCGCCGCAGCCAGCACCGCCGTGGTGAGCGCCGAGGCCGCAAACAGCCAGCAGGCCGTCGGAAACACCTTACCCGGGTATTGCATGAGCAAGGCATCGGTGTCGAGCAACCAGGGTGTGATGCCGATCCAGAGCAGCACGAAAGCGATGAGCCACAACGCGGAACCGGCAAGCCAGGCACCACCGCTGCCCGGAGCATGCGGGCTGCGAATGTCCCGCAGCAATTGGATGGAACCGGCCACGGCGGTCACCTGAGCCAGCAGGAAGATGAAGAGCAGCCAGCTGGAACCCGCAAAGAATCCGATGCGCCGCATCGGCTCGGTCCCGTTGGCGGAATCGAACAGCAACAATTCGCCGTCCTGGCGGCGAAACTCGATGCGGTTGACCGATCCCAGCTGCTGGTACATGTCATTGCCCACCGGCGCAAAACGGGTAGCCTCGTCCGAACTACGCGCCGGGTTGTCATAGAGCCCGGACACGATGAGGTCGCCATTGTCGGCGAACTGTACGTCGACCGACTTCAAATTGAGAAAGGCGCGTTCGCTGCGGAAATAGGCTCGTCGCAACGCCCGATAATTTCCCGCGATATCCGGCTTGACATTTGTGCTCGCCGCCCCCGACGAGGGGGAACTCGCGGCGGGAGGGGGAGTCTCGCCCAAGAGGTGTAGACCGATGAGATTGGGGAGACGCTCCACCATGTCTTTTCCGGATGAGGTGTTGGTTGCCACGTAAATGCCGAGACCGAGGTCCGGTGCGATGATCATGGTGGAGTGTTGATAGAGCGTTTCGCCATCGTGGCCGAAGGCGAAGCGCGAACCGGGCAGGGGAATTTGGAAGAAGCCGTGATAAGTGGTGCCAAATCCCGGGGTGTCGGAGGCGAGCGGCTCCAGCAGTGTGCGAAAGCTCTGGACCGTCAGCACTCCTGACTCCGCCAGCCTGTCCGGATCGAGCAGCGCCCTCATGTAGGCCGCCATGTCGTTTGCGCTGGCCACCATTCCGCCGGCCGGTGCATAGTGGGCGAAGATCTCCGCGGGGGCCTCCTCCAGCCGGTCGTTCCGCCATCGAAACCCGCGGCTCAACATCGCCGCGGCCGTGCTGTCGATGGGTGTCGGCAGGCCGCGATCCTTCGCCACGTCAGCGGGCAACGCTTCTCGGAAGGTGCTCAGCCGCATGCCGAGCGGGCGCAGGACCTGCCGTTCGGCGTAGTCCTCCCAGGACATGCCACTCACCTGCGAGACGATGACGCCGGCGAGGTCCGTACCATAGTTGGAATACACGGCTATCTTGCCGGGAGGCAGGACGCGGTGGGGGCGGTATCGGGCCACATAGGCGCTGAGCGGTAACTCACGCCGAGGATCCTCAACCAACATGTGTCCCAAGATGGTCTGCTCGAAGCCCGCCGTGTGCGACATGAGGTGCCACACCCGTATGGGCTGCGCGAAGCCCTCGTCCGGCACCTGCAACGCCTTCGGCAGATAGAGGTTGATGGGATCGCTCAGCTTGATCTTGCCCTGCTCAGCCAGCTGCATCAGCGCGATCCAGACGATGGTTTTGGAGATGGAGCCGACGCGGGTCAATGTGTCGGTGGTCATCTCCGTCCGCGGGTTCAGGGCCGAAATGCCATAGGCCTTCGCCAACAGAACGCCCTCGTGTCCCACGATGGCGACACTGACACCGGCGAGCCGATCCCGCTGCATGGCATCGCTCACCGCGCCATCCACGAACTGGGCCAAGCTGGCGTCGTCGATCGGAGAGCGACCGGGGGCCGCGGTATCGATGACGGGGTGGCTGGGCGTCCCGATATCAGTGGCGGCGTGTCCAGGCACCGGGTGGATGTAGAGCACGACGAGAAGCGGCACGACAAAACAGCGCTTCCACGCAGCGTGCCTCGGACCAGCACAATCCTTCAAATCGACCATGCTCGACCTCGAATCGAAAGGTGAGTTAAATTTTCGCTCGCGGGTTCAAGGCGGAAATGCCATACCCCTTGGTCGTCAAAGCGGCGTCGCGCCCGACGACAGCGACGCTGACGCCGTCGATATGATCCCGCTCCATCGCCTCAGCGACGGCGCCACCGACGAACGCCGACAATCTCCCGTTCTCGCTATCGGCGCGCACTGGTGACGCGTGCAGCCACAGGGTCACCAAGGTGAGGCCGAGGAAACCGCGCGTCGAGCTGCAGCCATCCTGGTCACGGGAGCTGGCAAGGGATCGAGGTATTTTGTTTCGCACCGTTTCCTGCGCCTTTCGCGTCGCCCACTCCGTTGCTACAAGGCGAGCCGCGAAGCAACTCCGCATTGAGAATCCACTGTAGCTTGGTTGCCCGGAAGAGCCTAAACGGGTATAACAGTCCTGTCCAGAGAAAATTCGATGATGGGGATGGCCGTGCGGGCGACGCTAATCGCTTGATTGCCCGGCTGCGGATCTCGACATTTGAATTGATTGGTTGCGAGGAGGAGCCGTGTTCATCCGTAATCTCTGGTATGTGGCAGCTTGGGAACATGAAATCCCCGCGGACGGCTTGTTTGCGCGCACCATCATTGACATACCTCTTGTTTTCTTCCGGGATGACACGGGGAGGGTAGTCGCATTGGAGGATCGGTGCTGCCATCGCCATGCGCCGCTCTCACACGGCAGAAAGGAGGGAAACTGCCTTCGCTGCGGATACCACGGGTTGAAGTTCGACGCGACGGGACGTTGCATTGAGATCCCGGGTGCCTCGTCAATCCCCCGAGTCGCTCGCGTTCGCGCGTTTCCCGCGGTCGTTCATCGCCGCTGGGTCATGGTGTGGATGGGAGAGGCAGCCCCGGACCCGAAGTCCCTACCCGACAACTTTAGTTGTGATCATCCAGACTGGAAGTATCGGCCGGGATACTTACGCTACGACACGCCGTATCCGTTGATCGCCGACAACTTGCTCGATTTTTCGCATTTAAGCTACGTGCACGCGCAGACGCTCGGAGGCACGGAGCAGATTGCGCGAATCTCTCCAAAAGTTACCCGGCTCGAGGACGGGGTGCACGTCGAGCGAACGGTGCCTGGTGTTCCGATGCCTAACTATTATGCACCGCTGTGGAGATTTCAGGGCCTGATTGACCGCTGGATCGCCTATGAATTTCGCCTTCCTGGCACGCTGATCATGGCTTCAGGTGCGCGCCCGGCGGGCGCTGCAGCGAGTGACGATGGGGCGGGCGTGCAGTTCCATAGCTGCCAGGCGCTAACACCGGAAACAGCCGAGTCGACACACTATTTCTTCATGGAAGCCCATCGGGCCGACCGTGGAGATGCGGGCACAACGGCAGGCATCTACGACGGTCTCATGGCCGCGTTCGAGGAGGACCGGCGAATGATCACTGCGCAGGCGACCAATCTCAGCCCAAATAGTCCGATGGTAGCGCTGCCGATGGACAAGGCCTTGGTGCTCTTTCGTCGAATTATCGACGAGCGGCTCCGCGCTGAGCAACCCCCACCAGAGCGCTCGAGCCCCCGTAGCGAGGGTGCCGACAACCCGCCGACAGGCTCGAGCCGATGTCGCTTCTAAGGAGATCGCCGATGCAACCGCTTCCGAATGTAGCGCTCATGAAGACCCCGTTGGTTGCAGTTTGCACCTGCATATCGTTGCTCTTCATGGGGTTTCAAGTAGCGCAAGCGGAGCCAGAGGCGACGCAAATGATCGAGCGTGCTGGACACAAGCTGGCTTTCCATGTGACCCCGGGGCATCCACCGATCATTGTGCTGGATGCCGGCGGAGGACTTGATTCGTCCTATTGGAATTCACTAGTTGCGCCCTTGGCCGGCGAAACCGGATCGGAAATCATCACCTATGATCGATCCGGCTTCGGCCGAAGCGATGAGGTCAAAGGTCCGTGGAGTCTTCGAAGCGCGACTGAGGATCTCGCCGCCGGGTTATCGAAGCTTGGCGCTACGCGCGATGTGATTTTGGTGGCTCATTCTTTGGCCGGCGAGATCGCGACCCTGCTGGTGCGCGAGCATCCCAAGTGGATTGTCGGGGCCGTATTGGTGGATGCGAATGTGCCGGAATTCTTCACTGATCAGGAGATCACGAGACAGCAACTGCTGTACGCACCGGTCATTGCCAAACTGCACGAGGCGCCCCCGACGCAAGAGTCGCGTCAACTGCTGGCCGTCGCGCAGTCATTCCCTGAGACGTTGCGAGCATTTCACCAGATGACCTGGCCGCACACCATTCCGGTGGA
>CAVTNZ010000036.1:0-66589 GCA_963736185.1 uncultured Gammaproteobacteria bacterium | reverse complement strand
CACCGGCATCGGCAGGGTGAGCGGCCGGCCGTGCATGATCGTGGCGAACGATCCCACGGTGAAGGGCGGCACTTACTATCCCCTCACGGTCAAGAAGCACCTGCGCGCGCAGGAGATCGCGGCAGAGAATGCGCTGCCGTGCATCTATCTGGTGGAAAGCGGCGGTGCGTTCCTTCCCAAGCAGGACGAGGTATTCCCCGACCGCGATCACTTCGGCCGCATCTTCTACAACCAGGCCAGACTGTCGGCGCAGGGGATCGCGCAGATCGCCGTGGTGCACGGCTCCTGCACGGCCGGCGGCGCCTACGTGCCAGCCATGTCGGATCATGCGGTGATCGTGCGCAATCAGGGCCGGGTGTTCCTGGGCGGCCCGCCGCTGGTGCGCGCCGCGACCGGCGAGGAGATCGACGCGGAATCGCTGGGCGGCGCGGACGTCCACTGCCGCCGATCCGGTGTCACCGATTACTACGCCGAAAACGACCTGCATGCGCTCGCGTATGCGCGCCGGGCGGTGGCCCGCCTCAAGCCTCCCCCTGTCGAGCTCGCCGGGCGCGGCTCGGCCGGCCCGGCTTACGACCCGGCGGAGCTGTACGGCATCGTCCCGCAGAGCCCGCGAAAGCCCTACGACGTTCGCGAGATCATTGCGCGCATCGTGGACGCGTCCTGGTTCGACGAGTTCAAGGCGCTCTATGGCGCGACGCTCGTCTGCGGGTTCGCCGACATCCACGGCATGCCGGTCGGCATCCTCGGCAACAACGGGATTCTGTTCTCGGAGAGCGCCGTCAAAGGCGCGCATTTCATCGAGCTCTGCTGCCGCGAGGGCATTCCTCTGGTGTTTCTGCAGAACATTTCCGGATTCATGGTGGGGCAGGCGGCCGAGGCGGGCGGCATCGCCAAGGACGGCGCCAAGCTGGTGACGGCGGTGGCCTGCGCGGCCGTGCCGAAGTACACCGTGATCGTCGGCGGCAGCTTCGGCGCCGGCAATTACGCCATGTGCGGCCGCGCCTATGGGCCGCGGCTCCTCTTCCAATGGCCGAACGCGCGCACCTCCGTGATGGGCGGCGAACAGGCGGCGAGCGTGCTCGCCACCATCAAGCGCGACGCGCTCATGCGCGGCGGCGGGGAGCTCTCCACGGCGGAGGAGGAGCGCCTGAAGGCCCCGATCCGCGACCAATTCGAGCGGCAGGGGCATCCTTTCTACGCATCCGCGCGGCTCTGGGACGATGGCGTGCTCGATCCCGCCGACACGCGCCGCGCCCTGGGCCTCGCGCTCGCGGCGGCGCGGCTGCAGCCGCCCGTGGCCACGCAGTTCGGCATCTTCCGGATGTGAGCGGCGCCATGACGGTCAAGACACTCAAGCGTCTTCTGGTGGCGAACCGCGGCGAGATCGTGTGCCGCATCGCGCGCACCGCGCGGCGGCTGGGGTGGACCACCATCGCGGTGTACTCCGATGCGGACCGCGGGGCGAAGCACGTTCGCGAGGCGGACGAGGCCTATCACCTCGGTGCCTCGCCGGCGGCGCAGAGCTATCTCGACCAGGGAAAGCTGATCGAGCTTGCGGTGAGAGTGCGCGCCGACGCCGTGCACCCGGGCTATGGGTTCCTGTCGGAGAACGCCGAGTTCGCCCAAGCCTGCCTCGATGCCGGGCTGGTGTTCATCGGACCGCCGCCCGCCGCGATTCGCGCCATGGGATCGAAAAGCGCGTCGAAGGCCGCGATGGCGGCGGTCGGCGTGCCGGTGGCGCCCGGCTATCACGGCGCCGACCAGTCCCCCGCGCGGCTGATCGAAGAGGCGCAGCGCGTGGGTTTCCCGCTGATCATCAAGGCGAGCGCGGGCGGCGGCGGCAAGGGCATGCAAGTGGTGCACGCGGCCGGCGAAGTGGCCGCCGCGGTGCAGTCCGCGCAGCGCCTCGCGCGCACCGCCTTCGGCGATGACCGGCTGCTGCTCGAGCGCTATTTCCCGACCGCGCGCCATGTCGAGGTTCAGGTGTTCGCGGACTCCCATGGGGGCATGCAGGCGCTCTTCGACCGCGACTGCTCGGTGCAGCGCCGCCATCAGAAGATCATCGAGGAGGCGCCGGCTCCGGGCCTGTCCGAGCCGGTGCGCAGCGCCATGGCGGAGGCGGCCATGACGGCGGCGCGCGCCGTGGGCTACGTCGGGGCGGGCACGGTCGAGTTCCTGGTCGATCCCGAGCAGAATTTCTATTTCATGGAGATGAACACGAGGCTGCAGGTCGAGCATCCGGTCACGGAGCTGATCACGGGGATCGACCTGGTCGAGTGGCAGTTGAACGTTGCGCGCGGCGAGCCGCTGCCGGCGGATCGGATCGTGCAGCGGGGCGCTGCGGTCGAGGCGCGCCTGTACGCCGAGGATCCCACCCATGACTACCTGCCGAGCGTGGGCCGGATCACGCACCTCGCCTGGCCGGCGCTCGGGTCGCACCTGCGCCTCGATACCGGGGTCGAGGCGGGAGACGAGGTTTCCGCGTTTTACGATCCCATGCTCGGCAAGGTGATCGCCTGGGGTGAGACGAGGTCGCGGGCATGCGATCTGCTGCTCGAGGCCCTCGGCAAACTCGAGATCGCGGGCGTCGCCACCAATCGGGCGCTGCTCGCGAGCATCCTCGCGGACAAGCGCTTCCGCCACGGCGCGGTGGGCACTGACTTTCTCGCCGTGCGCCATGGAGAGCTCGTGTTCGGCGAGCGGGACGCCGCGGCCGACGACCATCTGATCGCGGCTCTCTGGTGCGCCACGGCCGAGGCGGAGCCGGATTCGCTCTGGTCCAACACCTCCGGCTGGAGGCTCGGAGCCCCCGCCGTCACCCGGTGGCAGTTCGGCGACGCCGAGGTGCGGATCGAGGCGCGCGAGCCGGGCTCATATCGCGGCCGCGTGGCCGGCCGGAACCACGAGCTGCGCCTCGTGCGGCGGGCCGGCGCGCAGATCGAGGTCGAGATCGACGGCCGCATCGAGCGGGCAAAGGTGGTCGTGTGCGAAGGCAGGCTCGAGCTGTTTCGCGCGGGTGGCCACGTGTCCCTGCGCGCGGTGCGCACCGAGGACGCCCTGCAGGGCACGGCCGAGGCGGACTCGGGCTCGCTGGTGACGCCGCTCCCCGGAACCGTGGTGGCGGTGCACGTCACGCTCGGACAGTCGGTGAGCCGCGGCGCGCCCTTGATCACGCTGGAGGCCATGAAAATGGAACACACGGTGACCGCGCCCCATGCAGGAGTCGTGGAGCGTCTGCCGTTTGCGCTGGCCGATCGTGTCGCGGCCGGATCGGTGCTGGTCGAGCTGAAGGCTCAGCCCGGCGCCTGAGCGGCGCGGCGCGCGGTATCCCGCCGCGGGCCGTCCTAGCTGGCGGCCGCGGCCGCCGAGGCGGCTTCGGCCAGCGGCGGCAGCGTGACCTTGAAGCGGGTTTCGTGGCCGAGCAGGCTCGCCAGTGCGACCTTGCCCCCCGCCTCGTGGACATAGCGGCGCACCAGCGACAGCCCGCTGCCGTGCACGGGTTCGCCGGGAGCGCTCTCGAGCGTCGAATAAGCCGACTTGAATATCAGCTTGATCGCTTCCCGGTCGCGCAGCCGCGCCGCGCCTTCGCCCGTGATAACTCCCCTGGCGATCGCAGTCGCGCGCACCTGATCCGGATCCAGCCCTCCGCCATCGTCCTCGAACAACAGCTCGAAAGCATGGTCGGGCAAACTCTTGAACTCCAGCCGCAACGTGCCGTGTGGCGGTTTGCCTTTCGCCTGGCGGATCGCGGGGGTTTCGATGCCGTGCATCACCGCGTTGCGGATGAACTGGATGGCGACGTTCTTGACGGCCGCCTGATAATGATGGGGAACCAGATTCAGTCCGTGCACCTCGAGGGTCACGGCTTTTTTGTGCTCCTCGGCGACGTGTTCGGTCAGCGCACGCAAGGTGTTCTCGAGGCTACCGGCGGGCGCCGAGCTGTTGACCCCCGGTACGGGCGGCGGCTTCGGCGCGGACCGTTGCGCCATGAACTTCGGAGCCTGGATGATCTGTGTGCCGTTCTCGGTCATGTTGGGCGCCGCCGCGGCGCCGTTCGGCGAAGCCTGCGACGCACTCGACGCAGCGCTCAGCGATTTGAGGGTCGCGAACTGGCCGTAGAGCTGATCGAGCTTCACCGCAAGCGGCAGGAAATCGCTGCCCGAAAGAGTGCTGCGGCTGCGCAGATCGTGCAGGGAATCCTCGAACTGACGTGCCGCCCATTCCAGTGCCGACAGCTTGAATGCCGCGGCGTCGCGCCTCACCCGGTCGACCTCGTCGAGCGCCTCCTCGAGCTTGGCGCGGAACGCGTCCTGCTCACGCGCCGGCTTCTTGAGCACCGCATTGATCGTCTTCATGGACGCGTCGGTGCGCTGTACCAGGGCCGCAAACCGCGCGGCGCCGCCGTTGAGCACGCCGCGCAGAATCTCGCCCTGCGTCTCGACCTGCCCGCGCAGCTCCTCGAGTTCGCGTGCGGCCTGCACCTCCCGGGTGATGTCCGAGACGCGCACCAGCCAGAGCCGCGGCTCGCCCTCGAGCGGATGGAACTCGAAGCAATAGTGCGCCGAATCGAAACCCCCGTCCGCGTTCGGCAACCTCACCTCGAGATCCTTGAGCGGGTTGGAGTCCAGCGGCCGACCCGGAGTGTTCGGTGCCTCGGGCGGCGATGAGCCGTCCAGTCGCCGCGAACCCTCCAGCCGCGGCGAGACTTCCAGGCGCAGCGAATTCTCGGACGGCGGCGCCAGCGGCGGGCCGGGCGCGGCGGACGACGACACGTCGGAGAGGGCGGCCGTGACGCTTTCGCGCGGCGCCGTGCCGAGCAGCTGCGCGACGTGAGTGCGCACCACGGAGAGCAGCTTCGCGGTCACCAGCGGCGCCACCAGCTTCTCCAGGCTCAGGTTCGAGAAATCCTGGCGGCGAAACAGCGCTCCGAGGGCTCGCGACACCTGCGGCTGGATCCGGTCCTTCGCGTCCAGGAGAAACAATCCCTGATCGCTGTTTTGAAGGATCGCCTCGGTGATGCGGTTGCTCGTCTCGAGAAGCTCCTGCTTCTCGCGCTCGTGTCGCTTTGCAGTAATGAACATGATTCGGGACAGGGTGCCAAATGAGCGCGCCAGAGAGGGTGAAGGCTGTCACAGCTCCGGGCGATTTTTTACATATGGTGCGGCGAGTCAGTTTCGAACGTGACGGCAGTCACGCGGCGTGCGGCCGGATCAGGCAACCGCGGCCACCAGCGGCCCCAGATCCGCCAGCAGCTCATCCGCCGAGACGTAGCGCTCGGGCAGGCGCTTAGCCATCAGCCGATCGACCAGCGCCTGCTGCAGGGCCACGTTCTCCGGCAGGCGAGGCACCGGTGCATGAGCATGCTGCTCCATGATGTCCAGTGCGCTCTTGCCGCTGTAGGGGCGTTGCCCGGTGAGCATTTCGTAGAACATCACCCCCAGGCTGTAGAGATCGGTGCGCGCGTCCACGCGCTGCCCCTGCGCCTGTTCGGGACTGATGTAGTAGGGCGAGCCGAGCACCTGGCCCGCGCCGGTGGTGCCGGCATCGTCGAGCGAACGGCGTGCGAGCCCGAAATCGATGAGCACGGGCGAGTTATCCTCGCGCAGCATGACGTTCGCCGGCTTCAAGTCGCGGTGCAGGATCCCGAACACATGGATGACCCGCAACGCTTCGGCGATGGCGCGAAGGTAATACAGGCTCTCGTCGATGCTCATGGGGTTGCGCAGCCGGTCGCGCAGGTCCCCGCAGGGAATGTATTCGAGCGCGAGATATTGATGCTGCGGCAGGGCGCCAAAGTCGTAGATCTCGGCAATGGCGCGGTGTGCGATGCTGGAAATGATTTCGTATTCGCGCTGGAATCGCTCCGCATCGTCCAGCTCCCTCGGCGAGGTGCCCCGGCTCATCACCTTGAGCACGACATTGCGGCGCAACCGGATGCTGCGGGCGAGGTATACCGAGGAGAAATTGCTGGTGGCGATCTCCTTCACGATCGTGTAACCGGGCACCTGGATCAAGGGAACGTCGCCCGCGGGCGCCAGGAGCGCCTCGGCGGCCATTTGCGCCGCCTGATGCTTTGCACACGCATCGCCGACGGCCTTCAGCAAGGCGTCGCGGCTAATGCGCGCCAGCGGCAGGTAGTCCTTCGCCCCACATTTGAGCGCTCTGACCGCTGATAGCTCACTGCCGTGTTCGGCGAGTATGATGCAGTAGGTGCTGGGCTGCGCGCGCAGCATCTGAGCCAGATGGGAGAGGCCCATGCCCGCCTGCGCCTCGTTGCCGAAATCGAGCTGGAGGATCACCGCATCCGGGGTACGCTCCTCCACGAACCGTGTGAGCGACTCGGCGTCGGGTGCGGGAACGGTGGTCACCTGGGCGCTCGGCCAGTGGCTGGTGACGTGGTGGTTCAGCCATTGGAGGCGCTTGGCGTCGCCGCCCACCACCAAAAGGACTGGACCGGTCGAATCGGGCATAAATAGAGGATCTGGACCTCGATGGGATGTCCAGACTAGCCGCTGCCGAGGCCGCGGCGCCCATCGAGAATTCACAGTTCTGGCCGCGCGTGGTGGGAAATCTGGGGCAATGGACGACCAAAAGCCTGGAAATTCGAGACAAGATCCCCAGGTGAGGTATGCCCCCTGGCGCCCTGAATCGAGCCTTCGAGAGGACATATTGCAATGGGAAGCATGAGAACCTGGTCGCTGGCGGTGCTGGCGGGCATTTTCGTGGCGATAGTGGCCCGTCAGGGCTCCAATGCCGACGCCGGCGTGTCCAATGCGCCCCGGGCGGTTTCCTCGGTGTCCGCCGGCCCGCAGGCCGCGCCGACCCCGGTCGCCGCCGGCCGTGTGACCGGATTGCCGGACTTTTCAGGCCTGGTGGCAGAGAACGGCGCCGCCGTGGTGAATATCAGCGTGGTCGAGAAGCCCCCGAGATTCGAGGGCGGCGCCGGCAACGGCGGGGAGGGCGACGATGATCCGCTGTCGCAGTTCTTTCACCGTTTCCAGGGACCCATGCCGGGTCCCGACCGCATGCCCCCTGCGCACGGCATTGGGTCGGGCTTCATCGTCACGCCCGACGGCTACGTGCTCACCAACGCACACGTCGTCGCGGACGCCTCCGAAGTGACCGTCAAGCTCACCGACCGGCGCGAATTTCGCGCCCGGGTGATCGGCGCCGACAAGCGCAGCGACGTGGCGCTGATCAAGATTCCCGCGACCGGCCTGCCGACGGTCCGCTTCGGCGATCCGGACAGGATCCGGCCGGGACAATGGGCGATTGCCATCGGCTCGCCGTTCGGCTTCGAGAACAGCGTGACCGCCGGCGTCGTCAGCGCCGTGGGCCGCCCGCTGCCGGACGACAGCGGCACTTCATTCGTGACCTTCATCCAGACCGACGCGGCCGTGAATCCGGGCAACTCCGGGGGACCCCTGTTCAACCTGGACGGGCAGGTGATCGGCATGAACGCGCAGATCTACAGCCGCACCGGCGGCTACATGGGGATGTCGTTCGCCATTCCGATCGACGTGGCGCTGAACGTGAAGGATCAGCTCATGAAGACCGGCAAAGTGGCCCGGAGCCGGATCGGCGTGTCCGTCCAGGACATCGGACAGCAACTTGCCCAGACCTTCGGTTTGAGCACGCCGCATGGCGCCCTCATCAGCGCCGTCGAGCCGCAAAGCCCCGGTGAGAGGGCCGGCCTCAAGCCGGGCGATGTCATCACCAGCGTCAACGGACGCAACATCGACCACTCGTACGATCTCCCGTCGGTGATCTCGCAACTGCGTCCGGGCAGCGAAGCGAAGCTCGGCGTCTGGCACGATCGCAGGGCGACCGAGGTCACGGTGAGAACCGTGCTGCTCGAGGACACGCCCGTCCAGGCCGCGCGTAACGGCGCGGAGGACGATGGCGGCAAACTGGGCCTGGCGGTGAGACCGCTCGAACCGAGCGAACAGCGCGAGCTGCACACCCATGGCCGCTTGGTGGTCGAGGATGTGAGCGGTCCCGCGCTGGCCGCCGGTCTGCAGGCGGGCGACGTGGTCCTGGGGGTGAATGGCGCCGGCGTGTCGACGGTGGCGGACTTGAAGCGCGAGGTGGCGCGGGCCGGACATACCGTTGCGCTGCTGATCCAGCGCGAAGACGCGCAGATCTACATCCCGGTCGACGTCGGGTGATCGCCGGCCCGCCGGGGGTCGCGCCAGCGACGTTTCTACCGACTTCGCGCGCCGAGATGGATGCGCTCGGCTGGGATTGCTGCGACGTGATCCTGGTGACGGGCGACGCCTACGTGGATCACCCGAGTTTTGGCATGGCGATCATCGGGCGCGTGCTCGAAAGCCGCGGTTTTCGCGTCGGCATCATCGCCCAGCCCGATTGGCAGAGCACGCGCGATTTCCAAAGCCTCGGAGCGCCGCGCCTGTTTTTCGGCATCACCGGCGGCAACATGGATTCCATGGTGAACCGCTACACCTCAGACCGGCGGGTGCGCAGCGACGATGCCTATACGCCGGCCGGGGAGGGTGGCAAACGGCCGGATCGCTGCGTGATCGTCTATGCGCAGCGGCTGCGGGAGGCCTACAAGGCCGTGCCGCTCGTGATCGGCGGCATCGAGGCAAGCCTCAGGCGCATTGCGCATTTCGACTACTGGTCGGACCAGGTCCGGCGCTCGCTGTTGGTGGACTCCAAGGCGGACCTGCTGGTCTACGGCAATGCGGAGCGGCAGGTGGTCGCGATCGCGCAGAGGCTCGATGCGGGCGAGCGGATCGCGGACATAGCGGACTTGCGGGGCACGGCATATGTGCGGCGCGCCGTCCCGGAGGGCTGGATCGAGATCGACTCGAGCGAGCTCGACACGCCGGGCCCGCTTGCCCCGCCCGTCGATCCCTATGCCGACGAGGAGCAGCGCACCAAGGCTCTCGCGCCGCCTCCCGAGGCCCACCGGGTGGTCAGGTTTTTTCGCAAGGTGCCGAACGCCGCGCGCGAGCGCAGCGTGATCCGCCTCCCCTCGTTCGAGGCGGTGCGCTCCGATCCCGTGCTGTACGCGCACGCTTCCAGAATCCTGCATCTCGAGTCGAATCCCGGAAATGCCCGAGCGCTCGTGCAGCGCCACGGCACCCAGGAGGTGTGGCTCAATCCGCCGCCGCTCCCTCTCGCGACGGAGGAGATGGACTCCATATATGAGCTGCCCTACGCGCGCCGGCCGCATCCGAAATATGGGGCGGCGCGCATTCCGGCGTATCACATGATTCGTTTCTCGGTCTCGATTCAGCGCGGCTGTTTCGGCGGCTGCACGTTCTGCTCGATCACCGAGCATGAAGGGCGCATCATCCAGAGCCGCTCGGAGGATTCGGTGATCCGCGAGATCGAGACCATCCGCGATACCGTTCCGGGATTCACCGGGGTGGTGTCGGACCTCGGGGGCCCCACCGCGAACATGTACCGTCTGCATTGCAAGAGCCCCGCCATCGAATCCGCCTGCCGGCGCCCCTCGTGCGTGTATCCGGGCATCTGCCCGAATTTGAACACCGATCATGCGCCGCTCATCCGTCTGTATCGGCGTGCACGTGCCCTGAAGGGCATCAAGAAGGTGCTGATCGCCTCCGGGGTGCGTTACGACCTCGCCGTGGAATCGCCGGAGTACGTCAAGGAGCTCGCGACCCACCATACCGGCGGCTATCTCAAGATCGCGCCCGAAGCGATCGGCGAGGGTCCGCTCTCCAAGATGATGAAGCCGGGGATCGGGGCATACTACAAATTCAAGGAGCTGTTCGACCGCTACTCCAAAGCCGCCGGCAAGGAGCAATATCTCATTCCGTACTTCATCGCGGCGCATCCCGGGACCCGCGATTCGGACATGCTGGAACTCGCGGTCTGGCTCAAGACCAACGGCTTTCGTGCCGATCAGGTCCAGGCGTTCCTGCCCTCGCCGATGGCAAGCGCCACCGCGATGTATCACTCCGGCAAGAATCCGCTCAAGAAGATCTCACGCTCGAGCGAGGAGGTCGTCGTGCCCAAGGGAATCCGGGTGCGGCGTCTGCACAAGGCATTCCTGCGCTACCACGACCCGGACAACTGGCCGGTGCTGCGCGAGGCGCTCAAACGCATGGGCCGCGCCGATCTCATCGGCAACGGCAAGCATCACCTGATCCCCGCCTATCAGCCGGTCGGTTCACGGCCCGCTCTGCAGCCGTTTCGCACCCAGCACACGGGGCTGCCCAAATCCGGCACCGGGCGTCCCGGCGCTCAACGTAAAAAATCCGCAGGCCGGGCACGGGGCGCGGGGCGTTCCTGAGGAGCGGGCGAGCGTTTTGTGCTTGCTAGGCTGCCTCCCGTGCGATTAAAGTTCCGGGCTGTCTAGCGGTTCCCGGCCGCAATTCAATAACTTACATGGGAATGGCGCGCGCCCACCGGAGGGCGCGATGCTGTGTGAAATATGGATCAGTGGATCGTACATAAGTTTGGCGGCTCGAGCGTCGCCGACGCGGGCTGTTTCCGGCGCGTCGCCGACATCATCGAGGCGTCCTCGAACCCGCGCGAGGCCGTGGTGCTTTCCGCGTGCCGGGGCGTCACCGACGCGCTGCTGAACTCGGTGACGCTCGCCGAGCAGCCGGATGGCGACATGGCCGGAGCCATCGAGGAGCTTTGGAAGCGCCACGAACAGCTGGCCGCCGAGCTGCTGTCGCCGGCCGCCTGCGAAACCTATTGCGTGCAGCTCGCGAAGGATTGCCGCGACATCGCGGGCGTGCTCCAAACCGTGCGGCTGATCCGTCAGGCTACCTATTCGATGCGTGATGTGATCGCGGGCTACGGGGAGATCTGGTCCACCCGGCTGTTCGCGCCGTTTCTGCGCGAGCGCGGCCGCGTCGAGGGCGACGTGGTTTGGATCGACGCGCGCGAACGTCATCATCGTCGAGTGGGGTCCCCTCGGACCGGCGGTGCAGTGGGAGCTGAGCGAGCAGAACCTGAGAAAGCGGGTGCCCGCCGGCTTCAAGGGCCGGCTGGTGGTGACGGGCTTCGTCGCAACCACGACCACCGGCATGCAGACCACGCTCGGTCGCAACGGGAGCGACTTCTCCGGTTCGATCTTCGGCGCCCTCCTGCAGGCGGCGGAAATCGTCATCTGGACGGACATCGACGGGGTGCTGTCCGCCGATCCGAGGCTCGTGCCGAATGCGCAGGTGATCGATCAGCTCTCCTACAACGAGGCCATGGAGCTCGCTTATTTCGGCGCCAAGGTGATTCATCCGCAGACCATGGAGCCTGCGGTAGCGCGCGATATTCCGATCTACATCCGCAATACCTTCGCGCCCGAGAAGCGCGGCACGTTGATCTGCGCGAATCCCGTTTCCGCACTCAAGGTGAAAGGCATCACCACCATCGACCCGGTCGCTCTGGTGAATCTGGAGGGTGCCGGGATGATCGGCGTGCCGGGCACCGCGCACCGTCTGTTCGGCGCGCTGCGCGATGCCGGGATCTCGGTCATCCTGATCTCCCAGGGAAGCTCGGAGCATTCGATCTGTTTCGCGATTCCCGCCGCGCAGGCGCAACGGGCCGAGGAGGCGGTGCGGCGCGCATTCGACTCGGAGCTTCGCGACGGGCAGATCCAGCACGTCGACGTGACCCTGGACCTCGCCATCCTGGCGGTGGTGGGCGACGGCATGGCCGGCGCGCACGGTGTCGCGGCCAACGTCTTCAACTCGCTGGGCGATGCGGCGATCAATGTCCGCGCCATCGCCCAGGGCGCCTCTGAACGCAACATCTCGCTGGTCGTCGACGGCAAGCATGCCGCCAAGGCGCTGCGTGCGGTGCATGCCGCCTTCTATCTGTCACCTTATACCCTGTCCATCGGCCTGATCGGTCCCGGCACGGTGGGCCGGGTGCTGCTCGCGCAGATCGCCAGCCAGCTCGAGCGCCTGCGCGCGCTCAACCTGGATCTGCGGCTGCGCGGGATCGCCGGCTCCAAGCGCATGATCCTTGCCGAGAAGTCCATCGACCTCGGCCGCTGGGAACAGCTCCTGGAGGAGAAAGGCGAGCCCGTGGATCTCGACAAGTTCGCGGCGCACTGCCAGGCCGATTACATCCCGCACACCGTGCTGATCGATTGCACCGCCAGCGCCCGCGTCGCGTCGCACTACCGGGACTGGCTGTCCGGGGGCATTCACGTGGTGACGCCCAACAAGAAGGCGAACTCCGGCGCGCTGCCCGACTACCGTGCGCTGAAGGATGCCGCGCGGGCCGCGGGCACCCATTATTTGTACGAAGCCACCGTCGGCGCCGGCCTTCCGGTGATCCAGACGCTGCGCGATCTACGCGAGACCGGCGACGACATCACCCGGATCGAAGGCATCTTCTCGGGGACACTCGCCTATCTCTTCAACGTGTTCGACGGCAGCGAGACGTTTTCCTCGATCGTGCGCACCGCGAAACAGAAGGGCTATACCGAACCGGACCCGCGCGACGATCTGTCGGGCATGGACGTGGCGCGCAAGCTCATCATCCTGGGCCGTGAGATGGGCCTCACCCTCGAAATGGCGGACGTCGAGGTCGTGGGCCTCGTGCCGCAGGCGCTCGACGGCTGCGGGGTTGAGGAGTTCATGCAGAGGCTGCCCGAGTTCGACGCGGTGATGGCGGATGCGTTGAAGGAGGCCAGGAATGCCGGGCAGGTGCTGCGGTACGTTGGGCGGGTCGATGCCGGTGGCAAGGCCACCGTGCGGCTGACGCGGCTGGATGCCTCGCATGCATTCGCGAATATCGCGCTGACCGACAACGTGGTTCGATTTGCGACCCGCAGATACTGTGACAATCCGCTGATCGTTCAAGGGCCGGGTGCGGGGCCGGAAGTGACCGCCGGGGGCGTGTTCGCGGATTTGCTGCGTCTTTCGGCCTACCTCGGAGCGCACCTGTGAGCCCCTGGCACGCCGACATCGTCGCCTTCGCGCCCGCGACCGTCGCCAACGTCGGGATCGGGTTCGACATCCTCGGCCACACGGTGGAGGCGGTGGGCGACCGGGTGCGCCTGCGACGCATCGAGGAGCCGGCGGTCCGCATCCGGGCGGTGACCGGCATCGCGGGCGACCTTCCCGTCGAGCCCGGCAGCAATACGGCAGGACGCGCGCTGCAGGCGATGCGCGAGACCCTGGGCCTCGAGTTCGGTTTCGAGATCGAGATCGAGAAGGGCATCCCCCTCGCTTCGGGCATGGGAGGCTCCGCGGCTTCCGCCGTGGCCGCCGTGGTCGCCGCCAATGCGCTGGTCGAGGAGCCGGCGCCGAGGCTGAAGCTGCTCAAGTTCGCCATGGAGGGCGAGATCGTCGCGAGCGGCTCGGTGCATGTCGACAATATCGCCCCGTGCCTGTTCGGCGGCCTGGTGCTGACGGTCGGCATCGATCATCCGCGCGTGAAGCAGATCCCCGTGCCGGCCTCGATCCGCTGCGTGCTGGTCCATCCGCACATGCATCTCGGAACGCGCGAGGCGCGCGCCGTGCTGAAGAGCGACGTGACCCGCTCGGATTTCGTCTGGCAGACGGCCAACCTCGCGGGTTTCATCAGCGGGTGCTACTCCAACGATCTGGACATGATCCGCGACTCGTTCAACGATGTGATCATCGAGCCGCAACGCCAGAAGCTCATCCCGGGCTTCAAGGACGTCCAGCGCAGCGCCATGTCCGAAGGCGCCCTCGGATGCTCCATTTCCGGGGCCGGCCCCGCCATATTCGCCTGGGCGGAGATCCAAAACGCCGAGGCTGTGCGCGCGGCCATGATGGCGGCGTTCACGGCGCACGGCCTCGGATCGGATTCCTGGATCTCGTCGCTCGACAACGCCGGTGCACGGGTGGTCGATGTCTAGGCCTGACGCATGACCGGGGAATTGAAATTCGCGAGCTCCCGCGCCGGTGCACCGGCGGTCGCGCTGAGCGATGCGATTCGTCAGGGGCTCGCGCCGGACGGCGGACTGTACGTGCCCACGCGCCTGCCGCTCATCGATGCCTCATCGTTCGGGGGGCTGACGCGCCTGCCGGAGATCGCGCGGCGGACGCTGGACGGATTTTTCGAGGGCGACCGGCTGCGTCCGGCGCTCGGCGAGATCGCCGAGGCCGCCCTCGATTTTCCGGCACCGACCACCGCCGTGAACGCGTGCCCGGATCCGCTGTTCGTACTCGAGCTGTTCCATGGTCCCACCGCGGCGTTCAAGGACTTCGGCGCCCGTTTTCTCGCCGAGACGATGCAGCGTCTGCAAACGCCCGCCGAGCCGCCCATGACGATTCTGGTGGCTACATCCGGCGACACGGGCGGCGCGGTCGCCTCCGCGTTTCACCTGCGGCCGTGGGTGCGCATCGTGGTGCTGTATCCGAAGGGTCTGGTGAGCGCCCGACAGGAGCAGCAGCTCACCTGCTGGGGCGACAACGTCATCGCGCTGCGCATCGACGGCACCTTCGACGACTGCCAGCGGCTGGTGAAGGAGGCGTTCGTCGACTTCACGTTGCGCGCGAAGCATCGATTCAGTTCCGCGAACAGCATCAACATCGGCCGTTTGTTGCCGCAAATGGTGTACTACGCGGCCTCGAGCCTCGATGTCGAGCGGCGCACCGGCGCCAGGCCCTCTTTCATCATCCCGGCCGGGAACCTGGGCAATGCGTTTGCGGCCATCTGGGCGCGGGCCGCAGGATTTCCCATCGAGCGCATCGTTTTGGCGCACAACGCCAATCGCACCGTGCCCGATTTCCTGGCATCGGGCGAGTGGCGGCCGCGCGCCAGCATCGCAACCCTGGCCTCGGCGATGGACGTGGGCAACCCCAGCAATATGGAGCGCATCCGCGCCTTCTACCCGACATTCGATTCGATCAACGAACATTTGAGCGCGGACAGCGTCGATGACGCTACAATCCGCCGACGTATCGGAGAGGATTTCATGCAGTTTGGACGCGAATGGTGTCCGCACACGGCGACGGCGGCCGAAGTCTACCGGCGTCTGGGCGAGCGCGAGCGGCGCGACCGTCCGTGGGTGATCGTCGCGACCGCGCACCCCGCCAAGTTCAACGACGTCGTCGAGCCGATCATCGGCAAGCCGATCGATGTCCCTCCCGCGCTCGAGCGCCTGCTCAAGCTCCCCCAGCATTTCCTCGATTTGCCGCCCTCGCTCAAGGCGGTGGCGGCGGCGCTGGAATGAGCGGCCGCCGCTCGAACGAGCTGCCGCCCGAGCCCCCGCCTCGATGAACGACCTTAGAATCGAACCGCAATGGATCGCCGCGGGAGCCGCGCTCGTGCTCATGGGAGCCGGCGGATACATGGGATTGCGCGCCTATCAGCGCAGAGCGCGGCGCAAATCGCTGCTGATGCGGCTGGATCGGGTCGCCTACGAAGCCGTGCATCAGGTGCTGGTGCCGGACGGCATGGGCGGTTTCATCCACATCGACCATCTGCTGCTGACGCCGCGGGGTGTTCTGATCCTGGACACCCGCCGGGTGGCGGGGCTGATTTTCGGCGGCGACCAGATGAGCGACTGGACCGTGATCGGCCGCCGGCGCTTCACGTTCGATAATCCGCAACCCGCGCTCTACGACCGGATCGCGGCCGTCAAGGCGTTGGTCGGCGAATTTCCGGTCGAGGGCCGGCTGCTTTTTTCCAATCTCGGCAAGTTCACCAAGGGCATGCCCAAGTACGTCATGATGCTGGACGGCATCGAGGTCGAGTTCCCGCCGGTCGACCGTTCCTTGAAGGGCTCGGCGGCCCTTGCTCAGTCCGAGGAAGTGTGGGGCCGCCTGGTCGCCCAGCTCAGGCCGAGCCCTCATCTGTTCACGAATCTATAGAAAGTCCGAACAGCCGTTCGGCATTGCGGCTGGTCGTGGCCGCCAGCGAGTCCAGCGATTCACCGACGAAGCGAGGCGACCGCCTGCGCGATGTGCGGCAGGAACGCGGGCTCGTTGCGCCGGGATTTCGGCCCGGGTTTGAGATCGCGCGGCAGCAGGTAGGGCGCATCGGTCTCGATCATGAGGCGATCGGGCGGAATAAGCGGCACCGCCTCGCGCAGATCCGCCCCTCGTCGCTCGTCGCATACCCACCCGGTTACGCCGATCGACAGATCGAGCGCGAGATAGGCCTCCAGCTCGCGGGGGCCGCCGGTGAAACAATGCGCGACGCCTCCGGCCAGGGTGGGGCGATACTCGGCGAGGATGGCCGTGAAGTCCTGGTGAGCGTCGCGCTGATGCAGGAACACGGGTCTGGCGGATGCGGCGGCGATTTCGAGCTGCCCGACGAAGGCCTCGCGCTGCGCGGCGCGTGGTGAAAAATCCCTGAAATAATCCAGCCCGCATTCCCCGATCGCCACGACCCGGGGCAGCATGAGCATCTGCCCGAGCTCCTCGCGCCATGCCGGGTCGAGCCGCGCCGCGTGGTGCGGATGCACGCCGACCGTGCACCACAGCGCGGCCGGATGGCTCGAGGCGAGCGCGGCGGCGGCGCGCGAGCTCTCGAGATCCGCGCCGGTGACGATCTGGCGGGTCACCCCGGCCCGTGCCGCCCGATCCATCACGGACTCGAGGTCGCCGGCGAAGCTCGAATGCGTCAAATTCGACCCGATGTCGATGAATTCCTGGCTCAAGTACCGCTGCTTCGTTGTGATATCTTCGACCGCCATATTAAGGCTCGCCGGGAGTTCCTGCATGCGTCGGTTAATGGGATTGGCGTGGTTGTCGTTGTCGTTCGTCGCGCCGATCGGCCTCGCGCAGGAGGGCGGCGACATGCAGGCCCAAATCCTGTACGCCTATCAGTCCGAGGACACCAATCAGCTCGCGAGCCTGGTGCAGAACCTGCTCAACCAGGTGAAGGCCGGCGGCGCGGACGCGGCACTGCGCTATCATCTGGCGCACGCGGAGTATCGATTCGGGCTGTTGGCGCAGGGCAGGCGCGCCCGCGATGCGGCGCCCGCTTTCGCGGACTGCGTCGATCAGCTCAAGCCCATCCTCGAACAAGATGTCAAATCGGTGGAGGCGCTCGTGCTGCAGTCGGCCTGTTACGGCGAGCTCGCGAAACGCCGCCGGCTCGAGGCGGTGCTTCTGCGGTCCAAAGCCGACGAGCGGCTGAATGCCGCATACAAGCTCGATCCGCGCAATCCGCGCGTGCTCTACTTCATGGCCGAAGACGGCTTCTCGCGGTCGAAGCCGCACTCGCCGGAGGCGCAGCGGGCTTTCGCCGAGCTGCAGGATTCAGCAAAGATCTTCGACCAATCGTCGGCGACCCGCAACGATGTCCCCGGCTGGGGACACGCGGAGGCGTATCTTGCGCTCGGCGTGCAGCTGCAAAGCCGCGGCGACACGTTGGGGGCGCGCAACTGGATCGAGAAGGCGCTGATCGTGGCGCCGGACTACAAGGCGGCGCAGCGGCAAATGGCGAGCCTCGTGCACCGCTGATCCCGGGCGGCCGCCGGCGGCGTCGAAACTGGTATCATTCGATGCGATGAAGGCACAAGCCACGCAATTATCGCTGTTCGAGACGCGCGGCTCGAGCGACCCGTTCGCGGTTCGAGTGAGCGCGCGGGCGCGAAGGTTGACCGCCAGGGTGCACGTGGGCGGGCGCGTGGAGATCGTAGTCCCGGTCGGCGTCAATGCGCGGGCGGTGCGGGATTTCGTGCAGCGTTTCACTCCCTGGATCGATCGAAAAGTGGCGGCCATGCAATGCTTCGCGCAGCCCGCCGCGGCCGTGCCCGAACGCATCGACTTCGCCTACACCGGCGAGCGGCTCTCGGTGGAGTGGCGGCAACCGGCAAGGGGCGGCGCAGGAAGCGGCTTGCGCAGCAGCGTCCGGCTGCGCGGAGACCGTCTGATGTTGCGGGCGCAGGACTGCGCGAGTGCCAGGGCGAAGCTCCAGGAGTGGCTCAAGCGGGCCGCCGAGGAGCGATTGGCGCCGCGCCTGCTCGAGCTGTCCCGGGATCTGGGCTTTCCGGTGAAGAGGGTGGTGATCCGGTGCCAGCGGACCCGTTGGGGCAGCTGCTCGACGCGCGGCACGGTGAGTCTCAACTGCTCGCTCGTGTTCCTCGAGCCGGACGTGGTGCGTTACTTGTTCGTGCATGAGCTGGCGCATACACAGCATATGAACCATTCGCCCGCCTTCTGGCGCCTGGTGGAGTCCGTGGAGCCCGAATATCGCCGTCTCGACCGCGAGCTGCTGGCCGGATGGCGGACCGTGCCGCTCTGGGTCTTCGGCAGCTGACATGACCGAATCCAAAACCGCCGCGAAACCGTTCGTCGATCTGTCCGACGAGGAGGTTCATTGGGACCTCGGCAACTCGCTGACGTATTCGCAATACCTGAGTCTGGACAAGCTGCTGGACGCCCAGCGGCCGCTGTCGTACCAGCACGACGAGATGCTGTTCATCGTCATCCATCAGGTATCGGAACTGTGGATGAAGCTTTGCCTGCACGAATTGAACGCGGTGGTCGACTGCGTGCGGCGCGACGATCTGGGGCCGACGTTCAAGATGCTGGCGCGGGTCTCCACGATCCAGCAGCAACTGCTGCAGTCCTGGGATGTGCTCGCGACCATCACTCCCTACGATTACTCCGCATTCCGCAACACCCTCGGGCGCTCCTCGGGCTTCCAATCGATGCAGTATCGAATGCTCGAGTTCCTGATCGGCAACAAGAACGCGGATCTCATCGAGGTGTTCCGCAGCGATCCGCCGGCCTACGAGCAGCTCGAGCGCGCGCTGAAGGCGCCGAGCCTCTACGACGAGGTGCTGCGGCTGCTCTCGCGGCGCGGGCTCGACGTGCCGGCCGGGGCCATCGACCGCGATTTCACGCAGCCCTATCAGGCAAGCAAGCAGGTCGCGGCCGCGTGGCTCAGCGTCTACCACAACTCGGTCAAGGATTGGGATCTGTACGAGCTGGCGGAGCGGCTCGTCGATCTCGACTACAAGTTCCAGCTCTGGCGCTTCACCCACGCGAAGACGGTGGAGCGCATCATCGGATACAAGCGCGGCACGGGCGGCACCGGCGGCGTGTCGTATCTCACCAAGGCCCTCGAGCTCAAGTTCTTTCCCGAGCTCTGGACCATTCGTACATCGATGTAGGACGCACGTGGCGGATACCCAGGACAGATTACAGAACGTCAATGTCGCCTCCAGCGATTTGCTTGCGACCCCCGAAGAGGTGAAGCGCAGGCTCCCGCTCACGCAGAGAGCCGCGGACACCGTGTTCGGTTCGCGCGAGATCGTCCGCGCGATCCTGGAGCGGCGCGACCCGCGGCTGTTCGTGGTGGTGGGACCGTGCTCGATTCACGACGTGGTTGCGGCGCGCGAGTACGCCGAGCGCTTGAAGCGGCTGTCCGAGGAGGTCGGCTCCACGCTGGTGCTGATCATGCGGGTGTACTTCGAGAAGCCGCGCACCACGGTGGGCTGGAAGGGACTGATAAACGATCCGGATCTGGACGATTCGTTCCACATCGAGAAGGGGATTTTGCTCGCGCGCGAGCTCCTCCTTTACGTGGCCGAACTCGGCCTGCCGGCGGGCACCGAGGCGCTCGATCCGATCATGCCGCAGTACCTGTCCGAGCTCATCACCTGGACGGCGATCGGAGCCCGCACCACGGAGTCGCAGACCCACCGGGAGATGGCAAGCGGCCTGTCCACCCCGGTCGGCTTCAAGAACGGCACGGACGGCTCGCTCGCCACCTCGATCAACGCGCTCGAGTCGGTGCGACACCCGCATCATTTCCTGGGAATCACCCAGCAGGGCCAGTCGGCGGTGTTTCGCACCCGGGGGAACCAGCATGCGCACATCGTCCTGCGAGGCGGCGGCGGGCGGGTCAACTACGACGCGGTGAGCATCGCGCTCGCGGAGCGGCAGCTCTCGCAGGCGAATCTGCCGGCCAACATCGTGGTCGACTGCAGCCATGGCAATTCCAACAAGGATCCGAGCGTTCAGCCGTTGGTGGCCGAAAACTGCGTGACCCAGATCCTCGACGGCAACCGCTCGATCGTCGGACTGATGCTGGAGAGCCATCTGAAGCCCGGGAACCAGCCGATTCCAAAGGATACATCGATGCTCGAGTTCGGCGTATCGATCACCGACCCCTGCATCGGCTGGGACAGCACCGAAGCGCTGCTGCGCAAGCTCCATCGCCTGCTGGAGACGGTGAGGCGCTGACCGCGACGCGCCGGCCGCCGCCGTTGCGAAGCCGCGCTTCAGCGCCAGTCGGCGGTGGCGATCCCCATCCCGGCCGCGAGGCGCCGGGCGTGCGAGCTGGCGTTGACCAGCACGGCGCGATCCGCGCGGCGCATGTGCGGCAGGTCTGAATCGCTGTTGCCGTAGGCGACTATCGGCGCATCGGGATATTGGGTGCGAAGCCACTCCAGGCAGCGCACCTTTTCATCGCCGCGGCGGTTCGCCGTCTTCAATGCGCCGTCCAGCCGATCCCCATGCCATACCACCTCGGTGCAAAGCGTACGCTCGAAGCGCAGGCTGTCGCCGATACGCGGCACGTACAGATCCGGGCTCGCGGACAGCAGTACGAGATGATCGCCGGCCGCGCGGTGCGCCTCCACGACCTCCAACGCGGCGGCGCGGAACACGCCGCGCGGGCTGAGGCGGCGCACGTAGTCCGCCGCGTAGGCATCGATCTCGCCGCGCCGTGCGCCGCCCATCGCGAAGCGGATGACCCGGGACTTCAACAGGCCGCGGTCGCGCGTGCGCGCGTAATCGCCGAGCGCCGCAGCCAGCCGCCACAGGCCGGCGAGCCGCGCGGGATGACGGGCCGCGTAGCCGATCAAGAAGGGCATCAGGGTGTCGCGAAAGGTGAGGGTGCCGTCCAGATCGAACAGCGCGACCGAGCTGACAGGGTTTCTCGTTTGTGATCTCACTGCGGCATATTAGCATCGGAAATACAACTGATTGGGACGGTTTTCTAGAATTTATCTAAGTGAGTGTCGGAGCACCCGCAAGAGGCGCCTCTAACCTCTAGAATGCGCGATCGTGTGGCGAGTTCGCGGACCGAGGGGTGAACATGGTCGATCGAAAAACGAAGGTACGGGCGGGAGGCGCGTCGGTCGTTCTCCTGGGTGTGGCCGCCGGCGGTCTCGCGTTCGCGGGGCCCGGAGCGGCTGCGGCCCCGGCCGCCCCGCCGGCGCCCGGCTACACCTGGGTGAAATCGCTGGGCGGCATCGACGAGTATCGCCTTGACAGCAACGGCCTCACCGTCCTGGTCGCCGCCGATCATTCGGCGCCGGTGGTGACGTTTCAAGTCACCTACCAGGTCGGCTCGCGCAACGAGGTCACGGGGACGACCGGCGCGACCCACCTCCTCGAGCATTTGATGTTCAAGGGCAGCGACACCTTCAACGATGCCAGGGGCAACAGCATCAAGCAGTTCCTCGAGCGGGTGGGCGGTCAGTTCAACGCTTCGACGGCGGAGGATCGAACCAACTATTTCGCGACGGTGGGGCGCGAGGACCTGGAGGGCTATGTCGCCATCGAGGCCGATCGCATGCGCAACCTCTGGCTGCACGAGGCGGATCGACAGGCCGAGATGACCGTGGTGCGCAACGAGTACGAGCGGGGCAAGAACGACCCGAACAACGCGCTCATGGAGGAGGTGACCGCGGCGGCGTACGTGGCGCTCCCCTATCATCATCCGACCATCGGCTGGAAGAGCGACATCGAACACGTGCCGATCGCCAAGTTGCGCGAGTTCTACGATACCTTCTACTGGCCGAACAACGCGACCGTGACGGTGGTGGGCGATGTCGAGACCCGACCGATTCTGGCGCTGGTGCAGAAGTATTACGGAACGTATCCGCATTCGCCCGAACCGATCCCGAACATTTACACCGAGGAGCCGCCGCAAACGGGAGCGCGGCGGGTGACCGTTGCGCGCCCGGGGGAGCTCGGCAGCGTCGTGATCGCCCACAAGATTCCGAACGGCCGCGATGCCGACGAGCCGGCCTTCGAAATGCTCGATGCCATCCTGAGCTCGGGCAAGAGCGCGCGGCTCTATCGGGCGCTGGTCGATCAGGGTCTCGCGCTGAACGCGAGCTCCTCGACCGACGAGCATCGCGATCTGTCGCTGCACACGATATACGCCATGCTGGCGCCGGGCGCGACGCATGCCCAGGTGGAGCAGGCATTGCTCAAGGAGATCGCCCGAATCAAGACCGACGGGGTGACGCCGGAGGAAATTGCACGGGTCAAACAGCAATATCTCGCCGCCGACGCCTACAAGCGGGACGGCACCGCCGCCGTCGCCGGCGAGCTGAACGAATGGATTGCGGTGGGCGACTGGACGCTGTACGTGACCTTTCCCCGGAAGGTGGAAGCCGTGACGCCCGCCGACGTGCAGCGCGTCGCACGGCAATATCTCAACGAGGATCAGAGCACCACCGGATGGTTCGTGCCGACGCCGAAGAACGGGGAGAAAGGATCATGAGGTTCGATCGGGGCACGGCGCGCGGTGTTCGCGCGCGGCATTGGATGGCTGCCATCGGCGTGGCGGCGGGTCTCGGCGCCAACGCCTGCGCGACGGCGGCAATGGCGGACAACGGCCATCGTTCCAAAGTCGCGCAGATCGATCTCATCACCTACCAAACGGGCGTGAAGGACGTCGTGGTCATCCTGGGCTCGCTCCCCGCGGGCGACGCCATGGCGGGGACCGGCAACATCGCGGTCCCCACCCTGACGGGGATGATGCTGGATCGGGGCACCAAATCCCTCGACAAGTTTCAAATCGCCGACAAGCTCGACAACGTGGGGGCGCGGATCTCCTTCAGCGTCGGCACGCAGACGCTCGAAATCAGGGCCAAATGCCTCAAGAAGGATCTGCCGCTGGTGCTCGGCCTGATTGCGGCGGAACTGCGGGATCCGGCGATGTCGCCCTCCGAATTCGCAAAAGCCAAGCAGCAGTTTGCCGGGACGCTGCAGGCGTCGCTGCAAAATACCGGAGCGCGCGCCCAGGAGGCTTTCGCGCGCGCCATATTTCCGGACGGTCATCCCAATCGTCCGCATACGACCGACGAATACCTGTCGGCGACGCGCTCGGCCGATCTCGGCGAGGTCAAGCGCTTTCACGCGCGGTATGTCGGACCGAGCCATATGACGCTGGTGTTGTCCGGCGACGTGCCCACCGCCGAGGTGCGCAAGGAGGTCGCGAAGGACTTCCGCGGCTGGAGCGGCGGCCAGGATTACATTCGTCCGACGGCGCCCGCCGAGGCCGCCGCGGCGAGGCGCATCACGATACCGTTGAACGACAAGCCAAGCGCCACGGTGATCATCGGGCAGCCGACCGGCCTTCGTTATCGCGACCCGGATGCGCTGGCGCTGCGGGTGGGCACGGCCGTGCTCGGGCGGGGCTTCACCGGGCGCCTCATGGGCACCGTGCGCGACCGCGAGGGTTTGACGTACGGCATCGGCGCGTCGGTCGGCGCGGACAGCATCGCCGACGGCGACTGGTCGGTCTCGGCGAGCTTTGCGCCGGCGCTGCTCGAGCGCGGTGTCGAGTCGGCGCGCCGGGTGATCGCCACGTGGTGGACCGACGGAGTGACCGACGCCGAATTGAGCGCCCACAAGCAGGGTCTCATCGGCAGCTACCGCGTGAATTTGTCCACCGCGGCAGGCGTGGCCGGAACGATCCTCGCGTCGGTGCAGCGGGGTTACGATCTGACCTGGCTGGACGGCTACCCGCAGGCGATACGCGCGGTGACGCGCGATCAGGTCGATCACGCGATTCGCACGCACCTCGACCCGCGCTCGATGACGCTGGTGGAGGCGGGGAGCGTCGCGGCCGCGGCGGCCCCGGCGCCTCCGCCGCCCTAGCCTAGGCGGCCTTGCGCGGCGCGGCGAGCTGCCGCAGAACGTACTGCAGGATCCCGCCGTGGCGGTAGTACTCGAGCTCCTTGGGCGTGTCGATGCGCAGTCGCGCTTCGAACTTCGTCATCCTGCCGCCATCGCCATGGGCCACGACCGCGACCGTCTTCGCGGCTCCGCGCTCGATGCCGACGATGTCGAAAACCTCCCTGCCAGTGAGCTTCAGACTCTGCACGTTCTCGCCGTCCTTGAATTGCAGCGGCAGCACGCCCATCCCGATCAGATTCGAGCGATGGATGCGCTCGAAGCTCTCGGCGATCACCGCCTTCACCCCGAGCAGCATGGTGCCTTTGGCGGCCCAATCGCGCGAGCTTCCGGTGCCGTATTCCTTGCCCGCCAAAATCACCAGGGGCGTCGACTCCTTCTTGTATTTCATCGCTGCATCGAAGATCGACAACGTCTCGCCGCCCGGGATGTGCAGCGTGATGCCGCCTTCGGTGCCCGGCAGAAGGAGGTTGCGCAAACGAATGTTGGCGAACGTGCCGCGCATCATCACCTCGTGGTTGCCGCGCCGCGCCCCGTAGGAGTTGAAATCCGCCGCCTGGACGCCCTGGTCGACGAGATATCTGGCCGCCGGACTGGACTTGGAAATATTGCCGGCCGGCGAGATGTGATCGGTGGTGACCGAGTCGCCGAGCACCGCGAGCGCGCGCGCGCCCTTGATGTCACCCACCTCGGCGGGCGTCATGGTCATGCCGTCGAAGTAGGGCGGATTCTTGACGTAGGTCGATTTGCCGTCCCATGCGTAGACTTTCCCCTCAGGCGTCTTGAGGGCGCGCCAATTCTCGTCCCCGCGGAACACGTCGGCATAGCCCTTGACGAACATCGCCGAGTCCACCGATCCGGCGACGGCGGCCGCGACCTCGGCCGCGCTCGGCCAGATGTCCTTGAGGTAGACCGGCTTCCCGTCCCCGCCCGTTCCCAGAGCCTCGGTGGTGATGTCGATGTTCAGGCTGCCCGCCAGCGCGTACGCCACGACGAGGGGAGGGGAGGCGAGGAAGTTCATCTTGATTTCGGGATGAACGCGTCCTTCGAAGTTCCGGTTTCCGGAAAGCACCGAACATGCGACCACGTCGCCGGCCTTCACCGCCTCGGAGATCTCGGGCTTCAGGGGTCCGGAGTTGCCGATGCACGTGGTGCATCCATAACCCACGGTGTAGAACCCCAGCCCCTCGAGCTCCTTCAGCAGTCCCGCCTTGTTGAGATAATCGGTCACCACCCGTGAACCCGGCGCCAGCGAAGTCTTGACCCAGGGCTTGGACGCGAGGCCCGCCGCCCGCGCCTTGCGCGCCAGCAGGCCGGCGGCGACCAGCACCGCGGGGTTGGAGGTGTTGGTGCAGCTCGTGATGGCGGCGATGAGCACCGCCCCGTCCTCGATGTCGACGCTGCCGCCGGCCAGCTTGGCGGGCGCGCTGCCGGTGGCGCCGGGGTTCTTCTGCAGGCGCTCGTCGGCCATTTTTTTCAGGCTCGCTCGAAACACGCTCTTGGCCGAGCGCAGCGGCACGCGGTCCTGCGGTCGCTTCGGACCCGCAAGCGCGGGCTCGACCGTGCCGAGATCGAGCTCAACCACGTCGGTGTAATCCGCCGGTTTGGCGCCGTCGACCCGCCACAGTCCCTGCGCCTTCGCGTAGGCTTCGACCAGGGCGATCTGTTCCGCCGGCCGGCCGGTGAGCTCCAGATAGCGCAGGGTTTCCTCATCGATCGGGAAGATCGCGCAGGTCGACCCGAACTCGGGTGACATGTTGGCGATGGTTGCGCGGTCGGCGAGCGGGAGACCCTTGAGGCCGTCGCCGAAGAACTCGACGAATTTGTCGACCACGCCTTTCCTGCGCAAGATCTCCGTCACGCTCAGCACCAGATCGGTCGCGGTGGTGCCCGCCGGCAGGTTCCCCGTGAGCTTGAAGCCGATGACCTGGGGAATGAGCATGGTGACCGGCTGGCCGAGCATCGCCGCCTCGGCCTCGATGCCGCCCACGCCCCAGCCCAGCACCCCGAGACCGTTGACCATGGTGGTGTGCGAGTCGGTGCCCACCAGCGTGTCGGGGTACGCCGCTGGCCTGCCGCCGGCGTCGTCCGAGAACACCACCCGCGCCAAGCGCTCGATGTTCACCTGATGCACGATGCCGGTATTCGGAGGAACCACCTTGAAATTGCTGAAAGCGGTCTGGCCCCAGCGCAGGAACATGTAGCGCTCGCCGTTGCGGCTGAACTCGATCTCGTTGTTTCGCTTCAGCGAGTTGGCGGCGCCATACTCGTCGACCTGCACGGAATGATCGATGACCAGCTCCGCGGGTGCGAGCGGATTGACGCGCTGCGGATCACCGCCGAGGCGCTCGATGGCCTCGCGCATCGCCGCGAGGTCCACGATGCAGGGGACCCCGGTGAAATCCTGCATGATCACGCGTGCCGGCGTGAAGGCGATCTCGTGATGTGGAAGGGCCTTCGGGTCCCATGCCAGCAATGCATCGATGTCGCTCTTCCTGACGTTCACGCCATCCTCGAACCGCAGCAGGTTCTCCAGGAGGATCTTGAGCGAGAACGGCAGGCGGTCGACATTGTTCGCCTTGAGCGCGCCGAGGCTGCAGATTTCGTAGCTGCGCTGTCCCACCTTGAGCGTGGTTCTTGCCTTGAAGCTATCCGTCATGATCCCTCCAGCGAAAATAAAGAATTGGATGTAACCAGGCGTTCGGGGCGCGACGCACCGGACGATGAATTGCGGCGGCTTGCGATGACCCCGCCGCCAAGACAGACATCGCCGTCGTAGAAGACGGCGTACTGGCCCGGTGTGACCGCACGCGCGGCATGACGCAGTGCCACCTCGGCGAGATCGCCCCCGCGCAGGAGCACGCGGCACGCGAGATCGCCCTGGCGATAGCGGGTCTTCACCGCGCACTCGAATTGCGTCCCGGCGGGCGGCACGAGCCAATGCAGTTCCTCGACATCGAAGCCGTCGGACATCAGCAGCGGATGCTCGTGATCCTGGACGACGATGAGCGCGTTGCGGACCGCGTCCTTGTCGGCCACGTACCAGGGCGCATCGGCCGCACCGGACATGCCGCCCACACCGAGCCCGGAGCGCTGCCCCAGGGTGTAGAAGGGGAGCCCGCGATGCTCGCCGAGGCGCCGGCCTTCCGGCGTCTCGATGGGCCCCCTGCAATCCCTGAGATACCGGGCGAGAAACTCCTCGAACGGACGCTCGCCGATGAAGCAGATCCCGGTGCTGTCCGGCTTGTCGAACACGCGCAGGCCCGCCGCGTGGGCGCGGCGGCGCACCTCGTCCTTGCCGAGCTCACCGAGCGGAAACAGGGTCCTCGCCAGGGCTTCGGGCGCGACCCCGTGCAGGAAATAGCTCTGATCCTTCGAGGCATCGCGGGCCTTGAGGAGCCGGAGGCCGTCGGGACCCCGGTCGAGCCGCGCGTAATGGCCGGTGGCGATGCGGTCCGCACCGAGGCGCTGCATGTAATCGAGACACACGCCGAACTTGATTTCCCGGTTGCATAGCACGTCCGGGTTGGGCGTTCGGCCGGCCGAATACTCGCGCAGGAAACGGGCGAACACGCGCTCGCGGTACTCGGCGGAGAAGCTGACCCGATGCAGCGCGATGCCGAGCGTTTCGCACGCGGCGCGCGCATCCTGGAAGTCCTCGGCGGCGGTGCAGTAGGCATCGTCGTCGCCCTCCCAGTTGGACATGTACAGTCCCTGAACCGAGAAGCCGGCCTGCTGCAACAGGAGCGCCGCGACCGCGGAGTCGACGCCGCCCGACATGCCGACGATGACCGTCTCGGCGGGGTGCGAATGCGCGGCGGGGGAGGGCATCCGCCGATTATAATATACCGGCGCGGCGGCTGCGGAGCTTAGGCGTGGACGGACAGCCTACATCAGCATTTGCCGCATCTGCGACTCTTGCATGCTGGTCTGCCAGACCTCGTCGAAGAAATTCAGATAACGGCGGACCACCGCGGGATCGTTCATGTCCGAGATGCCGTCCCAACGATCCGCCTGCAGGCGATAAACCAGCGCCTTGTCGTCGGCGATGATGAATGCGCCCGCGCTCGCGGGATACTCGGGGCTCATGGCGCGCAAATCGATGCAGCTCGTGAGCCGGCGCGCGAGGGCGAGGAAACGGTTGTTGTCGACCATGGCGCGCGAAGGGTCGGCGAGCAGCACCCGAACCTTGGCATAGGATCGCGCCAGCACCAACCGCTTGATGGCCTCGAGGAACGGCTCCTCGCCGTAGATCAGGGGTTCGAGGTCCTGGGTGAAAATCGACAGCAGGCGCTGCGCGGACTTCGCCACCTTGAGGCTGGCCTCGCGCACTTCGGGCATGGTCGTGAGAATGGTGCGGGTGCTGGAGGTGGCGTCGCCGCTCGACGAGGCGGGCTTGTCCACGATCGGCCGCGTTCTGTCTTCCGTATTACCCGCCATGTCTCTCGATGCCTCATTGGAGGTAGCGGAACGCCCATGCGCTGGCACGGGTCGCCTCGTACTTCGGAATGGGATACTACCGTTTGCCTACATACCATCGTGCCAACTGCGTCACGTTTCGGACGCAGGGCGATGATACCTCATGCTTTGGGGTGGCGCCTCGCGAGCGTCGGCGCGAGGCCGAGGTAGGTCCGCGGCTCGAGCTGCGTGAGCCGGGTTCTCTCCCCGGGCGGCAGCGGGAGAGATGCGATGAATTCGTGCATCGCCGCCTCATCCACGGGCCGCCCGCGGGTGAATTCCTTCAGCCGGTCGTAGGCATCCGGAAGGCCGTGAGCACGCATCACCGTTTGCACCGCCTCGCCCAGAACCTCCCAGGCGCGGCTCAAATCCTCGCCCAGGCGGGTCTCGTCGAGCTCCGCCTTGCGCATACCCGCTTCGAGCGACTGATAGGCCAGAACGGAGTGTCCGACCGCGACGCCGAGATTGCGCAGCACCGTCGAGTCGGTGAGGTCGCGTTGCAGCCGCGACACGGGGAGCTTCTCGGCGAAATGTGCGAGCAGCGCGTTCGCGAGTCCGAGGTTGCCCTCGGCATTCTCGAAGTCGATCGGATTGATCTTGTGCGGCATCGTGGAGGATCCGACCTCGCCGGCCACCGGCTTCTGCTTGAAGTAGCCGAGCGAGATGTAGCTCCACATGTCGCGCGCGAAATCGAGCAGCACGGTGTTGGCGCGGAACAGGGCGTGGCAGTACTCCGCGATCCAGTCGTGCGGCTCGATCTGCGTGGTCAGGGGATTGGGCTCCAGGCCGAGCGAGCGGACGAAACGCGCGCTGAATCCCGGCCAGTCGACCGACGGCAGCGCCGCGACATGGGCGTTGAAATTGCCCACCGCGCCGTTCAGCTTGCCGAGAATCGGCACCCTGGCGAGACCCTCGCGCTGGCGCTCGATGCGCGCGGCGACATTCGCAAATTCCTTGCCGACGGAGGTGGGCGTCGCCGCCTGCCCGTGCGTGCGGGCCAGCATGCCGACCGCCGCGTAACGCTGCGCGAGCTCATCGGTGAAGCTGCGGATGGCCTCCAACGCCGGCAGCACGATGGACTCGCGGGCCCTCTTGAGCATGAGCGCGTAGGCGAGATTGTTGATATCCTCGGAGGTGCAGGCGAAATGCACCCATTCGAGCTGCGCGGCATGGGCGCCGCGCAGCTTCAGTTCGGCGCGGATCCAATATTCGACCGCTTTCACGTCGTGCTTGGTGCGCGCTTCGATCGATTTGATGGCGGCCACGTCGGTCGCCGCCGGATCGGCGGCGAGCGATTGCGCCCAGACGCCCGCTGCGGCCGGCAGGTCGCGCAGCGCGGCTTCGCCCGGACCCTCTGCCAGCGCGAGGAACCAGGCGCATTCGACCCTGACCCGCTCGCGCATCAAGCCGGCTTCGCTGAACACATCGCGTAGCGCTGCGAGCTTTCCGGCATAGCGCCCGTCGAGCGGCGACAGTGCGTCGGTGGGCTGGCCCATGGCGGGCTTGGACATCTCGAATCCCGTTGCCAAATTGATAGAATGAACATGCGATATTACAGGAAACCAGCCAGGGACGGGCTCTGGAAGGAAGGCGCGATGAGCAGATCCGACTATCGCGTCGAGCACGACAGCATGGGCGCGCTCGATGTGCCGGCGACCGCGCTGTGGGGCGCACAGACGCAGCGCGCGATCCAAAATTTCCCGCCGAGCGGCCTCAGGATGCCGCGTGCGTTCATCCGCGCCTTGGGCCTGATCAAGCGGGCCGCGGCGGCTGCAAACCAGGAGCTCGGCGCGATGTCCGCGGATCTTTCCGCGGCCATCCAGTCCGCCGCGGCGGAGGTCGCGCAGGGGCGACACGACGAGCAGTTTCCGGTCGATGTGTTCCAGACCGGGTCCGGCACGAGCAGCAACATGAATGCCAACGAGGTCATCGCCGCGCTCGCCGCGCGGCGCCTCGGCCGGACGGTGCACGCCAATGACGAGGTCAACCGCAGTCAGAGCAGCAATGACGTGGTGCCCACGGCCATCCACGTCGCGGCGGCGCTGCTTCTTTGCGAAAATGTCCTGCCCGCGTTGAGGGGCTTGAGCTGCGCCCTCGAGTCGCGCGCGCGCGAGCTCGGCCGTGTGGTCAAGACCGGTCGCACGCACTTGATGGACGCGATGCCGATCACGCTCGCGCAGGAGCTCGGCGGCTGGCGCGCGCAGATCGACAAAGGCTGCGACCGGTTGAGCTCGGTCAGGCCGCGGCTCCTCGCGCTCGCCCAGGGCGGCACCGCGGTCGGCACCGGAATCAATGCCGATCCGGCCTTCGGCGCCGCTTTCGCCAGGCGCCTCGCGGCGGACACCGGCCTCGCGTTCGTGCCGAGCTCGGATTATTTCGAGGCGCTTTCCTGTCAGGACACCGCGGTCGAACTGTCCGGTCAGCTCAAGGTGGTCGCCGTGAGCCTCATGAAGATCTGCAACGACCTTCGCTGGATGAACAGCGGACCCCTGGCGGGTTTGGCCGAGATCGAACTGCCGGCGCTGCAACCCGGATCGAGCATCATGCCGGGCAAGGTCAATCCGGTGGTCGCGGAATCCGTCACCATGATCGCGGCCCAGGTGATCGGCAACGATGCGACCATCACCGTCGCCGGCCAGTCCGGGAATTTCCAGCTCAACGTCATGCTGCCGGTGATCGCCTACAACATCGTCCAGAGCCTCGAGCTGATCGGCATCGCGGGCCGCAATCTCGCGACGCATGCCATCGCGGGTTTCGAGGTGAACGAGGAGCGGTTGCGCGAGGCGCTCGACCGCAACCCCATCCTGGTGACCGCGCTCAACCCGATCATCGGCTACGAGAAGGGCGCTGCGATCGCCAAGAAGGCGTACGCTGAAGGAAGGCCGATCCTGGAAGTTGCCGCGGAGATGACGGCTATGAGCGTGGAGGAGCTGCGTCGATTGCTCGATCCCCTGGCGCTCACCCGCGGGGGTGTAAAGGGACAGGGATCGTCCGGGTAACGATGGACTCTCTTTATTCCAAGGCGCATATCCGCGAATCGCTCAATCCGTCCCCTTCATCGCCGGATGAGGACATGCTGTGGCTGGCCGGCGGATCGCCCGAGATGCTCGCGCAAGTTCGTTCCAGGGCGCCCGCGCAGCGCATCCCGGCGGCCGTGCTGGTACCGCTGGTCGAGCGCCAGGGCGATTGGACCGTGCTGCTCACGCAGCGCGCGGCCACCCTCAAGGATCATGCCGGCCAGATCAGCTTTCCCGGCGGCCGCATCGAACCCGCCGATCCGGACCCCTGGCACGCGGCGCTGCGCGAGGCCCACGAGGAGATCGGCCTGTCCGCAAGATTCGTGGAATTCGCCGGCTACCTGCCGGATCACTGGGTGGGCACGGGGTTTCGGGTGACCCCGGTGGTGGCCTTCGTCAATCCGGCGTTCGAGCTCAAGATCGCGGCCGACGAGGTGCACGATGCCTTCGAGGTGCCGTTGCGTTTCATCCTCGATGCCGCCAATCACAGGCCGCGTCAGCTGCGCATGGCCGATCTGACGGTGGAGGTCTACGACATTCCCTACGGCGAACGCATCATCTGGGGGGCGACCGCCGGCATGTTGATGACCTTCAGGCGTCTGCTGCAGGCCCGGCAGGCGGCGCTGACCGGCGGGGCGCCCGATGAAGCGAGGCCGTCATGACATCGCGACTGCCGGAACTCCTGTCGATCATGCAACGTCTGCGGGCGGCGGACGGCTGTCCGTGGGATCGCGAGCAGACCTTTGCGAGCATCGCGCCCTACACCATCGAGGAGGCCTATGAGGTGGCGGACGCCATCGACACGGGTGATCTCGCACATCTGAAGGATGAGCTGGGCGACCTTCTGTTCCAGGTCGTGTTTCACGCCCAGATGGCGGACGAACGGGGCGCCTTCGACTTCGAAGCGGTGGTCGGAGCGATCTGCGACAAGCTCGTGCGCCGCCACCCGCACGTGTTCGGTGGGCACGCCCCGCTCTCCGCGCAGGAGCAGGGGGCCGCCTGGGAGGACATCAAGGCCCGGGAGCGCGGCGCCGAAAGCGCGCTCGACGGCGTTCCCCGCACGCTGCCGGCATTGATGCGGGCGTACAAGCTCAGCAAGCGCGCCGCCCGCGTCGGCTTCGACTTCGAGCACCCCGGACAGACCGCCGACAAGGTCGAGGAGGAACTCGCCGAGGTGCGCGAGGCGGCCGACAACAGCCGGGCGGCCGGCAATCACGCGGCTGCGCCATCGCAGGAAACCTTCGAGGAAGTCGGCGATTTGTTGTTCGCCGCCGCCAATCTCGCGCGCAAGCTCGGCGTCGACGCCGAGAGCGCCCTGCGCGCCGCGAACGTGAAGTTCGAGCGGCGCTTTCGCGCCATGGAGGAGCTTGCAAAGTCTCGCGGCGACGAGTTTTCCGGTTTGAATCTCGACGCGCAGGAGAGCCTCTGGCTGGACGTCAAGCGTGCGGAATGATGCGCCCGCAGGGCCGGCCGGAGGCGCCCCCGCAGCCCCCGCCGGAGGCGCCCCCGCGCCCTCACCGCATCGTCAGCCGCTCCTCTTCAAGCACGACCCCGACCTGCCGATTTCCGCGAGCCGCCTCGAGATCCTGGAGGCGCTGCGGCGCCATCAGGTTCTGATCGTCGCCGGGGACACGGGCTCCGGCAAGAGCACGCAGCTTCCCCAATACTGCCTGGAACTCGGGCGCGGGCGCGACGGCCTGATCGCGCACACCCAGCCGCGCCGTCTCGCCGCGCGCGCGCTGGCCTCGCGCATCGCGGAGGAGCTTTCCCAGCCGGTGGGCGCTGCCGTGGGATTCCGCGTGCGTTTCGCGGATCAGCTGTCCGCGGCGACGCGCCTCGTGCTGATGACGGACGGTTTGTTGCTGGCGGAGCTCGCGTCCGATCCGGAGCTGCGGCGCTACGATACGGTGATCGTCGACGAGGCGCACGAGCGCTCGCTCAACGTCGATCTGCTGCTCGGCGTTCTGAAGCGCATCCTGCCGCGCCGTCCGGAGCTCAAGGTGATCGTCACGTCGGCGACGCTCGCGGTGGACCGCGTCTCGCGTTTCTTCGGCGCTGCGCCCGTGTTCCAGATCAGCGGTCGCGGCCACCCGATCGAAGTGCGCTACACGGCCCCCGAGATCGGGCCGGAGGAGACCGATCTGCCGACCGCCGTGCTCGAGGCTTACCAGGACATCGCGACCACGCCGGGCGCCATCGGCAACGGCGACGTGCTCGTGTTCCTGCCCGGCGAACGCGAGATCCGCGACGTGGCGGAATTGCTCGAACGCGAGCTATCCGGCGTCGATGTGCTTCCGCTCTATTCGCGCCTGTCCTGGGAGCAGCAGAGCAGGATCTTCAAGCGGGGTGCCCGGCGCCGCATCGTGCTGTCGACCAACGTCGCGGAGACCTCGATCACCGTGCCGGGAATCAGGGCGGTGATCGATTCGGGCCTCGCGCGCATCAGCCGCTACAGCCCGCGCAGCCGCCTGCAACGCCTGCCGATCGAGCCGGTCTCGCGCGCAAGCGCGGATCAGCGCAAGGGGCGCTGCGGGCGAATCGGGGCGGGACTTTGTCTGCGGCTGTACTCGCAGGAAGATTACGAGGCGCGCCCCGAATACACCGAGCCCGAGATCCTGCGCACCAATCTCGCGGCGCTGCTGTTGCGTCTGGCCGCGGATGGACTGGGGGACGCCGAATCCTTTCCTTTCATCGATGCGCCGGACACGCGCGCGTTGAACGACGGCTACCGGTTGCTTCAGGAGCTTCAGGCATTGGACGATGAGCGCGGCATCACGGGGCGCGGACGCGCGATGGCGCGCCTGCCGCTCGATCCGCGGCTCGCGCGTGCACTGCTGGAGAGCCGCCGCTTCAACGCCGAGGCGGAGATCCTGGCCATCGTCTCGGGTCTTTCCGTGCCGGACGTGCGCCTGCCCGTTCCGGACCGCATCCCGGGCGAAGAAAGCGCGGACGTGGCGGCGTTCGAGGATTCGAAGTCGGAGTTCAACGGGCTGGTGAAGTTGTGGCGGGCCTACCGGCAGATGCGTGAAGGTCCGCGGCGCGAGCTTCGGCGCTGGTGCAAGGAGCGGCGGCTGTCGCTGCTGCGATTGTCGGAATGGGAGGACGTCCACTCGCAGGTGTCGGACCGGGCCCGGGCGGGCGGCATCGCGGCTCAACGCCGGCCCGCGAGCTATACCGGCGTGCACCGCTCGCTTCTGGCGGGGTTTTGCACCACGGTCGGCGTGCGCGGCGAGGAGGGCGACTACCTCGGCACCCGCGGAATCCATTTCCACATCTTTCCCGGCTCGCCGCTGCGGAGGCGCAAGCCCCGCTGGGTGATGGCCGCCAACATCGTAGAGACCTCCCGGGTGTTCGCGCGCACGCTGGCCGAAGTCGAGCCGATGTGGATCGAGTCGGCCGCCCGACACCTGTGCAAACGGGAATTTCTCGAGCCCGACTGGGACGAGAAGCGTGGCGAGGTGGTGGCGCGCGAGCGCGTGACTTTCCTCGGCCTGACTCTTTCCGCCAACCGCATCGTCAACTATGGGCCGATAGCGCCGGAGGAGTCGCGGCGGATTTTTGCCCGCGAGGCGCTGGTGCACGGCCGCCTCGAGGAGCGTCCGGCGTGGCTCCAGGCCAACGATGCGGCGATACGCGAGGCCGAGCGGCTGGAGGAGCGGCTGCGGGTGCGCGACCTCAAGCAACCCGCGGAACATTTCGTCGATTTCTACGCGCATGCGCTGCCGAGGCAGGTGTCGAGCGCGGCGACTCTTGTGCACTTCACCCGGCATTTGAGCCCGGCCGAGCGGCGCGCGCTCACCCTCGGGCCGGGCGAGATCTACGCGCGCCCGCCGGACGAAGCCATGCTCGAGCGGTTCCCGGAGGTGGTGCGGCTGGGTGCGCTCGAGGCGCCGGCCGAATACCGCTTCGACCCCGCAAGCCCGGCGGACGGCGTGACCTTGACGATCCCGTTGGTGGCGCTTCCCGGGCTCACGCGTGCTGCCCTGGATGCCTCGGTGCCGGGGCTCGCCGAGCCACGAATCGTGGCGGCGCTGCGCTCGCTTCCGAAAGAGGCCCGGCGCACCCTCATTCCCATCGGCGCGACCGCGCGGAGTTTCCTGTCCTTCGCGAACGCACCCCGCGCCGATCTCGCCGCGCTCGCCGCGTGGCTGCACGAATCGCGCGCGATCCCCGCGGGGCTGCTGCGCTTCGACCCGACGCAGATCCCCGCGCACCTCATTCCCAAGGTCTCCGTGATCGCGGAAGGGGTCGAAGTCGCCGCCGGAACGGATCTTGCCGACCTGCGCCGGCGCACCGCCCTCGAGGCGCGGCGCGAGCTGGATCGGCAGGCGCATGCCGCGTACCCGGGGCCGTGGCGCCGGTTCGAGCTGCCGCAGTTGCCGGTCAGCGTGCCGCTCGAGCTGACGCAGGGCGCGGTGGAGGTGTTCCCGACACTTCGGCAAATCGGCGCCGCGATCGAGGTGCGCTTCGAATGGAGCGCCGCGGAAGCCGCGCAATCCTTCGGCGAAGGCGCGGTGCGCCTGGCCCGGACGATGCTCGAGCGCCAGATGCGCGATCTCGGCAAGCTCGCCGTGGCGGACATGCGCCTCTTGCTGGCGGCCTCCGCCTATTTCGGGCGCGACGCCCTGATCGATCTTCTGCTGCAGCTGAGCTGCCGGCGCGCGTGCTTCGCGGATCTCGATCCACCCCGCACGCGGGAGGCGTTCGAGTCCGCCGTCGATCGGGGGCGCGCTGAGCTGCACGGGATGCTCGAGCGATCGATCGCCGAGGTCGGTGGCTGGCTCTCCGAGGCCCGCGGCGTGCGCCGCCTGCTGGAGGATCCGCGGGCGCGCGGGCACCGCACAGCCGCCGATGAGACGCAGGCGCACGTGGCCGGGCTGCTGCGCCCGGACCGGCTCCTGGAGATGTCTCCGGACTGGTTGCGCCAAGTGACCCGCTACCTGAAGGCGGAGGAGCGCCGCTGGCAGCGGATTTTCGCTCGCGGCGGCGAACCCGTGACCATCCTCGCCGAGGTCGAGGGATGGGCCTCGCGGATCGCCTCCCTCGAGGAACGCGCCGCGTCCGAGTTGCGGCGGCCTCCGGGGCTCGAGGAGCTGCGGCTGTGGCTCGAGGAATACCGCGTATCGCTATACGCTCAGGAGCTCAAGACACGGGTCCCGATCTCCGCCGCCCGCCTCGGCGAGCGCGAGGCCGAGATCCTGGCCTGGCTGTCGCGCTGAGCCCATCAGGACAGATCGAAGCGGATGCCCTGCGCCAGCGGCAGCTGCGAGCTCCAGTTGATGGTGGTGGTCTGACGCCGCATGTACGCCTTCCAGGAATCCGATCCCGCCTCGCGGCCGCCGCCCGTGTCCTTCTCGCCGCCGAACGCACCGCCGATCTCGGCGCCGGAGGTGCCGAGGTTCACGTTGGCGATGCCGCAGTCGCTTCCCTCGGCCGACAGAAAGCGTTCGGCGATCTTCAGCCGATCGGTGAACACCGCGGAAGACAGGCCGTACGGCACGGCATTTTGAAGCGCCACCGCTTCCTCGAAGGTGTCGTAGGGGAGCACGTAGAGAATGGGCGCGAATGTCTCGGTGCTTACGACGGGCATCTGCGCCGAGGCGCGTACGATGGCTGGCTCGACGAAATGGCCGGTCCGGTCGAGCACGCGCCCACCGCACAACAACGTCCCTCCCTCGGCCTGCGCCTGAGCGAGCGCGGCCTGATAGCGGCGCACCGCCGCCGCATCGATCAGCGGCCCCATCAGCGTGTCGGGATCCAGGGGATCGCCGATGCGGACCTGCCCGTATGCCGCCATGAGCCGGCGCTCGAGTTCCGCGGCGCGCGAGCGTTGCACGAAAACGCGCCGCGTCGTGGTGCAGCGCTGACCCGCCGTGCCCACGGCGCCGAATACGATGGCCGGGACCGCCAGATCGAGGTCGGCGCTCTCGTCCACGATGATGGCGTTGTTGCCGCCCAGCTCCAGCAGGCTCTTGCCGAGACGTTCGGCCACCTTCACGCCGACCTGCCGGCCGACGTGCGTCGAGCCGGTGAAGGACACCAGCGCGACTCTGCGATCCTCGACGAATCGGCAGGCGAGCTCGGTGCCCGCGTCGATGAAGATCTGGAATACGGGGGGCAGCGCCAGACGCTCCATCACCCGGTTGCAGATGTGCTGGACGGCCAAAGAGCAGAGCGCCGTCTTGGGGGAGGGCTTCCACACCGTCGCATTTCCGGTGATGGCGGCGAGAAACGCGTTCCACGACCAAACCGCCACCGGAAAGTTGAAGGCCGAAATCACACCCACCACGCCGAGCGGATGCCAATGCTCGTACATGCGGTGCTGGGACCTCTCCGAGTGCATGGTGAGGCCGTACAGCATGCGCGATTGGCCGACCGCAAAATCCGCGATGTCGATCATCTCCTGGACTTCGCCGTCTCCCTCCGCCTTGATCTTGCCATTCTCGAGCGACACCAAACTGCCGAGCGCATCCTTGTGCAGGCGCAGCTCCTCCGCGATCACCCGGATGGCCTCCCCGCGCTTGGGCGCAGGCACGGTGCGCCACCGCCTGGCGGCCTCGACCGCCGACGCAAGCACCCGCTCGTAATCGTCCGCGCTGGCTGCGCGGACGCGCGCGAGTGTCTGGCCGGTGGCCGGATTGGTCGACTCGATCAGCGCCGCAGATTGCGCCGTGCTCCAGCTGCCATGCCAGGCGCCGGGGTTGGTGTCGCTGAGACCGAGCGCCCGCAACGTTTCGGTGATTTTCGACATGGGGAATTCCGAGTTGAGAATTTGGCGGGCATTCTGCCGTGCCCGGATCCCGCGCGCCACTTTGCACCGAATGCGCGCGCTGTGTAGCATCGCGCGCATGTCCAAATCCCCGGTTCTCGCCAATTGGCATCCCGCGAGCTGGCACGGCCGGCCGGCGGCGCAGCAGCCCAAGTACAAGGATCCGATCGCTCTCGAGCGGTCGGTGGCGGCGCTGAGCCGGCTTCCGCCCCTGGTGGTTTCCTGGGAGGTGGAGGCATTGCGCGCGAAGCTCGCCAAGGCGCAGGGAGGCGAGGCGTTCCTGCTGCAGGGAGGCGACTGCGCGGAGAGTTTCGAAGACTGCGAGTCCGACAACATCGCCAGGCGCCTGAAGGTGCTGCTGCAGATGAGCCTCGTGCTGCTGCAGGGCATGAAGAAACCCATCATCCGCGTGGGCCGCTTCGCCGGGCAGTACGCCAAACCGCGCTCGGCCGATACCGAGACTCGTGACGGCATCACCCTGCCTTCGTACCGGGGCGACAATGTGAACCGCCCCGGATTCAGCGCCGCGGAGCGGGAACCGGACCCCGAACTGCTGCTGCGCGGGTACGAGCGGGCATCCCTGACGCTGAACTTCGTGCGCGCGTTGATCGACGGCGGTTTTGCCGACCTGCACCATCCGGAATACTGGGATTTGGGCTTCCTGCACCACGCACCGCTGCGCGACGCCTATCAACGGATCGTCGATTCGATCGCGGAGTCGCTGGAATTCTTCGAATCCATGAGCGGGCGCGAGGTGCATGCCGCCACGCGCGTGGATTTCTACACCAGCCACGAGGGGCTGCACCTGCTGTCGGAGCAGGCCCAGACCCGCTACATCGAGCGCCAGAAGAAATGGTACAACCTGTCGACGCACATGCCGTGGATCGGCATGCGTACGGCCGCCATCGACGGCGCGCACATCGAGTACTTCCGCGGGATCGCCAATCCGATCGGGGTCAAGGTGGGGGCGTCCATGAGCGCGGAATGGCTGCAGGAACTCGCGCAGGCGTTGAATCCCCAGAATCAGCCGGGGCGGCTGACGTTCGTCCATCGGTTCGGCATCAAGGACGTGGAGCAGCGGCTCCCCGAGATGATCGAGGCGGTGCGAGCCTCGGGTGCGCAGGTGCTGTGGGTGTGCGACCCGATGCACGGCAACACCGAAACGACCGCGGGCGGCATCAAGACCCGCCGTTTCGACAACATCCTCGGAGAGGTCGAGGCCGCGTTTCGCATCCACGAGGAGCTCGGGTCCACGCTGGGAGGCGTGCATGTCGAGCTCACCGGCGAGGACGTGACCGAGTGCATCGGCGGGGCCCGGGACCTCAAGGAGGCCGACTTGGCGCGGGCGTACAAATCGCAGGTGGACCCCCGCTTGAACTCGGAACAGGCGCTCGAGCTGTCCATGCTGATTGCGCGTCGCGCCCGGGCCCGTCGTGGAGTAGGGTAAACCCCTAATATTCAATCTCAACCCGATCGTGATGATTTTATAAAAATAATAAAATCATGATGTTACATAAATAACCTCGACTAGTTATCCAAATCGCTGGCTGCGGTTTTGGAAAAACTTTCGTTGCCTCGGGCGGCGCAGGTGATATTCTGCCGCGCAAACCTTTCCCGCCCTTTGAGAGTTGAGCGCGGCAAATCTTCGGGTCTTTTGTGGGGCCCGGCTGTTGCACGGACCGCAAAAATATTTAGCCGAGCGCAAGGAATTTTTGCGACCGAAAAGGTCCAAGGTAACGTCGGCGACGCAGCGGGTCGGCGGATCGGCCCAGGTCGCGAAAGGTTGGGTTGCGCTCGGGTTAGTCCAAATTCGAGGCGCGATCGACGGCGGGCTACGCGGGGTTCCGCGTAGCCCGTTTTTTGTTGAGCCCCATTTTCATGACGACTACGGCCGGCCGATCGGCCGAATCGCTCGGTCCCTGATGAGCAGCATTTTCGACTCCAGTTGCCGGCGCTGTACGCGCCTCGCGGCCTTTCTCGACTCGGTGAAGCACGAAAATCCCGAGTATTACTGCAAGCCCGTGCCGCCCTTCGGGGACCCCGATGCGAGGCTGCTGATCGTGGGCCTTGCGCCCGGGATGCACGGCGCGAACCGCACCGGCAGACCGTTCACGGGAGACCACGCCGGAATACTGCTGTACGGCACCCTGCACAAGCTCGGTTTCGCGAGCGCCGCGACCTCCGTCCACGCGGGCGACGGGCTGCGCCTGGACGATGCTCGCATCACCAACTCGGTCAAATGCCTGCCGCCCGCCAACAAGCCGCTGCCGCCGGAGATCAAGGCCTGCAACGCCTACCTCGAGGCCGAACTCGCGCAGAGCCCGACGGTTCGGGTGGTGCTGGCGCTCGGGGCCATTGCGCACGCGGCTGTGCTGCGCGCAGCGGGGCTCAAGCCGGGCGATTTCAAATTTGCACACGGCGCCGAGCATGCCCTCGGCGCGGGACGTGTATTGTTGAACTCCTACCATTGCAGCCGCTACAACACGCAGACACGCCGCCTCACGGCGGCCATGTTCGAGGACATCATGAAAAGGGCGCAGACCCTCCTGGGCACACCCACCGCAGACGGCCATGACCGGGGAATCCCCTCCTAGAGACGCGGGCGGCGCCGAGCCGGCGGCGTTCGACGCGAAATCCTTCGTGGATTCGCTTCCGGGCCGGCCCGGCGTCTATCGCATGCTCGATGCCGAGGGGGGCATCCTCTACGTCGGCAAAGCGCGCAATCTCAAGAGCCGTGTCGGCTCGTACTTCCAGCCGAGCAACGTCCAGCCCAAGGTGCAGGCGCTGGTGGCGAAGACCGCCGGCATGGAGGTCACCATCACCAACTCGGACACCGAGGCGCTGCTGCTCGAGTTCAACCTCATCAAGAAACACCGCCCCCGCTTCAATGTGGTGCTTCGGGACGACAAAAGTTTCCCCTACCTGCATCTGGAGACCCGGCACGAGTTCCCGAGGCTGAATTTCTACCGCGGCTCGCGCAAGGAGGCGGGGCGCTACTTCGGACCCTATCCGTCGGCCGGCGCGGTCCGGGAGAGCCTGCAGCAGCTGCAGAAGCTGTTCCGGCTGAGAAATTGCGACGATCTGTACTTCGCGAACCGGTCGCGGCCGTGCCTGCAGTATCAGATCGAGCGCTGCACGGCGCCCTGTGTGGGACTCATCGGCAGGGAGGAATATGCGCGCGACGTGGAGTCGGCGATACGTGTGCTCGAAGGGCGCAACGACGAGGCCCAGCGCGAGCTGGCGCGCCGCATGGAGTCGGCCGCCGACCAATTGAAGTTCGAGGATGCGGCGCGTGCGCGCGACCAGCTCAAGGCGCTGCGCGCCATTCAGGCCCAGCAGATCGTCACCGCCGACATCGACCACGATGCCGACGTGATCGCCATAGCGTCGGGGAACGGCGAGTTTTGCATCGCCCTCATGTTCGTGCGGGGCGGCCGCAGCCTCGGCAGCACGACATTCTTTCCGAAGGCGCCGCTCGCCGAGCTGCGCGAGGTGCTGGCCGCGTTCGTCACCCAGTACTACCTCGAGCGCGAGTCGCCTCCCGAAATCATCGTCGAGACCGACTTCGAGGAGATGCCGGTGCTCGAGGCGACGCTCGCGGAGCGCACCGGCCACAAGATCAGGATCACCTCCTCGGTTCGCGGCATCCGTGCGCGCTGGCTCGAGATGATGCACGAGAACGCGGAGCAGGCATTGAAGATGCGCGCGCTCGCGCGCGGCAGCATCGAGGCGAGCCTCGAGGAGGTCAGCGATGCGTTCGATCTGGCCGAGCCACCGGGCCGCATCGAGTGCTTCGACATCAGCCACACCGGCGGCACCGACACCGTGGCGTCCTGCGTGGTCTTCGGAGCGGAGGGACCGCTGAAGAGCGAGTATCGGCGCTTCAATATCTCGGGCATCGCCCCCGGCGACGACTACGCCGCGATGAATCAGGCCCTTACGCGCCGCTACAAGCGGGTGCGCGAGGGAGAGGTGACGGCGCCGGACGTGCTGCTGATCGACGGCGGCAAAGGTCAGCTCAGGGAGGCGGCCAAGGTGCTCGCCGAGCTCGGCGTCGAGGGCATCGCGTTGATCGGGGTCGCCAAGGGAGCGGATCGGCGCCCCGGCCAGGAGCAGCTGTTCACCCCCGAGCGGGACACCCCGACCCTGCTCGCGCCCGATTCGGCCGCGCTGCATCTCATTCAGCGCGTGCGCGACGAGGCCCACAGGTTCGCGATCACCGGACACCGTCGCAAGCGCGCGAAACGCCATAGCCAGTCTATACTCGAAACCATACCGGGGTTGGGCCCGGTAAAGCGACGTGAGCTGCTGAAGCAATTCGGCGGCCTGCAGGGGATTTTGCGTGCCGGCATCGATGATTTCGTTCAAGTACGGGGCCTCGGGCGTGAGCTCGCCCAGGTGATCTATGAGCATCTCCATCCCGGGAAGTAAGAGCGCTTGGTACGGCAATCTGCCGAACACCCTGACGTGGCTCAGAATTCTGATGATTCCCGCGATTTTCGTGCTGTTCAATCTGCCTTATTGGTGGAAGGATCCGGCGGCGTGCGCCGCATTCGCGCTGGCCGGAATCACCGACAGCCTCGACGGCTATTTCGCCCGCAAGTGGGGGCTCACGTCGCGCCTGGGAGCATTCCTGGATCCCGTGGCCGATAAGCTGATCGTCGCCACCGCGCTGGTGCTGATCGTGAGCGGTGATCCGAAAAGCTGGTTTTTGGTGGTGGTCGCCATCGTGATAATCGGCCGGGAGATCGCGGTTTCTGCGCTGCGCGAGTGGATGGCGGAAATCGGGGCGCGAGGCCGCATCAAGGTTTCGATCTGGGGCAAAATCAAGACCATCATGCAGATCGTCGGGTTGTCGTTCCTGCTGTATCGGCGCGATCTGTTCGCCATTCCCGTCTACAAGCTCGGCTTGGTTTTGACCGGCATCGCCGCCGTGCTCACGCTCTGGTCGATGTTCCTGTATCTGCGGGCCGCCTGGCCCGAACTGCGCGGCAGCTCGCGGCTCTGACCGCGCGTCGCACAGCGCGCCCCGGCCAGCCGGGCGGGGGAAATGCGCCTCGGGTCAATCATTTGGCGACGGTTTTGGCATGCGGCGGCTTGACTCCGGGCGGCACCGCCCTACAATTGCGCCTCTGCCCAAAAGGCGGGAATAGCTCAGTTGGTAGAGCGCAACCTTGCCAAGGTTGAGGTCGGGAGTTCGAGCCTCCTTTCCCGCTCCAGATTCTTTGTGATCTCGGCCCGGCGGCCGGTGCGATCGAGCCTCATAACCCGTTCTGCAGGTTTCCGAGAGCCAACCCGAGCGGATCCGTCTCGATCAGCAACGCGCGCGTGCCATCGACCAAGTACAGGGTGAAGCTCGCGGGCGACACGGGCGAGGAAGGATCGAGGCCGATCAGCTTCCCGGGAAAGACTCCGCTCGGCTGCACCGTGGCGGTGCCGCTGACGGCAAAATCGGAACTGCCGTCGCCCACGTCGGCAAAGCCGCTCAGCGCGACGCTCGCGCTGCCCGGGACCGCCGTGATCGAGCCTATCGCCGGCAACTCCTGCAGGTTCGGGGTGAATCGGGTGACGTTCAGGCCATAGGTGCCGCTCAAGGAGGCAGCCGTGAACGGGGTGCTCTGCTGTTGAAAACCCTGACCCCCGAAACTGTCATTGAGGTCGTCGGACATCAGCAGGGCGTTGCCGCCGGCCGCGAGATAGAGGTGCATCGAATAGGAGAAGCTCGAGCCGTTCGTCAAGGTGCTCAGCGTCAAGCGGCCGGTGGGGTCGACTGAATAGCTGCCCGTGAAGGTCTGCGGAGTCTGCGCCGACTGGCCGGTGAGGTCGTTCCAGTTGAGCAGGCCGGTCACCGAGCCGCTCGCGTTCAGCGTCAGCACGCCGGCGATCTGCAGCGATCCCTGCAGGTCGTTGCCCTGGGCGCCGAACACGTAGCGGGATCCGGCCACCGTGGCCGCGCTGAACTGCCCGGTTGCGGCGCCTTGACCCAGGGCGAGTCCGCCCAGCACGCCTTGATAGTTCGACGCGTTGCTCGGGTCTCCGCTCCCGATCAGCCGGATGTGCGTCGTGTCGACGACATAGCCCGCCAGGGTCATGGGTTGCAGCGTCGAGCCGTTGGGTTGGAGCTGGATCTGAATACGGCCCAGGCTGTCCGGCGCCGACACGGAGCTCGCGCCCAAGGTGTAGCTTCCCGTTTGCTGGCCTCCGGCGTCCACCACATCGAGAACGCTGCCGGCCCCGGAAATGCTGCCCGCGCCGTCGATGTTCAGCACCCCGGCGAGCCATGTGGGCCCCTCGAATCCGTCGCCGCCGTAGAGCGAAATCGCGTAGCCGCCGGAGGGTGCCCCTGCGCTCGATTGCAGTTCCAGGGAGGCGCTCGCGGATGCGCCGTTCAGAACGGCGACGAAGCCGTGGTTCCCCGCGCCGAGCGTACCGACGAGCGTCTCCACCGCATTGGCGCCAAGCACGATGGAGAGCTGCAGGTTGCCGTCGGCCGTGGCAGTGTAGCTGCCGCCGGTGATCGGCTGGAAATACGGATTGGCGTAAGGATTGCCGTTCGAGTCCGTGGTGAACGCGACGGTGTCCTGTTCACCCGCGGTGATCCGGCCGTTGCTCGCCACCAGCACGCCGGTGACGAAGTTTGCCTGGCCCCCCGGTGGCCCCGCGATCTGAAAGACATACGTTCCATTGGCGAGCGTCGGGCCCGCGGCCGTCACCACGATTTTGACCGTGGCGGATTTCGTTTTGTCGGTGACCGACGTGGCCGTGATGGTCACGCTGCCGCCCTGCGGGATGGCGGCCGGCGCGGAATAGGTGGTGGATGAGCCGCTGGCTGTGACCGTCGGCTGGAACGAGCCGCAGGCCGGGCTTCCACAGGCAACCGTCCAGCTGACTTGAGGATTTGCCGACACGTCGTTGTCGACCGTCGCACTCAACGCGAACTCGCTGCCGGCTTGAAGGGAGGCGGGCGGTGTCGGAGCGAACAGCACCGAGATCGGGATCGGCGCCACGATGGTGATGGTGGAGGAGACCGACAGACTCGGGTCCGCCACGGACGTTGCGGTCACTTTCACCGTCTTTCCCGACGGGATGGAGGAGGGGGCGGTATAGGTGACCGCGCCGGCGTCCGCATTCGAGCCGAATGTGCCACAGGCGGCACTCCCGCAGGTGACCGACCACGTCACCGCCATGTTGCCGCCCACGGCGCCGCTCGGATAGGTCGTGGCCGCGCTCAATGTCGTGGCGGCATTCACCGCCAACGACGTGGGAGGGGAGGAAACGAACACCACGCCGGTGGGGTTCGCCTGCGGGAGCGTCGGCGCGGATACATTGCCTGAGCCGCCGCAGCCGGACGCGAGGACCAGCATCAAAGAAGAAACGATCCAATGTCTCATGGGTGTCATCCGTGTCGAGCTATCGCTGAATGATTCCTGTGCCTTGCCGCAAGATAACGCGTACCCCCGTGGATCGCGCACAGGCCGGAGGAAAAGGTTTGTCAGGATCCCGTCAGGAACGCTTGGCAGTTATGCGGCTTCGAGCGGCCGCGCTGCCGGCGTCTTGTAAGCCCGGAGACGAACTGTTAAAATGAAAAATTGATTGGGAAACCAATGGGTTATGCGGCCCAAGGCGCGCCCTGCAGTGGATGGCGTCGCGTGTTCGATCGCGGTTCCCGCTCCAGTATCGATGTAGAGACCCGGCGACTTCGTCGGTCATGGACCCAGGGCTAAGTGGCAGAGTGGTCATGCAGCGGCCTGCAAAGCCGTGTACGCCGGTTCGATTCCGACCTTAGCCTCCAGCCTTTTTCGTCATCCGATACAAGTTACGCCGCACGAGCGCGCAAAGTTCGCCGACCTCTCATCAGCGTTTCCAGGTTGGCCCTGTCGTGGTTCATCGGCGAGCTTGGATGCGGCCCGCGCCCTGCGGGTCTGTCCGGAATCTGTGATCCGATTTCCACGGTACAGTCTTCGATCAAGGGCACCAATACGCGCCCGGCGGGACCCGTCATTGCTGTCGCTCGGCCTAATCTGGGGCTTCTGAGATTGGCCGCTTGGCCGCATTGAGGAAAAACAGATACTTAGGTCGGCAGGTCGGCCGAGGTTGCCCCCGGCCGGCCTGCAAAGCCGTGTAGGTCGGTTCGATCCCGAGTCGGCCTCACACCGAACCACCGATTATCGCCCGGCGGCGGCTGCCCACCGCGAGCCTCGGGCCGCTATGCGGTCATCCGGCCGCTGCTGTATTGTCGCGGCATTACACACGGGGAATCGCCATGTCGGAAGAGAGTTCCAACCTGACCAGCATGCGTATCGCGAATACGCCCAATGGCGTCGATTTGCGCAAGATCGGCGCGCACCCGGATTACTGGTATCCGCTCGCCTGGTGCGACGAACTCAAGGCCGGCAAAGCGATCGGCCGGCGCTTCGCCGGCGAACCCGTCGTGCTGTACCGGGGAAAACACGGTCAGGTGTTCGCGCTCGAGGATCGCTGTGCCCACCGGCAGGTGCCGCTTCATCTCGGCGTCGTCAGCGGCGATGAGCTCAAATGCCATTACCACGGTTGGTCCTACAGCTGCACCGGCAAGTGCGTGAGCGTGCCGTATCTCGGCAAGGAGCGGCTGCCGAATGGGGTGAAAAGCTACCCCGTGCGCGAGCTCGACGGGCTCATCTTCGTCTTTCCGGGCGATCCGGCGCTTGCCGAGAGCCGCCTTCCCAAGACTCTTGGGGCCTCGCAGCGCAAGGAATACAAGACGCGCCGCCTGAACCGGGAAGTGGCCTGCCATTACACCTTCATGCACGAGAACCTGTTCGACATGAATCATCAATTCATGCACAGGAAACAGATGGGCTCGATCCGCGCCAACTGCCTCGGGCGCAAGCACGGCGAGGACTGGGCCCAGGTGGAGTACAGCTTCAGCCGGACCGGCGGCAAGAGCTCGGTGGGGGAGCAGGTCATCGTGGATCTCATGCGCAAACGCACCGAGGCGAAAAAGGACTTCTCGGATCACATGCGGATCCGCACGGATTATCCGACGCAAAGCCTCAAGGTCTGGGTCGGCCGCGACATCCAGGACACGACCGATCCCGTGCTCGAGGTGTGGCTGGGCTACACGCCGCTCGACGCGGAGCAGCGCACCAACCGAACCTACGGCTATCTCTCGGTGAAGAAGCCGAAATTCCCGATCGTGATCCACGCGGTATGGCCGTTCGTCGTGTGGTTCACCGAGAACATCTTCCGCGAGGACAAGGAGATCGTCGAGTACGAACAGCAGGCCTACGATGCCCAGGGTGCCGATTGGAACAACGAGGTGTTTCCCGCCATTCGCGATCTGCGCGGCGTGCTCGCCCGCTGCGGCAAACCGATGGGGTAGCCGCCCGGGCTGCTAGCCCGGGTACCAATTGAACCGGCCGCCGATCGCCATGACGGCGGGCACGACGAAGGTGCGGATCACGGTGGCGTCCACCAGCACCGCCACGCAGAGCCCGACGCCCATCATCTTGAGCACGGGCAATTCGGCCCCGACGAACGCGCCGAAGACCACCGCCATGATGAGCCCGGCGCCGGTGATCACCGGCGCCACGGCCACGAGTCCCGACACGGTCGCCTTGTCGTTGTCGCGCTCCACCGCGTACGCGCGCTTGATTCGAAACAGCAGGAACAGCTCGTAATCCATCGACAGCCCGAAGCTCAGGCAGAACACCATCATGGGCACCTCGAGTGGAATGGACACGAAGGGCCGCTCCAATCCGACCAGGCCGTCGAACCAACCGAGCTGAAAGACGGCCACCACGGCGCCGATACCCGCGGCCACCGCGAGCAGATTCATGAGCACCGCCTCGATCGGAAGCAGGTACGAACGGAACGCGAAGAACAGCATGACCAGGGTCGCGCCGACGACGAATCCCACCACCCTCGGGAGGCTCCTGAACATGTAATGGTTGAAGTCGTTGTGCTCCGCGGGTGTGCCGGCGATGGCGACCGTGAACGGCCCCTGCGGCACGATCCTGCCGAGGTCGCGCGCGAGCCCCTCGATCTGCTTCACGCTGAGCGAGTCGGCGGGCGTGATCTGAAACAGCGCGCCGGTGCGATCCTTGCTCACGTACAGCTCGGCGATCTGCGGGTTGCCGCGCAACGCCTCCGCGGGATTTTGGTAGAGCGCGGCATATTGCGCCGCGCCGAACCCCTTGTGCAGGTTGAACGGCGAGGCGACGGAGGCGATGCGCGGGTCGCTCGCGAGCCGCGCGGCGTATTCCGAGAGCGGCGCGATGTGCGGGGCGGCGAGCAGCGGCGTGCCGTCAGTGGTATGCACGATGGCATAGATGGTGAGCGAGGAATTGTCGCTGCGCAGCGTGCTGAGAATCTCCGCGCCCGTGCGGGATTCGGTCGCGCGCGGCAGGAACCAGCGCTCGTTGCTCACGCCCGTGCTCGCCTTGTGCAGCGGCAGCGAGAGAGCCAGGACGAAGAGACCCGACACGATGAGCGTGGGCCAGGGGTGACGCACGATCCACTGGCCGAGCCGCCGCCAGAGCTCCGTCGTATTGCCCAGCCGAAAACGCGGCGGGATCACCGACCATCGCTCGATATAGGGGCCCAGAAGCACCAGCGCGGCGGGGAGCAGGGTCAGCGCCGCGAGCACCGACACGCACACCACCAGCGAGCCGCCGATTCCCGCGCATCGAGTCTCGAGAATCGGGCTGAACAGCAGCCCGAAGAATCCGATCATCACGGTGACGCCCGACCAGGCGATGGTTTGTCCGGCCCGCGCGACCGTGTCCGCGACGGCCTCGGCGACCGTCGCCCCCGTGCCGTTCTCCCGATAATAGGTGACCATGAGCAGCGAATAATCGATGCCGATCGCCAGGCCGATCATGGTCACGACGTTGCTCAGCAGGTTCGACACCGGGACCAGCTCGGCGAGCAGAAAGGCGATGCCGAGCGACACCGTGGTCGTCGCCAATCCCATGAGAAACGGCAGTCCGGCCGCGACCAGCGTGCCGAACGCCATCATCAGAATGATCAGGGTCAGCGGTAATGCGTGCTTCTCGGCGTGGTCGCCTCCGGTGGCGCTCCAGGCATTCACATCGAAGTCCGCCGCCGGACCTCCGGTCACCGCGACCTGTGACGAGGCGTCGAGCCGTTCGAGTTCGGCGCGCAGCGGGGCGACGGCCTTGCGCACCTGAAGGACGGCGCGCTGCTCGGTTTCCTTGTCGGTCGAGGCCAGGCCGACGAGCAGCAGGGTCACGTGGCCGTCGGCGGAGCGCATCTGCGGATCGTGCGTGGTCGGGTAATCGGCCACCCGGCGCACGGCCGGCAGGGCGGCGAGCACGCGCGCGGCGCTTCGAACCCACGAGAGATACGGCGCCCGGTCCACGTCCAGCCGCGGAGCGGAGACGGCGACCACCAGGGGATCGATGAACGGATTGGAGAATTGCGAACGGAGCGCATCGCCGGCCGCGATCGAGGGGCTTCCGGGGATGCCCGCGGTTCCGCCGATGGCGACCGCCGGCAGCTTGTGGGCGCCGACGGCGCCAAGCGCGATCGCCACGACCCAGCCGAGCAGCACGACACGAGGATGTCTGGCCACCCATTGGCCAAGCCTAAAAAATCCGGATTTCACACTTCGCCTGTAGGATTGGCCTTGGCGGAGAATGGTACCGCTTTTTACCGCACTTTGGGACGCCGGCGGGCCGCCTTGCGATTGCGATGTGGGAGCGAGCGCGGCGCCGAGCTGCGCTGGCGCGGGCTGCTAACCGCACGTATCATCGCGGCTTGGGCCGTCTCGCGCGATTGCAGGAAGAAGGGATGCCTCCTTCATTCTGCCGTGCACGCCTGCCAGTCATCCGTGGTGTTGCGTGCCTTCAAGGGCGGGCGTCGCCGACGCGGCGCTCTATGATGCCTTGAAGACAGAAGGGTTCGTGATCTGCGCGGAGCAAGGTAATTTGTCGAAACCTGTTCCGCATATCCACCATGGGCAACTCGAGGTCAGCGGATATCCAACTGTTGCTGCGATGCTTCGCGGGCTCCGTGCCCCGGGTCCCGTGCTTGAGGCTGCGCGCGTGAGGCTTGCGACTGCTTGCGGCCGGGCGCATGTCCTGTCGACGTGCGTGTGGCTCGCGCTCTCGGCCGCGATCGCCGCGCCGGCCTGGCCCGATGCTGCGTTCGACAGGCTGACGACCGGGAGCGGGGATCCGTATCTCTCGCAGCTGCAGCCCGGGAACGCGCCGCCGACGACGGAGCTTCCCGAACCCGCCCCCGGGCAGGCGGGGCCGAAGGAGCCCGGAGCGCCCGCCAAGCCGGTCCCGCCGGGCGAGCCCAGGCCCTGGTACACGCCCATCACCCGTTGGTTCGATCCGAGGACCGCGCCGTTCATTCCCGTGCCGGAGATCGCGGTCGATCCCGACTCGGGCACGACCCTCGGCCTGATACCGACGATCCTGGTCACGGACGAAAATGACGACATTCGCAAGATCATCGCGCCGGACTTGATCCACAACCCGTATTTCGGCTGGGGGGTGCACGGGCGCATCTACAGCTTCGATTCCCAGGATGAGCAATGGTCGATCGTCACGGGCATCCAGGAGCGCGTGGAGCGGGAATTCGACGGCGAGTATCAGATCGGGCGCGAGCGGCTGGATCGCTGGTCCTTCAACGGCAGCCTGATCTACTCCGTCGACGGAACGCCGCGCTTTTATGGGCTCGGCAACGAATCGCCGGCGATCAACGAGACCGACTACACGGCGCAGTCCGAGATGCTGCAGCTGCAACCGGGCTACAACATCACCCATGCATGGCAGCTTCAATACACGGCACGTTTCCAGAACGTCGATGTGCTGCCGGGCACGCTCGCCAAGATCGCCTCGATTGGTACTCGCTTCAGCAAGATCCTCGGGGAAGGCACCAACCACAACTTCTTGAACCGGGTGTCGATCGTCTACGACACGCGCGATGACATCATCATTCCGACCAAGGGTGCAGAGCTCGTGGCTTACGGGGGCATGGCGAGCCGCGACGGCGCGTTCAACGACTCGCTGTACACCGAGGCCGGTTTCGACGGGCGGGCCTTCTTTCCGCTGCAGGAAAAAACGGTGATCGCGATGCACATGGCATTGCGCTACCTGCCGACGGCGCATGACGTTCCGTTCTGGGCGCTCTCGAGCATCGGCGGCGCCGACACCGTCGTGGGCGGCTCGCAACCCCTGCGCGGTTACGGCAGCGGACGCTTCTACGATCGCGATTCGTTTTCGTCGTCGGTGGAATATCGCCGCAACGTGGCCACCTTCCAGGCCGTCGCAACCTCGGTCGAGTTGGAGCTCGCTCCCTTCATCGACGTGGGCCGCGTGTTCGACCGATCGAGCACGCTGCCTTTCGATCAGTTGCACAAGGTCGGCGGCTTGGGATTTCGGGGCATCGCGCGTCCCTTCGTGGTGGGCTACGTCGATATCGGCTACGGCAGCGAGGGCGCCGCGGTGTTCACCGGCCTGAACTATCCCTTCTGAGTTCTTCGATCGTATGGTAATGTTGCGCGTGCCCTCCACTCGGCCGGCCACCATCGTGTTTTTGAAAAAATTTACTGCCCCGGTATTTGCGCTGGCCCTCTCGGGTTGCAGCGGCGTGCTCGATCCGCGAGGTCCCGTCGGGGCCTCCGAGAAGCTCATACTCATCGATTCGATGGTGATCATGCTGACGATCGTCGTGCCCGTGGTGCTCGCGACCCTCGGCTTCGCCTGGTGGTTTCGCGCCTCCAACACCCGCGCCACCTACCGGCCGAACTGGGATTTCTCCGGCAGCCTCGAGCTCATCATCTGGGCCATACCGGCCCTGGTGATCACCTTCCTCGGCGGCATCGCCTGGTTCGGGTCGCAGGCGCTCGATCCGTTCCGCCCGCTCGACAGCCCGCTGAAGCCCGTCGAGGTTGAGGCCGTCTCGCTCGACTGGAAATGGCTCTTCATCTATCCTGACGAGGGAATTGCCACCGTCAACCAGCTGGTGGTTCCGGCCGGCACGCCGCTGCATTTCAAGATCACCTCCGCAAGCGTTTGGAACGCGTTTTTCGTGCCGCAACTCGGCAGCATGATCTATTCGATGGCGGGGATGACGACCCAGCTGAACCTGCAGGCCGACGAGCCGGGCACCTTTGCCGGTCTGTCGGGCCAGTTCAGCGGCGACAAGTTCTCGGACATGCACTTCGATGTGCGGGCCGTGAAGACCGACGCCTTCCACCAGTGGGTGGCGGGTGTCAAGGAGTCCGGCGAGGCGCTCGACAGGGGGGCGTACGCCCGGCTTGCCGGGACCGCGGACAGCGCGCCGCTGACCACCTACAAAGCCGTCGACCCGACGCTGTTCGCGGCGATCGTCGCGGGCACCGCCCCCGAATCGGCCGGGGCGCCGCCGATCACGAATGCACCGTGAGTGGATTGCCGATGCCACCTGAGGAATTCGCATAATGTTGGGCAAGCTCAGCTGGTCCGCCATCCCTTTCAGCCAGCCCATCCCGATGGCCGCATCGGCCTTCATGATCCTCGGCATCATCGCACTGCTTGCGTGGCTCACGCTCAAGGGCCATTGGCGCTATCTATGGGATGAGTGGTTCACCTCGGTCGACCACAAGCGCATCGGGGTGATGTATTGCGTGCTGGCGCTCGTGATGCTCATCCGCGGCTTCACCGACGCGCTGATGATGCGTTCCCAGCAGGCCCTTGCCTTCCATTCGGCGGGCTACCTGCCGCCGGAGCACTACGACCAGGTTTTCAGCGCCCACGGCACGATCATGATCTTCTTCGTGGCGATGACCTTCGTGATCGGCCTGATGAATTTCGTCGTGCCGCTGCAGCTCGGCGTGCGCGACGTGGCTTTTCCGACGCTCAACTCGGTGAGTCTCTGGCTGAACGCCGCCGCCATCCTGCTGGTCAACATGTCGCTGGTGATCGGCGAGTTCAGCAGGGCGGGGTGGCTGGGATTCCCGCCCTTGTCGGAGCTCAAATATTCGCCGGGCGTGGGCGTCGATTATTACCTATGGGCCTTGCAGATCTCCGGTATCGGAACGCTCCTCACGGGCGTCAACTTCGTGACCACGATACTCAAGATCCGTGCGCCGGGCATGACCCTGATGCGCATGCCCATCTTTTGCTGGACGTCGCTTGCTTCGAGTCTCTTGATGGTCGCCGCCTTCCCGATTCTCACCGCGACCTTCGCCATGCTGCTGCTCGACCGCTACCTCGGGTTCCATTTTTTCACCGACACGGCCGGCGGCAATTCGATGATGTACATGAACCTCATCTGGGCCTGGGGCCACCCGGAGGTCTACATCCTCATCCTGCCGGCGTTCGGCGTGTTCTCCGAGGTCATCTCGACCTTTTCGGGCAAGCCGCTGTTCGGCTACCGATCCATGGTCATCGCCACCATGGCGATCTGCATCCTGTCCTTCCTGGTGTGGCTGCATCATTTCTTCACGATGGGCGCCGGGGCCGACGTGAACGCGTTTTTCGGCATCATGTCGATGATCATCGCCGTTCCGACCGGCGTGAAGATCTTCAACTGGCTGTTCACCCTGTGGGGCGGCCGCGTGCGGTTCGAGGAGCCGTTGCTCTGGGCGCTCGCCTTCATGGTCACGTTCGCCATCGGCGGAATGACGGGCGTCCTGCTCGCGGTCCCGCCGGCCGATTTCGTGCTGCACAACTCGCTGTTCCTGGTGGCGCACTTCCATAACGTCGTGATCGGCGGCGTTTTGTTCGGCGCGTTCGCGGGCTACACCTATTGGTTCCCGAAGGCGTTCGGCTTCCGGCTCGACCCGAGGACCGGCAAAGCCGCTTTCTGGTGCTGGCTCATCGGTTTCTATGTCGCGTTCATGCCCTTGTACGTGGTCGGACTGGAGGGCATGACCCGGCGCATGCAGCATTATGACGTTGCCGAATGGCATCCGTGGCTGATCGTGGCCGCGGCGGGGGCGGGCATCATTTTCTGCGGCATCCTGCTCCAGATCGCGCAGCTCGTCGTCTCGATCCGCAACCGCGAAAAACTGCGCGATCTGACCGGGGATCCCTGGGACGGGCGCACCCTCGAGTGGATCACCTTCTCGCCGCCGCCGCATTTCAACTTCGCCGTGATGCCGAACGTCACCGGAGCGGAGGCCTATTGGGGCCTCAAGCAGAAAGCGATCCAGCAGCGCAGGCTCACGGACCTGCCGGATTACCAGCCCATCGAGATGCCGCGCAACAGCCCCACCGGGTTCATCGCGGCGTTCTTCGCGGTGGTGACCGGTTTCGCGCTGATCTGGCACATCTGGTGGATGGTGATCGTCGGATTGATCGGGGCCTTCGGAACCTTCGTCGGTTTCGCCTGGCGCAACCGCTACGAGTACGAATTGCCCGCGCACGAGCTTGCGAAAATCGACGAAGAGCGGCGACAGGCTCGAATAGCGCTGGTGGAGGGGCGGGAAAAAGGCATCCACGCGGTCGAGTATTCGGAAACGAAGGCGCATGGTTCCCGCAAGGTGGGCTGGATCGAGGAGCCGCATGGCGGACATCTGGGTCCGGCCACCAAGCGCATCATCACCGGCTACGGCTTTTGGATCTTCCTTCTCTCGGACTTCATCTTGTTCGCGGGATTTTACGCGGCATATGCGGTGCTGGCGCACGCCACGGCGGGCGGTCCCACGGCGGTCAAGCTGTTCGATCTGAGGATTCTGGCGATCGAGACGGCGTGCCTCCTGCTTTCGAGCTTTGCCTGCGGATTGGCGACCATCGCCTCGAACGCCCGCAACATGATGTGGACACAGATCGGCTATCTCATCACGGGTATGCTGGGAGCGGCCTTCATCGGTCTCGAGGTGAGCGAGTTCGCCAAGATGATCGCCATGGATGCGGGTCCCGGCCGCAGCGCGTTCCTGTCCGCATTCTTCGCGCTGGTGGGCCTGCATGGGGTGCACGTGACGATCGGTCTTCTGTGGCTGGGAACCATGATGGCGCAGTTCCGGGCCAAGGGATTTCGCGCCGACATCATGCGGCGCGGATTGTGCTTCGCGCTGTTCTGGCACGCGCTGGACATCATCTGGGTCGGTATCTTCACCAACGTTTATCTTCTGGGGACGAGCCCATGAGCGAACACGAGATCAATTCCGCCGGCGGCAGCCACGGGCTCGACGCCGCGCCCGGCGACCCGGAGAAGGCCGAGGAGACCGTTGCCGAAGGCGTCCGCAACTACCTGATCGGACTCGGGCTCGCCGCGGTGCTCACGGTCGCATCGTTCTGGGTGGCGAGCGGCACCAGCCTGCTCTATGTACCGGGAGTTCCCATGGCGCTCGCGGCGCTCGCCATCGCGCAGATGGGGGTGCATCTCGTGTTCTTCCTTCACATCACCACGGGCCCGGACAACATCAACAATTCGCTCGCGCTGGCGCTCGGTGTGATGGTCGTGGGCATCGTCATCGCCGGGTCGCTGTGGATCATGTATCACATGAACATGAACATGGGCGTCATGCCGCCCGGCGACATGTAACCACCGCCTCGCTCTCAGCCGAGCCGCTTTGCGACGATATCGGCGACGCGAAGCGCGTTGGCGATGATGGTCAGCGTCGGGTTGACCGCGCCGATCGAGGGAAAAAAACTGGCATCCGCCAGATAGAGATTGTCGAGTTCGTGCGCCTTGCAGTCGGTGTCGAGCACCGAGGCGGCGGGATCGGTTCCAAAACGCGCCGTACCCGCCTGGTGGGCGGTGCCGCCGATGGGAATCTGCTTGCCGAGGTAGAGGCTCCGTTCGAGAAGCACGGGGTGCGCGCCGACACGGGTCAAGATCTGTTCCAGCTTTTTCTTCAGACGCCGATGCGCCTCCATGTTGTTTTCCTTGATGTCGAGAATCACGCGCTCACCGTCGTAACAGATCCGATTCTCGGGCCGCGGCAGATCCTCGCTGGAGAGCCAGAAATCCATGGAATGGCGCGCCATCTCCTCGAAGGGGGCTTTCGGCAGCCATTCCAGCCATGCCGGCAGCACCTCGCCGCGAACCTGCGCGCCGTGCGAGGTCGCGCACATCTGGATGAGCCCCAATGGGTATTCCCAGTCGTCGGCGCCGAAGTAGAAATCGCTGATCGCGAGCGTCTTCTGGAATACCGTTTCGTTCGGTTCGCGCATCCAGGCCATCAGCACGGATTGGTTGTGTCGCATGTAATTGCGGCCCACCTGGTCCGAACGGTTGGCAAGCCCGCGCGGATGGGCGGCGTTCGCCGAACGCAGCAGCAGCAGCGCCGACGACAGCGCGCCGCAGGCAACCACGACGATGTCGGCCGAATACCGCTCGGTGCGTCCGCCGCACTCCACCTGCACCTCGTTGACGATGCGCCCGTCGGCATCGGTGTGCAGCTTCGACACATAGGCATTCGTCTTGAGGGTGACGTTGGCGTGGGCGCGAAGGGTGGGGTCCACGCACATCACCTGGGCGTCCGCCTTGCCGTTCAACGGACACGGGAACCCGTCGAAGGTGTCGCAACGGATGCAGGTGCTGGTGGGCGTCGCCTTGCCGTCCTTCTCCTCGAGCAGGATGCCGAGCGGCAGATGGAAGGGCTGCAGCCCTTCCCCCCGCAGACCTTCGTTCAACGTCTGGATGGCGGGCTCGTGCGACACGGGAGGAAACGGGAACGGGCCGTCCGAGGGAGGTTCGTTCGGGTCCTCGCCGCGCAGACCATGCACGTGGAACAGCCGCTCGGCCTGCGCGTAATAGGGTTCGAAGACCTCGTAGGGAAGCGGCCACGCGGGCGAGATCCCGTCCGCATGCCGCAGCTCCTGGAAATCGCGCTCGCGCAGGCGCAGCAGCGCCGCGCCATACACCTTGGAGTTCCCGCCGACGTAGTAGTGGAGCCCGGGGTGGAATTCGCGGCCGTCGCCGCCGTACCAGGTTTCCCTGGCCTGATATGCGCCGTCCACGAAAACGGTCTGCGAGTCCCAGTTCGCGCGCGAGCGCGGCAGGTAATCGCCGCGTTCGAGGATCAGGATCCGCCTGCCGGTCGGGGCGAGCCTGTGCGCGAGGGAGGCGCCGCCCGGACCGGAGCCGATGACGATGAGATCGTAATGGGCGTCGGCCATGGCGCATTCACCCGCCCGTCGCGAAGCCGGGGTACAGCGTCATGCCGCCGTCGACGAACAGCGTCGTTCCCACCACGTAATCCGAATGATCCGAGGCCAGCCACACCGCCGCGCGTGCGATGTCCTCGGGCTCGCCGATCCGTCCGTAGGGAACCAGGGTCATCAAGGAGTCGTAGGCTTCCTTGGTGTTCCAGGCGCTGGTGTTGATCGGTGTGCGGATGGCCCCCGGGGCGATGCCGTTGACGCGGATGCGATGCGGGGCGAATTCCTGCGCCATGCTCTCCATCAGCAGCTTGATGCCGCCCTTGGAGGTGGCGTAGTTCGCATGTCCCGCCCATGGAATCTGCTGATGCACCGAGCTCATGCAGATGATCTTGCCCGCCGCGCACGACACCGCCGGAACCACCCCGCGGCGCAGAAACTCCGCCACCGCCCGGCGCGAGCAGAGAAACTGTCCGGTCAGATTCACGCCGAGCACGGTGTTCCACTGCGCCAGGGTCATGTCCTTGAAGGCCGAATCGCGCTGCAGACCCGCGTTGTTGACCAGGATGTCGATGGTGCCGAAACGCTTCATCATTTCGGCGAACATGGCCGCGACTTCGCCTTCGGAGGACACGTCGGCCTTGACGGCGTGCGCCTCGGAGCCGGCGGAGCGGATCTCTGCCACCACAGCCTCGGCCGCTTCGTCGCCGGAGACGTAGTTGACGATCACGTCGGCGCCGGCCTGTCCGAGCGCGATCGCGACGCCGCGACCGATGCCGGAATTGGCGCCGGTCACGAGGGCTTTTTGTCCGGCGAGAATTCGCTGGGGAGGCAGGGGAGGGGCGGTTGTCATGACGGGATCGACTCCTTCGGGTTGACTCAAGGACGCGCGGCGCCGCGCTGATTGGTGTAGATCGCATACAGGGTGTGCGAGGCGCAGATGAACAGGCGGGAGCGGTTGCGGCCGCCGAACGTGAGGTTGGACACCGGATAGGGGGTTTTGATCCTGCCCAGCAGCTCCCCCGCGGGCGAAACGCAGTGCACGCCATCGGCGGCGCTGACCCAGAGGTTGCCATCCTCGTCGGCCCGAAAGCCATCGGTGTAGCCGGGCGTCGTCTTGTGGAAGATGCGGCCCGCTCCGAGAGAAGCGCGCGCCGACGCGGCCACGTCGAACACCCGGATATATTGCCTCGGGTCGGCATCGAATTGCCGTCCCGTCTCCGCGATGTAGAGCAGGCGTTCGTCGGGCGAGAACGCCAGCCCGTTCGGCCCCTGGAAGTCGCCGGCGACGAGATCGAGTACGCCGTCTTCGTCGAGCCGGTAGACCGATGGCGGCAGCTCCGAGGCCTGCTTGCCGCCCTCATAGTCGGTGTTGATGCCGTACGTCGGATCGGTAAACCACAGGCTTCCGTCCGAGCTGCAGACCACATCGTTCGGCGAGTTGAGGCGCCTGCCTTCGAAGCGGTCGGCGAGCACGCGCACGGTGCCGTCCCACTCGGTGCGAAAGATGCAGCGATGCCGATGCGAACAGCTCACGAGCCGCCCCATGCGATCTCGCGTGTTGCCGTTGGTGAAGCCCGATGGCGCGCGAAAAACGCTCAGGCCCGAATTCTCGCTCCAGCGCATCAGCCGGTCGTTCGGAATGTCGCTCACGATGAGGCAGTCGTGATCCGCGAACCAGGTGGGTCCCTCGAGCCAGCCGAAGCCGTCCGCGAGCCTCTCGAGCGGCGCGTTCGGCAGCACGTAGTGGCGAAAGCGGGGCTCGATGAGGTCGATGTCGTTCATGGCGCTCGTGCGGTCACCGCAAGTGACAGGCAGCACGTACCGGCGCCACGTGCATCTGCACCGTCATGAGCACGGCGGGTTCCTTGCCGACGGTGCCGGACCGATGCCCCTTGCGGCCCCCCGTCAGAATCGAGCCCTGATCTTCGCCGAGCGAGAATTCGCCGGGACCCTGCTCTATGCGCGTTCCGTCCATGGACTCGATCCACCAGCGCCCGGAGAGCACCACGATCCATTGCGGTGCGGGATTTTCGTGCCAATCGCCCACCCATCCGGCCGGTTGCACGGTGAATACCACGGTCGCCTCCCCGCGCCGCTGCGCATCGTTCCACTGCGGAGCGGCCGCGCCCACTCGCGCGATCTCGAAGTCCGTTAGCCGGCATTCGGTCTGATGGGTGATGCCATCCTCGCCGGTCCAAAGATGCCAGTACGCGAGCCGGGGACGCGGTCCTATACTGTCGCTCATCGTAAACCTCCATGCGGGGAGCGGCTGGATTCGTGACGTTCGTGAACGACTACGCGCCGACGGTGCTTCGGCTGTTCCTGGTGATCCTGTTTCCGTTCAGCGGACTGGACAAGATCCTCAACTGGCCCTCGGCGATGAAGCAGGCCGGCAGTGTTTTCTGGCCTCAGGGAATGCTCGTGATGTCGATCGCCGTCGAATTCCTCGCCCCGGTTTGCATAGTCACGGGCTGGCACGATCGCTTCGCAGCGTTCGTCCTGGCGGGGTTCTGCGTCGTCACCGCCATCCTGTTCCACCAATTCTGGCGCTTTCCGGACTTCTGGCGATTCAAGGAAGGCGAGGGGCTCGAGCACTTTTGGGAATTCCTGAAGAACTTCGGCCTGGTGGGGGGGTTGGGCCTCATCATGCTCGGGCCGCAAACGTCGACGATCGGCGATTTCGTGAGCCACCCGTTCGTCTCCACGCAAGTCCATGGGCCTCACGCCGGCTGGCCCCGGGAAGCGCCCTGACTCACCAGCACGAAGCGATGTCCGTCCGGGTCGCTCACCGCGGAGATCTTCTTCAGCGGCGCCAGTGCGCTTGCATGATCGTTCCCGGCCGCCGGGTCCGGTGCGATTGCACCGAGCGTCGTCCATTGCATGGACACATCGGTCGCGCCCGGTTGCGCGCTCGAGCGGCCGGGAGGCCTGTATGCGAGCAGTTCCAGTCCCGGCCCGGCACCGGAGGAGGGATGAAGGCCGGTCACGCGCACGTGCGCCGCGGCGAGTCCATCCAGACGTGACTGCGCCGGCCCCGAGTTCAGGGTCTGCTGCGTGATGCACAGCCCGAGAGACCGGTAAAAGGCGAGGCTTCGACGGCTGGAACTCACCGACAGGGCGGTATGGTCGATGCCGAGGAAGAGCTGATCCGAGGCAGACGAGCGTGCCCGCTCCCGCCATTTCGGATCTGCGTGGCGCGGCGGAAAATACAGAAGCTCCAGCGGATGACCGTCCGGATCGCGAAACTTGAATGCCCGAACGCCGCCGCTGGATGCCGGCAGGGTTTCAGGGCCCTCGGTGCTGATCGGCCGCCATCCGGTGCTCGAGCGAAGGCGGGAATAGGCCGCGTCCATGTCGCTCACCACGATCGCGAGATGCTGAAAGCACAGATCGTCGCTTCGGCAGTCCGCGGGGTGATTGCGCCCCGCCGACTCGAATTGCACGAGCACCACATCCTCCTCGCCGAGGCGCAATCTGCGTTCGACGGCATCGCCTTCGGCACCCAACGCCCGCAGAACCTGCGGATCGGCCGGTCCCTGCGAGACGCCGCCGAAACGCAGCACCGAGCGATAAAAGGACTCTGCGCGCTTGATATCGGAAACCACCCGGCTGATGCCGGAGACGGATTGCGTGAGCACCCAAACATGGCGCGGCTCGCGTACGGCGCCGCCTCTGCCGCGTCCGCTCAAAGGGTGCATCGCGCTTCTCCGGAGACTATCGCTCATATTGCGCACGGCGGCGCTCCGGGGTGAACGGCGATCCGCGTTTCCTCGTGTAGGATTTCACCGACCCTGCTGGAAGAGCGGCGGCCGGTCGGCGCAATCCCTTCGTGGCGCCCGCGACCGGGCGCATAATCGAACCTCCAGAGGAGGATTCCCATGCAGACGCTCGATGGATTCGCGGTCGCGCGCAAGTGGCCCGCCACGCACCCCGACCGCCTTCAGCTCTACTCGCTGCCGACGCCCAATGGGGTGAAGGTCTCCATCATGCTGGAGGAGATCGGGCTGCCCTATGAGCCGCATCTCGTCAGCTTCGAAGCGAAAGACCAGTCGACGCCGGAGTTCCTGTCGCTCAATCCGAACGGCAAGATTCCCGCGATCCTCGACCCCAAGGGGCCCGATGGCGTGCCGCTGGGCCTGTTCGAGTCCGGCGCCATATTGATTTATCTGGCGGAGAAGGCCGGTGCGTTCCTTCCCAAGAACGCCTCCGGCCGTTATCAAACCATCCAATGGCTCATGTTCCAGATGAGCGCGGTCGGCCCGATGTTCGGGCAGGTGGGCTTCTTTCACAAGTTCGCCGGCAAGGAGTACGAGGACAAGCGCCCGCGCGACCGATACGTGGCTGAATCCAGGCGGCTGTTGGCGGTGATGGAGCGGCGGCTGGCCGAGGGTCCCTGGTTCATGGGCGATACCTACACCATCGCCGACATCGCAACCTTTCCCTGGATCAACAACCTGATCGGGTTCTACGGCGCCGCGGATCTGGTCGGCATCGAGGATTTCGCCCATGTTCGGCGCTCCCTCGAGGCGTTTCTCGCGAGGCCCGCCGTCGCGCGAGGACTGCAGATCCCGAAGCGCGACGGATGATCGGGAAGGCCCGAGGCGCTGGGCTGCGCTTACATGCCGCAGGCGCCTTGGTGCATACTGCGGGCTGCGGCGAAACCGCAGGTAGTGTTCCACAGGGGCTCCAGGAGACGGTGTGTCGATTGTCCGAGTGATCGAAGGCTGACGGATGCCCGTCACGCCTCCCAAAGTGCGCGCCACCGGTTCCTTGACCGTTGCGCGAGTCGCCCGTCCCCGGATGACGAAGACCACCCAGGTCACGGTCCTGTTCGCCGACCTTCGGGGATATACCGGTCTCGCCGAAAGGCTGGCGCCCGCGCAAATAGTCCCGTTGCTCGATGAGTTTTTCGCGGTGCTCGCGGCGGCGACCGTTTTGCACGGCGGTCAGGTGTACCACGTCGCAGGCGACGGAATGATGGCGGGCTTCGGCCTGGGCGAGCCGGCGGAGGCGGGCGCACGCGCCGCATTGGCCGCGGGCCACAGCATGCTCACGGATTTCGCGGCCCTGGCCGAGCGCTGGCGCCAAGACCTCGCGATCGAGGCCGGCATCGGGGTGGGCCTTCACATGGGAGAGGTGGCGCTCGCGTTGCTCGGGCCGCCGGGCCAGAGACGCACGACGCTCGTTGGCGATACGGTAAACGTCGCGGCCCGGCTCTGCGGGCGCGCACGGGCGGGCGAGGTGCTGCTCTCTTGCACGGTGGCAGCCGCCCTCGATGCGAAGACTACGCGGGGGGATGCGACCGCACGGCCCATCGCGTTCCTGCATCTGCCGCAGTTCGAGCTGCGCGGCCGCAGCGCGCCGCTCGATATCTGGTGCGTGCCGGCAGTGGAGCGGGTCGCGCTTTCCTGAGGTTAAGTTCACTTCCGTTCCGAAAGTCAATGATAACGCAGATGTTTTTGAATAGACGCGAACAGCTATCGAGTTGTCGCAACTGTCGAGCAGGACCGCTGCAACTGCGCGACAATAATCACTCGCCCGAGTGGTGGAATTGGTAGACACAAGGGACTTGAAGCAATTTGAGCCCTTCGGAGGGAAACCCCGAAGGTGCAACCCGTCAAATTCGGTGAACGCCTGGATGCTCACGCATTCGAGCCAACGCCGAGCCAAGCCTCCGGATCGCATGTATTCGAGGGAAGGTGTAGAGAGCAGACGGCGGGCACCTAAGGCCGGTGGCTAGGGTGAAGGCGTGCTCCAGACCACGAACGGCAACGGTGCTGGCGGCGAAAGCCGAAGTGGTAAGAAAATCCCTCAACTTCACGGTTGTGCCGGTTCGACTCCGGCCTCGGGCACCACTGACGGCGGACGCAACGTTATTGAAGTCCGAGAGCTACTCGACGCTGTAGCCGCGACCCTCCAAGCATGCCGCTTGGGCTCGCATATAATCCGAGCGCTTAGTGGTCGAGTCGGTTGGAGTCCCCTGGGCCCCCGTTGCTTGAGTGGGATCAAAGCCGCTCTGAGCAGCAGCCCAGGTACGACACTGCGATTTGTCGGTCGCTTGCCGCGCTTCGGTTTGGCCATTTTTTGGATATGCGATGAGATCGGGCGAGAGCGCCGCCGCCTGACGTTGCACCTCCGGGGGCGGGTCTACGGTTTCGTATTGACCGACATCGCCGTCCCACTGAAAGTAATTGCCGTCCGCGTAGTAATAGGGCACCCCGTCTGCCCAAAAGGTGTCGTAATACAACGGTAGCGTCGCAAAGTACAGACCAAGTCCAAGCCCGCCCCAACCCCAGCCCCAACCGCCATAACCCCCGCCCCAGCCGTAACCTCCATGCCAGTGCCCATAGCCGCGGCCCCAGCCTGCATGTCCCCCGCGGTAGCCCCCGCCATAACCCCCGTGCCAACCCCCACCATATCCGCCTCGATAACCTCCCCCGTACCCGCCGTGACCTGCGAATCCGTGGCCACCTCCACCGAAGTGACCGCCCCCGCCGAAGTGACCCCCGCCCCCACCATGCCCACCTCCGCCACCTCCCCCATGCGCGAATGCGAAACCCGGGGGGCCAATCCCGATGAAGACCAAAGCGACCGCTGCGATCCAGCGCATTCGTGTATTACACATCACGACACCATGAGAGAGCGTTCAATCGGTACGTCCACGACCCAATTTCCAAACCCGCGCTGCCCACCTAATTCGACTGAGCAATCGCGGGTGAGTTCCGGTCTGCCGGCCGCCCTGGATCTGTCCGCGTCTGCATGAGAGAGTTTCTAATGAAGATCTAACGGCACCCTAATGAGGGTGCTATGGAATGATCAAATGAGGTGGTCACTGTGCGCATACTCATCGTCGAGGATGACCGCAAACTCTCTGAATTTGTGGCTCGAGGTCTGCGCGCCGAGAGATTTGCGGTCGACCTCGCCGCGAACGGTCGGGAGGGCGAAAGCTATATCAACTCGTACAGCTACGATCTCCTAGTCCTCGATTTGATGCTACCGCAATTGAGCGGCACGGAGCTGTTGCGGCGTCTGCGCCAATCTCATTCCGCTCTTCCGGTCCTAGTGCTTACCGCGCGTGACGACATTGACGATAAAGTGATGCATTTCGAGGCGGGGGCTGATGATTACCTGACGAAACCCTTCGATTTTTCCGAATTGCTGGTGCGTATCAAGGCCATTCTGCGGCGTGCGCCTGTCGAGCGCGCCGACGTACTGCGCATCGGCGATCTTGAGCTCAACCGACTAACCCAACAGGTGAGACGCGGCGGCCATCGGATCGATCTCACGGCCAAGGAGTACGCTCTTTTCGAATATCTCCTGTGCTCACCCGGGCGAGTGTTCTCCAGGACCATGATTCTCAATCACGTGTGGGACCAGAGTTTTGAGGGAGTGACCAACATTGTCGATGTATACGTGCGGTATCTGCGCAGAAAAATCGACGATCCTTTCGCCGCTAAACTCATTCATACCGTTCGCGGGGTGGGCTATTGCGTACGGGAGGCGGAACCCGCGCCGGAATGAATTATCACTCACTCCCGTTTCGCCTGGGGGCCTGGTACACGCTCCTCTTGAGCGGAGTGTTTGTACTCGTCGGGACAGGTGTCTTCTTCGGTCTGCAGCATTATCTGCGGGCGAATTTGCGCGACACACTGGGCCGCCGCTCTGCGCAGGTCGAGCAGATAATCGTGCAGGCGCCTGCCGATGCGACCGATGAGACGATTGACCGGGAAATCAATACTCGAGTCGCCCCGGAATTCAACGATCGCTTCGTGCGCGTGACTCGGTTGCCGGCGACAGTGATTTATCGCTCGGGCATGCCCGCCGATCACAGCTTCGATCCATCGGCTGTGCGTTCTCCGCCCACCCATGACCCAAAGCCCGTCGTCACGATCGACGGCAACCAGCACCTCATGATTCGCGAGACGCCGGTTCGTGCGGCGTCCGGGGATTACCTGGTCGAGTTGGGGGTCTCGACCGCACCGATCGAGGAGGCTTTGAATCGATTGCTGGATCTGCTGGCGTTGCTCCTCCCGGTGCTCATTGTCTGCGCCGCCGGGGGTGGCTATTGGCTGGTGGATTGGGCCTTGCAACCGGTCGATCGAATATCGCAAACCGCCGAGCAGATGAGCCTTCAGAATCTGAGTCTTCGACTGCCGGTTGTGCCGAGCGGTGATGGCCTGGAGCGGCTGTCGATCTCGTTAAACACGATGCTGGGACGGCTGCGTGACTCGGTGCAAACCTCGCGCCGATTCTTGGCGGATGCCTCGCATGAGTTGCGCACGCCGCTCACGGTCATCAAAGGCGAGCTGGAGGAGTTAACCCGCGAGTCTCAGCCAACCCGAAGTGATTTGCGGGAACGTATAGGCAGCGTCCTCGAGGAAGTGGCGCGCTTGGAGCACCTGGTGTCCGGGTTGCTGGTGCTATCGCGGCTTGACGCGGGTGAAACGCAGGGCGCTTGGGTGGATGTCGACTTGGCAGAACTGGTACTGAACACGGCGGAGCATATGCAGTTGATGGCGGATGATCGCGGCGTCGAGATCGACGTATCGGAGTTGAAAAAAGCGGTCATTCAGGGCGATCGCGCGCGGCTCAAGCAAATCATTGTGAATCTTTTGGATAACGCGATCCGCTTCACCCTCCGGGGGGGTACCGTGGCGCTACGCACCGCCACGAACAATGCGGGCAGCGTGCTCGAGATAGCGGATACGGGCGTGGGCATCCCACCCGCTGCCATCCCCCACGTATTTGATCGATTCTTTCGCGTGAATGAAGCACGGTCGCGGGAAGACGGCGGCGCGGGGCTGGGACTGGCGATCGTCAAGTCCATCTGCTTGGCCCATGGCGCGGAAATTGAAGTGCAAAGCCAACTGGAATGCGGCAGTTGCTTTCGCGTTACGTTCCCCAGGCGGCCGCGTGCACCCGCACCCAGTGCATCCCTTTAGTGTGACGTACTGTCCGATAATCGCAATGAGGTGAGCGCCATGGCCTTTGGGAAAAGCTGATGGGCGGCGTGACGCGCGAGCTCCTTACGAAGATGAGTCTGCCGGTAATGATGTCCTATTGATTTTCCAGGCTCTCGCACCCAATCTCCCATTTATAGAGGCCGGACCGCGACCCGGTCCGCCGCGGCTGTTTGGCAGCGTTTCCGGACGGCTTTTTTGCCAAAGGAGGGGACGTGGACCTTTTCTTCATGCCTCACCAAAAGCGGATTGGCGCGGTCATCTTGACGACGCTGCTCCTGTTAGGCGCGACAGGGGCTTGCAGCGGGGTCCCAAAGTCCCGCGAGCCGGCATCCCCTGCGCAAGCTCCCGTCGCGTCTGACGCCGAGTTGGCGTCCCGAGTGAAAGCGGCAGTGCATGCCAGTCCGGTCAATGATATGCACATTGATGTGTCCGTCGAAAATGGGGACGTGGTGCTAAGCGGTTTCGTCGAGGATAGTCGTGCGTTGCTCGACGCACTCCAGGCTGCGCA
>CAVTNZ010000035.1:0-10536 GCA_963736185.1 uncultured Gammaproteobacteria bacterium | reverse complement strand
AACCAGTAGGCTACACAACAGGCACCCATGAGCACCGGCAGATTGCGCTCGAGCGGCGTGTTCTTGAAGTGCGCGTCGACGGCGCTCGCGCCCATCAGGAAATCGCGGAACTTGTCGCTGCCGACGGTGAGCTCGGCGATCAACCCGACCGCCGACCACACCGAGTATCGGCCGCCCACCCAATCCCACATCGTGAAGCGATGCCCCGGGGCGATGCCGAACGCGTCCATCGCCTCGGTGTTGGTCGACACGGCGACGAAATGGTGGCCCGGCGCCTTCTCCCCCAAGGCCGCCACGATCCATTCCCGCGCCGCGTTCGCGTTGACCTGCGTCTCCTGGGTGACGAAGGTCTTGGAGCACACGATCACCAGCGTCTCCGCCGGGTCGAGGGTGCGCGTGAGATCCTCGAGCTGGGTGCGGTCGACGTTCGAGACGAAATGCGGCGTCACGTCGCCGCTCCATTCGGCGCGCAACGCCTGCGTGACCAGCAGCGGGCCGAGATCCGAGCCGCCGATCCCGACGTTGACCACGTGCCTGAACTTCCTGCCGGTGAGGCCGCGCTTGTCGCCGCGGCGCACGGCGCCGGCGAAATCGGCGAGCTTCTGGCGCGAATCGCGAACCTCGGCCTGGATCGCGGCGGAGCCGGCGAAGTCCGAGCGCAGCGCCGTGTGCAGCACCGCGCGCCGCTCCGTGGTGTTGATCGGATCGCCGCGGAACATGGCCTCGATGCGCGCCTCGAGGTTCACCGCGCGCGCAAGCTCGATCAAGAGGGCGAGCGTCTCCGCCGTCACGCGCTGGCGCGAGTAATCGAGCAGCCAGTCGCCGTTCTCGAGATGCAGGTTCTGCCAGCGCCTGGGGTCGGCGGCGTCGAGGTCGCGCAGGTGCGCGCCGCCCAATTCGCGTGCCTGACCCTCGACGGCATGCCAGGCGGGAAGTGAGGAGTGCAGATGAGTCATGCGGGACGCCTCGTGCGTGGGGTTGACGGCGATCTTACACCGGCGGGGATTATAAGCTGCGCCACACCGTCCTGCCCGACGAGGCCTTGTCGAGCAGCGCGAGCACCTGTTCGTGGGCCTCGAGCTCCTCGGCGCTGGCGCCGATCACGACCAGCGGCACAGCGGCCGACATGCCGCGCGCGCCCTCGATCCGGGATCGGGCGAGCGCCGGATCCGGCTCCGCGGAGAGCACCAGCGCCGCCTGGCCGCCGGTCATCGCGAGGTACACGTCGGCGAGGAGCCGTGCGTCGAGCAGCGCGCCGTGATAATCGCGGCGGGAATTGTCGACCGAATAGCGCTTGCAGAGCGCATCCAGGCTGTTGCGCTGGCCGGGATGCATCTGGCGCGCGAGCGCCAGCGTGTCGAGCACCCTGCACAGATCCCCGATCCGAAGGGCGCCGTCGCCGCGTCCGAGCTCGGCGTTCAGGAACGCCACATCGAACGCCGCGTTGTGGATGATGAGCTCCGCGTCGCGCACGAACTCCAGGAACTCCGCGCGCACCTCGGCAAACCTCGGCTCCTTCGAGAGCCTCTCGCGCGTCAGCCCGTGGACCTCGATCGCCCCCTCGTCGATGTCGCGCTCGGGATTCAAATACCGATGGAAGTGACGCCCCGTTACCCGCCGGTTGAAGATCTCCACGCAGCCGATCTCGATGACGCGATGCGCGAGCTCCACCTCCAACCCCGTCGTCTCCGTATCCAGCACCACCTGACGCATCAAGCCCCCGCCAGCATCCGATCGATCGCCCGATTGGCGAGCGCATCGACATATTCGTTGCCTTCATGGCCGGAATGGCCCTTGACCCAGTGCCATTCGATGTCCTGCGCCGCCGCGGCGAGGTCGAGCTTCTCCCAGAGATCCTTGTTCTTCACCGGTTCGCGCGCGGCGGTGCGCCAGCCGCGCGCCTTCCACTGCGGCAGCCATTCGGTCAGTCCCTGCAGCACGTATTTGGAATCGGTGTAGAGCTTCACCGAGCAGCGGCGCTTCAGGGCGCAGAGGCCGCTGATGGCCGCCATGAGCTCCATGCGGTTGTTGGTGGTCTCGGCCTCGGCGCCCGACAGCTCCTTGCGCTCGGCGCCGGCGATCAGCAGCGCCGCCCAGCCCCCGGGACCGGGATTGCCGCGACAGGCCCCGTCCGTATACAGCTGCACCTCCGTCACGGTCCGACTTTGCTCGTGGGTTCCGCCGCCGGCATCAGCACGCGCTGGCGCGCGCGGCGCCTCGGCCGCACCATGGTCAGGGTCTGCACCCGCTTGCGGGCCTTCAACAGATAGGCGCCCGCGGTCAGCGCCGGGCGCCGGCCCGGGTGCGGCTCACCGGCGCCCTCCTCGAGCTTTCGCGGCCGCCCCGCCACCGGCAGCAGGCCGAGGTAGCCGTATACGTCGGCCACCTCGAAATCGAGCAGCGCCACCCAGTCGCGCAGCCGCCGCTCGGCCAGCAACCGGCGGGTCTGCGGCGGAAACGGCGGCCGCCGGAAGTAATGGGAGAACAGGCGGCGCACGCCCCACCCGCTGTAGGGATTGAAGCCGCAGATCAACAGGCACCCTTCGGCGCAGAGCACGCGCTCCGCCTCGCGCAGCACCGCATACGGGTCCTCGACCAGCTCGAGCGTGTGCGGCAGCAGGATGGCGTCGATCGAATCGGAGCGGAAGGGGAGCGCCGTCAGCGGCGCGCACAGGCTCACCCCGGGGCCGGGCTCGGGCGCGAGCAGCGTCGTGTGCTGGGTGCGGGCGCCGTCGAGCAGATGGCGGGCGGGACCCCACTCGCCCACCTGCAGCAGCTCGAATCCGAACACGTCGTCGAGCGCGAGCTGCGCCAGGGCCGCCTCCTCGCGCAGGACGCGCCCGCCCAGGGGGGCCTCGAACCAATTGGCCGGCGCATTGTCTGGCGTCGCTCTCAATGTGGGTGCCTTGTGAAAAAACTAGCGGACTTCATATGTTACAGGTTAAATACGGCGCAAAATGTCAAACCAATCAACCCTCCAAGCGGCGCCTCTTGGCGTCCGGCCGGTGCGCGCGTTCGCCGATAATTACATCTGGCTGATCGAGGCGCCGGGCCAACCGGGATCCGTCGTGGTCGTGGATCCCGGCGAAGCGGGGCCGGTCGAGACCGAGCTCGACAGGAGCGGCGCGCGCTTGGCCGCCATTCTACTCACTCACCACCATCCCGATCACATCGGCGGGGTCCCGAGGCTGCTCGAGCGGGCCCGCGTGCCCGTGGTCGGTCCGGAGGATGAGCGCATACCGCGGCGAACCCGGACGGTCCGGGATGGGGAGCGCTGCGAATTGCCGGAGTTGGGACTTGCCTTCGATATTTTGGGAGTGCCCGGACATACCTTAAGCCACATTGCCTTCTGGGGGCACGGGGCGCTGTTTTGCGGCGATACGCTGTTCAGCGCGGGCTGCGGTCGGATGTTCGAGGGTACACCGGTACAGATGAGCACTTCCTTGAGCCGTCTCAAGAGTCTCCCGCCCGAGACGGCGGTGTACTGCGGACACGAATATACGGCGGCCAATTTGAAGTTCGCCCTCGCCGTGGAACCCGACAACCGCGCGGCGCTCGATTATCAGACCCGGGTTCGGGCCCTGCGCGACGCGGACGCCCCCACGCTCCCCTCCCGGATCGAGTTGGAACGGCGCGTGAACCCCTTTTTGCGGTGCGAGGAACGGACGGTGCGCGCCGCGGCGAGCGCTCGGGCGGGCCGCCCGCTCGGCGACGAGGCCGAGGTGTTCGGGGTGCTACGGGCGTGGAAGGACCAGTTTCGTTGATGGCCCGCAGGATCGCACTGCGAAATCTTGGCGCCGCGCTGACCGCCGCGTTGTTGCTGGCGGCCTGCGCCCACAAGCCGCCGGCTCCGCGCGAACGCATCGAGCTCCCGCCGGCGGCCAGCGCGCAGGCGGGCACACCTCCCGCCGATGCGGCGAGCTCCGCGGCCGGGGCGCCGCCCTCGCTCACCATGCCGCGCGAATGGCAGCACCACAACGGCGAGGACTACGACGATCTGTTCGACCGCATGCGCGCAGGGTTCGCCTTCGATGAGGTGCAGGAGCCGGCGATCGATCAGCAGCTCGCCTGGTTCGAGCACAACCCCGATTATCTCGAACGGGTGTTTCAGCGGGCCCAGCGCTACCTGTACCACGTGGTCACGGAGGTCGAGGCGCGCGGGATGCCGCTCGAATTCGCGCTGCTGCCGGTGGTGGAGAGCGCCTACGAGCCGTTCGCCTATTCCGTGAGCCGCGCGGCCGGCCTCTGGCAGTTCATTCCGGCCACCGGCGTGCGCTTCGGCCTGAAGCAGGACTGGTGGTACGACGGACGCCGCGACGTGCTCGAGTCCACCCGCGCCGCGCTCGATTACCTGCAGGCGCTGCACGACCAGTTCGACGGGGACTGGCTGCTCGCCATCGCCGCCTACAACGTGGGCGAGCTCGGGGTGCAGCGCGCCATCGATTACAACCGCGCCCTTGGCCGGCCGACCGACTTCTGGCACCTGAATCTGCCGGCGGAGACCCGCGCCTACGTACCGAAGCTCCTCGCCATGAAGCGCCTGATGGCGGAGCCGGAACGCTACGGGCTCGATTTCGCGCCCATACCCAACGAGCCTTATTTCGCGGTGATCGACACCGGCTCGCAGCTGCAGCTCACCGTCGCCGCGCAGCTCGCGGGCACGAGCTACGATGAGCTGGTGGCGCTCAACCCCGGCTACAACCGCTGGGCCACCGATCCCTCGGGTCCGCACCGCATGCTCGTGCCGATCGACAACGCCGATGCCTTCGAGGCGGCGCTGAAGACGCTCGCGCCCGAGGATCGGATGCGCTACGACGTGCACCTGGTCGCACGGGGCGAGACCCTCGCCTCGATCGCCCGGCAGTCGGGCTCCTCCATGGCGGTCCTCGCCAGGATCAACGATCTGCCCGCCGGCCGCGTGGTCCCGGGCGAGACCATCAAGATTCCGTCGATCAGCGTACAGCTGCCGGACAAGGTGCTGCTCGCGGCCGCGCGCGTCGATCGCCCGGAGACGGACCTCGGCGGCCGCAAGCAGCACCAGATCGTGTACCGGGTGCGCGCCGGCGAGACCTTGAACAGCATCGCACGGCGCCATGGGATGCCGGTGAGCACGCTCGCGCGGCTGAACAACCTGGGCACCGGCGATCCGTTGATCAAGGGCCAGCGGCTGGTGATCAAGGCGAGCACCCGGCGCTATCGCGACGAGGGGGTGAGGAGCGGCCGGCGCACCTTGTACACCGTGCGCCGCGGAGACACCGTGTTCAGCATCTCGCGCCAATTCCAGGTGTCGGTCGTTCAGCTGAAGAGCTGGAACGGCCTCAACAAGCATCATCAGATCAGAGCCGGCCAGCGGCTCGTCATGTACATCGATTCGAGCCATCAACAAGGGTGAAGAATGAGTTTTTTGAAGGGTAAGCGCGCGCTCATAGTCGGGCTCGCGACGGATCGCTCCATTGCCTGGGGAATCGCGCAGGCCATGCATCGGGAAGGCGCGGAGCTGGCGTTTTCCCACATCGAACGGATGACCGACCGCGTCGTGCCGCTCGCCGGGAGCCTGGGCTCGGACCTCACCTTCCCGATGGACGTGGCGAACGATGCGGACATCGAGCGCGGCTTCGCGCACCTGAAGACCCGCTGGGACGGCTTCGACATCCTGGTGCACGCGGTGGCCTTCGCGCCGCGCGAGGCCTTGACGGGCACCTTCATCGAATCCACGAGCCGCGAGGGATTCCGCGTGGCGCACGAGATCTCCAGCTACAGCCTGACCGCCCTCGCCCGCGCCTCGCTGCCGTTCATGAAGGGACGCGCCGGCGCGATCTTGACGCTGAGCTATCTGGGCGCCGTGCGCTCGCTTCCGGGCTACAACGTCATGGGCCTCGCCAAGGCGAGTCTCGAGGCCAACGTGCGTTTTCTGGCCGCCGATCTCGGGCCGCTCGGCATCCGCGTCAATGCGGTTTCCGCGGGGCCGATCAAGACCCTGTCCGCCGCCGGCATTCCGGGGCTGCGCAAGATGCTGGCGCACGTCGCGTCGGTCTCGCCCATCAAGCGCAATGTCACCATCGACGATGTGGGCAACACCGCCGCGTTCCTGTGCTCGGACCTCGCGGCCGGAATCACCGGCGAGATCACCTATGTCGACGGGGGATTCAATTCGGTGGCGATGAACTTCGGGGACGGCGCCGCGGACACCTGACGGCGGACAGTCCACGCCCGCTCGGTCAACGCGCCGAGCCTTCATCCGTTGCGGGGTTATGGGATGATGACGGCTCAGGACTCGGCACGTCTTCGGAGGATGAACTTATGTCAAGAAGTGTGATGATTTTCGGTTTCGCGGCCGGCCTGACGCTTGCCCTCGGAGCCTGCACCACCCTGCACGTCGCCACCGACGTGAACCCGGCATTTTCCGTGGCGAATTGCCATACGTACACCTTCGCGAGCGAGCACACGGTGAACGTGGGCCAGCCCGGCGCATGGGGCAATCCCCTGAACGCCGACCGTCTGCGCAGCGCCATCGAGGGCAACATGGCGGCGCGAGGCGTCACCCTCGCCGCGGGTCCGGCGGCGGACTGCGTGGTCGGCTACGCCATCGGCACCCGCCAGGTGTTCAACGACTACTACGGCGGCTGGGGCCCGGGATGGGGCGTCGGCTGGGGTGTCGGGTACGGCTGGGGCCGCGGCCGTTTCGGCGGCTGGGGTTACGACGGCCCGTGGGTGGAGGATGAGACCCGCATAGCCATCGACATCTTCGATGCCCGTGCCCACAAGGCGATCTGGCACGGCGCGGTCACCCAGAATGCCTCGGATCTGCGCGGCGCCAATGCCGAAGCGAAGATCAATGCGGCCGCCGCGGCGATTTTCGCCAAGCTGCCGATCGGGACGCCACCGCCCCCGCCGCCGGGCGGCAAAGTCTCGAGCTAGCCGCCGCGCCCGGCGCAGCGCCTCAGCGCGCCGCCGGGCGCGAGACGGCGCGGTGAACGAACAGGTAGTAAAGCGCGGCCAGTGCGGCGGCTATCGCCAGCACCAATAATACGAACCGGTGCAGCGAGCCGCGCAGCAGCTCCGGGTGATCGCCGAGGCTTGCGCCGAGCCACGCGAGCACCGAGCACCAGAGCAGCGCTCCCGCCAGCGTGGCCGCCGAGTACCAGCGAAAATCCCACTCGAGCACACCGGCCGGAATACCGATCAGGTGGCGGATCACCGGCAGCAGGCGCGAGAAGAACACGCCCGCCCAGCCGTATCGGGCCGACCAGGTCTCGGCGAGCTCGATCTTCGACGGCGGCAGCGCCACGTAGCGCCCGAAGCGCATGACGAAGGGGCGGCCGAGCCAGCGCGCGGCGGCGTACATGAGGGCGGCGCCGACCCAGGAGCCTGCCGTCCCCGACAGCACCACCCCGGCCACGGACAGCCCGCCGCGCGTATGCGCAAGGTAGGCGGCCGGCGGGATGATGGTCTCGCTCGGAATGGGCACGAGCGTGCTCTCGAGCGCCATGAGACCGGCGATGAGCCAGTATCCCCCCTCGGACAGGGCGGATAGATACCAGTCCGAGAACTGGTGCAGGAGCGGGGACACCGGGCGCCGGGGCCTAATCGAGCGCCTGCGGATTCAAGGTCACCGACGAGTCGGCCCGTGCGGCCACCTCGTAGGCCTGCGCCTCGGCGGCAGCGGCGGCCTGCGCGAATTCGCGCCGCGCTTCCGCCTCCTGCTGTTTGGAGTCGCCGCTCGGATCCTCGCGCACCGCGCTCACCTGCACCACGGCCGAATCGCCATTGGTCAGTGGGACGCTCGAATAGAGCGGCTTGCCCGCGGGCTTGGGGCCGTCGAACGCGTCCTTGCGAACGTCGAGCGGGACCGCCTGGTCCGAGCGGGCGACGTATTTCGGCGGCTCGGAAGTCACTCCCAGGGACTTCGCCACGCTGTCCCAGGACTCCCCGCCGTCGAGGCGCTTGACCGCCGCAGCCGCGGCCTGCGCGGCGAGCTCGGCGCCGCGCTCCTTCTTCCAGGCGGCGACGATGTCCGCGCGCACGGCCTCAAGCGGCTTTTGCTGCGGCAGCACATGATCGGTGGCGCGAAGCACGACGCCGCGCCCCTTCTCGATCTCGACGATCGGGCTCAGATGCCCGTCGAGCACGTCCTGACTGAAGGCGGCCTTCAGCACGGCCGGCGACTTCAGGTCCCCGCCGCCTTCGGTGCGGCTGAAATTCGGGATGTCGTGCACCGTGAGGCCGGCCTTGCGCGCGACCACGTCGATGTCCGCGGTGTTCTGCAGCGCCGCGTCCGCGAGCTCATCCTGCGCATCGTTGAACATCCGGTCGGCCTCGCTTTGCCGGTACTCGGCGGCGAGCTCGTCCTTGGCCTGATCGAAGGTCTTCACCGTCGTCGGCTGGATGCCCTCGAGCTTCAGGATGTGATAGCCGAACTGGGTCTTCACCGGCCCCTTGATCTCGCCCTGCTTCATGCTGAAGGCCGCGTCCGCGAACGGGGCGACATAGGCCTTGCGGTCCGCCCAGCCGAGATCGCCGCCCTTCTGGGCCGAGCCCGGATCCTGCGAGAACTCGGTCGCGAGCTTGGCGAAATCCTCGCCGCTCTGCGCGCGCTTCAAGATGCTCTCGGCCTTGGCCTTGACGGCCGCATCGTCCTTCGGATCGGCGACCTGCAGAAGAATGTGGCTCACGCGGCGCTGCTCGGGCTGAACGTAGCGCTCGGGGTTCTTCGCCTTCTGCTCCTCGTAGAAGCTCTTGAGCTGTGCATCGTCGACGGTGACCTTGGAGGCGAGCTCGGCGAGGCTCAGCTCGACATAGCGCAGGTTCACGGTTTCCGGCGTCATGTACTGCGCCTTGTGCGCATCGTAATACGCCTTGACCTCGGCATCGTCGGGGGTCGCCTGCGCCGCGTACTTCGCCGCGGGCAGCGTCAGCCAGGCAAGCTCGCGCTGCTCGCGGGTGAGCGCGAGGAAGCGCTTGACCTCGGTGGCGGTCGCAAAGCTCGAGGCGTTGATCGCCTGGTCGAGCTCCCTGAGCTTCACGTCGCGGCGGAACGCGTTCTCGATCTGCGCCACCGAGCGCCCCTGCGCCTTGAGCACGGACAACGCGTAGGCATAATCGAACTTGCCGTTGATCTGCAGCTGCGGGTACTGCGCCATCTCGTCGAGCACCTGCCGGTCGCTCACCCGGTAGCCGAGCTGGTCGGCGCGCGTGGCGAGCGCCTCGCCGTTGACGAAGTCGTCGAGCACCCGCTGCTTGATCGCGGCGCGCTGCGCATCGTCGACCGACCCGTTCGACTGGCGCTCGGCCTGGGCGAGCTGGCGCTGGTACGCCTCGCGCACATCGTTGCTCGCGATCTCCACCCCGTTCACCTTGGCGGCGTAGTTGGGCGCGCTCAATGTCCAATTGATGCCCCAGAACACGAACACGAGACCGATGGCACCGAGCACCACCCCCGCCAACCAACCCTTCAGCTTGTCGTGAATCGTCTGCAGCATGATCTAGAACCCTTCCAGCCCGTGGCCCCATGGGCCGTGCGCACCTGACCCGTCACATACCCTCGAGCGCGGCCTTGCGGCTCGCGCGGGACTCTTCGTCAGGGAAATGGCGGAGTGGACGGGACTCGAACCCGCGACCCCCGGCGTGACAGGCCGGTATTCTAACCAGCTGAACTACCACTCCGCATGCTGGTGGGTGCTGAGGGGATCGAACCCCCGACCCTCGCCGTGTAAAGGCGATGCTCTACCAGCTGAGCTAAGCACCCCCCTGGAAGAGGCGCCGAAGTCTACTCGACGCCGCCTCCCTTGGCTAGTGGCGCCCGCTAGTGAGCGTGCACTTCGCCCTTCGGCTTGCGGCGGCGCTTCTCGCCCTCGATGGCCGGCGCCGGCTTCACTTCGGGCGTCGGGAGCGGCGCGGGCATGTGGGTGAGCGCCACCTGCAGCACCTCGTCGATCCATTTCACCGGGCGGATATCGAGCTTTTCCTTGATATTGTCCGCGATCTCGGTCAAATCCTTGCTGTTGTCGTCGGGGATCAACACCGTGGTGATGCCGCCGCGGTGCGCGGCCAGCAGCTTCTCCTTGAGGCCGCCGATCGGCAGCACCTCGCCCCGCAGGGTGATCTCGCCCGTCATGGCCACATCCGAACGCACCGGAATCTTGGTGAGCGCCGAGATCAGGGCCGTGCACATGCCTATGCCCGCGCTCGGACCGTCCTTGGGCGTCGCGCCTTCGGGAACGTGAATGTGCACGTCCGCCTTCTGGTAGAAATCGGTCTCGAGCCCGAGCATGGCCGAGCGGCTGCGCACCACCGTCATGGCCGCCTGGATGGACTCCTGCATCACTTCGCCGAGCTGGCCGGTATGGGTGAGCTTGCCCTTGCCCGCCACCACCGCCGCCTCGATGGTCAGGAGCTCGCCGCCGACCTCGGTCCAGGCGAGGCCCGTGACCTGGCCGACGCGGTTGCTCTCCTCGGCCTTGCCGTAACGGAAGCGGCGCACGCCCAGGTACTTGTCGAGATTGTTCGTGTCGACGGTGACGGTCTTCTCGGCCGGAT
>CAVTNZ010000034.1:0-258727 GCA_963736185.1 uncultured Gammaproteobacteria bacterium | reverse complement strand
TTGCCCTTGACGATCACCCCGCCCTCCTCCCCCGCGTGCGCCAGCATCTCCTCGCCGGTGTCCGCATTGGGCGGATAGCGTTCGTGCAGGATGGCCATGCTCCGATTGGCCAATCGTCCACCGACCAGACGCAACTCGACGGCGCCCGTGCCGATGTCCGCCAGTTCGGAGCGCGGGAAGAACACCTCCGGTTTGCCGGCGAGGTCGAGCGTGAAGAATTCGGCCAGCGCCATCGGTATGCCGTCGAGGACCTTGCGCAGAGACGACACGGATGGGCTCACCCGATTCTGCTCGATCAGCGATATCAGCCCATTGGTCACGCCGGCGCGCTTCGCGAGCTCCCGCTGCGAAAGCCCGTACATCTGCCGCACCGCCTTGAGATGAGCGCCTACATCCATGGTCATGCTGTCCATTATATTAAACAGTTCTCGTCAATGCCCGCCTAAAATTGATGATTGTGTTGAATTTCTTTATCATTCGGGCTGTCTAGGCCATCCGCCCGCCCCGGACCTCACTAAGGACTCGCATGAACGCCCGAATCACTCCTGCTCCCGCGAAGACCGATCTCGACGCCTTCTGGATGCCGTTCACGGCCAACCGCCAGTTCAAGGGACATCCTCGGCTGCTCGCGCGCGCCGAAGGCATGCATTACTGGACGCCCGAGGGCCGCGAGGTGCTCGACGGGGTGGCGGGCCTCTGGTGCGTCAATGCCGGCCACGGGCGCCGCGAGATCACCGAGGCGGTGACCAAGCAGCTCGGCACCATGGAATTCGCACCCACCTTCCAAATGGGTCATCCCATCGCCTTCGAGCTCGCGAACCGGCTGGCGGCGATCGCACCCCCGCAAATGGACCGGGTGTTCTTCACCAATTCCGGCTCCGAGTCCGTCGACACGGCGCTCAAGATCGCCATCGCCTACCACCGCGCGCGCGGCCAGGGTCACCGGACCCGGCTGCATCGGCCGGGAGAAGGGATATCACGGCGTCGGCTTCGGCGGCATGTCCGTCGGCGGGCTGGTCAACAACCGCAAGTTCTTCGCATCCTCCATGCTGCCGAGCGTGGATCATCTGCAGCATACGCTCGACCTCGGACACAACGCCTTCTCGCGCGGCCTGCCGCACTGGGGCATGCATCTCGCCAATGACCTGGAGCGCCTGATCGCATTGCATGATGCCTCGACGATCGCGGCCGTCATCGTCGAACCCATCGGCGGATCCGCCGGCGTGATCCTGCCGCCGGTCGGCTATCTCGAAGCGCCTGCGCGAGATCTGCGACAAGCACGACATCCTGCTGATATTCGACGAGGTGATCACGGGCTTCGGCCGCGTCGGCAAGCCCTTCGCCTCGCAGGTCTTCGAGGTGACGCCCGACCTCATGACGACCGCCAAGGGCCTGACCAACGGGGCGATCCCGATGGGCGCGGTGTTCGCGCAGCGCAAGATCTACGATGCATTCATGCAGGGGCCCGAGAATTCGATCGAATTCTTCCACGGCTACACCTACTCCGCGCACCCGGTGGCCTGCGCCGCCGCGCTCGCGACACTCGACATCTACGAGCGCGAGGGGCTTCTCACCCGCGCCGCCGCGCTGAGCCCGGAATGGCAGGAGACGCTGCACTCGATTCGCGGCGCCCCGAACGTGATCGACATCCGCAACTACGGCCTGATCGGCGCGGTGGAATTGGAGCCGCGCGCGGGCAAGCCCGGCGCGCGCGCGTTCGAAGTGTTCCAGAAGTGCTTCGAGAAGGGCGTCTTGATCCGGGTCACCGGGGACATCGTGGCGCTGTCGCCGCCGCTGATCATCGAGTCCCGGCAGATCTCGCGCATCGTCGAGACGCTGGCGGAGGCGATCCGGGAGACGGCCTGACCGTGCGCCCGGGCGGATTCTTTCCGGCGGGGCCTGGCTACGGCTTCGCCTCGAAGATCGCGTACCACTTCTTGCAGGGCTCGGCGACTTCCCAGATGCCCTCGTAGCCGGCCGGCACCACGAAGGCGTCGCCGGCGCGCATCTCGTGCTTCTCGCCGCTGACCGACTCCAGGCGCACGCGGCCCTCGATCAGCACGCAGAACTCGTGCTCCGTATAGCGCACGCGCCACTTGCCGGCGGTGCTGGTCCACAGACCGCAGAAGAACTGCTGCGTGCCGTCCGTGAATTGATTGGAAACCCGCGTCCGGGGTATGCCGGCCAATATTTTCTCGGGCGAGGGATTCGCCGATTCGCCGGTTTGATAGCGGTCCAGCATCACGATCTTGGGGTGGTCGGCCATACGCTATCGTAGGCGCGGGGTGCCGCTGGAAACAAGGGCGGCCCGGCGCCATCGCGCCGGGCCGCGCTCTTTCTCACTTGCCGCCATTTGCTTGCGTCGCCGCAGTCGGCGGCGTTGCCGCAGCCGGCTCCGGGGCCGCATCGGATGGAGCCACCACGGAGGGCGCCGCGTCCCTGGTCGGGCTGCCGCTCTGCGCCACGGCCGCCGGCGCGGCCGTCAGCGTCAGCCGCACCCGCCGTTCGAGCGCGTAGCCGTCGCTGTCGTCCGCGGTGCTCCGGCTCTTGCCATAGGCGTTCACCTCGAGCGCCTCCTCGCGCACACCCGCCGCAAGGAACAGATCCCGGACGGCATCGGCCCGCGCCTGGGACAGCTTCATGTTGCCGTCGACCGTTCCCCGCGGATCCGCGTACCCGTCGAGCCTCACGGTCAGCGACGGCGACTTGGCAAGCAGGGCGGCCAATGTCTCGATTTCATGCGAGGTATCCTCCGGAACATCCGCGCTGCCGGTGCGGAACAGGATGTCGCCCTGCAGCCCGTCGAGCACTTTTGCCGCCTGCTCCTGCGCGCCGGCGTCCTTGGCCTCCTGCGCCGCTTCCACGCTGTGCGCGAGCTGGTCGAGCCGCGCCGTCAGCGCGCGGTTGGTCTCCTCCAGCTCGCCGCGCGCCGTTTCGAGCTCCGCGGTCTTGGCCTCGAGCTCCGAGGTCATGGCCTGCAGCTTCAGTTTGTCGCCCTTGAGCAGGGCGACCTGCGCCTCGGCTTTGCGGGCCTCCCCGGCCCGGTGCACCCGATTGCCGAGCCAGGTGCCGAGCCCGGCGCCCACCACCGCGCCGATCGGCCCGGCCGCGAAGCCGCCGATGACCGCGCCGGTGATGAAGCCTGCCGGCTCCTGCGGCGGAGGCTTCGGCGCGGGCGCATCCGCCAGAGCCGCCGCGCTGAGTCCCATCAACCCTATCGTCCAGACCACCTTCGAATATCGGGTATTCATACATGCTCCTCGAGTGCCAGGCTTCGCCACATCGGGCGGCGACCGCCGCCCGTTGGAGCTATTTGGCGCGGCAATTCGGGCGCGGACCCTGAGGGACGGTGGCAAATCGTGGCGGATCGCCGGCCAATGCAGGCTCAGGTCTTCAGCGAGAAGGGCGTGAAGTCCGTCCCGATGTCGTAGTAGTCCTCCTGCTCGGCCCTCTTCAGGAACGCGACGACCCGGTAGGTGAGCGGCGCGGCGACGATTTCCCAGCCGCTTTTCAGGACATATTGCGTGAACATGATCGCCATCAGGTGGCTCCCCGACATGCGGCCGTAGAATGCGACGAAGTAGAAGATCAGTGAGTCGACGAACTCCCCGCATAGCGTCGAGCCGACGATCCGCGTCCACAGCCAGCGGCCCCGCGTCCAGATCTTCATCTTGGCGAGGACGTAGCTGTTGACGAACGTGCCGCACAAGAACGCGATAATCGAGGCCGCCACGATGCGCGGCGTGTTGCCGAAGACCGCCTCGACCGCGGGCTGTGTCGCGCGTGACGCCTCCGACGGCGGCAGATGCACGATCACCGCCGCCATGATGGAGGCGAATGCCAGCGCGCCGAATCCCGCCCATACCACGCGTCTGTCGCGCGCGTAGCCATAAACCTCCGTGAGGATGTCTCCGAAAATGTAGGAGATCGGGAAGAACAGGACGCCGGCCAAGAAGGTCACCGTCCCGATGAGCGGCAGGTGGAAGGATGTCTCCTTCGCGGGGCCGATCAGGTTGGAACACAACAGCACGCACACATAGGCGGCCATCACAAAATCGTAATACCGAAACTGGCGGTTCTCACCGATCGGAGACATGGTTCTCAATGTCCGGGGCCAAACTATGAAATCTCGGTCTTTGACGGATGATATGTCATACGGGGAGCGCGCTCGTCGCTTTCTCGCACCGTCGCAAACTCGAGACGCCCGCGCCGGTTTGGCGAAAACCATCACATCACCCGGGCGGCCCGTGCTGTAGATATAGAGCTCAATCTAACGGCCACCGGACTATGGAGCAGGGCAAACCCTTCAGCGCAACGGAAAGTCCGCTCGTCGATTTCGATGCCGTTTGCCAAAAGATGCGGGCGGCGTTCGAACCGGCGCGCGCGCATGCCGTTTCCCTGCACGATGAAAGCGGCGATGTGCTCTGGTTGAGCGAGAGCTCCATGGGGCCGGACGAACACAATGCGGTTCGCGAGGCGCTCGAGGCCTTCGCCCGCAGCGACGCGCCGCCGGTGCTCGCCTACGATCTGGGCGATGCCCGTTCGGCGCTGCTGCTGCGTGCGGTCAATGCCCGCAGGGCGCTGGTGGGCGCGGTCATGGTGATCATGGATACGCGCGCCATCAAAGCCGATGCGGGCGGTCTCACCAGGCTGCTCACGCCGAAATTGCAGCGTGCCCTCGCGGACTTCGCCGGGATGCGCCCGGACATCGAACCGAAGCCGCAGCAGGCGCCCACCAAGGCGGCCGCACCCGCGCCGGTCAGCGCCAGACCATCCGCCATCTCGCAGACCGCCAAGGTCAGGGCGCTGGCCGCCGCGGCGCCGGCCAGCGTCAGGGTGCCGGCCCCTGCACCCGGCAGGTCACCGGCCGCCGGCAAAACGCCGCCCGCCGCCAGGCCACCCGCCGCGGCTTCGCAGGGCGCGAGAGGGCCGGCCGCCGCGGCGCCCGCCAACGTCAAGGCGCCGCCGCAGGCCGCGGCCAAGGCGACCGCACCGGCCTCTCCCGCAGGCCGCCCGCAGGCCGGGCCCGCGGCTCAACCGCCGCAGGCACCATCCGCCAAGCGCGAGAGCTCCGTCCCTCAGGAGCTTTCGCTCGCCGACTCGGCGCGCATCCCCGTACCCCGTGCGAAGCCGGCGACCCCACCCGCCGATCTGCCGCCGATGCCCGAGCTCGCGCCGGCGCCCGCGAACAGGCGGGCGCCCGAAATTTCACCGGAGATCGATCGCCTGCATGCCGCCCTGCGCCGCAGCCCCATCGCGCTGCACGTCCAGCGGCTGGTGCCATTGACCAAAGGCAGCCAGCTCAAGCGGTACGAGGTGCTGCTGCGCTCGAAGGCCGACGATGCGCCCAATGCGGCGCCGCATGCGATGCTCAAGGCGGCCGTCGACAACGGTCTCGGTTCGATGATCGATCGCCGCGTCATCACGGAGCTCGTGGGCTGGCTCGTTCACCATCCGGATGTGTGGCAGTCGAATGCAGTCATGTTCTCGGTAAATCTGACCGCGACTGCGCTGCACGACGAGCACTTCATCAAGTTCGTGGGCCTCTGCCTCGCAAAGTCCTCGCTGCCCAAGGCCATGATCGCGTTCGAGGTCGATGTGGCGACGGCCGTGAAGCTATCTTCGCGGGTCGCGGAGGTGGCCGCCTCCCTGCACAGGCTCGGCTGTCCCCTGGTGCTCGACGACTTCGCGCTCAAGACCGAGTGTTTCGACCTGCTGCGCCTGCCGGGAATCCGCTACATCAAGCTTGCGCCGGAGATCACCGCCAAGATGCGCACCGACAAGATCTCACAGGCCGCGATCACCGCGGTCGTCCAGATGGCGCGCGTGCTCGGCATGCACACGGTGGCGAAGCGCACCGAGACTCCCGCGGAGCAGGAATGGCTGACCGCGCTCGGAGTGGACTTCGTGCAGTCGCACGCCATGTCGCCGCCCGCCGCGATCGAGACGCTGACCAAAGCCCGAGCGTAGCGGGACCCCGATGCCCCGATCATTAACGCGGGTTAATCGGGGCCGGAAATGAGTCACGCAACTGGCGCATTGCGGGATCGACGTCCCAGCTTCGTGCGACAGGCACTTGCAAAACATCGTAAACAACGCAAACTACGGGGGTCTGCAACGAGACACCGGGACCGAGCTAAGTGTTTTGTTAGTCCCATGAGGTTCGGTTCCGGTTCCCGTTAGACTGCCACCCATGACACTCAATGCACTGATCGCGGTCTTCGCGCTGGCCGGCTTTCTGTTTCTGATCACGGCGATTCGCCGGTTCCAGCTGCGCCACATGTCCGGAGGCTTGTTCCACGGCATCTCCGCGCTCGTGATGTTCCTGATCGCGGCGGTCCTTTTTCTGGTCACCCTCAATCTGCGCACCTATCAGCGCCTGACCGAAGAGGCGCCGGCCGGCGAGATCCAATTCGCCAAGCTCGGTGCCCATCAGTACAACGGCGTGCTCACCTACCCCGACGGGGAGGTGGCCTACTTCCCCCTGAGCGGCGACGAATGGCAGATCGATGCCCGCATCCTCAAATGGACGGCGGCCGCCAACCTGGTCGGTTTCGACACGGCGTTCAGGCTCGAACGCGTCAGCGGACGCTACTCCAACATCGACGACGAGCGATCCCAGCCCCACACGGTGTACGAGCTGCACCCGCCCGGCGAAATCGACCTGTGGGCGTTGGTGCATGATTATCACCGCTGGTTGCCGTGGTTCGATGCGCTCTACGGCAGCGCGACCTACCTGCCGATGGCGGACGGCGCCCTTTACGATATCAAGGCCACGCCGAGCGGCTTGCTGGCCCGGCCGCTCAATCAAGCTGCCCGCAACGCCGTCGGCAACTGGCACTGATCCGTCCCCGGAGCCACGGTATAATCCGCTGCTTCGCGGCTCCGTTTGCCCGCGTATGCCGGCTTAGCACAGTGGTAGTGCAACGGTTTTGTAAACCGTAGGTCGGGGGTTCGAATCCCTCAGCCGGCAAACCCCCAGCGTGTGACCAGGAAACGCCAATCGCTTTTGCTGCATGGCTGGCCGGACGGCGCCACGACGGCGCTACTTCACCAACAATCCTCGCGAGATGCGATCGGCTCGTCCCGCGTTGAAGCTACCCGTACCCTGATTGTTGTTCCAGTAGTAATGCTCGCCGTCGGCCGACACAAAATAGACCCACGGGACCACCTCAGAGTCGTAAGTCACGGTCGCAATGCAATTCTCGGTCACGGTATAGGTGGCAGTGCCGCTATACGTCTGCGACGACACGCCGTCGCTATAGAGTTCGTAATACTTCATGTGACCTTTACCGTCGTACGACTCCTGGCCACTGCCCGATGATGCGGCACCTTGGGCCGTACTGGTCACTTCACTCCAGGCCATCGTCCCATGCAAGCTCTCGAGCGTGCAGTATTGTTCCTCGGCGCTCGCCGAGATGGCGGCAAGACCAAGCATCGATGCGGCGGTCCACATGAGTTTCTTATTCACGAAATACCTCCCTGGTTGAGTCATCGGAGCCTGGAGTCTCGCAGACTCAGTATGAGCATACCAGCGGGCACTCAACATAAGCAGCCGGCAAAGCGCCGTTGGAAACGGCGCGCCAAGGCTTGTATACGGTGCTGTCGACAGATGCCAATCCCAGTCTCGGCTCCACTGAAGTGTTTGCTCGGATTCACCATACATACACCAAGCACGGTTACCGCGATTCCTGCGATCACTTTGCCGGACAGAGTCTCGCCTGCCGCTGCGGAAAGCGCAGCGGTGATCGCGCCATAGCTTGCTGCAACCGGGGCGACGACCGACATTTCGCCGATCATCAGCCCACGGGTTAACGACGCTGCCGATCCCAGGAGGATGATCGCTGAGGCAACGGATGCCCACCATGCGGCGCTATGTCCTTCGCGGCGGCGGCGGCCAGCGCTCGTTGCCCGCCCTCATCGCCTCCACCGGCAGACGGATGTCGTAGCGCGCGCGCAGCGACCGCTCCCGCTCCGCTTCGATGTAGCAGGGATAGTGGCTCGACATGATCTCGCGCACACGCGCCTGCGCCACGTCCATCAGCGCCGGGGCGCCCCGGTACTCCCAATCGGCCAGCGTCGACCGATCGCCGAGCTTCGGGTACAGATACTCGGTCTCCATCAGCGACAGGGTTTGTTCGGCGCCGAGATAGTGATTGGGGCCCCCTATGACCGTGCGCTCGATGACCTCATAGGACAGCGTCTCGTCGTTGACCTCGATGCCGCGCAGCGACCGCTTGACGCTTCCGATCAGGTCATTGTCCAGCACCATCGACTCGAGCGAACAGCCCATCAGGCTTCCGAGCATGCCCGCGCACTCGGCGATCATGTTGCTGCCGGAGAGCGCGGCGAGCGCGATCGTCATGCCCTTCTCGTAGCCCGCCTGATAGTCCGGTCGCTTGGCGTCCGTCATGCCCGCGGCCACGATGCCGGGAAGCCGGAAGTACTGCGCTATCTGGCCCGCCGCGGCCTGCAGGACCGCCTCCTCGCCGCCTCCGCCCGTGAAGGCACCCGTGCGCAGATCCGCGACGAAGGTCCAAGGCCCGAAATCGATCGGGCCGCCCGGATTGATCAGATTCACCACCGTGACGATCGAGAGCGCTTCCGCCGTGCACTGCGCGAGCGCACCGGCGAGGGCGGCCGGCGCCGTGGCGCCCGACTGCGGCGCGGTGCAGGCGCTGACCGGCAGGCCGCGCCGCGCCGCTTCGCAGAGCACGGCCGCGGTGTCCGGCCCGAAGCGCAGCGGCGAGACGATCGGACAGACACCGATCGCGGCGAATGGCTCGCGCCGGAATGCACCCTCGCTGCCGAGCAGCGTGTCCCAGAGCTCCTCGACCTGGGCGACCGTCGAGGGGTCCGCCAGCGATATGCCGAACGGCTTGGTGGTCGCCGCGGCGGCGGCGTAGGCGATGTTGATCGCGTGCAGCGGCGCATCCTCGCAGATATCGTTCGCGATAACCTGCTGGAAGCAAAAATCGACGTGCTCCAGGTGATCTCCCATCCGGAAGAAATCGTACAGATCGAGGAGCGTCGAGGGCCTATAGGCCCCCGAGCCCCCCTCGACGAAGCGCACGGCCTCGCCCGCCGTGGCGAAATAAACGCGGTTGCCGCCCGACCGGACGGTGCGCTGCGGATCGCGACCGTGATAGACGATCTCTCGCGCGGCGTGGGCAATGACATCCTCGACCAGCGCTCGCGGAAAGCACAGCCGGCCGTGGACGTTCAGATGCGCTCCCTTCGCGATCGCGAGCTCCCGCAGCTCGTCCGGAGCATTGCTGATGCCGAGGTTGGCGAGCAACGCGAACGCCGTGTCCGCAATGCGCGCCATGTCGCGCTCCGTGAGCGGCCGGTACGCACCGCCCGACAGTCCGGGTCGCACGGCCGGGGAAGATCGCCCGCTGCGTCTCTCGGCACGTCGCGCAGCCCGCGTGAGGCGCCCCGGCGGTGGAGTGGACGTCATCATGAAAGTGGTTCCTTGGGTGGGGAATGGACGCCCCAGGGGTCGGAGCATGGCCCGATTCGGGAGCCACTGTCAACGCGCTAATGAAAATATATTCATTCAATAACATTGATCAACCCTTTGCTTTTACATACTATTGAATGCAAATCATACGCATGTGAGCCGGTACGAAAACAACCCCGCATAGAGCACGGTTAGCGCAGCCTCCGCATCTGCGGCGCACGCTCGGGCGTATCGACGTCGTCCTGATGATCGTCGCCGGCCTCGTCAGCCTGAACACCATGGCGCCCCTGGTGCAGAACGGGCCGATGGTGCTCTGGCTCTGGCCGCTCGCGCTCGCCTGCTTCTTCGTCCCCGAGGCCATCACGGTCATCGAGTTGTCCCACCACTATCCGGGGGAAGGCGCCGTCTATGTGTGGCCGAGCAGGCTGCTCGGTGGGATGCACGGTTTCCTGTCGGGCTGGTGCTATTGGATGGCGAACATCGTCTACGTCCCGACGCTGGTCGTCTCCTCGGCGGGCCTTGCCGCTTATCTGTTCGGCGCCTCCGGCAACGCGCTCGCCAGCCACGGCGCCGCCATCGAGATCGGTTCTTTCGGCCTCCTGGCGGTGCTCATCTGGCTGAACATCCGCGGACTCGCGGCCGAAAAAGTGTTCGTGAACGCAGCTGCCCTCGGCACGTTGTCGGTCGGTATCCTTCTCATCGCGCTCGCTTCCTGGCTGGCCGTGCGTCAGGGGCTCTCGGTCGCGCGACTCGTCTGGCGACCGTCCGGATTCGACTGGCATCTGATCTCGATCTTCAGTCTCCTGTGCTTTTCGCTCCTGGGCCTGGAGATCGCCTCCAACGTCGGCGACGAGATCCACGATCCGCGCCGGACGCTGCCGCGCGCGCTGTTGACGGGCGCCTGCGTGGTGGCCGCACTCGACGTGCTGCTCACCGCCTCGATGCTGCTCGCGGTGCCTCCCGAGGGGATGAATGCCGTGCAAGGAGTGCTGGAAGCGGTGGACGGACTCGCCAGGCGCATCGGCGCGAGCTCCCTGACCCCGGCGATCGCGGGGCTCCTGTCCCTGTCGGTCGCCGGCGCGGCGGCGGCGTGGCTGGCCGCGCCGGCACGCATACCGTACGTCGCGGCCCTCGACGGCCATCTGCCCCGCGTGTTCGCCCGCCTGCATCCGCGCCATGCGTCTCCGCACGTCGCACTCCTGCTCTGCGGGGGGCTGTGCGCTCTCGCGCTTGCGGTGAGCTTCGCGGGTGCGGGCCTCAACGAAGCGTTCATGACCATTCTCGACCTGTCGGTGATCCTGAGCCTGCTGCAGTATCTGTACATGTACGCCTCGCTCCTCGCGCTCGTCTTTCGCCGGCGCGACATCGACTCGTACTTCAGCCGAACCACGCTCACGATCGCGGGCATCGTCGGGATGTGCGTGACGCTCCTTGCCACCGCCAGTGCGTTCGTGCCGACGCGCCAGGTCGAGCACCTCGGTCTGTTCGAGCTCAAGCTCTTCGGATTCTGCGGCATCGTGCTGGGCGCCGGGGCGCTCTGCTTCCGCTTCAATTCCCGGCCGGCATCATCCCGACCCTGAGCGGGTGGGATCCGCGCTCACCGGGCTCCGATCCGCCCCACCGCTGTCTGCACACGGCGACAGGCGTCGCCGGCTGCCGACAGTTACCCAAGGCGGACATTGGACACTACCATGCGAGCCGCAAATCGCTGGCTGCGTATTGCTTTGAGCTCGATACGGATTTTCCCATCCACATCCAACATCGTCTCGAGGGGATCCAAACGATGCGAAACAGCCTAGCGACAGCCATCTCTGCGGCAATAATCATCATGGGGTGCACCAAGGCAACCGAGTCGGACGCCGCCGTCAGCGTTCCGGCAGAAAATTTCAGCTGCGGTGCTGTAACGAAAACCGAGAAGGCGGGCTCGCCCTCGGGCACCTCGCTCAGCATCGCGTTCACGGGCAACGACCCGACCCAGACGTTCACCTGGGGCTCGAAGTTCACCGTCAAATTCAGCGCCATCTCGAAAGCCGCCGACACCGTCGATTGGCAGATCGCCGATTACACCGGCAAGGTCCACGCCTCGGGCGCGATCAGCGTGGCCGAGGGCACGACCGCGGCGAGCATGACCTGCTCGTCCACGATCTCGGGTTACTTCGCGGTCACGGCCAAGCTCAGCAAGTCCGGCGTCATTCCGGCGCAGCAGGGCAGCCGGCCGGAGGGCTATGCGGCCTTCGGCGTGCTGCCCAACGTCGCGGATTTCGTCCCCGCCTTCAACGCCTCGCTCGATACCCGCCGGGTGGGCCTGGTGGGCTATAACGATGTGGACGCCGGCACCCAGCTGCAGCCGATCAACGAAAACCTCGGCACCACCTGGGTCATGTCATCGCGAGCCATGTCGCTCACCGAGCCGCAATACGCCGGGCAGTACAACCCCGCCACGTACCCGATCGACCCGTCCCTCAAGGAAGGCACGCTAGCGCGAGTCGTCTACATGAACGGCTTGCCGTATTGGGCGAGCACGGCGCCGTCCCCCAGCGCCGGCGGCTCGTATCCGCCGAAATCCTTCAGCGCCTTTCAGAGCTACTCGGCGCTGGTGGGCGAGGAAAGCGCCCGGATCCATAAGGAATACACGCCGAATCAGCATACCAATTACTACCAGGTCACCTGGGAACCGGATCCGGGTCCGTCCACCGAATGGAAAGGCACCGATGCTCAGTTCGTGGAGCTCTACAAGTCCGTGTGGGAAGGCGTGCATTCCACCGATCCGAATGCGGCGACCATGGGTCCGGCGACGCAAAGCCTTGGCATCTGCGCCAGCTGGCTCGAGCGCCTGGCGCCCCTCGGATTCGCCAAGTATCTCGACGCGGTCTCCTGCCATGGCTATTACATCGTCGGGGCGAGTTCCGCCCTGCCGCCCGAGGTGGGTGATTTGCCGGAGAAGGTTCAGGCGCTGCGCAAGACCATGGCGAGCGTGATGCCCGCGGGGACGAAGCTCTTCGTCACCGAGGTCGGGATAGGCTACCCGATGGGCGCGCGCTATGCGGCGAACTATCCGACCCCGGCGGTGCTCACCGAGCATGCGGAAGCGGTCGTGCGAACCCATCTCATCAATTTGGGAGAGGGCGTGGACACCTCTTTCGTTTTCTACTCGTCCGACTTCGACTCACCCGTGGGATTCGGCACGTATTTCAACCTCGACATCAACAGCTACGCGTCCGGCAACCTGCAGCCGAAACCGACCGCCATGGCGGTCGCGGCCGCCACCCGGCTGATCGATGGCTCGCGCAGCCTGGGCGCACTCACCAATGTGCCGGCCGGTGGATACGGCTACTCGTTCCTGCTGGCCGACAGCTCGCACGTCATGACGGCGCTCTGGGCACACAACTCTTCGTTCGACGCCAGTGAGTCGTACGAGCTCCAGGTCGCCGCCACCGGAACCTCGGGCGAGACCATCATGTTCGACACGATGGGAAACCCGAAGACCCTGGCGTATTCGAACGGCCTCGCCAAGGTAACGCTGTCGGAAATGCCGATCTACGTGCTTTCCAACGATGCCGCGGTCACGAAGGCCCATTCGAGGGCCCCGCAAGGCTATAAGACGAGCTTCTGATCCCACCGACCCGCCGGGCCGGGCCGCGGTCGAGCCGCGCCGGCCCGGCATTTTTTTCCGGCTCGAGCGGCACGTGATAGCGCTCGAGGATCGCCTCGATCGCCGGCCGCTCGCGCTCGAGCGCCGCGTTGATGCGCTCCAACAGCTCGCGATCGTCGCGCCTTACGGCCATGGAAATGTCGAACGACATCGGCCAACGCGGATCGGCGGCCGGCGTCACCGCATCGAGCCGCAGCGGCACGCGCGAGCGGCTCGCAAAGTACCCGGCCAGCGGCCCCCAGACGAGCGCGACATCGACCTTGCGCTCCTCGACCGCCTCGACGATGGCGGCCGGCGGATTCGGGCGGCCGTAATCCCCATAGACCATGTAGCCGCGGACGTTGGCGGTGATGCCCCGGCTCGCGATCGCGTGGGCCGGCGGCGTGTTGGTGGCGTCGTTGCCGATCATCTGCACGCCGATGGTGGCGCTTCGCAGCCGCGGATCGTCGAGCGTCAGATGCCCCAGAGGGGCGGACTTGCGGCTCACGAACACGTAGGTCGAGCGGTAGTAGGGGCGGGTCGTCGCCGCATGGTCGACGCCGCTCGCGATCCCCGGCCACACATCGCACCGCGAGGCATTGAGCGTCTTGCGCAGATACCCGCGCCGCTGCGGCCACCACAAATACGTTACCTGCGCATCGAGGTCCCTCGCCACGAGCTCGATGATCTTGTTCTCGAATCCCTGCCGCGCCCGATTGGAAAACGGCATGTCGTTGGGATCGGCGCATACCACGAGCCGCGATCCAGACGCCGCACCCGCCACCGACGGGCCCGCCGTGGACGCGCCTGCCACTGAGGCGGCGCCATGGGCCATCGATCCCCCGATGGCGCAAACGGCCGCCGCCGCAGCCAGCGCGCGGCGTGCGCGCGCCCGGGTCAATTCGTGTCCATCGCGTTGATGGGAGCCGGATTCGCCGGACCGACCCTGTCCGACGATGCCGGCGGCCCCGAGGGGCCGACGATGGTCGAGGTGTAGTCGTTGGTGGTGCCCGGCGGGGGCGCCCAGCCCGCGTCCTGATCCGCCTCGGGCGGCACCGGCGCAGGCATCTGGGAGGGCGTATCGCCGGTTTCCGCCGCAATCGTTTGCGGCAACGACAGCGATCGCACATAAGCCGCAAGCTGCCAGAGCTGCTGGTCGGGCACCTTGCCTCCCCAGGCGGGCATGCCGTTCGGCCGCCCGTCGACCAGCGTTTGATGAATCTGTTCCAGACGGCTGCCATAGATCCACACATCGTCCATGAGATCGGGACCCATGCCCCCGCCCCCGTTCGAATGGCAGCCGGAGCAGTTGTATTGGGCGAACAGACGCCTGCCGGTGTTGACCGCCTCCGCGTTGTTGTAATAGGCAGCTGCGCGCGCGTCGGTGGTGACCAGGCTATGGCTCACGCCGGGGTCGAGCGCGGAATCGATGACGCCGACCTCGACCGGCTCATTCGAGGGCAGCGCGGCGTGCGATCCGCCGTTACAGCCCGCGATCAGCGCGCAAGCGAGACATAGCGGCCACTTAATGGGGAAGCGAGAACACATAGAGCGTTCCTCCTGCCGTGGTGTATTTCGGCAAATCGGACATCGCATTCACCATGCCGAGCGCCGCGGACCCGTCGCGAGGATCGACCGGCCCCGATACGACCGCGCCGGACCAGCCGCCGACGCCGGACAGCACCGCGATGTATTGGTGCCCGTCCGGACCTTTGTAGCTCACCGGCTGGCTGATGATTCCGCTGTCGACCTTGTAGCGCCACAAAAGCTCCCCGGTACGCGCGTTGACCGCCTTGAACCAACCGTCCATGGTGCCGTAGAACACCACGTCGCCGGCGGTCGCGACCGTGCCGGACCACACCGGAAAGTTCTCCTTGTCCGCCCATACCGGCCGCCGCTCTACCGGGTCCCAGGCGGTGAGTTCGCCCCGATTGCCGCCGGGACCCGGTTTCATGTGCACGAGCGCACCGACGTAGGGGGTGCCGGCGATGTAATTGACCTCCTCGCTCATCCAATCCATGCACATGTTCTCGTGCGGAATGTAGATGAGCCCGGTCTGCGGGCTGAAGCTGCTCGGATTCCAGTCCTTCGCGCCCGAAGCGGTCGGACAGATGTTGCGCACCGTCTCGCCGAGCTTGGTCTGCTTCTCGGGGTTGAGGATGGGACGACCGGTTTGAAGATCGATGCCTCGCGTGGAGTTGACCGGTCCGTACGGGTCCGCGGAGAGCACGGTCCCGGTCCGGCGCTCGATCACGTACACATAGCCGTCGCGGTCGATGTGCACCAGCACCTTCTGCATCTTGCCGTCGAACGGCATGTCGAGCAGGATCTGCTCGTTGACGCCGTCGTAGTCGTGTTCATCGTGCGGCGAGGTCTGGTAGAACCAGCGCGCGGCGCCGGTCGCCGGATCGCGCGAAAATATTCCGGCGGTCCATTTGTTGTCGCCCGGCCGCTGCTGCTGATTCCACGGACCGGGATTTCCCACGCCCTCGTAGAGCGCATCGAGCTCCGCATCGAAGGTCACCCAGCCCCACGCGGCGCCGCCGCCGATCTTCCATGCCTCCGCGGGCCATGTGCTCACGCCGAGATCCTTCCCCTGCTCGGCCGGGTAGTGGGGCTTGAAGTCCGGCCCGATCAGCACTTCGGAGTCCGGGCCGGTGCTGTAGCCGCGCCAGATGAGTTTGCCGGTGTTCTCGTCGAGCGCGGCGACCCAGCCGTGCACTCCCATCTCGCCGCCGGAATCGCCGACATAAACGCGACCCTGCGCGACGGTCGGCGCCATGGTGATGGTCTCGCCCCGATTGATGTTGCCGAGCTGGGTGCGCCATAGCGGACGCCCGGTCTTCACATCGACCGCGATGGTCTGGCCGTCGAGCGTGTTGAAGATGTACTTGCCGCTGTCGACCGTACCGCCGCGGTTCACCACGTCGCAACACGCGATGCCCTGGCTCGCCGGCGCGGGCTTCGGCGAGAACGACCATTTGAGGGGCGCGCCCGGCTTGGTCAGATCCAGTGCATAGACGATGTTCGGATAGGCGGTCACGATGTACATGGTGTTGTCCGCCACGATGGGCGCGGCCTCCTGACCCTTGTTGACCGCCAGCGAGAAGCTGAAATCGGGTTTCAGCGACTTGACGTTGTCGACGGTGATCTCAGTGAGGCCGGAAAATCGGGTCGATGCGTAGTTCTTGGACGGCATGGTCCACTGGCCGTCGTCCGGAGGCGCGTTGGCGCTGGAGGCGGCTGTTTTTCCGGCCTGCGGCGTCGGCGCGGCCAACGCATGGCCGATGTCCTCGCGCTTGAAAATCTCATTTTCGGGGACCGGTGCGGGCACCGTCTGCGCGAGCACGAGCGCCGGAACGAGGGTCAACATCAGGACAGCGGTTCTCATAGGATTCATTCCAGCGTATAGAGATAATCGACGATCTCGGAGACATCGCCCGGCGACAGGTCCATTTCCGGCATCGCGTTGCCGGGCAGCAGTTTCTGAGGATGCTCGATCCATTGGGTCATCTGGACCGGATTGTTGGCAAAATAGCCCGCGATGATCTGCCGCGAAGCGATGTGCGCGAGCGGGGGCCCCACCCGGCCCGTCGCCGTCGGGATCCCGGGCACCTCGTGGCACGCCGCGCAGTGATCGGCGATGAGCCGTTTGGCGTGGTGCAGGCGGTGCATCTCGACGCGGTTTCCGCAGGCGCTCAGGAGCACCGCGGCGGCCACCCATGCCGTCAACCTGCACATCGAGGCACCGCGATGAGGGCCACGGCGGTGATCGCCGCCGCCACGGCGAAGCCGGCGCCGAGCACCATGCCCCAGAGCGCGAGAAACCGAGTTCGGCCCACGCCTACCTCCATGAGGCGACGCCCCCCGCCCTGCGTCTCGTCGCGGGTCCTGTTGAAGGCCCGCTTCGAGAGTGCGAACGCGGCGAGGGATACGGCCACCGCGATCGCCGTGAGTCCCATCATGGCGGGCGTGGTCCACAGGAGCGCCGCCGGTGGAGCAATGGCGCGAGACCCCTCGCGAAAGCAGGGCTGGCTGGCAAGGGCGTAGCCGCATGACAGCTGGACCAACCACGCCAGAGGACCGCCGAACAGGGCGAAAAAACTCTCGCCCAACGATATGCGGCTCGCATGCGGCGCGGGGTGCTGTGCGCGGGGCAATTCGGAGACGTTCATCGGCCGAACCCGAGATAGGGGGTCACGTAGTACGTGACGAACACGCACACCGAAATCGCGTTGACGAAGTGCCAATAGAGGGCTCCGGCGGCCACCGCCATGCGGCGTCTCGCGCTGAAATAATCGAGCGCCGTCCACCAGAGCAGTGCCGCCAGCACCGCGAGCCCCACGATCACATGGGCGACGTGCATCCCGGTGGTCACGAAATAAAGCGATGCCTCGCTCGAATCGCCCAGGCGGTAGGGTTTGGAGCGCCACTCGAAACCTTGCACGACCACGAAGGCGGCGCCCAACACGAACGCCGACCCAAGCCCCGCGAGCGCCCGGCCCCGCCGACCGAGGGCGAGACCGCGCTCGGCCCACCAGACGGCGAGGCTGGAGATCAACAGCATCACGGTGTTGGGCAGCGCCAGGTGAAGACGAGGCTCGGACTCGAGCAGCCATCCGCGCGGCGCTGTCGCGCCCGAATAAAAGTACGCGAACAGCAGGTATCCGAACAGCGCGGACTCGCTCACCACCAGCGTCCAGACTCCCCACCAGCCGACGCCTTGACGGCCCGTGGGGCCGACCGGCAGATCCCGAGGCCGGGACAGCATGACCTCAGCCACGGGCCGGCTCCCGCTCGCGAAGCTCCTGCAGTGGCCAGAACCAGGCCATCAAGGCCATCGCGCACACGGCCCCGCCGACCCCCGCCACCACCCAGACTTTGAGCAGCAACCCGACGAACAGGATGGACAGGCCGGCTGTCAGCGAGATCGGTGCGAAGCTGTCCTTGGGCATCTCGAGCACCATGTCCGGCTCGGCATCCAGACCCGAGGTGCCGATGGTCTCCTTGCCCTCCACGAGCAGCATGCCGCGATCGAGCGAGGAGCGGCCGCCTTCGGTGCCGAGACGCTCCTCCCACAGCGGATGCCGCGAGGCCACGGTCGGAATCACCGCGAAGTTGTATGGCGGCGGCGGCGAGGACGTTGACCACTCGAGCGTGGGCGCATCCCAGGGATTCCTCCCCGCCGCGGCACCGCTCTTCAAGCTTCTCATGACATTGACGAGCAGCAGCAGCACCCCGACCGCGAACACGAAACTGCCGATGGAGGTGATGAGGTTCAACGTGCCCCACCCGCCGTAGGCGGCATAGGTGTACACCCTGCGCGGCATGCCGAGCAGCCCCGTGAGATGCATCGGCAGGAAGGCGAGGTTGAAGCCCACGAACATGGTCCAGAAATTCCAGCGCCCCAGCTTCTCATCGAGCATCCGCCCGGTCATCTTGGGAAACCAGAAATACGTGGCGCCGACCACCGGGAACACGTTGATGCCGATCAACACGTAGTGGATGTGCGCGACCACGAAATAAGTGTCGGTCAGCTGCCAATCCACCGGAACGCTCGCGGTCATGAATCCCGAGACGCCCCCGATCACGAACAACAGGATCATCGATGAAAAGAAAAGAAACGCCGTGGTGATCACCGGTCGGCCCAGCCAGATGGTCGCCAGCCAGGCGAACACGGCGACCGCCGACGGCAGGGTGATCATGATCGAGGCGCCCGAGAAAAACGACAGCCCGAGCCCCGGCAATCCGGTGGCGAACATGTGGTGCACCCACACGCCGAATCCCAGGATCATGGTGGCCACGGTGGCGAGCGCCACCAGCGAATAGCCGACGAGAGGGCGCCGGCAGAACACCGGCAGGCCGTCCGATACCATCCCCATGGCCGGCAGCACGATGGCGTAAACCCACGGATGACCGAAAATCCAGAACAGATGCTGCCAGAGAAGCGGCTGGCCGCCGCCGGCCGGATCGAAGAATTGCGTGCCGAACTGGCGGTCCATCCACAGCATGAAGAAAGCCAGGCTCACCGCCGGCACCACCAGCAGGTTCGCCACGCTCGCGGTCAGCGTTCCCCACAGCATGATGGGGATGCGGTTGATGGACATCCCGGGAGCACGGGTGCGAAACGCGGTCACCACGAAATTCGCCGAGCCCACGGTGGTCGAGATGCCGAGAAATACCATGCCGAGCGCATAGAAGTCCTCGTTGAGGCCTGGATTGAAATCTCGCGATGCATACGGCACATAGTTGAACCAGCCGTCGTTCGGGCCGTTGCCGGTGAGAAATCCCGCATACAGGAACAGTCCCGCCGCCAGGTAGATCCAGTAGCTCAGCGCGTTCAGGCGCGGGAACGCCATGTCGCGGCTCCCCAGCAGCAGCGGCCAGAGGTAGTTGGAGAACCCCGACAAAATCGGCGAGGCGTACAGAAAGATCATGGTCATGCCATGCGTCGAGAAGAATTGATTGTATTCGGCCGGCGTCAGCAGGGTGAGATTCGGGCCGGCGAGCTGCAGCCGGATCACCAGCGCCTCCGCTCCGCCCAGCGCCAAAAAGATGAAGGCGGTGACGATGTAGCGGATCCCGATTTCCTTGTGATCCACCGAGCTCAGGAATCCCTTGAGGCCCGGCGCCGTCTCCCAGAGCGCGGCAAGGCGCGCCTCGTGCCCGACGCTGTCGATGTCCACCGCGGGCGTGCGCAGCTCAGGTTGAATCATGGTAACGCCTCGCGGTCATTTCAGTGTTTCCAGGTAAGCCAGGGTGTCCGAGAGCTGCGCGGCGGACAGTCCCTGGTTGGGCATGAGATTGCCCGGCTTGATGTTCTGCGGGTTTTGGATCCAGCCGACCAGATTGCCCGGATTGTTGAGCAGGGTCCCGGCGGCGATCTTCCTGCGGCTCATGAGGTGCGTGAGATCGGGTGCGCTGAAGGCGCCGGCATCCGTGCCGCGAACCCGGTGGCACAGACCGCAGCGATACTCGACCAATGCCAGGCCGCGCGTCGCCTCCGGGGTCGCGGGCGGCGGCGCGGAGCGTCGTTGCTCGGACACCCATTGTTCGAATTGCGCGCGCGGTTCGGCCACCACTTCGAACTGCATGTGAGCGTGCTGGAACCCGCAAAACTCCGTGCATTGCCCGAGGTAGCGCCCCGGCTTGTCCGCCTCGATCCAGCTGAGATTGACCTGCCCCGGAATGGTGTCGGTCTTGCCCGTGAGCTGCGGCACCCAGAAGCTGTGAATCACGTCGCCGCCGTGCAGCCGCACCAGCACGGGAACTCCGATGGGAATGTGGATTTCGTTCGCCGTCTCGAAGATGTCGGGCGGGGAGTCTGCGTTGTACCGGACCTGCCACCACCATTGGCGGCCGGTGACATCCAACACGAGCGCCGGATGAGCGGGGGGCCCAGCCACAGCCGCCAGGGTGACCATGGTCCATACCAGGGCGACGGTCAGCGGTACCGCCGATACGAGAAGCCCGACACTGATCCAGCGAAGGCCGTCACGGCCGCGCTCGACCGGAATGGCGCTCATTTCGACGCGGCGGTCCTGGGGGCGTGCGCGCCGCACCGCGCCCCACAGCAGCGCCGCGATCACCACGCAGACGACCATCGAGACGATGAACAGATACCAGGTGAGCGGCACCACCCTCGCCGCCCGCGCTCCCGCGGAGGTCAGATAGCTGAGCGGCCAGTGATATCCATTCATGCGGGCCGCGCCCGCTCGACCGATTGCCACATGTACCCGAGCGAACGGACGGCGATCCACAGGAACAGCGCGATTCCCGGCACCCACATGATGGCACCGCCCAGCTGCTGATCCTGCAGCGGCCTGAGCCCCCAAACCTGGGTGGTGGTCAGATGCCATTCGAACATCGGCCGCTCCGCGAGCGTCAGCACCGCCCCGAGCACCCCCATTTGCATGAAGGTCAACGTGCCCGCGGCCAGCACCTGCGCCGTTTGCCGCGCCGGGTGATCGAGCAGCTCGCGCCACAAAAAGATGCTGCTGCCGAACAGCGTCAGATGCATGGCCCAATAGACCCAGGTGGATCCGAAGGTGGCGTCGTAGGGCACCGGCATGTGCCAATACCACAAGGCCACGAAGAACACCGCGGACGTTCCCCACAGACGCCTAAGGTGATTCCAGGCCGGTGCGCGCGGCAGACCCAGGGCGATGAGCGGCGCCGCGATCAGGATGAGGATCATGTGCTGCCCCACGCGCGCCGCGAACAGCGCGACCGACAGCGCGCAAAGCGGCGACACGAAGGCCGCGGAGGCAACCAGCCAGCCGGCGAACGCGAAACCCTGCCGGCGGCGCACATCGAAGCCGCCGCGACGGTGCAGCACGAGAAGCTGCAGCGCGCACACCATGACCAGGGCGGCGATGAGCACCGGATCGAGGTTGAATCGGGCCAGCAGTTCACCCGGCGATGGAGGGGCCCCGCAATACGGTACTGGTTGAACCACGACGTTCCACCTCGACGATCAGTGCCTTGCCTGGAACGCCGCGGCCGCCGCCTCGGCGACCTCCAGATCCTGATCGACCGTGCCGCCGCTCGCGCCGAGGGCGCCGACCACGGCATCCCCCATCTTCAAGGGAACACCGCCGCCGAAGATCACCACCTTCTCGTGATTCGTGCTGTCGATTCCGAACAGGGGCTTGCCGGACTGCGCCATTTTGGCGAGCTTCTCGGTCGGCATGTCGAACGCGCGCGCGGTCCACGCCTTGTTGATGGCGATGTCGACGCTGCCGAGCCAGGCCCCGTCCATGCGCACGTGCGCGATGAGTCCGCCACCGGCATCGACGACGGCGATGTTGTAGGGAATCCCGAGTTCGCCGGCTTTTTTCTCGCCGGCTGCGATCAATCCACGGGCGTCTGCAAGGGTCAGGGAGGGAATTTGGCGCGGCATGTTCTTTTCCTTGGAGGCTCTGCGGGTTTCGGGTGCGTGCCGCGAATTTAGGCCCGAAAATCGAGGATTTCTGTCCGCACGATTTCCCAGCAGCGCGTAGGAGGCTCCTGACGCGCGCAGCACGCCGTCCCGCCGGTTTCCGTCAACGCTGGTAGAGTATCGAGGCGGGCAGCATCGAGCCACGGGCTCGGATCCATGCGTCCGCGGCGGCTGATCAACACCACGAGGATATCGTCTCATGCAAGACTCCAAACTCCGGTCGATCCGATGGACGGCCGCCGTCCTGGCGCTCGGCGCCTGTGTCGCAGCGGCGGCCACGCCGGATCCCGCGCTCGAGGCTGCCGTCGCCGACCCCGCGCGCTCGGCGAATTTCGTCGCGCGCGATCACATCCGCCATCCCGTCGAGGAGCTGGAATTCTTCGGCATCAAGCCCGACATGACCGTTGTCGAGCTCTGGCCCGGCGGAGGATATTGGACCGAGATCCTCGGCCCGTATCTCGCCAAGAGCGGCAAGTATTACGTCGCGCTCGAATCCACGGACAATGCGGAGGGCAGCAAGTCGGTCAGCCATTGGCGATCCCGCATGGCCGCGCAAAAGGATCGCCTGGGCACGATCCACGAAACCACCCTCGCGGCCGGCCATTACGACATCGCTCCTCCAGGCTCGGCGGATCTCGTGCTGACCTTCCGCAATTTGCACAATTGGATGGATGGCGGATACGCCGATCAGGCTCTGGCCGCGTGCTTCACGGCGCTCAAGCCGGGCGGCATTCTCGGGATCGAGGAGCACCGCGGTCGAAACGACAAGCCGCAAGATCCGAAGGCGGCCGACGGCTACGTGCGCGAGGATTACACCATTGCGCTCGCCAAAAAGGCGGGGTTCGTGCTCGTCGCCAAATCGGAGATGAACGCCAATCCCAAGGACACGAAAAATTGGCCCGATGGCGTCTGGACGTTGCCGCCCACGCTGTCGCAGGGCGACAAGGATCGCGCCAAATACGTGGCCATCGGTGAAGCGGACAACTTCGTGCTGAAATTCCGCAAGCCGCGGTAGCGGCGCGGACCGGGCTCAGATTTCGGGCCCGAGGACGATCGGCGATCCGTCGCTGAACCGCGAGACCCGGAACGGCGAAGGATCGACCGAGGGGGTCTGCCCCGTGGCAAGGTCCGCGGCGAGGCGACCCGCTCCGGGACCGATTCCAAAGCCGTGCCCGGAAAACCCCGCGGCAACGGTCAGCCCGGGGACCGTGCCGGCGGGGCTGATGTAAGGGATCACATCCGGCGTCGCGTCGATGTATCCGGCCCATTCCTGGACCACGGGCACGTGGCGAAATTGCGGGTAGATGCGCACCATCGCCTCCCACGCCTCCCGATTCATCGCTCGGTCGGGTGCCGGATCGAGCACGCGGGTCGTCTCGAACGGGCTCACCCGGTCGAGCGCCCAGCGGCGCGGCGCGCGCAATTCGCGCCAGCTTTGCGCACCCAGGCGAAGCTTGATCGCCGCGCCCTCGTTGCGTATCGATGGCCAGAATTCACGCAGATAGCGCACGGAATCCGGCACCAATGGGACCACCAGGCCCGATCCGCGGGCGATGGTGTACCCGCCGTCCAGCCGCCTGCGGTAGCCGACCTCGTTCAAGTAGGCGCACGCGTCGGGCCCGCCGCTCAAGGGCCCCGTGCGCAGCACCGAGGACAGCACCTTCAGCTGGGGCAGGCGTACGCCGAGGTTCGCGCAGAACAAGCTGGTCCATGCCCCGGCCGCCAGTATGACCGTATCGCAGCCGATGGATCCCCGCTCGGTCACGACCGCACTGATTCTTCCGCTCGTGCGCTCGATTCCCCGCACCGCGCAGTGGGTGAGAACGACCGCCCCCATGCGCTGCGCCGCGCGCGCGATCGCGGGTGCCGCCTTCTGCGGCTCAGCGCAGCCATCGGAGGGCACATGCAGACCGCAGCGAAAAGTGCGTGATGCGCCGGGCATCAGCGCCTCGAGATCCGGACCGCGCGCGATCCGGGCGCCGATGGCGTAAGGGCGCGCCATGTCGAGCCATTGGGCGAACGAGCGCTCATCCTCCTCCGACTCGCCCACATACACGACGCCGCATTCCCGAAAGCCGGTCGCACTCTCCGTCAGGCGATCCATGTCGCGCCACAGCTTGAGGCTTTCGACGATCAACGGCATTTCGCGCTCGTCGCGGCCGGTCTGCCGGCACCAGCCCCAGTTACGGCTGGATTGCTCGCAGGCGATGTGCGCTTTTTCGCAAAGCACCACGGGGATGCCACGGGCGGCGAGTGAAAGCGCCGCAGAGGTGCCGATGATGCCGCCGCCGATCACCACGACACTGGTCGAGGCAGGCATCGCCTCATCGGGAGTTATCGAGTCGACGTAGGGGCCCATGACACCGCCGGTTGCAAAACGCGCGATTATACCGCCACTCGGGCCAATGATTCGCGCCGCGGAGCCGACATGTCGACCAGTCGCACCGATGCGGACGATGCGGCGTCGATGGAAGCGCTGCGCAGGCCGCTGGCCGGACGGAACGCGGGCAGCCTCTTGAATAGGTGACGGCCACCCCCATCACTTCGGGTAATGCCTTCGCGCCGACGTTCGTTTCGCCCCTCGTGGATCATCTTCGCCCTGCTGACCTACGTCGGTTGCCGGCTGTTGCCGCCGCTTGCCCCCGATGCGGCGGGCGCTGCTGCCGGCGCCGCGATTCTGCTCGCCGCAGGCCTTCTGGTACCGCAGTCGATCCGCCGAAGCGATGCATTCGGGTGGATCGGACTCATCGCAATGGGGTTCTTCTCCACGCTGTTCGTGACCACGCTGCTGCGTGACGCGTTTCTGCTCGCCGCGCGCCTCGTGCTCGGCGGCTCGCGCTATCCCACACTGCTCGAGCCCACCGCGGCCGGCGCGCTCGTGACAACCTTTGCGGTCACCGCCATCGGCTTCGTGATCGCGCGCCGCCCGCGGATCGTGAACGTCGACATTCCGGTCCGGCGGCTGCCTCGGCCGCTGCACGGATTCTCCATCACCCAGATCAGCGATGTGCACGTCGGCCCGACGATCCGTCGCGCTTTCATCGAGCGACTGGTGGGGCGCGTGAACGATCTGCGCGCCGACCTCATCGCGGTGACCGGGGATCTGGTGGACGGAACCGTGCAGCAGCTCGGCGCTCACACCGCTCCGCTGGCCAAATTGACGGCCCGGCACGGCGTGTACTTCGTGACGGGAAACCACGAATACTATTCGGGCGAGGCTGCCTGGACCCGGGAGATTCGCCGGTTGGGCCTGACGGTTCTCAAGAATCAGCACGTCGTGCTGAATCATGACGGCGCCTCGCTCGTGTTGGCCGGCGTCGATGATCTCGCCGCCCAGCACTATGATCCTGCGCAGCGAAGCGATCCCGCCGCCGCCCTCCAAGGCGCTCCCCCCGATGCCGGCGCGAGGATATTGCTCGCGCATCAACCGAGTTCGGCACAGGCCGCCGCGCAGGCCGGCTACGACCTGCAGATTTCCGGACATACCCACGGCGGACAGTTCTGGCCCTGGAATTTGTTCGTGCGGTTCTTTCAGCCGTTTACCGCCGGACTGCATCGCGTGAAGAATCTCTGGGTGTACGTGAGCCGTGGCACCGGCTACTGGGGGCCGCCAAACCGGTTCGGCGTGCCGGCGGAGATCACCCGCATCCGATTGGTGCCGGCCGCCGCCGCCCGGTAGAATTCACCCGCTTCGAAAAAACGCACGCACGGAATCCACCCGGCCGATGACAAGGAAGGACCATATGAACGGGGATCAGTCGACCACTTGGGCCAAGCAGATCAAATGGGCCGCCGCTGCGCTGGGAGGGCTGATCTTTCTCTTCATCATATGGCCTTTCAATTCCGTGCCCACGGGTTCACGCGGCGTGGTGACTCAGTTCGGCAAGATCGTGGGGATCGAACCTGAAGGGCTCGCGATATTGCCCCCTTGGCGCAAGCTGAGCAATTTCAGCATCCGGGCCGAGACGGCAAGCATCGATGATGCCGAAGGAGCCACCAGCGACACCCAACCCGTGCGCGTCGCGCTGACCGTTCGCTACTCGATCTTCCCCGATCGGGTGGCCGAAGTGTTCGAGAAATACTCGCATACCGGCGATCTGGCGTCCTTCGTTCAGACCGCCACGCAGGAGATCTTCAAGTCCGTCACCGCCAGATACTCCGCGCCCGATCTCATCGCGCAGCGCGCGCGGGTTTCCTCGGACATCAATCAGGCGTTGCGTGAAAAGCTGGCGATCTACGGCGCGCAGGTCATCAATATCGATATGCGCTCATTTGCGTTCTCGCCATCGTACATGGAAGCGATCAACGAAAAGGTGACTCAGGAGCAGAAGCGGCTGGTCGCGGAAAACACCTTGTTGACGGTGGAAGCCGAGCAAAAGCAGAAAGTCGCGATTGCCGAGGCCGAGGCGAGCGCCCGACGCGCCACCGCGGATGGAGAAGCGTACGCAAACCTGAAGGTTGCACAGGCCCAGGCGGAGGCCCTGCGCGTGCAGGGCGCCTCGATCCAGGCGAACCCCGGGGTTCTGGAGCTCAGGCGCATCGAGGTCGAGATGAAGAAGGCCGAAACGTGGAATGGCGTGCTGCCGGTCAACGTCTACGCGGGCGCCCCGATCCCGTTCTTCAACGCCACGAAATGATCGTCGTCTCTCCTCGACCCCGGCGGACGTTCGTGTGAACGGTCGCTCACCCGCCCCTCTCGCCGGCATTCGAGTGGTCGAGCTCGCACGCATTTTGGCGGGACCTTGGATGGGCCAGACGCTCGCGGATCTCGGTGCCGATGTCGTCAAGGTCGAGGCTCCGGAGGGCGACGAAACCCGCCGATGGGGCCCGCCCTTCGTGCAACGGGTCGACGGGGCTCAGGCGGACGCCGCTTACTTTCATTGCTGCAACCGGGGCAAGCGCTCGGTGATCGCCGATTTCCGGGCGGCGGAGGATCTCGATCTCGTCCGACGTCTGATCGACCGGTCGGATATCGTGATCGAGAACTTCAAGACCGGAACCCTGCAGAAGTTCGGACTCGACTACGCGTCCCTCAGGTCCCGAAATGCCCGCCTGATCTATTGCTCCGTGACCGGATTCGGCCAGGACGGCCCCTACTGCGCACGGGCCGGGTACGACGCCATGATTCAAGCGATGAGCGGCATCATGGACATCACGGGCGATCCGGAGGGGGAGCCCCAAAAAATCGGGGTGGCGCTCGCGGACATCCTGACCGGCGTGTATGGGGTGGTCGCCATCCAGGCGGCTCTCGCCGCCCGGGAACGGACCGGGGAGGGGCAGCAGATCGACATGGCGCTATTCGATGTGATGGTCGGCGTGCTCGCGAACCAGGCGCTGAACTACTTCGTCTCCGGAACCGCGCCGCACCGCATCGGCAATGCGCACCCGAACATCGTCCCATACCAGACCTTTCCGACGAGCGACGGGCACGTGATGGTGGCGGTCGGAAGCGACTCGCAATTTGCCAAGCTGTGCTCAATTCTCGGACGTTCCGACATTGCGACCGACGACCGCTATGCCACCAACGCGTCGCGGGTGCGAAATCGCGGCGCGCTGATTCCGGTTCTGCGCCGGGAGCTGCTGTCGTGGAAGCGGGACGAGCTTCTCTCGAGGCTCGCCGACAGCGCGGTACCGGCAGGCCCGATCAACACGATCGCGGACGTGTTCGCGGATCCGCAGGTCCTGGCACGCGCAATGCGCATTGATTTCGACCGGCCCGATATCGCGGGCGGAAAACTCTCCGGCCTCAGGACTCCAATACGATTCTCGGCGTCGCAGCTTTGTCTCGACAGGGCCGCCCCGCGTCTCGGCGAGCACACGGGCGAAATCGCGCGAGAGCTCGGCATCGGGCCCTGAGGTCGCGGCGGGGTCGGGATGGCTACGCCTGACCACACCGTTATCCGAGCGGCTCAGCTTGTCGATTCCGCTCACGCACACATCGGATGTGTCCGCGAGCAGCGGACCCAGAAAAAAATACCATTTCAGATGAGGGCGGTCCGCAACCTGGTCAGGGACATGCAGACCGTCTGACGAGACAGACCGGGTCGGCGCGACTCTAGCGCTTGGATTTCCCGGGGGAGTTGCCGCCATGGTAGCGTCCAAAGAGACGCGCACCCATCAAGCCCATGAGCAGAAGCCCCAATCCCAGCGCCGCCACATGAGTCGTGGAGCGCAAGCTGAACTCTCCGACCCGGCAGATCAGCAAATAGGAAACCGCGAAATTGGAGAAACCCCACAGCACGTTGACGGTGGACGAAGAGAGGCCCTGCCCCGGTGGGCTGGCGAACGGACTTTGAAAAGGACGGCCCATCGTCCCGCTCACGAAGTGTGGAATGGCGTTGCCGAGAAAGCACCCGCCGAAAAAGTAAGAGATGCAATGCATCCATTCCATCGTGGATCCCGACCTTTCGCGGCATGCCGGAACGCGTCGATGAAGCCGCGGAAAACGACGCGCCGCAAAATTGGTTACGCCACGAGAAGTGAGGCCGTGCGCGATATTTTGCGCACCCATCATATCGTGCGATCATCGAAAATAAACTGAAACGGTGAATCCAATCCGCTGCAGCCTGCGTATAAGGTAAGAGAAATTGAGCATTTATCTTACGTGAGGCGGGGATGACGGGTGCCACGACGCCGGGGGCTATCGCAGGCGCCTTCTTGCTCTGCGTGGCCTGTTCTTCGGCTCAGGCTGACCAGGCGCTCGATGCGGCAGTGACCGACACGGCGAACTCGCAACCGGGGGCCTTGCAAGAGATTACGGTGACCGCCCAGCGGTTGGAGCTGCTCGGCACCGCCGAAACTGCGAGCGAAGGCGTGATCGATGACCCGGAGTTGCAACTGGCTCCCGAGTATCGGCCGGGACAGCTCCTCGAGACCGTGCCGGGTCTCATCGTCACCCTGCACAGTGGCGAAGGCAAGGCGAACCAATACCTCATGCGGGGCTACAACCTCGACCATGGCACGGATCTCGAGACCTACGTCGATGGGATGCCGATCAACCAGCCGACCCATGCGCATGGTCAGGGATACACGGACCTCAACTTCGTGATCCCCGAACTGGCCGATCAGCTCACCTATACCAAGGGGCCTTATTACGCCAACGTCGGCGATTTCGGCGCGGTGGGGTCGGTGCGCGTGAGCTATCGGGACACGATCGAGGACCAGGTGTCCGCAACCCTGGGAACGCTGGGCTTTCAGCGCGTGTTCGGTGCCGCGTCGCAGGCGTTGGCCCACGGGAACCTCTTGGCCGCATTGGAGGTGCAGCACTACGACGGCCCGTTCGACACGCCCGACGATGCGCGCAAAGAGAACCTCGTCCTGCGTTACAGCGAGGGTGACGACAGGAACGGCTATAGCGTGACGGCGATGTCGTATCACCAGCTCTGGACCAACACCACCGACATCCCGATCCGTGCCGTCATCGAAGGCTTGGTTCCCAATCGCTTCGGCACCCTGGATCCCACCGACGGCGGCCGCGCCTGGAGATCGAGCCTCTCGGTCAACGAACGCGCGGAGATCGGCGAGGGGCAGCTGACCGCGAGCGCATTCTTCATCGGCAACCAATTGCATCTGTGGAATGACTTTACGCAATTCCTGGTCGATCCCGCTCATGGCGATCAGGAGGATCAGTTCGAGAATCGCCGCGCGTTCGGCGGACAAGCGGGATATACGCTGCCGGTTCCCTTGGGCTCGATCCCGAACGTGATTTCCGCCGGGGCGCTGACGCGGGACGACATCTTGTATGTCGGCCGATTGCCGAGCGAGGAACGCATGCCACTGCCGGCGGCGGATGACCCCCCATCGTTTTCGAACGAGGATCAGGTCTACCTGTTTGCCGGAGCGGCGTGGATACAGGCGACCACGCGCTGGGCATCGAGATTGCGTAGCGTCCTGGGATTTCGAGCGGACTACCAACACGGCACCGACATCGACTATCTGGCCGCCCTTCACGAACAGAGCGGCCCCGGCTACAGAGGCTATAGCAATAGCGGCACGGTACAGCAGGCTATGCCTCAGCCCAAAGGGAGCCTGATCTACTCGCCGCTCGATACACTCGAGCTCTATTTGAGCGCGGGTCGAGGATTCCACAGTGCGGATATCCGCGGGGTCAATCAGGACACGAGCGTGGACCTGGGGCTGCCGCATACGCCGCTCCTTGCGAAGCAGGAAGGCCAGGAGATCGGCGTGCGCGCAACACCGCGGCCCAATCTGGCCTTCACCTTCGCCTACTACAATTTGTGGCAGCAGTCCGAAACCATCATCGATCCTGACGTGGGCCAGGATACGGCCGGCCCACCGAGCCGCCGCTACGGCTATGAGATCAACGTGACCTACCAGATCAATCGGCACCTCGAGTTCTACGGCAGCTACTCGGGCGACCACACGCATTTCACGCATCCCTTCGACGACGGCACCGGCCACCTCGGCGAGTACATCACGGATGCGCCGCTCGCGACCGGTGCACTCGCCCTATACCTCACCAATCTCGGCCCCTGGAGCGGCGGCCTGAACTTGCGCTATCTGGGAAACTATCCTTTGTCTTCCGGCCCCTGCGTCGAATCTGCCGTGATGCATGATTTCGGGCCGGGTTACACCTGTGCCCATTCCCCCACTTCCGCCGCGCAGGGGCAGATCGACGGCAAAGGGTTCACCCAGACGAATCTGGACATCCACTATGCCTTTTCGCAAGGCTGGACCGCCTCTGCCGGCATCTACAATCTTTTCAACGTCCACGCGTACGCGGCCGAATTCTGGTACGTCGATCGGCTGCCCGGAGAGCCCGCCGCCGGCGTCACCGATGTCCACGAACATCCGCTCGAACCGATCATGGCGCGACTCACGGTCACGAAAAGATTTTGATGTGGGCAACTCGTGACGGGTTCCACGTCAGCGAGGGTCTCCGGACTTTTACCACCATTACGGAGATATCGGCGGAGGCGAAGCTCCCGGCGACTGTGCCGGCCGCTTATGCTGCGCCGACTTCGCGGCGGTTTGCGCAGCATCGGCGGCCGCACCAACCGTGGCCGGCCACTTCTGCAGGAGTTCGTTGGTCGTTGGGTCTTGGTACGGCACTTGTTCTGACTTGACTTCCTGTAAAACCGAAGCGAAGAGAGCGTTGGCAAGCATGCGAGATTCGAGTGCATTCTCGCCCGTGACTGCCCCGAGAATCTGCTTGTCGCCCCAGCCCAGCGCTTGCATGCCCTTGATCGTTGCGGGCACAAGGGAACTGTCCGGATACCGAACGTCGTAATCCGTTTGATATAATTTGGCGCGCAACCAATTCAGCCTCAGGAGCTCCTGTTCGCGTAACTCGGAGATTGCCTGCTTCTTCACAAGCGCCTCCACGGCGTCCAAGTCGGGCACCGACATGCACGTCGAACGATCCGGCAAAGACCGTAAAGCTTTCTCGACCTCAACAATGCGCCAATGTTCACCCCAGTCACGTATCTCCGCAGCGGCCGCCGATTGCATGTGCGAATAGAGGCGCACGGTCGCGCAAGCCCATTCCTCGGTGAGTCGGCGATAGCCGCTGCTGCCGCCCTCTTGTTCGGCGGGCTGAGTCGGGGGGTCCGCTGCGAATACCGGGAAAGCCGCGGAAATCATCGAAACAGCCAGCAGTATCCAGTTCCTCACGCGTTCTCGGGAACGTGATGCCCGAGCGGTTGCTTCCACAGTGGGACATAACATTCCGTGTCTCCTTCAGCGCTCTGCCTTGACCCTACCAGGAATTTGGGAGTCCGCATTCACCAGTCCGCCTGTTGTCGGCGCTTCGTGCGTGGGGCTGCCACGGGACTCACGAGCAGCGGGGGCTTACGGTGTCCGTAGGAAAGCGTGTGCAACATAATTCACGTCGTGCCACCTACCGGCGACAACTCCCCACGCGTTAATGGCTGCGCCGGCGTCGCCAAACCAATAGGGGGTTGGAACCTTGACCTGACCCGGAACGTCAAACGTAGTGGCGTTGCCGTCGGCATTGCGCACGAAGGCATGAGATTCTTGGTCGCCCGCGCCGTCGGAGTGATTGAAAACCATTCCCGTCGTCGTGCCCTCTAAGTTGATGGCGTGCAAGTCAGTACCCGCATATGCGACCGTGCCAGCGTGCGGACCCGCAAACTGTTCGATTTGGCCGTTGGGCCAGCGCAGGAAGCCGTACTCGACATTGGTTTTTGCGTCGTAATAGCTGCCCGCGACCAAGCCCGCATCGTTAATGAAAGCACTGAATGTGCCATAGGCACCGCCCACCCCTCCCGGAGCGTCGAACACCGTGAATTGGCCTTCGGCGGTGCGCACGAAGCCGTGCCCAACACCATTCACGTCGGCGTATGTTCCTGCGATCGCTCCAAAGTTGTTGATGTTTCCCACCGTAGTACCTTGGGCCGCACCGGGAGGATCGAACGTAGTGATTTTGCCATCGGGAGTACGCACAAAACCGTGGCTGAGATTGTTCCCATCAACGTAGTTTCCCGCAATCACGCCAAAATCCGTGATACCCACGGGAATTGTGCCCTGGTTAGCGCCTGTGCCGGCAGGTGCTTGGGAATCGTCGAAAATCGCGATCTCGCCGTCGGGCGTGCGCACAAAGCCGTGGTTCACGCTGTTCGTGTCAATGGAGTTTCCCGCGATCGCGCCAAGATCATTGATTCCGGCGGGGCAAGTGCACCCTACAATGGGGTCAGCGCCGGGCGCATCAAAATTTGTGAATCGACCATTGGAAGTTCGCACAAAGCCGTGCGTCCCGTAATTGTTATCCGTGACGATTCCGGTGACGACGCCTTCCAAATTGATACCCGTAGCTTCCGTGCCCTGAAAGGCGCTCGTCCCCGAGTTTGGCGCGTCGAATGTGATGATCTTTTGTGCATTAGCCTGACCCATCATCGTCAGCATCAATAACAGTGTCACCGGGACAAGGAGAAGGAATTTTGTGGACTTTTGAATTGGCTGGGCATATGGACGCATGGACTTCATGGTTCTCACTCCCATCTGTGTTTTTCGTCAATTGGGCGATCTATTCAGCCGAATGACCTCTTGCATTTGTGGCGGTTGGAGCAGTTGACATAATTCACCGGCACTCCCATGCCGCTGCTAGGTATTGTGGGTGTTAGATTTGACTAAACCCTACGCCCGCACTCGTTAGAGTGTCAAATTGCACTTGCCAACGACTCCATTCAGAACGGAAATGGGCAGCGTGCCGCTCAGGGGACAGCTATGGAGAGCCTTGCCAGGACTCGAGATTCGCCAGCAGCATCCGCATCAGGTTAAGTGGCGGAGAGGGTGGGATTCGAACCCACGTGCCGGAATTACCCGACCATCCGATTTCGAGTCGGCGCCGTTATGACCACTTCGGTACCTCTCCGTTGTACTTAAATTCGCGCGTTAACTTATGTTTTTTCGTCGTCGACTCAAGCGATATATGCCCGTTAACTTAAGCGCGATCCTGGTGTGACCCGCTAAGCGACTCGGGTATAAACGCGTTTGTCAAGAGTCCCTGAAGCCCAATAAACGGTTATTCTATCGCATCGGCAAAGTGCATGTCTCCGGAATGGAGCCTGCCCGCCTCACGGGAATTCGAAGCAGCTACGACCGTGCGTATCAATAGCACCCCAAAAACTCGGCATCGTTGGTTCAGACTGGGTCTCGCGGCTTCGGCCGTGGTTCTTCTGAGCACGTGCTCCCCGCTCCCGAGCTTGATCGATCAGGTCAAGACGCTGGGGGAGTTGCGCGTGGTCACGCGTTCCGGCCCCCTGTCGTACTACCTGGGGTCCGATGATGCGCCGCAGGGGCCGGAATATGCGCTTGCCCAGCGCTTCGCGGATGAGCTGGGCGTGAGGCTCAAGATCACGCCGGTGAAGAGCTACGAGGAGATGTATGCCGCGCTGAACTCGGGGCGGGCGCATCTCGCGGCGGCCGGCCTCAAAATCCCGGTGAGGCCCATCGAGGGCATCGAGTTCGGGCCGACCTATCAACGGGTGCGCGAGCACCTGATCTACCGTCGGGGCTCGGTTCGCCCCGGCTCGCTGTCCGAGATCGGCGATGGAGATCTTGAGATCGCCGCCGGAAGCTCGCACGCGAAGGCCCTGACCGCGGCCCGCGACAGCCTGCCGGATCTGGTGTGGGTGGAGGACTCGACCACCAACTCGCAGGCGCTGCTCGAGGGCGTGGCGAACGGCACCATCGACTACACCATTGCGGACTCGACCGAGTTCGCCTTCGCGCACGACGTGCACCCGGAACTGCGCATCGCCTTCGACTTCCCGGGCAGCCAGTCGCTGGCCTGGGCGGCCAGCGACCGCTATCCCGAGTTCGTGCGGCACATGACCACTTATTTTGCGAGCCTGCACAGGAGCGGCGACCTGGCCGCGATACTGAGCCGCTATTACGATCGTTCCGAGGACGCCGAATTCGCGGAGGCGCCGGTCTTTATGCGGCATTTTCAGGATCGCCTGCCGCTCTACAAGCGCTGGTTCGAAGAGGCCGCCGAACAGAGCAGCCAGGACTGGCGGCTGCTCGCGGCAATCGGCTATCAGGAGTCCAAGTGGAACCCGAGCGCCGCCTCATCGTCGGGAGCTCTGGGGCTCATGCAACTGACGTTGGAATCGGCGAATGCGGTCAAGGTCGCAAACCCGGCAGATGCGCGCCAGAGCATCTTCGGCGGCGCCCGCTACTTCAGGCAGATTTACGAGAAGATCCCCTCTCACGTGCCCGACCCGGACCGCACCTGGTTCGCGCTGGCCGCTTACAACATCGGCTACGGACATCTCGAGGACGCGAGGGTACTCACGCAGCGCGCGGGCAGGGATCCGGACTCCTGGGAGGATGTGCGTGAATTCTTGCCGCTGCTCGCGCAGGAATATTGGTACACGCAGACATCGAACGGTTATGCGCGCGGCTCGGAGCCGGTGCGCTACGTGGACAACATTCGCAATTACGTCGACCTGCTCGAGTGGGTCGGCACCGGCGCTTCCTCCGGCCGTCCGCAGGCGCCGACGTTCGACTGAGCGAGCACGTCGCCCGGCGCCGCATCAGGCGTCCCCGCTTTTCCCGCGCGAGGCCGTGCGCCGCGCCTCGAAGAACCGTCGCAGGATCTCGCGGCACTCCTCGGCACAGACCCCTCCGAAAACATCCAGGCGATGATTGAGCCGCGGCTCGCGCGTCAGGTCGAATACGCTTCCGCACGCGCCGGCCTTCAGGTCCCAGGCCCCGAAAACCAGCCGCGCCACCCGGGCTTGAATCGCCGCCCCGACACACATCGCGCACGGCTCCAGGGTGACGTATAGCGTGGCCGACCCCAACCGATAGTTGCCGGCGTGGGCCGCGGCGTCGCGCAGGGCGACGATCTCCGCGTGCGCGGTGGGATCATGCGTGCCGACGGGCCGGTTCCACCCCTCGCCGACCACTTCTCCGCGGATGACCACGAGCGCACCCACCGGCACCTCGTTCGATTCCTGCGCGCGCTGCGCGAGCGCGAGCGCCCTGCGCACGTAGGTCTCGTCCGTCGGATTCTTCCCCTCGGTCATGTCTCAGCGGACCTTCAAATAGCGCGTGACGAACAGGATGGAGTAAAGGACGAACAAGGCGCCGGCGCTCATCGCCAGGGAATTATGAATGCCGAGGCGTGCTCCCAACAGCCCCACCGACAAACCGCTGAACATTCGTAATCCGGAGGCCGACATCGAGAAGACACCGATCACCCGGCCGCGTATCTCGCCGGGCGCGTGCAGCTGCACCAGCGCCTGCGCCATGGAATTGAACGCGAGCTCGACGAAACCCGCCACGAACAGCAGGCTCAGGGCGAGCACATAGCCGCCCGCGCGCGCGAAGCCGATCAAGGCGATGCACCAGATGAGCGCCAGCACGAACGCGGTCCTTGCGCGCGGCGCGAGCCATGCCCGGGTTTCCAGGATCAGGCCGCCGAGCAGCCCGCCGGCCGCATCGGCCGCCAGCAGCATGCTGTACGTGAAGTCCGCGCGCTCGTGACCCAGGTCGGCGGCAAATTCGGGCATCTGCGCCTGGTAGGCATTGCCGACGAAAAACGACGCGGCGCCGACCAGCACGGTCATGGAAAGGAGCACCGGATTGCGCGCCACCACCTGCATGGTCGACCACACGTCGGCATAACTGGCCACCGCCGCCTTGGGCGGCCTGCGTCCGGGCGCCGCGCGTCCATAAGGCGCTCTGATGAGCCACACGAAAAAGGGCGTGTAAATCAGAGCGTTGGCGAAAATACCGTACGCCGGGCCGAGAGCCATCAGCAACCCCGCGCCAAGCACGGGGCCGACCAGAAAGCCCATATATCTGCCGGTCGCGTTCAACCGAACCGCGCTCGCCAACTGATCGTGCGCGACCATTTGATGGATGAGCACCTGGCCCGCAGGGACCCAGATCACTCCCGCGAGCCCATGTATCACGAGAAGCGTCATGGCCCTGCCGAGGGTCACGGTGTCGGTCAGGAACATGATGCCCCAGCTGACGGACACGGCGATATACATCAGCATCCCGATCTGAATGAGTCTCCGGATGTCGAAGCGGTCGGCCAGTCCGCCGCTGACGCCCGCCAGAAGCAGGAACGGAATCCAGTGCGAGATGACCGCGAACCCGCCGAGCGCGGGGGAATGGAATCGATCGAACATCACCTTGTAGGAGATGACGTGCTCGATGTTGTCCGCCATCATCGCGCCCGTCGCCCCCGTCAGGTAGATGCGGAAATCGCTTTGGGCGAACGCCGCGAAGGCGCGATGCTGGGGTGCCGGAACCGGCCCGGCACGGGTTTCTGGGTTCAAGTGACTCGAGGGGCCTTGGTTGGCGTCGCAGCGCATAATTGTAAACGGAATCCGGCACGGGACCCGCAGTAGTTATAAAATCCCGCTTCCGGATTGGGGAACTCGGGTCACTCAGAAAAACCACTCATGCGCTCATTCTGCTTACTGATCGTCGTTGCGGCGCTCGCGCCGGCGTGGGCGCGTGCCGAGGAGGGGATGTGGACCTTCGACAATTTCCCGTCCGAGACCGTGAAGAAAACGTACGGCGTCGAGGTGACGCCCGCGTGGCTCGATCACGTGCGCCTTTCCACGATCCGGCTCAGCAACTGCACGGCCTCGTTCGTCTCGCCGCAGGGATTGATTCTCACCAATCACCACTGCGTGGAATCGTGTCTCGGCGAACTGTCCTCGAAGCAGGACAGCCTCCTGGAGAACGGCTTCTCCGCGGCGACGCCCAAGGACGAACGCCGCTGCCAGACCCAGGTGGCGGATGTGCTGGTGGCGACGGAGAACGTCACTGCGGCCGTGACCAAGGCCGTCGCGGGATTCTCCGACGAGGCCGCCAACGATGCGCGCAAGCGCACGTTGACCGCCCTCGAACAGAGCTGCGAGCAATCGGGCGCCCGCTCGAACAGAGGCGGCCTCAAATGCCAGGCCGTGAGCCTCTACCAGGGAGGCCAGTATTTTCTCTACAAGTACAAGCGCTACGATGACGTGCGGCTGGTGTTCACCCCGGAGACCGATATCGCGGCGTTCGGCGGGGATCCGGATAATTTCCAATTTCCGCGCTGGTCCCTCGATTTCGCCATCCTTCGCGCATACGAGCATGGCAAGCCGGCAAGAACGCCGGAGCATCTCAAAATGGACTTCGCGGGGCCGCGCCCGGGCGAGCTCGTGTTCGTGTCCGGCCACCCCGGAAGCACTTCGAGACTCAAGACGCCGGCGCAGCTCGAATTCGAGCGCGATGTCTCCCTGCCGACCACCCTGTTGCGCACGTCCGAGCTGCGCGGCGGCTACATACAGTACGGCCGTTCGAATCAGTCGGACATGCAACTGGTCGAGGCTCCGTTGAACAGCCTGGAAAACGGCATCAAGGTGCGCCGCAAGCTGCTCGATGCGCTGCACGACGATGCGCTCATCGAGCGCAAGAAGGCGGAGGAGTCGACCCTGCGAACGCTCGCGAACCTGCCGGCTCCCGACCCGTGGCAGCAGATCGAGGAGGCATCGATGCGTGAACGCACGCTGTACCTCCCCTATACCTTCATCGAGGGCGGCGCCGGCTTCAACAGCATCCTGTTCCGTTATGCGCGCCTGCTGCTGCGCGGGGCGGATGAGCGGTCGAAGCCGAACACCGAAAGGTTGCGGGAATTCACCGATTCCATGCTGCCCCGGATCGAGCAGCAGCTTTCCGCCCGCGTGCCCATCTACGCGGACGTGGAGACGCTGACCCTTTCCTTCTCGTTGCGCCGGATGCGCGAGTGGCTGGGCCCGGACTACCCCCTGGTGCACAGCTTGCTCGCCAAGGAGTCGCCCGAGATGCTCGCGACCCGCGTCGTGGCCGAGTCGAAGCTCGACGATCCGGCCGTCCGCATGCAGCTGTGGCAGGGCGGCAAGGCCGCGGTGGCGCAATCTCGTGATCCGATGATAGAGCTCGCGCGGTCGCTCGATGCCGATTCGCGGGCGCTGCGCCGGCAGTTCGACGACACCGTCGAGGCGCCGATCGCCGCATCGTCCGAACGCATCGCCGCGGCTCGCTTCAAGGCCTTCGGCACCCGCATTTATCCCGACGCCACGTTCACGCTGCGCCTGAATTACGGGACCGTCACGGGCTGGACGCAAAACGGCGTGGCGGTGGAGCCCTTCACCTACCTCGACCGCGCGTTCGCGCGCGCCACCGGCTCCTCGCCGTTCAAGATTCCGGACAGTTGGATGAATGCCAGGGAGCGTCTGGACATGCGGACGCCTTTTTGCATCTCGACCAGCAACGACATCGTCGGGGGCAATTCGGGCAGTCCGCTGATCGATGCCCACGGCAATATCGTCGGCCTCATGTTCGACGGCAATATCGATTCGATCGCCGGATCCTACTGGTTCGATCCCGCGAACAACCGCGCGATCGCCGTCCATCCGGCGATCATTCGCGAGGCGCTCGAACAGGTCTACGGCGCGAGGTCCCTATTGAGCGAGCTGGAAGGATCATGAGCGGCACCGACACGGCGAAAATCGGCCAGATGAGCGAACCCGGCGAATACGACCCGCCGATGCTCGAGTTGCTCCAGCTGCTGTGGGGCGATGGCTTTCTCTCGCCCGGGGGTTGCGACGAGCTGGAGCGCCTTTTCGAGGGCAGCGAAATCCGGGGATGCGAAGTCCTGGATATCGGCTGCGGTCTTGGCGCCGTCGATGAGCTGCTGGTCACCCGGTTCGGGGCGCGCACCGTGGTCGGCGTGGACATCGATCCCGCGCTCGTCGCCGGGCTGCAGCGGCGTGTGGAGCGCGCCGGCCTATCGGGCAGAATTCGGGGGCTGAAAGTGGACGGTGGGGCGCTGCCGTTTCAGGCGGCGAGTTTCGACGTGGTGTTTTCCAAGGACTCCATGGTTCAGATTCCGGACAAGCCCGGCATCTATGCCGATGTGCTGCGCGTATTGCGTCCGGGCGGCCGGTTCATCGCGAGCGACTGGCTGCGGGGCGGCACCGGCGGCTACTCCCCCGAGATGATGGAATTTTTCAGACTGGAGGGCATTGCCTACAACATGGCCACCCTCGAGGAGAGCGCGGCCGCCCTCGCCGCCGCCGGCTTCGTCGATGTCGAGATACGCGACCGCCATGGGTGGTACCTCGAGCTGGCCCAAAAGGAGCTCGCCGCCCTGGAAGGGCCCTTGAATCCGGTGCTGGTGAGCCGCATCGGCGTGGAGCGGGCGCGCCACTTCGTCGACGACTGGCGTCAGCTCGTGGTGGTGGTGAAGCGCGGCGAGCTTCGTCCCGGCCATCTCAAAGCCGTTAAGCCGCGCGCCAGCTGAGCGGGCACCGTCTCCCCGAGGCCGCGCCCAGCGCCTTGGCAGGGCTCATTGCCGGACAATCGCCGAGATCCTGCCGCGCAGCACGAACTTCTGGATCTTGCCGGTCGCGGTTTTCGGCAGTTCCGCCACGAAATGAAAAGCCGTCGGCACCTTGAAATGCGCGAGGGCGCCGCGTGCGAAATCGCGCAGCTCCGCCTCGGTCGCGCTCACGCCCGGGCGCAGGACCACGAACGCATGAGGTGTTTCGCCCCACTTCTCGTGCGGCATGCCGACCACTGCCGACTCGAGTACGGCGCGGTGCCTGAGCAGCACGCCCTCCACCTCGATGGATGAAATGTTCTCGCCGCCGCTGATGATCACGTCCTTGAATCTGTCGCGGATTTCGACGTAGCCATCCGGATGCACCACCGCCGCATCGCCGCTGTGGAACCATCCGCCGCGAAAGGCCGCCGCCGTCGCGTCAGGGTCATTGTAGTAACCGCGCATCACCACATTGCCGCGCGCGACGATTTCACCGAGCGTCGACCCGTCGCGCGGCACGTCCTGCATGCTGTCGTCCACCACCCTCAACTCGCCCGAGGTGATCAGTTCGACCCCCTGCCGCGCCTTCAGCGTCGCACGATCGGCGCCGGAGAGCTGCACGTGCTCGGGCAGCGGCTCGCAGATCGATATGAACGGCGCGGTCTCGGTGAGTCCGTACACGTGAGTCACCTCCCAGCCCAATTCCGTCTCCAGCCGTTCGATGGTGGCGGCCGCCGGCGGGGCGCCGGCCGTGAACACCTTGACGCCGCGCCGCAGATGCGAGCGCAGAGCTTCGGGTCCGTTCGCGATGGCAATGAGCACCGTCGGCGCCGCGCACAGGTGCGTTACCCGTTCCCGGTTGACGTGCTCATAGATGCTCGCCGCCTCGGCCCGGCGCAGACAGATGTGCGCCGCCCCGGCGGCTGTCACGGTCCACGTGAAAGTCCAGCCATTCGCATGGAACATCGGCAGGGTCCAAAGATAACGGTCCGCCGGCGTCATCGGCCAGTGCGTCAGCGTGCCGACGGAATTCATCCAGGCGTTTCGATGCGTGATCATGACGCCTTTCGGCCGCGAGGTCGTGCCGCTGGTGTAATTGATGGCGAGCAGATCCGTCTCCGGGACTTCCTGCAACTCGATGGCGGGTGCGGACTTCTTCAGCAGCGACTCGTATGGGAGCCAGCCGTCCCCCCCTCCCTCGAGCGCCACGAAATGCTCGACCGCCGGCATACGCGCCCGCACGCTGTCGATCAGATCCAGATAGTCCGCATGGACGCAGATCACCTTGGCTCCGCTGTGGGCCGTCATGTAGACGAAATCGTCCGCCGTCAACCGGTAATTCATCGGCACGATGACGGCGCCGCGCTGCGGGATGGCGTAGAACTGTTCCAGATGCTGATGCGTGTTCGGGCATATGGTCGCGACCCGATCGCCCTTACCGACACCGAGTTTCGCCAGCCCCGCGTTCCAGCGGTCGCACCGCTCGCGAAATTGCGCGTACGTCAACCGAAGATCTCCATCGACGACGGCGAGACGGGCGCCGTGAAGCTTGCCGGCGCGGCGAAGGAAGTCCAACGGGGTGAGCGGAGTTTCCATGGGGGTGGGCCTCGGCGAGTCCTATTTCTCTTTCAGCCGGTGGCTGTCGCCGGCGCGCAGTGTCATGCCGTAGATCTTGTTGAGTTCCGCGATTTGCGCCAGCGTCTCGGCCGAAAATGGCGGCCGGCCTTCGAAAGCGTGCAGCACGATGCCTTCCAGGAGATCGCCGAGCGAGAGGTCCTTGAGCTCGGCGAGACCCTTCAGCACCTTCAGCAGACGCCTCTCCATCCGCACACCCGTCTGGATCCGTTCGACCTCGATCATCGCGGCCGGGTCGCAGCTGCCGCGCCGCGTGCAGGCGGCGGCGGGGTGCGGCGCCGCTGCTCAATGACTGGATCGATCGATGACACGACTACGGCACTCCCCTGACCAGGCTTTGGGCGGCGGCGACTATCGCCTCCTCGTTCGACCGCGGCTGCCAGCCGAGCAGCCGCTTCGCCTTCTCGTTCGATGCGTTTTTTCTCTTGCCCAGCTCCGGCAGTATTTCACGGGCGAGCGGATTGAACCAGGCGCCCACGTGAAGCGCCCAATTGGGCAGCTGCCGGGTCCTGACCCGGCTGCCGACGGCCCCCAGGCGATTTTTCAACACTTTCGCGATGTCCTGCAAGGACATGAAGTCGCCGGCGACCGCGAGAAAGCGCTCGGCCCGGGCGGCCTCCCGGGTCATCGCCAGAAGATGCAGCTCGGCAACATCGCGCACATCCACCACGCCGACATAGAGCTGCGGATTGCCGGGCATCCCGCCATCGAGCATCCGCTTCACCAGCTGAATCGAGGTGGAATAGTCCGGTCCGAGGACGGGGCCGAACACGGCCACCGGATTCACCACGGAAAGCTCGAGGCGAGCGCCCTCGCCGGCGACGAAGTTCCACGCTGCCCGCTCGGCCAGGGTTTTCGATTTGGCGTAGGCGGAGACGCCGGGGCCCGGCACCGTCCAATCCTTCTCATCGAACGGGGCCGTCCGCGGCGGATGTCCATACCCTATCGCTGCGAACGAGGACGTGAGCACGACACGCTTCACCCCCGCCTTCAGGGCGGCCCGCAGCACGCGCAGCGTGCCCTCCCGGGCGGGGACGACCAGCTCATCCTCGTGAGCCGGCCGCGCCGCGGGAAATGGCGAGGCGACGTGCAGCACATACTCGCAGCCTGCCGCGGCCGCCTCCCAGCCGGCGTCGCTTTCGAGATCCGCCACGGCGAACGACAATCTGCCGGCCGGATCGATCGACGCCGTCCGGAGCATCGCCAGCACCTCCGGCTCGCGCGCGGCGTCGCGCACCGTGGTGCGCACCCCGTATCCGGCGGCCAGCAGCTTCACGATGCAATGGCCGCCGACGAATCCGGAACCGCCGGTCACCAGCACCGTGCTCGCTCTCATCGTCGCCTCGGTGATGCGGGTGCAACGCTTGCGCCACTCGATAGGGCGGCCGTCTTCTGCTCACCGGGCAGATTGGCATGTAATATTTGCCGCCCATCGGCCGTGGGCGCTACTCTGCACCACGCGGCGTCCGCTGCAATATCACACTTCAGGGAGATCACGACGATGGGCCTATTGGACGGAATAGTGGGCGGGGCGGTCGGTGCTGAAATGGCGACCGTGGTCAACGGTTTCATCAACAGCCACGGCGGTGTCCAGGGTATCGTCGCGCAGATGCAGAAGCAGGGATTTGGCGAGACCGTTAAATCCTGGGTGGGCACGGGCGCCAACGCGCCGATCACCCCGGACCAGGTTCATGCCGCGTTCGGCCCGGAAGTCATCGCGAACGTGGCCGCCAAATTCGGCCTGAACCCGCAGGAATTGGCGCAAAAGCTGTCCCAGGTGTTACCGCAGGCGATCGATCATTTGACGCCGACCGGCACGGTCAAGCCGGCCTGACGATCACGGCGCGCCCCGATCACGGGGTGCGCCGCCCGGTTCCGGGAAGCATCGATGGCAAATGGGCCACGAGACGCGTGCCACCCAGCGAGTCCCGAGTGAGCGCCAGTCCGCCGCCGAGCGCCTCGAATCGTTCGCGCAGTCCTAGAAGGCCCGGCGATGCCGGCTTCGAGAGCGCCTGTTCCTCGACGCCGCGGCCGTCGTCGACCACCACCATTTTGACCGAGCCGCCGTCGGCGCCGAGAGATATCTGAACGGTCGACGCGCGCGCCTGGCGGACGACGTTCGTAAGCGCCTCCTGTGCCGCCCGGAAGAACACCAGCCTCGAGGCCTCGTCGAGGAACGGGAGCGGCGTCGATTCGACGACCTCGATCGCAAGGCCGGACCGCAGTCGAACGCGATTCGCATGCTCCGCGATGGCCTCCGCCAGCGCGAGATGAACCAGGGCGGCGGGCCGAACCTCATCGGCCAGCTCGCGTGCCGATCGCATGCAGGAGTCGATCGCATCGCCCAGATCGGTCCAGCCTTGCACATCGCCTTCGGACGCTCGCGCCTTCAGGTGCTCGAGCGTCAACTTGGCGGCGAATAGGTCCTGCGCGATGCCCTCATGAAGGGACCGGGCGATCGACCTGCGCTCATCCTCCCGAACGACCTCGAGCCGCTGCGCCAGCGCGCGAACCTGGGCGTACGATTCACGCAGCTCCGTGATGTCCGTCGACAGCACATAAAAGCCGCGCACCACCCCGGAGTCCTCGACATCCGGCACGTAACGCACATCGGTGCAGGAGAGCGAGCCGTCGATCTTGAGCAGCCGGCGCTCGAAGCGTTGAGGCTGACCTTGCAGCGCGAGGCGGGCGTGCGGCTCATTCAAGTCGAATAGCTTCCTGCCCAAAACTTCCGCCATGTACAACCCGACGACGCGCTCCGGCGGCAAGCCGAAATATTCGAGATACGCGCGGTTGGCGAATTCGCAGCGAAGCTCGCGGTTCCAGTAGCCGATCATGCCGGGCATGTGATCGAGGATCGCGCGCAGATCGGCGCGTGCCTTGCGCAGGTTCTGGTTGAGCCGCCGCTCGGCGGTGATGTCCGAGAAGGTGGCGATCACGGCACTCGGCTCGGAGGATTCAGGATCGTAGAGCGGGCGCGAATTGACGCTGATCCAGCGCGGCTCCGCACCCGGCAGCTGAACGCCCATCGGCTGGTTGCGCAAGGGCAGGCCCGTTCGCAGGGTGACCCTCGCCGGGTGCTGCTCGCCGGGAAACGGTGTACCGTCCTCGCGGATGCAGCGCCACTGGGGATCGAGCGGCGTCGTGCCCAGAATCTGACTCCGGGTCAGTCCAAGAATGCTCTCCGCCGCCGGGTTGGCCGCGATGACTTCTCCGTTCGGCGAATGCACGACCACGCCTTCGGCCATCGCGGCGAAAAGACTCCGGTAGTGCTCCTCGGCCCCCAACAACGCGATCCAGGATTCGCGCCGGCCGGAGGTGTCGATGAACGCGCCGACCTGCTCGTCACCGTCGGGCGACAGCAAATTGACGCTCACGTCGTACCAGCCCAAGGTTCCATTCTTGCGACGCTGCTGAATCTCGGTTCGGTAGATCTCGCCGCGCGCAATCACCGGAAACGCGTCCCGACCGAACGCCGTATAAGCCTGATCGCTGGGATGCAGGATGCGGGTGGGGGCTCCCACGAGCTCATCGCGGGAGTAGCCGAACATTTCGGCGAAGTTCGAGTCGCACCAGACGATGACCCGCCGACGAACGCGAACACGACCGATCGGACGGCCGTCCACCGTCCCGGTCTTCTGGCGATTCAACTCACTGACATACTGCGGCGATCGCTGCGCTCTCATCGCTACGCCGCGGCACTGAATTCGGGTTGGGGTTGCACTGAAACCATCTCCAAAGGGGATTGTCCCAATTGAGCGGTTCCCTGTGCCCGAATTCGGTCTTATTTTTCAGAGACTACGGGATGCCCGCGGCACGGTCAATGTGCCGCGCGACGTTCACTTGACGCCCCCGCACGGAGGGGTGATAAGTAAGTGAGACGGCTCGACGCCCGTCGATTCCGCGATGGGAAGGCAACCATCCAGCCGGTGAAACAGCCGCGCCTCCCGAGGCCAATGATCCGTTCGCTTCCGAACGCAAGCCTGGCGACGCCCCATTTAACATATGACTATGGAAGAATTGGAAAGTATGGAAGACAGTCAAGCTCGCGAGCGATTCGATACCGGGGTTAAGAAGATCCGCTACGAAATCCGCAGCCTCCTGGCGCAGCATGGCCTGTTTGGAACCATAACGGACGCCGCCATCGGCCCGGCGAATTCGGTTCCTGAAAACTCGAATGTGCAGATCGAGGTCAAGGGCCTGACGAGCGGCAGACAATTCGACCGCCAGCAGATCGAAGGGTGCTACCTCAGGGTGGGCGGCGCTGTTCTCGCGAGCATCGTCGCCATGGTGAACGAGGTCTCGCCTGCCGTGCCGTCCGACTCCTCGCGCGATACGGACTAGGCCAGGCGTGCCTCAGGGTACTTCTAGCGTCCGCGTCGGCCGCGGGGTGCGGGTTTGTAGTCCTCAGGCTGGAGGCGATATCGCGCGAGCAGCTTGTAGAAATCGGTTCGGGTTCGCTTGGCGATCCGCGCCGCTTGTGTGACGTTACCGCCGGTGCGCTGCAGGTTGTCCACGAGGTAGGCTCTTGCGAACGCCTCGCGCGCCTCGTCGTAGGTGGGAATTTTTCCCCGATCCTTGGGCATCGAATGCTCGACGAATTCCTTGGTCATCACCTTGCCATGGGAGAGCGCCACGTTCTGCTTGACCAGATCGAACAGTTGGCTGACGTTTCCCGGCCAGTCCGTGGTCGCCAGGAATTCGATGGCCTCCGGCGTATAAATTTTTTCCTCGCGGCCCGCCTCCTTGGCCTGCTCCAGGAAATGCGAGACCAGGAGCGGGATATCCTCCCGCCGCCGCCCGAGGGGCGGTATCTCGATCGACAAAATGTTGATCAGATCGAACAGCCGGCGCAGGAACCGGCCCGATTCCGCAGCGGCCGTCAGATCGCTCGAGGTCGTTGAGATCAGGCGAACGTCCGCTCCGGCGGCCTGCCGCAGGGGCCGTGGTACCGTCGGACTCACTTCCTTGCGCAAAACCCGCAGCAGCGACAGCTGAACGTCCGGCCGCAGCGCCTCCACTCCCTCGAGCAGCAGCGTACCCCCATGTGCGCGCTGGAACGCGCCGGCGCAGGTCTGCGTGCTCGAATCGACATCCGGCCCGTCACCGAACAATTCAGCCTCGAGCCCGTTCGCGCCTTCGCAGGATATGGCGACGAACGGCATCCCCCGCCGCGAGCTGGCCGCGTGGATGGCACGCGCGAAAAGCTCCTTGCCGGTTCCGTTGGCGCCCGTCAAGAGCAGCGGCACGGTGCTGGCGGCCGCACGATTCGCGAGGGTCAGCCGGTCTTCCATGAGACGGCTGCGCGACACGATCTGCTCTCCGAGGTCTGCGGCCGTCAGCGAAAAAGTCGACGCGGCAATCGCTCTCTCGACGTGTCCCAGCAGTTCCTGCTTGCCCACGGGCTTGAGGAGGAAGCTGAACGCCCCTCCCTGAGTCGCCTGCACAGCCTCTGGGATGGTCGCGTGCGTGGTCAATATGATCACCGTGATCTGCGGCCAGCGGCTCTTGAGCTCCTTCAGCAGCGCGAGTCCCGGCATGTCCTCCAAGCGAAGCTCCGATATCACCAGGTTCGGGCGCGACCGGACGCAGGCGTCCAATGCCTCCTGCCCACGCTCCACGCTGCTCACTGCGTAGTGCGCGCCGCTCAAATGAGCCATCATGATGCGCCGCAACGAGGGGTCTTGGTCTACGATCAGAATTTTGGCTTTGCGCTGCGACCCATGCTGCTGCGCGGAGGAATTCGAGCCGGCCTGGTCCTTCCTCGGGGTAATTCCAAAACCCAGCGATACAGGGCGTGAAGAAGGAGGCTTCATACGGTTGCTATATCGCATTCTCTTCCGGCGGAGCCCCGCGCACAACCCCACCGCCCAACCGATGAGCTCGCATCAGATCGTCGACGAGTGCCTTTCGCAAGTCCGCCGCGTACTCGTCTCGGGCGCGCAAGATCGCCGACGGATGATAGGAGGCGAGCACCGTCACACCCGAGCGGTGCCGCAAGGCTTGACGCCGGCCGGCATCGATGGTCATGGTGCGGCTCAGCAGCGCGCTAAGCGCGGTGGCGCCCAACGCCACCAGGACCACCGGCTTTACGCTGTCGATCTCCCTGTTCAACCAGACGTTGCAGGCGTCGATCTCGCGCAAATTGGGCTTCTTGTGAAGCCGGCGCTTGCCGCGCGGCTCCCACTTGAAGTGCTTTACCGCATTGGTGACGAAGACCTTCTGCCGGTCGAGCCCGGCCTCCTCCAGGCACTCGTCCAACACGCGCCCGGCGGGGCCCACAAAGGGATGGCCTCGCAAATCCTCCTCATCGCCGGGCTGTTCGCCCACCAGCATGATCCGGGCATGAGCCGCGCCTTCTCCCGCGACGGCTTGCGAGGCGTGCTTCCATAAATCGCAACGCCGGCATTCCTGCAAACTGCCGGCCGATGAGCCTGGAGCTGGGTCGAGCGTAACTCCCATGGTGGCTTACGGTGCGTGCGATTCAATCCCGGCGTCAATCGACAAGCGCCGGAGAGCGGCGTGGGAAAAGGCCGAATCATCCGCCCGCCCGCAAGACCGGGCCGGGTATTGCGCCAAGCTCAAGCCGCCGGGCGCGGCCGGTGCTTGTGGTACACGCAAGCGAGTTTGTTTCCGTCAGGGTCGCGCACATACGCGACGTAAAACCACGGCTCGTAATAGGGCCGCGTGCCCGGAGCCCCTTCATCACTGCCGCCATGCGCGAGGGCGGTTGCGTGGAAAGCTTGAACTTCGGCCTCATTCTTGGCGCGAAACGCGGTCATCGGACCGTTCCCCGCGGCCGGTGCCCGCCCGTCGAACGGATTGCACACCCAGAATCCATACCCTTCATCGTACGATCCTCCCCACCCCGCCCAACCGTCGGCCCAGTTCGGCGCACGTCCAAACCCCAATGCGCCGAACACCGCATCATAGAATCTGACCGCCCGCGGCATGTCCGCAGTACCCACCGTCGTATAAAGGATCATTTTTTCCATCTCTCCCGAAAACACGCGGATCCAGTCCGGCTATATTCTAGCGATGGGCGCGGGAGCGGCAATCAATTGAACCCAAAGACCCCCGAGAGCACTCCATGCTCTCACCAATCGGTCGACCCTGTTATGTCGCAGGCGCACACTGCGGCCACGGTGCACATAGCCTGCCTGATCGCCTGCGCGGCGCTTGGATGGACCCTGGCCGCCCCAGCCGACACGCCCGACCCAGCCGATTCGACGACGGCAAGCAGCGAACCCTCGGCGGCCCCGCCCGCCGAGGCATACCGCTTCTCCATCGACCCCAAGTTGAATGACGAGGTCGTGGGCGAAGTGCAGATCACCGAGACCAGTGCGCAAGACTCGCTGCCCGACATTGCCCGTCGCTTCAATGTCGGCTACAACGAGATCAACCGCGCCAACCCGGGGGTGGACATGTGGGTGCCTGGCGCCGGGCGCCGCGTAGTGGTCCCGACGCAATTCGTTTTGCCGAACGCACCGCACGTGGGCATCGTCGTGAACGTCGCGGAAATGCGGCTCTATTACTACCCGCCGCGCGGCCCGGATGGCAGGGAGATCGTCTTCACCTACCCGATCGGCATCGGCCGGGTGAACTGGAAGACGCCGTCGGGCGTCACGACCGTCGTGCGCAAGGTCGTTAACCCGGTCTGGCGGCCACCGGCGGACATTCGCGAGGAGCATCGCGAGGACGGCGATCCTCTGCCGGTCGAGATAGGGCCGGGCCCCGACGACCCCATGGGCAATCGGGCGCTCTACCTCGGCTGGCCCTTGTATGCCATCCATGGCACCAACAAGCCCGTCGGAGTGGGCATGCGAGTGAGTCATGGCTGCATGCACCTTTATCCCGAGGACATTCTGCAGCTCTACAACATGGTTCCCCTCGGCACCGAGGTGCGCGTGGTGAATCAGCCGTTCGTATTCGGCTGGCACCGCGGGCGACTTGTACATGCAGGCGTTCGGACCGCTGGATGGCGACCAGCGCAATTGGCAAAACGACACCCGGCAACTCCTCGAGCAGGCCATGGGGCCGGCCATTCAGCAGCAGCTGCAGGAGCGCAATGAGCAGGTGCGCTGGGACCTCGTGCTGCAGCTCGCTCGCGATCCCCGGGGTATCCCCGTGGCCGTCACCGACTCCAACACCAGCCTCCAGCAGGTGGTGGACAATGCCCCGGTGGTGGAGGATCGCGCGCCGGACGGCGCGCCCTCGACGGACCTGTAGGCGCCGCCGAGGCCGTGCCTTGGCGTCGGCGTCGGCTGATCACCAGCTGCCCTCTGCCATCCGGCGCTGGCGTTCCGCCTCGCGCGCGCTCGTGCTCGGTTGCGGCCCGAACCGCGCGACGGCGGGAAGCGCGCCCCCGTGCTCATAGGTCGCGATCACGGTGCCCTTTGCCGAGACCTTGTGATCGACCATCTTCAGCTTCGCGGCGGGTGTGCCGTCGCCGAACAGCCGCTTGCCCTTGCCCAGCGTCACCGGGAAGGTCATCAGGATCAGCCGGTCGATCAGCCCGGCGGCGAGCAGCCCCGGATAGATTGTGCTCGATCCCTGGATGATGAGTTTGGGGCCGTTGTCCCGCTTGAGCGCGGCGACATCGTCGATGCTCTTCAATCGATGGCTGTTCGCCCATTCGAGCGGCCGGTCGCCGCGGGTCAGCACGTACTTGTTCGCGCGGGTGAACGCCTCACCCATCGCCGCGCCTTCGCCTTCCACATAGGGCCAATAGGCGGCGAAGATGTCGTAGGTCCGACGACCGAGCAACAAATCGTACTCACCCGCGAAAAGCGCGCCGATCGCATCGCCCACGGCCTCGTCCCAGACCTTGAATACCCAACCGCCGGCGTCGAAACCGCCGGTCACGTCCTCGGTAGCTCCGCCCGGGCCCTGCATCACACCATCGAGGGAGAGGAACACACCGCCGATAATGTTACGCATCGGCGTTCACCGCTGCTTCGATCGCGGCAACGTCGATCTTATTCATGGTCATCATTGCCGCGAAAGCCCTCTTGGCGGATTCGCCGCCCTTGGCGAGCGCTTCGGTCATCGCCCGGGGGGTGATCTGCCACGAGAGGCCCCACTTATCCTTGCACCAGCCGCACCGGCTCTCCTGCCCGCCATTGCCGACAATCGCATTCCAGTAGCGGTCGGTTTCCTCCTGGTTGTCGGTCGCGACCTGAAAGCTGAAGGCTTCGGAATGCCTGAACGCCGGCCCGCCATTGAGCCCGATACAGGACACGCCGAGCACCGTGAACTCGACCACCAGCGCGTCGCCCTCCTTGCCGTTCGGGTAGTCGGCAGGGGCGCGCCGCACGGCGGTCACCGAACTGCCCGGGAAAGTGCGGGCGTAGAACCTCGCCGCGTCCTCGGCATCGTGATCGTACCAAAGGCACACTGTCGTTTTGGGGACTCGCGCGCTCATGCTGATGCTCCTTGCGGGCCCACTACACCAAAAGCTGCGCCCTGGGGATCGACCGCGGTGACGACCCAATCGCCGCCGGGCACCTGGTGCGGGCCATTCATGACTTTACCGCCGCCCGTTTCGATGGCCGCCTTCGCCGCGGAGATCGAGCGGACGCCGAAGTAGAAGTGCCAAGCGGCGTTTGGACTCTGCGGGGGTTTCTGCATGATGGCGCCGAGCCGCAGACCCGCGTGATCGATGAAGTCATAGGTGCCCATCTCGCCCATCGGCATGCTGTCCTTGAATTCGAAGCCGAAGTGCTTCGCGTAAAACTGCTTTGCGCGCCGCTGGTCGGGACTCGCGAGTTCGTTCCAGCGCACGTGCTGAGCGGCGGTGACGGCAAACACGTCGCTTTTCGCCTCGGGCTTTCCCGGCGGCGGAATCGGCGCCATCACGTAGAAGGGGGTGCCCATCGGGTCGGCGACCATCGCAATGGCGCCGACGGGCAGATCCTTGCGCGGCATCAGCAGTTTGCCACCATCGGCCTCGATGGCCTTCACCGCCGCATCGACGTCGGCGACGCACAGGTAACCCAGCCAGGCAGGGCGCGCGCCCCCTCGCACCATGTCGGCCGTCAGCGCGAGCACGCCGCCGTTGTAGCCGCCATCGCCGCGGACGATCATGCGGTAATCCATGTCGCCGCCCGACGGATCGGAACGATCGGCGATCTTCCAGCCGATCACCGCACCGTAGAATTTCGCGGCGGCGGCGGCGTCGCTCGTCATCAGTTCGTACCAGATGAAACTGCCGGTGGTGCTCATTGCAAAGTCTCCTTGCTGAATAACAGCGTGAGATAGTTCTTCAGGTGTGCAAGGGCCTCGAGTAGCGGAGTGCGATCGCCGCGCGCCTTCGACATCACAAAGCTTCCCTGCAGCACCGTCTGGGTGTAGATCGCGAGACTTTCGCCCGTCACGGGCAGACGCGGTGGGTGCAGGGCAATTGCCAATCGGAAATCTTCTGCCAGCTTGTCCGCATGCCCTTCGATCGAAGCGCCGCAGGCCGCGCGGATCGGCTCCGACGTTGCGAATACTTCCTGCACCGTCGTGCCGGCGAAGCAGGTGAACGCCTCGAGCGGGCCGCCGGCGATCGCAGCGCGAAAATCGATGTAGCCGAAAATGCGATCGAGTGGATCCGCGTGCTGGTGATAATCCGCCGCGGCAAATAGCGGACCGGTCACGTCGCTCCAGTGCTGCGCGGCTGCGACGCCGAGTTCGTCCTTCGAGGCGAAGTGGTGGAAGAACGCGCCCTTGGTCACGCCCGCCACCGCGCAGAGTTGATCGATACTGGTTGCCGACCAACCCTGCTTGCGGACCAGCCCAATGGCTGCGTTGAGCAGGGCCAAGCGCGCCCGGCCGCGCAGCGGTTTCGTGGATGCAGATGGCCCGACAGAAGTCATGGGGCGAACATAACCAACCGGTTGGTATGTGTCAAGGGTGACCGGCTTCCACGCCGCTGCAAGCGCGAGGACAAGGCGACCTCAGCGATGGGGTCGCCGCCGCTGCGCATGTGCTCCCATAGTCCGGTTCCTACGCCGACGTGCGCCGCTTCCTGACGATTACATCGGTTCCTCGATACGTAGAATCCCGCAAGCCGCCGGGAACTTGGGTTGCAGCGTCCGGGAATTTCCCGATCCCTAACTACAAGATGGCGGTGCCGGAGCGCTTCGAGGCAGATCCTGGTTGGGTCGGAGCAAAGCGTTCTCACGACTAGAAATCCCCCGACTCTAAATTGCGGATTAAGGGATGGAATGAACACATGACCACGACGAAAGCCATGGGTTTGATCACGAAGGGTTCCGTTACAATCCTTGCCGCGCTAATCCTGACCGCCTGTGGCGGCGGTGGCGGTTCGGGCGGTTCCACTTCCGTGAGCGTCCCGAATGTCGTCGGCGATACCCAGGCCGTCGCGAGCGCCACCGTCACCGGTGCCGGATTGACGGTGGGCAGCGTGACCACACAATCGAGCAACACCGTCGCCTCCGGCAAAGTCATCAGCGAGAGTCCCGCTGCAGCAACCAGTGCGACCAAGGGATCTGCGGTGATGCTCGTCGTTTCCAGCGGCCCTGCGCCAGTCAGCGTTCCGAACGTGGTCGGCGATACCCAGGCAGCCGCGAGTACCGCGATCGCCGGTGCCGGATTGACGCTGGGCACCGTGACAACCCAGTCGAGCAGCACCGTCGCCTCCGGCAAAGTCATCAGCGAAAGCCCCGCTGCCGCAAGCAGCGTTGCCAGGGGGTCGGCGGTCGCCCTCGTCGTTTCCAACGGCCCGCCGACTTACACCGTGGGCGGTACGCTCATTGGCCTTGCCGCCGGCGCCACCGTGCAGGTGCTGAATGGGACGGAGACCCTCGCGGTCTCGGCCAATGGGTCATTCACCCTGCCGACCGGCCTACTCGGCGGCGGAACCTACGCCGTCACTGTCGGGACGCCGACGAGTGCCCAGATTTGTACCGTGCAGAATGGGTCCGGAACCGTCGCCTCGGCCAATGTGATCAATGTCGTGGTCTACTGCGTCTACCCGGCCACAAAAGCCACGTTGAATGGGACCTATACGACGGCGTTCGCAAATTTCGCCGATACTGGAAGCGGAAGCCCCGTTATTCTCGACGGTGACATCGTCGCCGCTTACAACGGCTCGGGAGGCTATAGCGGCACTGCGACCTTCAATTCTGCCGGAAGTATCCTGACCAACTTTGCGATATCGGATGCGTATGCGGTCGCGACGACCAATGGGATACCCGGTTTTACAACCGACTCGGGCTCCAGCGGCGCCATCGAAGGAGCGAACGCCGACACCGTCGTAAGCACCAATACGTTGACAGGGATTTCGCCGGGTCTGCTGGTGGGTGTGTTGCCCAATGCCGGCGCGACGACGGCTTCAATCGACGGCAATTACACACTCGTCGATCTCACCGCTTCGCTGGGCACCGGAGCGGTCAGCGGGTATGAAGCGACCATCACCTTGGCGAACGGGACCATATCCGGCACGTATGTCGAGAATAGCGGCGGTACGATCACGACGGGCAATCCGGCCAGTGGAACGTGGTCCGTCACCAACGGCGTGGTCACTGCAGTGGGCTACGGAGCAGGCGCCGTGAGCTCCGATGGGGATTTGATCGTATTGGCCGACACTACTGCGGGTGACAATCCGTCCATCAATATCGCCTTGCGTCAGGGAAGCGGGGTTACCAAGGCAACCTTCGAGGGGGTCTATAGCGTGTCGGAATACGGCGGATCCACGGTCTCTGCGACCTTTGGCGAGTACATCACGCTGTTTGCTTACGGCAACGGAACGTATAGCGTCGACTTCACCAGGAACCTCAGCGGAACCATTACCAAGAACAACACGGACACCGGCACCTATACGGTCGCGGCCGACGGCACATTGACGCTCACCGACTCCGAGGGTGACGTGTATAACGGCGCGATCGGCGCGAACGGCAACGCGCTGGTGCTTGCAAGCGTCACGGGCACCCAGAATCCGGCAATCCTTGCGGGTGTCCGCCTGTAGGAATGGATGGCCGGCCGCCTTGCTTTTCGCATCCGAGCCGAGTAGGTTTCTAGCAGCTCATCAGGGACGCGCAATAAAGAAGCAATACCCATGAAGCGATTCCTCTGCGGCCTCACTCTGTATGCATTCCTGGCCGTGATTGTTCCGCGCTCCGCCCTCGCTCAGGCATACGAACCCTACCTCGGCGAGATTCAAACCTTCGCGTTCAATTTCTGTCCGACCGGGTGGGCGCCGTTGAACGGCCAGCTGTTGGCGATCAGTCAATACACTGCACTGTTCAGCCTGCTCGGAACGACGTATGGCGGAGACGGCGTCACCACTTTTGCGGTGCCCAAATGGGGCCCGATTCGCACCGCCAATGGCGCAGCTCTCCAGCCGTGCATCGCCCTCCAAGGCGTGTTCCCTTCGCAGAATTGAAGGTGATGCAGGACGATTGAAAATCGAAGCGGGCTACCGCCGGAGAGATCTTCAATGAAACATGCATTGAAATTTTGCGTCATCGTGATGGGCGGCGCGCTCGGGATGGTGGATCGATCCCCCGCGCAATGTTTCGTCTGCAGCGACGCCAGCCAGAACACGGCGGTTGGATCATCGGCGCTCAGCAGCCCGAGCGGTGCGAACAACACCGGCATCGGCACCAACGCGCTGTATTCCGACTCCACCGGAGCCGGCAATACCGCAACGGGCTACCTGACCCTATACGGCAACACCACCGGCAGCTACAACTCGGCGACGGGCTATGTCGCGCTTTACGGCAACACCACCGGCAGCTACAACACCGCGATGGGGTATGAGGCGCTCACGACCAATTCGATCGGAGCCTATACGACCGCGGTTGGTGCGTTTGCTCTCCAGGCCAGCACCACGGGCGGCTACGATACGGCTTTCGGCGCCTATGCGCTCATTGCGAATACTACGGGCAGCGGCAACTCGGCCTTCGGCTACGCCGGGTTGAGATCCATGACTTCGGGAAGCAACAATATCGGATTCGGCTACCAAACTCTCTATTTGAATTCCACCGGCTCGAACAACATCGCGATGGGTTATCAGGGGGGTTACTACGTCCTGAACGGTAGCAATAACATCGAGATCGGCAGCCTTGGCGCCTATGCGGACAGCGGCCTGATTCGCATAGGCACGCCGGGGACGCAAACCAAGGCGTACGTGGCGGGAATCTCCGGCGCGCAGGTGACCGGAAGCGCCGTCTACGTGACCGCCTCGGGGCAGCTCGGCGTCATGGGATCCTCGGAGAGATACAAGACCGATATTGCGACCATGCCCGAGGCCTCGGCCAGGTTGAGGCGGTTGCGTCCCGTCACGTTCCATTACAAACAAGACGCCACCGGCGCCCTGCAATACGGCCTGATTGCCGAGGAAGTGGAGAAAGTTTATCCGGAACTCGTGATTCGCGACGACAGCGGCAGGATTCAGGGCGTTCGCTACGAGGAGCTTGGCCCGATACTCCTGGGCGAAGTGCAGCAACAGCAGGCGACCGTCAAAGGGCTTTCCGAGCAGATCGAAACCCAGGCCGCGCAAATCCGCGAGCTAAAGAAGCTCGTGGCCGAGATGCGAAAAAGCCGTTGAGGCGGCAAGCGGTCGGTGGCCGCGAGTAGCTCACGAGATGGCCTATCGCGACATCACTCTACGAGCTGAGCGTGCCGACCTTCCTGCAGACGGTGAAGGCCATCGGGGGCGCCCTTCCATTTTCAGATCGAAGCAGCGTGGAATCATGGTTGCTTCGATGGAAACCCAAAACTCAGGCTGGAGAACATCGTCTCAAAGTCTGTTTCCCGTGAATGAGGAAGTGGCCGCGTCCAAATGACATTCAGAAGCCAACTCCCCTGCGTCGGCATAACGAAAGTGGTGCGCCCCATCCGGTCCGTCAAATGCGCTTCGAGTGGGTTTGCGTCGTTTTCGAGTCGAGTGAGCTTCACGAGAGCGCCCTCCAAGGGCTGACCATCGTAGATCACCCGTACAGGTAACGTCTTTGATTGCGGCTGCGCATAGGGGTTTACGTCCGGGACTATCTCGAGTGGGAGACCCAACGGCTGAGTCACTCGGTTCGGCGAGTTCACCTCGATCGGCCCGACTTGAATAATAGATTTCGCGTGGCGGCTGTAGTTCTCCGATCCATCCTTATCAGTCTGGTGGAGGCGCTCTCGTTGCTCCAAGGCGGGCGTAAGCCCCTCGGTCTTCAGGTAATCGTTGAATCGAATCGCCGGCAAATGGCTCTGGGCGCGGTTGTCGGTTTCCAGAACCACCACATACGCGCCGGGCTTTGCGAAGGTTAGAGTGCCATCATCCGCCGCGCTCCCCAGATGAAGTGCGCGGCGCAGGTCACTGGCGGTCCCATCGGGGTCGATCGCCTCAAACCGTGTAATCCTGCTGATTGGAATTGGCGATCGCTGACGATACGGCCCGTGGCCCACCTGCAAGGTCACGCTCGAAGCAACCTCGGGTCGAAGCCAGTACTCGGCCGGTTGGACCCAGAAATCATGAGCTCCAGCCGGCACGACGTTCGTCAGCCCTGCAAGGAGTGCAGCGACCGGTAAGTAGCGCAGTTGATTCCGATCATCACACACGAGTGTCAGCGGCGACCTGATTTCCGTTTAGATTGGTCGGGACGGACGTTCGAGGTTTTGATCATCCGTTTTCTTCCGCTGAGAACTATTTAAATCGTTTGGTTCTGTCTTGATTTTGATCCGCCGTTCGCGGCTCGCGCGCAGGCGCGGGCGATTGCGCGCGCGTTCAAAATGGGCTCTCCACAGGGGAGAGCAATGGCAAGCGAGCGAAGCACCAAGTGCCGGATTTGCGGGGAGTTATTCACGGCTGATGCGCGTAATCGCAAGCGACAAAAATACTGTGCGAAACGAACCTGCAGAGCCGCCGGCAAGGCGCAGCGACAACGCCGCTGGCTCGCGCAGCCGCGCAACCGGGATTACTTCCGCGGACCGGAGCACGTACAGCGGGTGCGGGAATGGCGGGCGGTGCACCCGGGGTATTGGCGCCGGGATCGGCGCCAGGGGGAGCTTGCGCTACAAGACGCACTAGATGGGCAAGCGGTTGATTTAACTCGCGAAATGGAGCGTTCGGCGGAAGCCGCGTTACAAGACGCACTGCGCTGCCAAGGCCCTGTGTTGATTGGCTTAATCGCGCATTTGAGTGACTCTGCGCTACAAGCCGACATCGCCGCCACGAGCCGCCGCTTGCTACAACTTGGGCAGGACATCTTGGGCGGGAAGAGAACCGATGCGCATCAAACGGGTGCTACGACCTGAGCGGCTGCGACGTATACCCCGGCAGTTCAGCTGGATCGATCAACGTCTGGTGAGCGAGCACTATCTTGAGCGCTGCGATGCGGGGTCGCTCGCGCTGTACTTGTTCCTGGTCACGGTCGCCGACGCCCAAGGCTTGAGCTACTACGGCGAGGCGAAGCTCACGAAAATCTTGTCGATGCCGGCGACACGGCTCGAACACGCGCGCACGGCGCTGATCGAGTTCGATTTGATCGCCTACGAGGCGCCGCTGTATCAGGTTCTCGCACTCTCATCGCCGGCCGCAGCGCCCGCGCGTGCAACGGGAATGGAAGATCTGCAGAGGACGCTCGAGCGGGTCCGCGCCGTGTTCGCCGAGCCAGCCACGGAGACGAAGAAGCGATGATCAACTACGAGACGTACTGCAAAATCCGCGATCACCGCGAGCGCCAGGGCCTGACCATCATCCAGACCGCACGCGCCTTGGGGTTACACCCCGAGACGGTATCGAAGTACTCGCGCCGCGAACATTACCGGTCGCGGCCAGGCGTGAAGCGGGGCAGCCGGCTCGATCAGTACAAGGGACTCATCGTTCGCTGGCTCGATACCCATCCCTACAGCGGACAGCAGATTTTGCAGCGACTGCGCGAGGCCGGCTACTCGGGCGGCCTGACAGTGCTGAAAGACTACCTGCGCACCATCCGGCCGCCACGACAAAAGGCCTTTTTGAAACTCGCCTTCGCCGCCGGCGAGTGCGCACAAATCGACTGGGGCGAATACGGCAGCGTCGCCGTGGGCGCCACCCGGCGCAAGTTATCCTTCTTCGTGATGGTGCTCTGTTACTCGCGCCAGATGTATGTGGAGTTCACCGTCTCGCAGACCATGGAGCACTTCCTCGCCTGTCACCAGAACGCCTTTGCGGTGCTCGGGGTGCCGGAGAAGATCATGGTCGATAACTTGAAGTCCGCCGTGTTGAAGCGCCTCATCGGTGCGGCGCCCGTTTTAAATCCGCGGTATGTGGATTTTGCCCGCCACCACGGCTTCAAAATCGCCCCCTGCAACGTGCGCGCGGGGTGGGAAAAGGGCCGGGTCGAATCGGGGGTTGGATACGTGAAGAAAAACTTCCTCTCAGGCCTTGAGTTGAAGGATTTTGCGCATGTGAACCCGGCCGCGCAAGTCTGGCTCGCCGAGATCGCGAACGTGCGCATACACGGCGAGACGCACCGGCGCCCCGTGGATCTTTTTGCCGAAGAGCGCCCGCGCTTAAAGCCGATGAATGCCAACCCCTACGATCTGGCCCGGGTGCTCAGCTTGCGCGCCTCAAGCCAGTTCCGCATCGCCCTCGACACCAACCGTTACTCGGTGCCGGCGCGCTATGCCGCACAACGGCTCACCGTCAAAGCCTATCCGGACCGGCTCTGCGTGTACGATCAGAACGAACTCATCGCCCGTCACGTGCGCAGCTTCGATCGGCGCCAGGATATCGAAGACCCCGATCACCCCAAGGCGCTCCTCGAGCAGCGTCACAACGCCCGCGAGCAGCGCCTCCTGTCGCAGTTCTTGGCCTTGAGCGGCAATGCCCAGCCCTATTACGAGGGGCTCGTGGCACGGCGCTTCAATGCCCGCGAGCACGTGCGCAAAATCCTCGCCCTCGCCGAGATCTATGGCAAAGCGGCCACCGAGCGCGCCATCAACGATGCGCTCGCCTTCAACGCCTTCTCCTGTGAATACATCGCGCACCTGCTCGAGTCGCGCGCCCGGCTGCAACCGGATGCGCCAAGCCCGCTGTCTTTGATGCGCAGTGCCGATCTACTCGAGCTCGAGTTGCCCGAGCCCGATCTGTCCATCTACGAGGTCGATGAATCATGAACGATGTGCACGATGACACCGAATCGAACGAGGCGCCGAGCCTTGCGAAACTCTTGCTGCGGCTGCAGTTGCCGTTCCTGCGGGAGAACTACCACGAGCTGGCGCAAACCGCCGCCGAACAGCACTGGAGCCACTTGGACTACCTGCAGCGGCTGGTTGAAGGTGAAGTCAATCGACGCGAAGACTCAGGGCTTGCCCGCCGCATCCGCCTCGCACGCTTCCCGGTGCTAAAAACCCTCGATCAGTTCGACTGGAGCTGGCCGAAGAAAATCAACCGGCCGCAGCTGCAGAACCTCTTTCGCCTGCAGTTCATCAAACAAAAATCCAACGCCATCCTGCTCGGCAATGTCGGCCTCGGCAAGACCCACATGTTGATCGCTCTCGGCCATACCGCTTGCCTACGCGGCTACAGCGTGCACTTCACCACCGCCATCGACATCATCCACACCCTCTCCGCCGCCACCGGCGCGGGCAATCTACAGCGCGCCATGCAGCGATACTTGAAGCCCGCACTTTTGCTTATCGACGAAGTCGGATACCTCCCCGTCGATAAGCTCGGCGCCGACCTTCTCTTCCAGATCATCTCCACCCGCTACGAACGCGGCGCCATCGCCTTGAGTACCAACCGTGCCTACAAGAAATGGCCCGAAATCTTCAATAACGACTCCACCTTGACCTCCGCGATCCTCGATCGCCTGCTGCACCGATGTGAAACCGCCGTCATTGAAGGCAAAAGCTATCGCGCCAAAGATCGCGTCGAAGATGTCTGAGTAGCTCCAACTGCCGTGCAACACAATCCTCTGCCCATTGTCTACATGCCGCCCGACCTGTCGGGCAAAACCGTCGCCGCACTCCTCGACTGCCTCTACGCCATCACCTCGGCAATCGAACAACAGTACGCCGTGCAGATAATGCGATATGAGAACAACCATCGCGTGCCCAATCCATCCGAAATCTCACAGCACGACCCACCGCTCTGACATTGCTGACTAAGCCATGGTCAACGCCTCTACCCCTCCGACGACACCGACTTCTAAACCGACCACTCTCAACGGTTTTGGAGCCGCCGCTAACACACGAGATTTGGATGGGGCTTCACGCGGATCTAGTCCAAGTGGTCAGGCAGGTAGCCCGGGGTCACCGGAAGGAATTGCAATGCAGCGGCGAGAATCGCAATCGCGACGAGCCAGCTTGAAATGACCTTTACGACGATGGATGCTCGTCCATCGACGATGAACGCGGCTGGGAAAATCAGCAGAACACAGGTTAGCGCTTTGAGGATATCGATTCGCGAGCCTGCGAGTGCAACCTCCGCGCCGGACCAGAGACCGGCATTAATCGACAGGCCAACCGCCCCGCCCGCAGGCAATCTTCGTGGCAGATGAACCGCCGCAGCCGTGGAAGCCACACTCGCCCAGCCCCCGAAAAAAACCGTCTCCATCCATGTCCGCGGGATCGGGAGCGCGGCGACCACTACGGTGGTAAATGCTAGGGTGATGAGACTGGGCAGCCACGCACGACGAGGCGCAAAGGCCAGCGCCAAACCGACAGAGGCGCACAAAAGCGACGGCGGGAGGGGTCCGCCTCTCAAAATGCGACGGCCTTGTATAGGAACCCGAAGCCTGCACCGGCGATGAGAAACCCAAGCCCTCGGGTCACCCGAACTCCACCGGGTCGACGATTCAGGAATCCAATCCCGATTCCCAGCACGTGCAGCGAGCCAGTGGCAAGAACGAATCCGAGACTGTAGCCAACAGGATCGGCCGCCGAGGGCAATTCCTTACCATGTGAATAGCCATGGAAGATCGCAAAGATCGCCACGATCGACGAGGCTACCCACACCGGCGCTTGGACCGACAGCGCAATACAGCTCCCCAGCACAAGCACAGAGAGTGCGATGCCCAACTCGACGGGAGGAAGCGGCACGCCGAGCATGCCCGTCACGGCACCCGCCACCATGACGGCGGGAAAAACAACCGGTAATGCAAAGACTAAAGGGCGGCCCAGGAACGCACCCCACAGACCAACGGACACCATGGCGAGGAGGTGATCGGCTCCGGTCAAAGGATGTTGGAACCCAGATCCGAATCCACCGACTAAGCCCGTTCCCATGTGCGCGTCAGCTGGACGGCCGATGAACATCGCCATGACCGCGATCCCCGCGATGCCCGCCCATTGTCGGCAAGGAGCGCATTGCCAGGTGACGTTGGTCACTTGCAACTCATTCCTTGTATTCACCGGACGCGGTCTTGGAACCCGCTTTCCCGTCCGGAGCTGCCAGAAATGGAAACACTGTTATGGAGTGTTCGTGATCGTCGTGCTCTACCCCATCAGTTACGCTGACGTTTGTGCCATCGACCAGGAGAGATCGGTACACGTTAACGGCGTTGTAATTCGGTGTTCGGCCGCCGCAATCGCTCTTCAAGGATTTCCGGCCCGCCAAGCTGGCGAGTTCCACCGCCATTAGCTGCGTACATACCGTTGAGGCGCTATTCACCCACAGCCGATCATCCGCGAGCAGGGTTGCGAGTGCGAGGTAGCGCTTGGAGGGCGTCGCCTTGGGCTCTGCAAGCAACTGGTTGCCACATTGACCGTCAAATGCATCATACAGGCCGAGGTCCTTTTGGATTTCGGCGACGAACCTCCCAGACGTTGCGGGGGTGGCGGCGTTGTAGTCCTCTTTGAGCTGATCGCTCACCTCATCTGACGCGAGCGTTCCCAGCAGCGCGTTGCCGGTCAGTGGCCGTGCGGCGCGGTCGAGTTGTCTGTCCTCACTGGACGTTGTGCCCCACACGGCAAGCAACCTACCTCCCTTATTGACGACGCTCAGGTCGATCGAAATCACAATAGCCGACGTCAACCAACCGGCGAGAAAATTCTTCGCAGGAGCTCCATCGGTATGCTTCCACTGATCGAGAATGGCCTGCGAGGTGGCGCGATCAAAGTTGGGGCAGCCGGCCGCATCCACAACAGCACCAGCCTTCAGTGCAGCCTGGGCCGTCTGGTACGCGGCGCGGGTTCCCCTGACATTGTTGAAGAATGGATCGTCACGCGAACCAGCGAAGACCCGAAAATGATCGTACAAACTTAGGATGCCTGCGGGATTCTGCGGATCCCCGCGAGCAATATCAGCATCACCCGCGCGGCACTCAACCGCATCGGCCGCGGAAAAGTGACAGGAAATTACTACGGTAGATGTCGTCTTTCCAAACTCTCGGCCACTATCGACATGAAATGCGTATTCCAGTTTTTCGGAGAAACTGTGACCCACGATATCCATAATGAGGTTCAAGTGGCGCCCATCGGCTGCTGTCCACGCGTAGATGTCGCCGATATCCGCGGAGGGATTGGCAATCACCGTCGGTGTATCAAGGTGATCCGAGGCCTCGGACGACCCTGCCGCACAGAGCATGATCGCCACAGTTGAACCTAGAGCGAGGCCCCGGAGTGGCGGTTGTAGTCGCGAAAAGATGCGCCCCATGATTGCGAGTCCCCTGTTGAACACGAACGGCAGGATCTCGAAACGGGCCGGGAGCGGCTATCAGAATCTTTAGCGAATTCGCCGCCAGGATGGACTCCGTAGCGGTAGCGACCCGTGGAGCGGCCTTCCAGAGGCAGATCTGGAGCGCCCTCCGGCGTCACCGCTCCCCCCGGGCCCAGAAGAGTTGTCTTTCAGACGTTTGCGGCAGATCGGCTAAAATATCGCCAATGTCGCACTTTGCTGTCAATCAGCTGCTTTCGACGGACACCGTCAAGATTCGAGATGTGCTTTGCAGCGGTGTCCCGCGTCACCGGGGTCCGGAGGAACGTGCCTCAGAGACCCAAATGGTGTTTCCTTACCGTGGTGTCTATGTTCGCCACATCGGTGCGGACCAGGCGGTAGCCGATGCGAATCACGTACTGCTTTTTAACGCGGACGAGACCTATCAGATTAGCCACCCGGTAGATGGCGGCGACGCCAGCTTGGTGTTGATCCTTCACGAGCCACTGCTGCGCGAGCTCGTGCCCCCCACCCTGTTGAATGGCCAGGCTCCTCTCGGGTTCCGGGTCCAACACCAGAGAATCGATCCCCGTGCCCAGGCCTTGGTCGCTCTCCTGCGCCACACGCTCGACAACCATACTATCGAACCCCTGGAGGCCGAGAGCTTGTCGCTAACTCTGGTCTGTCGCAGCCTAGGCGCCCGCACGTCGTATGAACCGCAGGGCACACAAGGACACCACCGCCTTGCCGACCGCGTCAAAGTGCTACTAGCCAGTGATCTGTCACGCCGTTGGACCCTGGCGGAAATTGCAGCAGAGACGGGCGGTTCACCCGTGTATCTTACCCAGGTTTTCCGGCAGGTCGAGGGGATGCCCCTGTATCGGTATCACCTCCGGCTGCGCCTTGCCCGCGCCCTAGATCGGATCGCCCAATACGAGGACCTCTCGGCATTGGCCGCGGACCTGGGGTTCTCCAGTCACAGTCATTTCACCTCGGCATTCCGGCAGGCCTTCGGCCGATCTCCCAGCGAATTCAAGCAGTCCGCCCAGACGTAGTTCAACTCGCTAAAGATTTCGATAGCCGGGACCCCGCCCCGATGGTCTCCTACGCATGCCCGATGGTGGGCTCGTTTAGGAGACAGGGTCATGGCAGAGAAAACATGTGCAGCTTGCGATTGCAAGCTCGACGAAAATGCGATCAAGGTCAAGATCGGCACGCGTACCGTCGAGGTGTGCTGTGAGGAATGTGCTCATAAGCTGCGCGAAACACAACCCGAGAAGAAGACGTGATCGGCAAGGACTTCTTCGCCGGCCAGCGGAAGGTGATCACACCGTCAGGAACTATCAGCTACGTGGAGCGCGGCAGCGGGCCGGTGGCATTGTTCGTCCACGGCGTTCTCCTTAATGGGTACGTTTGGAGGCACCAACTCGCTCACCTGGCGGACCTTCGGCGATGCGTTGCGGTGGATCTGTTAGGGCACGGAGAGTCGACAACGACAGCAACTCAAGACATGTCGGTAACCGCCAATGCACGCATGTTGGCGGAGTTCCTGGATGCACTGAAGATCGACCGCGTGGACCTGGTTGGTAACGACAGTGGCGGCGGCATCTGCCAAATATTTGCGGCGCTGTACCCGGAGCGCGTTCGCAGCCTGACCCTTACCGATTGCGATGCCCATGACAACTGGCCGCCTGAGGCATTCAAGCCGTTTGTCGCGATGGTCGCCGCTGGCGGATTGCCGGAAACACTGAAGGCGATGCTCGCTGACAAGTCCGTCTACCGATCACCCCAAGCACTCGGGCCCGCCTACGAAAAGCCTGAAGCGGTATCCGACGAGACGATAGAAATTTACCTGCAACCGCATCTGCGCTCAGCGGCCCGCACAAACGATCTTGAGCGGTTCGTGATGGCATTTGACAATCAACACACGGTGTCCATTGAGGATCGACTCCGGCGGGTACAGGCACCCACGCTCATTGTGTGGGGCACTGACGACATTTATTTCGACTTGACGTGGTCCCGCTGGCTGGAAAAAGCCATTCCGGGGACGGAGAGACGGGTCGAGCTCAAGTCGGCTCGCATATTCTTTCCGGAGGAGCGCTGGAACGAATTCAATGCCGAACTGCGAACGCATTGGACGACGTACGCAAGCACAGTGTAGGGCTATGTATTTGACAAGAATATTCACTGAAAGCCGTAAAACGTACGCGACCGGCGATTTAGAAAATTGCGACCGCGCCACTGCATTTCCGAAAAGAGAGGCATGACCGTGGAACGTCGAGAACTGCTCCGGCTATCAGTTGGAGCGCTGTTGACCGGTACGGTAGGAAGTTCAATACCGTCGGTGTTGGCCCGGAATACCGAAACGGCAGCTGTGGATGTAGTCGCCTCGGAGCGGTACAACAGAGAACGGCGGCTTCTGCCAACACCGCAGGGGCGAATTGCATACATCGATCGCGGCACGGGCGATGCGGTGCTTTTTCTGCACGGGTTCCCCCTCAGCAGCTTCCAGTGGCGAGGAGCGATCGATCGCTTATCCTCCGACCGCCGGTGCATAGCTCCCGATCTGATGGGGCTTGGGTATACGGAGGTGGCAGAGAATCAGAGCGTAGCCCCAGCCGCTCAAGTCGCCATGATCACGGCACTATTGGATGGGCTCTCGATCCAGAAAGCCGATTTGATTGCCAATGACAGCGGGGGCACCCTTGCACAGCTGTTTATGACTCAGCACCGCGATCGCGTTCGGACCGCGCTGCTAACCAATTGTGACGTCGAGACCAATAGCCCTCCGCCCGCGTTGCTGCCCGTTATCGATTTGGCACGCCGCGGGCTGTATGCGAACCTCTGGCTCGAGCCCTGGTTGCATCACAAAGATGTGGCGCGTTCGGCCCAAGGCTTAGGCGGGATGTGCTACAGCGACCCGAATCGGCTTAGTGACGCGGCGCTTGATCAATATTTGGGGCCCCTTGTATCTTCGAGCGCGCGCAAGGAGTTGATAAACCGTTACGCTGGGAGCCTTGCGCCGAATTCGTTGCTGGGCATTGAATCTGAACTACACAAATGCACAGTACCAACGCGCATCGTATGGGGCATGGCGGACACGATCCTCTCGACCGATAATCCGGAGTATTTGGACGAGGTTCTTCCACAAATGATGGGGATCACGCGTTTGCGTCATGCGAAATTATTCTTCCCAGAGGAGCACCCCGATATTATTGCAAAGGAAGCACGGCACTTATGGGAGCTGTCATCTGTCCGGCTTTTCGACAACGCATGAGCCTGCCCCGTAATCGGGCTAGGGGCGGCTAGGACCGCTAGTTTCTGCCAGTTTTTCCCAAAAACTCAGGGTTCACTCGCCTGGACCTGTTTGGAAAGCGGAAAAGTCTGGTCGCCGGCATGGACGACCGTCAGCGACTTGAGTTTTAGATCATGCATCGCCGAGCGCATCGATGGTGTCAGCGTCGGAGCGACCGTGCGCTTGACTCGAAGCACAGCCTCAGCCCCCCACGCACGACGAGTAGGTCCAATTCGGCGCCCTGGTGGGTTCGCCAGTGATAGGTCTCCTCTAGATTTACCCCCAACTGTTGCATCAATTGATCAATGATGAAGCCCTCCCAGGATGCGCCGAGCTTCGGATGTCCCTCGATATCCCGCTTGGTCGGAAGACTCAGCAGCGCGTGCAGTAATCCTGAGTCGCGGATAAAAACCTTTGGCGCCTTCACCTGCCGCTTGCCAACGTTCTCGTGCCAGGGCTTCAGTTGCCTCACGACCAACGCATCGGTCAGTTTGTCGAGATAGTTGCGCACGGTGGTATCCGCCACGCCGAAGGAACGACCGATCTCGGATGCATTCCATAGTTGGGCGCGTGATGATACGCAAGCATCGACCAGAAACGCCGCATCGTGTCTGCGGCGATATTGACGCCGAGCGCCGGCAGATCACGCTCGAGAAAAGTCCGGATGAAGGCTTGCCGCCACTCCATGCTTTCTCGGTCCGAGCGCGCGAGGAAGGTCTTGGGAAATCCGCCACGCACCCACAGGCGATCCCCATGCTCGAAACCAACCTCTCGCACTGCCAGACCCGGCAACTCGTAGTAAGCAATTCGCCCGGGTAGCGATTCGGAACTCTGCCTGAGCAAATCAGGAGCAGCGTTCCCCAAAACCAGGAACCTTGTGCGGACCGGTTTGCGATCCGCCAAAACGCGCAATACTGGAAACAGCTCCGGGCGGCGCTGCACCTCGTCCAGCACGACGAGGCCCTTCGGTTCCTGAAGCGCAAGCATCGGGTCCGCGAGCCGAGCGAGATCAGAAGGATTCTCCAAATCGAAACGACTGATGCGATCAATGAAATTTCGGTCTTTAATACCGATATTTCATGGTAACTAACGCATAAAATGTCTTATAAACAAGGCCTTAGAAAAGGTTACTCCCACTCATTAGTTTCCGAGACCCGCAACGCTCTTTGATGATTTTCCAGTCACGACCCAATTTACCGTCAACTTGCCGACAAACAAATCTGCTTGGTGGCGATAGATGCTGAAATAACGCAGGATTACTGGCCAGGGCTTTGCAAGCTCCAGGCGGATTCGACGCGCTGTCTTTTTGTAGCCCAAATGAGGGCGATCAGCGCGGCGTCACAACAGTGGCGATTGAGCGGCGTCAGGTTCACGCTCCATATAATCTAGTCTTCAATATCACTGTTGGTTTCCAGCCGGCGTCGAAGCGTTGAAATGACCTTATGGGTTGCTTCGATGTCCACAACCCGCAGACCATCGGCCAGTCGATTGATCCAGGGCGTCTGTACGTCCATGGCCGCACTGAAGGCTTCCTTGCCCTTGTTCGTAAGGATAACCAGCTGCGCTCGTCGGTGATGCGGATTCGGTTGGAAGGCGACGAGTTCCTCCGCAGCCAGATCATTCACGATCCGCTGCACATTCTGTCGATTCCCGCCCATGTCACGCGCCAACCAGGCGACCGGCTGCGCGCGCTCCGCCGCTACGATAGTGCCCAGCACCTGCCAGCGTGCGCTCGTCAGACCCAGGTTTGAAACCAGCCTATCCCCTGCGTTGAGCATGCGGTTGTTGAGCCTGAAGAGCTCAAGGACGACGTCCGTCAGGGCCCGTCCCGCGGGGGTCTGCCTGGTCTTGCTCATGCCATTTATGATGCCATCTTGACACAACGATGTCAACACGGTAATTTGGCAACAGTGACACCACCTTGTCACCATGCAACCAATATTGAAGGAGCCACTTTATGCTTTCCCTGCGCCCAATGGATCCCGCGTTCCCGATCGAGAAGCAGCTTCAAGCGACTGCCACACCCGCCATTCTCGTCAACCTCTTCACGGTCGCCGAGACTGACATCCCAACTCTGATGGTGGCTTGGGAGAAGGATGCGAACTGGATGAAGCGCCAGTCTGGCTTCATCTCGACGCAGCTGCACCGCGCCATCGGTGGCAGCTGCATGTTCATGAACTACGCCGTCTGGGAGTCGGTGGGACATTTCAGGGCCGCATTCACGAACCCGGATTTCGTCAGTGCGCTGGGCGCCTATCCCTCTAGTGCGATCGCGCAGCCGCACCTGTTCGCCAAAGTTGCGGTACCCAACCTCTGCTCTGCGTGAACAAGTGCGGGTCACCGCGCAACGCGCGCACTATGCGGGCCCCAAAGTTTCCGGCACCACCGACCGCGACAACACGCATTTTGGAGGCTGCGCTCATCGATTCGGGAGCAACCCAGGGAATCTTTCACGGATCAAGCTTGCATCTTCTCCCTCCGAGCAATACCTCTCAAATGCAAGCAGGGCTACATCCGGGCGCAGCAGCTCCACGACATTGACGAACTTGTCCTGGGCGCCATCTTTATTAAGAATCATAGAAGCGCTTTTTTTGACTTCCACCGCAATGAACTCACGTGCTCGAGGGCTTCGAGGGGGAGATCGACGCACACGGCCGTCGCGGGATCATCAATGGATGGCGCTTTCACGGGCTGCCCTGGGTCCAGGAGTAGTTCTGCAAGCCAAGAGCATTCATGGTGGAGCGACCGCCTATGGGGGCTCTTGCAATGTCTCCTTGTAGAAATGCTCCGCTGGATTATTCCGGATGAAGGACGCGGCGATCTCGTGAATAGGGAGCGACGCGGCGGAGCGGTCTCCGCCGTCCACCGGCAATGTGCCGCGAAAGACAGTCCACAATGTCTCGGTCGGAATCCCAAAGCGCCGCGCAGGCTGCTGCATTTTGCGCCTATCCAGCCAGTACGTTCCCGTCAGCAGATCTTCTGCCAGAAGCTCGAGGGTGTCGTCGACCGCTGAGCGAGCGCGATTGACTTTCAGACGGCTCTCGCTCTGCAAGTCCTCTACATTCTGAATCAGCGCCACTCCCTGGGGAGGAACGGGGTTCGCCAATCCTTGTATCTCCTGCATCAATACCGTCGCATCGAGCTCGCTTCCCTGAGTCAGATGAAAGCGGCCGGGCTCTCCGGGTGAGTCAGCGACTCGTTCGGAAGCCGTAAAGAATGGATTTGTGAAGCGAACGATGCGCTGCGCGATCGCGACATCCATATTGGCGAGCGCGATGGTGAAAGCCTCGATCTCATTGGCCATGGGATAAGGATCCCAATTCGCGTTTGAGAGAACGAAACCGTGCTGCCCGTGATTTCGCGGGCCTCCCTTCACATAAAATTGCGCCAATTGCGGAGTGTTCAGTTCCCAGGAATCCGTTGGCGCGGCCCCCAGGCGAATCGCGGGATTGTGGTCGGACGAGTTCATTTGAAGCGTGGTGACGTCACGCAATTGCGCCCACGCCTGCCACGCCGCGCCCTCGCGAATCGACGATGCCCGCAAGCTTTCAGGATCTTGAATAATCCGCGCGCGATCCAACTCGAACAAATAACTGCCTTTCAGCATATCGAGCACCCGCGCGGCGTCCCAGTTCAACCACTTGAAAGGGCGGTTGGCTTGGACGGGCTGAGAGAGCGGCGATACACTGCTGTTCATGCCGTTGAGGTCGACGGCGTAGAGCAAGTCCGCCCACCGCAATGCTTCGCGGGCATCGTAAAGCAGGATGGCTGCCTGCCCCGTCGCATAAGAATTGCTGCTCTCCAACGCGCTATCGTCTGCGCCAAAAGGCGCGAGTGGCTGAAGGCCTGCGCGTCTGAGCGCCTGAGCCGCGGACATCCGTTCGCCCTGATAGTAGGCCGCGCCTGCACCAACCATCGTCGCGGCGACGTTGGCGAAGGGCCCCAAGTCGCCCTCCCCGACCGTACCGCGCGAATAGACGACTGGAGTAATGCGCTCATTGAGCAAATCGATGAGACGCTGGGTCAGTTGCGGACTTGCCGCTTCGAAACTCATCGTATTCGCGCGCACCAGCAACATCGCCCGAACCACGTCCTCCTCATCGATCTCAGGTCCCAACCCCGCGAGGGCACCGCGTTTGAACACGGCCAGCTGTCGCGATTCCAGGAACCTCTTATTGTCGGGCGACAAGGGGTCACCCTGGAAGATGACGTTCTCCCGGCCCGCACCCACTCCGCGATTGAACCAATATATCGGTACGCCTTCGGCTGCTCCTTCCAGGAGCAGCGCGAATGCGTCGGCGGAGCGCTTTCTCGCCTCTGGACTGAGGGCAACCTTTGCCCCGTAACGTGCCACCTGGATCACTTGATCCACGCCAAGGCTATGTCCGTCCAACATGATGGTCTGGTCGGACATACGGGGAGTGATTGCATGGTACGGCGACTCCGGCGCCGACTTGGCGGCAGCCACCCATGCCAGGCACAAGACCAGGCTGGCGATTCTGATCATCGTGCTACAGGTACCGCAGCGATTGTCCCAAACCGAGCGCCTTTGCCTTCTCCAGCATCAAATGTCCCAATGCGATATCGCTCAAGCTCAAGCCACGGTGCCAAAACAAGATGGTTTCCTCATCGCTCTCCCGTCCCGCCTTTAAACGGGCGACGATTTGTCCTAATTCGGCGTGCAGGTTGGCCTCGGTCAGCTTATCAAGGTCCACGTGACGGCGCAGCGCGCCGAACGGCAGACCTTTACGGCATTGACCCCAATCATCGACGACGATCTTGCTCATGATATCGGTCAGCGACAGTTCAACCGCACTCATGGTCCCGTACGGGATGACGAGCGCTCCGGGCTTGATCCATCCGGTTTTGAGCAGGGGCTGAGGCTCGGCAAGGCGTGTCGCTTCGACCACGATATCCGCGCCTCGAACGCAGTCCTCCCAGCTGCCGACCGCGCTCACCGGCTTGCCGAGGTCGCGGGATAGGCGCGCAGCAAACGCGTCTTGGCTCGCTGCACGCTTCGAGTGGATCCGGATTTCCTGAAAATCGAACAGATGATTGAGCAACCGCACGTTCCAATAGGCAGTTCCGCGCGCACCAATATGCCCTAGGACTCGGCTGCCCTTGCGCGCCAGATACTTGGCACCCAATGCGGTCACGGCACCGGTGCGCATATCGGTAAGCGAGCTCGCATTGAGGATCGCTCGGGGAGCGCCGGTCGATGGGTCAAACAGCATCAGGAGCGCCAATTCCGAGGGTAACTCACTTTTGTAGTTATCGACGAAATCGCCAACCACCTTGACACCCGCAAGCCCCAACGGATGAAGTACGCCCCGAAGCACATTGAAGTGCCCGAGTGCCGGATCCTTGGGAATCAGGTGAACCCTGGGTTCGATCACGGCCTCCTTGCGACCCTGCGCCTCGAGCGCTCGCTCGACCGCGCCAAGAATCTCGTCGTTCGTCAGCTCCAATGCGGCGACGTCCGGACCGTTGAGGTACGTTAAATTGATCTCAGGCATCATCCACCATCGCTCCAATGGGATTCCGATTTGGAACCGGCCGAGGTTGAGCGCGCCCGTCGCGCGAAGCGTTTCAAATCGGCCTGAGGGTCGACCAGGACGGCGGCGGCGCACCCGAATGCGATGACCATGACACCGTTCATAAGATAGCCGATTCTAAACCCGGCAGCTGGACCGGCGGAAGCGTCGATGATGTGCCCCATCATCACGGGAGCGAGGAGTCCGGCCAGCGTATGGACCGAGTTGGTTATCCCCAGCATGGCTCCCCGTTGTGTTGGAGGGGTAATTTCCCCGATAAGGGCGGATCCGAGCGGAAATATGACGGCGCCTATGGAGAAACTCAGGCCGATGAGGAGATCTTGCAACAGCCCTGTCCGAATCCCGACCATCACCATCATGGCCGCGCCGCTGGTCACCACGCAAGCCGCTCCGAGGAGGCCTCTCGCCGTGCGGCTTGATAGGCCCAATCCGCTCAACGCCTGAGAAAGCCAAGAAAATGCCGGGACCAGCACCATCTGCATCAAAGAAATGACGCCAATAAACCAGCCCGCTCTGACCAGCGGGAGGTGCACCTGCCTCACAAGATAATTGGCGAGCCACGTGACATTGAGCGCGACGACCGAGTAAGCCGCGAAGCCCGCCAGGAATACGCCGATCGCGGTCCGGCTCGACAGCAACTGCCGATAGCTCACGCGAACGATGCTCTCGGGTTGCGATCGCCCACCGCCATCGAGGGGACCTTCCGCGGCCCTCGAGGACCATAGGCATAGCCAGCCGAGGCTCATCATTCCCAGCGCCCCGAAAGCCGTATGCCAGCCGTACCGCGCGATAATCCACGTCATCAAGGGTGCCACCATGCCCGTACCGAACGCCGCTCCGCTGGCGATGACGCTCGTGGGAAGCGCTCGTTGTCGGTCGGGGAACCACTTATAAACGGAATGCAATGCCACGGGAAATGCGGGACCCTCCGCTGCGCCGAGAACGAGCCGCGAGCCCAGCAGAAGTGGAAAACTAGACGCGAAGCTCAGGGGCAACACCGACATCGCCCACAAACCCGCCATCAAGGACATCAAGGGCTTAGTGCGGATCTTGTTCGCAAGAAAGCCGCCGGCAACGCCGGAAATCGAAAAGAGCAGGAAAAACGCACTGCCGAGCGTACCCAATTGAGCGTTGGTGAGCGCCAATTCGCTCATGATCTGCGCACTCGACAGACCGATCACGGATTTGTCCGCGAAGTTGATGACCATGAAGGAAAACACGAGCCCGACGTGCAGCCACGCGCCGCGCACGCGGGACGGCTCACGAACCGCTTTTTGCTCGCCCCGCAACAAATCAGTCCCCCGACGTGTCACGCGCGATCAAAGCGGAACCCGCTCGAGCCAAGTAATCTTTTTGGGCCAACGGCACTGTCGTCAAGTGCAACTCTCGGGTCCTCGATGAGCGCCCCTACCGCGACGGGAGGAACACACGTCGCTTTGGGTTCTTTCCGGGCGTCATCTCGTCTTCGTTCACAAGTCTACTGGCTCCCATCCCGTCTGCCATGGCGATCTGGCCCAGTCGTGGTGGGGTACGGCTGGTAACCCAAAGACCTTCGTGGTCGATCGCCAGCCTGTAACAGCGGATAGTACTTTCAAACCACGCTCCCTGGCGCCGCTCGCTGCAGAGCTTAGCCTGAACTCTCCCTCCCGGCTGACGGCACCGTTCGCGCGGTCCGCAATCCCCCCTTCCGACCAGCCTGGCGACCGTCGGCCGCCGCCGCCCTGCCCCAATCCCCTCGCCCTCTGCCATGCAGGTAAATCGCGCACAAGCCGGCCCCGCCTGCAGCCACTTTCTCGGTTGCAGGTGTTCATGAATCTCCCCGCCGCAGCGGGCACGGACGTCCATCTGCACCCCGAACACCCGCCTCAGGCGCTGTGCCCAGATCATCGCCACGTGGCGGGGCGCCAGGGGCTTCTCGGGCGCCTGATTCGCCTGCCCTTTGCTTCCCAAACCCCGATGCGCCGGGGTCACCGCCGCACGCAATCGGCTGTGCGGCGCGAATACTCCGTGGAATCTCGTCAAGGTCAACCGCCGCGGCGGAACCAGCGCGGCAAGCCTTGCCATCAGGTCCAGCTGCTCCAGCACGGAGGTCCTGGCCTGCATGTAGCGAAAGCCCGCCCGCATTGGCAGCACCTCGATGCTCGCCCGCTGCTCGGGTTGCGCGTCTCTGGATCCATCTCGCGACTTTACCGCGTCATGGTTCCCGGCTCGGTTGGATCACTGGCTGCGACAAGCCGCCGCCCTGCTCGAGGGTCGACGCAAAGATGCACCCATCCATGTGACCGGCGCCGATGGCAAATCATTTCCGTGCTAGCGAGTCAGTTTGTCGCGCTGCCGCTTACGTTCAGCGACTTCTTCGCGATCCACAACAACGTCCGAGGCCGCCACAATGCCCAATCGAACTTCGTTATCCTTATTGCCGAGCACGATCACTTGATTTGATTTGCGCGTCAAAATTAGCACGGAGCACATCCTCCGGTGATTGGCCTAACGATCCCTGCAATTAGGCAGGCGATAACAGCGCAGGCCAATACCGTCGCGAACAATCGAAAGCCGGCGTCGCGCAATCGGCGTAACGCATCGGACACTTCCGGGTGGGAAGGCATCGAGGAGATAGCCTGCTTGATCGCAAGCCAATCCTGCGTGCTGATGGGATGACTGCGCGTGTCCGCGAGCATCTGGAGAACCGCACCGCCGACCTCGCCTGGGGCCTCAACGATTCAAAATCGAGCAACGCCTCATTGACATCAAAGACAAGGGCCGGCAGCTTCGCCATGATCTTTCCTCATCCTTCGCGGTTTACCCTGATCCGCTGCTCTTGACGGAGGTGATCAATCCGTCTTGAATCCAGGAAGCGAGAAAGCTCCCGGCCGCCTCCGCTGCCCCCGATTGCCTGGCGGATTCGATGGCCGTACACATTGCGGCGAAGGTTGCGCCTTCGGCAGCCATCCGGAGTGCATGCAGCTCGAGCGCATCGATGCTGCGAAAACGTGGCGTGAGCCCCACCCGCCAAACCCGAAGCCCAGCGGCCTCGGTGAGTCGCTGCATCGCTGGAGGGGATCTGGCATCCGACAAGGCGGCCCAGATTGCAGCACAGTTGGTATATATCGATACACTACGTAATGTAGGCACGAAACACACAATGGCGGTATTCCAATCCACCAGCCTGCAATCCGCCCCGTCGAGAGAAACCGCGTCCGGGCCATCGAAGGCTCTGCGCAGCGACCAATCGAGCCATGCCAGTTCGGCAAGCTCAGGATCGTTCGGGTAAAGGTCTTCCAGAGTGCGACCGAAAGCACTGCCATAATCTGCGAGCGTCCAGGCGTGGGGCGGATGCAATTCGATATGCGTTTGGCACGCGGTCTCGAAGCGGGCATCACCGAGCCAAGTCCACACGCGCTCGAATGTATCTCGTAAACAGTCCACCAGTTGCGCGCGATAGGCATCGTAATACACCGCAAGGCGACTCGACGAGTCGCCGCGGATCTCCAGGCTGATATCCTCGGAGCCCTGGATCAAGTGGTCCCGTAGGTTGCGTTGAAGCGTGAGCAGATTCATGCGGCGAACTGGCCGGTCGCCGCCAGTACTCGTGCCAAGTCAAGTTCCGTCAGCAACTCGGCTAGCGGTGGGATCGCATCGTCGCGCTCGATCATCGTCGCCACCGCACCTAGGCGGCCGCGGGCGTTCTGGTAAAGCGACCAAACCGGATCGGAAACTGGATGATCATGCGTATCGATGAGAAGCCCCCGACCGTTGTTACTATGCCCTGCCAAGTGTATTTGCCTGACGCGTTCGGCAGGGACGCCTGCGAGATAGGCTGCAGGGTCGAGGCCATGGTTGGTGGCGCTGACATAGACATTGTTCACATCGAGCAAGAGAAAACAACCCGTTCGACGACACACCTCTGATAGGAAGGCCCATTCGGGGAGCTCATCGTCGGCAAACTGCAGATAGGTCGAGGGATTTTCGAGTAGCAACGGACGTTCGAGCACGTCTTGCGCGAGGCGCAAGTTCGCGCATACCACCCGCAATGCCTCTTCGGTATAGGGGAGCGGCAATAGATCGTGCGAGTTGAATCCCTCGAGACCGGTCCAGCATAGATGGTCAGACACCCAGAGCGGCTGCACCCGATCGGCGAGGGCCTTGAGGCGATGTAGATAGTCGAGCTTGATCCCATCGGCCGAGCCTATCGACATAGACACACCATGCAACGCCACGGGATAGCGCTCCCGGATGCCTGCGAGCACATTTAATGGCTTACCACCCTTCACCATAAAGTTCTCGGAAATCACTTCGACGAAGTCCACCGGCATGTTGCCGCCCAAGAAATCCTGATAATGAGGCGGCCGTAGTCCCAACCCGAAGCCGTCAAAGGGAGCGATGGATGAATGAAACATGGTCGAATCTCCAGTCGGCACGCGAGAGAGTTATTAGCCGGCCCGGTAAGGCCGGCTAAAGTCCCACGACCTATTTCGGCGAAGTCGATCCACCCTGTGCCTCGCATTGCTGCGCGGTGAGGTCCTTGAATCCCTGACCCTTGCAGGAGTTCTTGCCCTTGCATGAGTGGTTGCCACCCTTGCAATCCGAATGGCCTTTGCAGGAATTGACTCCATAGCAGGGGGCGGTGGCGGAAGCGCCTTGATCTGCAGCATAGGCAGTTGCCATCAGAGCGCCATTGGTGAATGCGAACAGCGCGGCCGCCGAGGCGAGAGTAAGTTGAGCTTTGTGACTAAACATCGAGGATCTCCTAAAGTGGGCTTGCACAATCGTTACCTTGAGTAATTCGACGCGCGGGCGCGATGGGTTACAGCGCGCTTCTCATTCGCTAACGCACGAAAGACTTCGTGGTGGTGCGACGATGCGCCCCTTGCCGCAATTCGCCGCCGTATTAGTGAGCGGCCTCTTGCGTCGCTGCGCCGGTTTATCGCGCGTAACGCATCTTGCGCACCCAAGACTCCGTGTGTCGCCTTCAGAATTCCGATGTCCGCCTCGAGCCAAAACGTCGCCCCGCCCCAATACGTGCGACCCCACGTGCTGGTATGGTCGAGTCCCAAATCTCCAGGCTGCGGCTGACCTTTTGGCATGCCCTCTATCGCCCACTGTCATCCGCGATGACCAGCAGGCCCACCTGACGCACCGGGAAACACTATCGCGATGTTCCCGCCGCACGCCGAGAGCATCGTATGCGGCTGCTCGCGAAGCGCTGCGTAGAGGCTCTCACCGTCTGAGTATCGATCCGCCCCGCTCGACCTCCTCGGATCCACGAGCGTGGTTATCAGACCGAGGGCTACGATGGCGATGCCTGCCGCCGCACGCTTACGCATGCTTAGCGCAACGCGGCAATGGCGCTTCCTGCGATCGGTCCTTGCTCTGCTCGCTGCAAAAGAACGGCCACATGGGTGGCATCTGGCGGCATTGCCTCGAGCGGGACATGGAAGACCGCTTCTCGCCCGTTCCAAGCCCCGAGGGTGCGGAATTGTCGGACGATATTGAACTCCCTAAGTGTCCGTCCAGAATTTTCACCACGCCCTACCCGAGTTTGAGCCTGCGGCAGGTATGCGGCCAAGTTGACCTCATACCCCGCACGATCTTTGCGGTCTGGAAGGCTTACCGTGAGTTCGCCATGCGCGATTTCGAGATGAATAGGAATCGTATCCCTCGGTTCGAGGATCGCCGCGAGCATACGACGCTTATCCGACCCTACGAAGCTTTCGCGACCATCTACTACCGCCTGGGGTGTGAAAGGCGACGACAGACCCAGTGTCTCGACGTACCGCTGTTGCCGTAGAATCGCGATTGGTAAGGCGAAGTTATCGGGCCATCCGATGTTGTCCCAATACGACACGTGGAAGGCGAGGGCCACTACGTTTGGCATTTGCGCGAGCTCGCCGAGTACCGCGTCCGCCGGGGGACACGAGCTGCATCCTTGGGAGGTATAGAGCTCTACAACTGCCGGCCCTCGCGGTGGATTGGTTTGAGCGCGCAGGTTGCCGGTGGCTAGCGCAAGACTGACTCCTATCAAGGTGCAAAGGACGGTGATACGTTTAGCCGACCGCTTCATGGCACGATAACCTCGTCTTAGAAACTGCGTTGGATTGCCGGTTCCCGATCTCACCAGCGCAAGAGTCGCGGAGCAAGTAATGCACCGATGCCGGTGGGGATCAACATGCCCAACAGGTACCACGTGCCGATAAACGGCGGGGCGAGCTCTGGACAATGTAGGGAGTACACGAGTGCACCGATCGAACCGGCCGCCAATCCCGCGGTCGCGCCGGCCCAGCGCAACCGAGTAGGGGCGAGGTCTTTGAGAATCCATATAAATGCCGCAAACAGCGGAGCGGAAGTGAACGCGATGAGGAAGGGACATACGCGCGCGGTCCCGCCCAACAGCAGGTGCATACGGTTCTGCGGTGCCGCGGACCACAACACCGCGACGGCGAGTGTCCACAGCACTCCGAGAGCGGCACAAAAGGCTTCACGAACCCAAAATGCACGAAGGACCGCTTCATGGCTCAATGACGGGTTCAGGTGAAGGGCGCTCTTCATCAGCATGATCGCGACGAGTGCGCCTGTCGTGATACCCATAATATAGCGCCGCCGCGTCCGGCTTGGTACGGCCGGATCGAGGCTCGACGCGAGCATGGCTGCCAGCGTCTCGGTTTGCATCCAATTTCGCATACCAAGTAGTTCGTTTCGGCAGGTAAATCGGTTACGTCCTGCAGCAGGTTCGCATCTGTGACCGTGTGCCCTAGTCAATCCGCCATTCCTCCGGACGATCAGGGAATCGCGCGTCTCAAAATCTCCCTGAGGCTGTCGCGTTGCGCGTCTTTGCTTGACCGCCCCCGCTCATTGTCATCCCCCACTACCACGAGGGTGCCTCGCTCGGGGATCCCGAGGGATCGCTCCAGCACCTTCTCGGTATCGAACTTGAAGACGAACAGGGTGACGCCCATGAACTCCGGCGATTGCGCCAATTGATTCCATAGGAGCGCCTGTGCGCCGCACGTCGGACACCGGTCCGCGCGAAATGGCACGGCGAAAAGCATCCCATTGCTGCGCATCGGTTCGTAGTGAAGGGTTTCAAACGGCATTTCCCCCGCCACCGACAAGCCGGTCAATGTTGCCCACCACAACAAAGCGCCAACAATCGCTTTCATCGCAGATCTCCATGCAGTTCCGCGAAGTAGACCTGGCTATTGCTCATTTTATTTCGTTAGCAATACATCAGGCGAGTGGCCGGTCAAGAGAGTACGCAAAAGCGTGCTTGCGAATATTGTGCCTCAGCAGGAGTACCCCCCGGTCGTGACGCAATGGACAGAAGAGCGTCTTCGCAGCCTCATGCTGCGGGGCCTCACGGGGGACGGTGAATCCTACCGCGCGTTCCTGAATGAGATGTCGCTGCATTTGCGCTCATTCCTACGGCGACGCCTCACCCAGCAGCCAGAGGAGGCAGAGGATATCGTGCAGGAAGTCCTGCTCGCTATCCACAACCAGCGGCATACTTACGATCCAACGTGCCCACTCACCGTCTGGGCGCATGCGATCGCGCGTTACAAGATCATTGATTGTCTGCGCCGTCGCTCGCGTCACGATCAGCTGAACGATTCGCTAGATGAGTACGAGGAACTCTTTGCTGCATCGGATGACGTCGCTGCCGCGGAGGCAAGCCTTGATATGGCGAAGCTCCTGCGGATGTTGCCGGATCGGCAGCGACTGCCGATCCAATACGTCAAGATCGAGGGCGGCTCCATCGCCGACGCTGCGAAGCGAATCGGCATCTCCGAATCTGCGGTAAAAATCGGCATTCATCGTGGGTTGAAGGCGCTTGCGATTAACATTGCGTGCTCGGATGAGAGCTCAAATCAGCAATCGGCGAGCGCATCGCGCACGCACTCGGCGGGGCGCGGCGGTCGTCAGTATGGCCCCCAGCACATAGGCAGCGGGCGCGCGAAGGGCGCGAGCAATTCAGGGTGAGTTGGCGATTGTCCGGTCCGCGAACGGCAAGCGCATACGCTGCATCTGCCCGAATGTCGGCGCGACCTGAGAGCGCTATAATGCCGCGCATGTCCCGCGACACGATATGGCCTCCTCTTCCGTACCCGGCGTGGAAGTCGACGTGCGAAACCCTGCATCTGTGGACTCAAATCGTCGGCAAGATCCGCTTGATGCTGACGCCCTGGCTCAATCACAGCTGGCATGTGCCCCTCTATGTGACTGCACGAGGCCTGTCGACCTCGCCCATCCCCCATGGGGACTCGAGCTTCGCGATGCAGTTCGATTTCATCGATCAGGCCCTCGACATCGATGTGAGCACCGGGCAACGCAGGCGCATCCCATTGACGCCCCAGTCGGTCTGCGACTTTTACACCGTGGTCATGAAGTCACTGGCGGATCTCGGGATACGGGTTCGTATCGCAGAGCGGCCTTGTGAGATTCCGAACGCGATCTCGTTCAGCGATGATCGCGTGCACGCGTCCTACGATCCGGACGCGGCGCAGCGCTTCTGGCAGGCGCTCGTTCAAATAGATCGGATATTCAAGAAATTCCGCACGGGATTCATCGGCAAGGCCAGTCCGGTCCATTTCTTCTGGGGCAGCTTCGATCTCGCGGTCACCCGGTTCTCGGGCCGCCGGGCGCCGCCATTCACGGGCAAGGTTCCCGGGCTCTCGACCGCGGTTATGGCCGAGGCGTACTCCCATGAGGTCAGCAGCGCGGGGTTCTGGCCCGGAGGCGGTGGAATCGACTATGCCGCCTTCTACTCCTATGCTTACCCCTCATCGGATGGATTCAAGCATGCCGTGGTCTCGCCCAAGGGTGCGGCCTTTGACGAGAAGTTGGGCGAATTCCTGCTGCCTTACGATGAGGTCCGCGGCGCAGCGGATCCGGAGGCGGCATTGATGTCGTTCCTTCAAAGCACTTACGATGCCGCGGCCGAGGCGGCGCATTGGGATCGCGCGGCGCTCGAGACTCGATTCGCGCCCCGATGAAGGCGTCGGCGTTGGCGAATCGGTAAGCCCTGTCGATGAGCACGCTGCGGGCGCGCGATCGCTCCCATGCGTAAGCGAGATGTCCTCATGCCCTATGGATGGCTCCGCGGCGTGGCCGCCTTCAGCGGTCGATTAGCCACAGCGGGAAACAATCTCACATGACCATTGGGCATAAGGTCATGAGCAGATGATGGATTGCGCGGCTGCTTTGCAGATTAGACTCTTGCCGCAAAGCAATACCGCCGGTCGCCCTCCTCGACCGCCAGCGGCGCTTTATCTGTGCATGTGGAGAAATTGACGTGAATCAAGAGTCCCGCCTCGCCCTGCTCCCATTTCTCGCCCTTGCCGGCGTGACGCTAAGCCCCTTTCCGGCCGCCCTCGGGCAGACAGCGCCGAGCGCCGCCGGCGCAAGTCCAACACAGTTGGAGGAGATCGAGGTCACCGGCACCCTGATCCGAAGCACCGTGCGGTCGGAATTCAACCAAGTTCAAGTCATCAGCGCCGAGGACCTGGCCCGGAGCGGTCAAGTGACGGTGGCGGATTACCTTCGGGACCTGGCGGTAAACTCCGCCAGCAGCTGGGCCGACAATTTCGCCTATGGGGCCTGGGGCGGCAGCGGAATCGCGCTGCGGGGGCTTTCGGAGAAGTACACGCTGGTGCTCGTGGACGGCGTGCGCGTCGCGCCGTATGGCTGGCCGTCCAACGGGTATGACAGCTTCTTCGACTTGAACTCGCTGCCCCTGAATTCCATCGAGCGGATCGAGGTCGTGAAGACCGGCGCGGTATCCGAATACGGCTCCGATGCCATCGGGGGCGTCATCAACATCATCACCCGCAAGGAGTATCAGGGGCTCGAAGCGGAGGCGAGTTACGGGGACGCCGCTCACGGTGGGGAGCCGACGCGCCGGTTCTCGCTCCTCGGCGGTATCGGCGACCTGCAGCAGGACCGCTACAACCTCACCGCCAATGCGACTTATTTCCTGCAGGGCGGCTATACGCTGGCGGAACGCGCCAACACGCGCAACCAGACCTATGGGGGCGTCTACAGCGGCGCGGCCGACTACTGGAATCCCGGTGGCAGCGCCGGAGCCGCGCTGAATCCTTGCCCCTCGGGTTCGACGGTCGCCAACGCGGGCACTCTGCTGAGCGGCCCGGGCAGCGGTACCGCCTGCGCGGTGAGCACGGCGAACGGCATTTCGCTGCATCCGCACGAAGAGCGCTTTCAGGCGGGCGCAAACCTGACGGTGCGCCTGACCGACGATGTGAACGGCACACTTCAGCTCTGGGACAGCCGCAACATCACCAGCGGCTACCAGACCAACTCCACCAACGAGGGCTATGCAAGCTACAGCGGCGTCGTCCCCGCCTCCAATGCTTACAACCCCTACGGCGTACCGACGCAGCTCACCTACACCTTTCTAGGGCAGCCGCTCGGGCTTACCGTGCGCTCCAATTTCTATCGCGCTCTCGGAGGCCTCGAGGGCAGCTACAACACGCCGGGCTTCGGAGATTGGGATTGGAAGGCCTCGGTCAGCCATTCTCAAAGCACGGTCGACAACACTGCGAGCGGATTATTGAGCATCGCCGGCCTGCAGAACGTATTTAACAACTCGGTGTTCGATTTCTCCGATCCCGGTGCGACGCCCAACGGCCTCAACGGTCTGTACGAGACCGACAGCAATCAGGCGATATCCAAACTCGATACCGTGGACCTGTCGGCATCCACTACGTCCCTGTTCCGGCTGCCTGCCGGAGGCGTGGGAGCGGGCGTCGGCGCGCAATTCCTGCACGAGAGGCAGGATGCGGGCAATTATCCGCTCCAGGCGGCGGGTCTGGTCACTCCGGTGTATCTGCAGGCCATTGACGGTCAGCGAAACGTGGCTGCGGTTTATTACCAGGTCAACGTTCCCGTGCTGACGAATCTGACCTTCAGCCAGTCGAGCCGCTACGATCACTACAGCGATTTCGGCTCCGCGTTTTCGCCGCGCTTTGCGCTGTCGTTCAAGCCGGTGACGGGGCTCAACACCTATGCGTCGTACAGCCGCGGCTTCCGCGCACCCACGCTCGCGGAGACGTCGCTGGAAGAGACGACCGGCATCCAGTCGGCCACCGATCCGTATTCCTCCACCCCCAACAAGCAACTGGGCGTGCCGGTGGTGGTGGGCGGCAATTCGTCGCTGCGCGCCGAGCACACTCAGAACTACAACCTGGGCACCGAGTGGGAACCGTCGCAGAATGCGGCCCTGGGCGTGGACCTCTACCGTATCGCGATTCACGACGTGATCGGCACGCCCAACATTCAGGCGCTGATCGATGCGAATGATCCGGCCATCGTGGTGCGCGGCCCCAATGGCGAGATCTCGTACGTCAACATGAGCAACGAGAACCTGAATTCGTTGGTCACGGACGGCGTGGAGATCACCGGACGCTATGCCTACCCGACCCCGGTCGGTACTTTCCGTGTGGCCGCCGACTGGGCCTACGTGCGTAAATTCGCCCAGACCAGCTACGGGGTCTCGGTCAATTTCGCGGGTAACGACCTCGCGATGGACACGCCGTACGGCGCGAGCTTCCCGCGTTGGAAGGGCAACACGACGTTGGGTTGGAACTGGAACCACATCGACGCGGCGCTGACTTACCGCTACAGCGGGCCGTACGCCGAACAGATCATCGGCACTCCACCGCGTATCCCCTCCTTCGGCCTATTCGACCTCAACCTGGAGTACACCGGCGTTCAGAAGCTCACCGTCTATGGCCGGGTCAACAATCTGTTCGACCGCTATCCCCCGTTCGATCCCATATTCCTGAATTTCCCCGGGCAGCCCCCGTACGATCCGTCGCTGTACAATAACGAGGGCCGCTATGTCGAGGTCGGACTCAAGTACAAGTTCTTCTGACGTTTCCAGGGCACGCCGCCGGCGGACGGCGGCGTGCCTCATGGCCGCCTGGTGCCTGGGTACGCCGTGCCTCGCCGGGACACCGCAGGTCCTGGTCGTCGCTCAAAGCCTCGACGACATCGTCAGCCTCGATCCCGCCGAGGGCTACGAGCTATCCAGCATGCAGGCATTCACCAGCCTGTATCAGCGGCTGGTGCAGCCGGACCCCGATCACCCGGAAGACATCGGGAGGACCGGACTCGCGACCCGCTGGACGGCTGAACCGGGGTCGCTGGAATTCGAACTGCGTCCGGACGCCGTGTTCGCCAATGGCCATCCGGTCCGACCGGAGGATGTGATCTGGTCGCTGAGCCGCGCGGTGAAGCTCAACCTCTCTCCGGCATTCATCCTCAACGGGCTCGGCTGGACCGCGGCGACGGTCGGCAAGCATCTGCAAAAAATCGACGAGCATCACGTGCGCGTCACTTGGAGCGCGCCGGTCGGACCCTCGTTTGCCTTGAACGTCCTCGGCGCCACGGTGGCGTCGATCATCGATGAACGAGAGGCCGAGAGTCATGCCAAGGCAGGAGATCTGGGAAACCGCTGGCTGCATGACCATTCGGCCGGCAGCGGACCGTTCCGCATCCGCCGCTACATCCCCCACGAGGCGCTGGTCCTCGACGCGAATCCGCTCTCGCCGGGGGACGTCCCCAAGCTGAAGACGATCGTGTTTCGCAGTGTGCCGGATGCCGCCACGCGCGAGCTCTTGGTGCGGGTGGGCGATGCCGACATTGCCCGTGATCTCGGCCCGGATCAGTATGCGGGGCTGCGCGACCGGCCGGGCCTGCAGCTCCGTCAGTTCCCGTCGGCCGCCGTGCACTACCTGATGTTCAACACGGTGAATGCGGCCGTGCCCCCGCTGTCCAACCCCGCGCTGTGGGAGGCTGCGCGCTGGCTGATCGACTATCGAGGCATCGCCCACCAGCTGCTGAGGGATCAGTTTCAAGTCCATCAGGCGTTCCTCGCGACGGGATTCCCGGGTGCCCTCGACGATACGCCCTATCGGCTCGACATTGTGCGCGCACGGTCCATTCTCCACGCGGCCGGCCTGGATCACGGCCTCACCATGACGCTCGATGTCTTCAACCAAGCGCCCTTCACCGAGATTGCACAGAGCCTGCAGGCCACTTTCGCCGCCGCGGGCATCCGGCTGGAAGTCCAACCCGCCCTCACCGGCGAGGTCTACACTCGGGTCCGCAGCCACAGCGTGCAGGCGGTGTGGCTCTATTGGATCCCCGACTATTTTGACGCGCACTCGAGCGCGAGCGCCTTTGCCTTGAACCTCAACGATGGCACCACGTCGATTGCCGAGCGCGCCGGCTGGCAGATTCCCCAGTTGAGCGCCCTGACCCTCGCGGCCGTGCGCGAACAAGACGCCGGTCGGCGCCTGGAGCTCTATCGGCGGATTCAAACCGAGGTCCAGCGCAGCTCGCCTTTCGTCATCGCGTTGCAGGAGCGCAGCCAGTTGGTGATGCGCGCCAACGTTCGCGGCTACCGCCAGGGACTCAACGCCGACATGGTGTACTACGACCAGGTGACGAAGTGAATTCCGACAGCCGTGCCTCCGCACGGCGGATGCTGGCGATGCTGCTGCGCTCGACGGCCACTCTCGCGGTCACATTGGGCGCCCTGCTGTGCGTGACCTTCGCGCTTTCCGCGCTGAGTCCCGTGGATCCCGCCTTGAAATTGGTGGGAGAGCATGCCAGCGCCGCCTCTTATGAACAGGCACGCCACCATCTGGGCCTGGATCTCGGATGGCCGAGACGCTTGGAGCGCTATGCGGTGGGCGTGCTGCACGGGGACTTCGGCGTGTCGCAATCGACGGGCGCACCCGTGGCCGAGGACCTGCGCCGCGTGTTTCCGGCGACGCTGGAGCTGGCGACCCTGGCGATGGCGGCAAGCACCGTGTTGGGCCTGGCGTTGGCGCTGGTGAGCGCGGCGCGTCCGGGCGGCGCGACGGATTCGTTGCTGCGGGTTCTCTCGCTCGCGGGCAACTCGTTGCCGATCTTCTGGCTCGGTCTGCTCGCGCTATATCTTTTCTATGCTCGGCTGCAGTGGGTTGGCGGCCCCGGACGGCTGGATGATGCCTATGAGTACACCATCGACATGCCGAGCGGGTTGGTACTCGTGGATGCCTGGCGCAGCGGGCTTCAGGGCGCTTTCGCGAGCGCGGTCAGCCACCTGGTGCTTCCGGTGCTCCTGCTCGCGGCCTATGCGGTCGGCAACATCGCCAGGTTGACCCGCGCCGCGCTGCTGGCGGAAGCGGGCAAGGAATACGTTCTGTTGGCGCGCGCGACCGGCGCCGGCGTGTGGAACGTGCTGCTTCGTCACATGCTGCCGGCCACGGCGAGCCTCGTGCTCACCACGCTGGCGCTCACCTACACGAACTTGCTCCAGGGCGCGGTGCTGGTCGAGACCGTATTCGCTCGGCCCGGAATCGGACGCTATCTCACGACGGCGCTGTTTGCCGCCGATACTCCCGCCATCCTGGGCAGCACGCTGGTGATCGGTGCGTGCTTCGTGCTCATCAATGGTGCGACCGACCTTTTGGTTCGGCTGCTCGACCCGCGCACATGAGCATTCGGTGGCCAACAGCCCGGCTCGCGGGGCGCGAGGGTCCAGGCATCGCGGCGCTGCCCCCTTCGCTGCTCGGCGGGTCGATCCTCTTGTTGGCGATCGTGATTCCGGCACTGCTGGCGCCCTGGCTGGTGGCCCATGGCCCCCTCACCCAGAATCTCGCGCTCCGGCTGCAGCCGCCATCGCTCTCGTACCCCTGCGGTACCGACGGACTGGGCCGTGACGTTCTGTCGCGCTTGCTGTACGGCGCGCGCATCACGCTGGGATTGGTGGCCGTCGTTGCATTGCTCATGGTGCCGCTGGGGCTCGCGATCGGCATCGTGGCCGGGTACCGGGGCGGCTGGGTCGACCGCGCGCTTACCGGGTTGACCAATCTGGTGATGGCCTTCCCGCCGCTGGTACTCGCACTCGCCTTCGTGGGAGTGCTCGGACCGGGGCTTCTCAATTGCGCCCTGGCGCTGACGTTGACGGGATGGCCCACCTACGCGCGACTTGCCCGCGCGCAAACGCTCACCCTTCGGCGGAGCGATTATTTGGATGCGGCACGCATGCAGGGCATCACCGGTGCGCGGCTGCTCTACGGCCATGTATTACCCGCTTGCGTGCCCACCGTGCAGGTGCGCCTGGCGCTCGACCTGGCCTCGATCATTCTCGCGGCGTCCGCGTTCGGCTTCCTGGGCCTCGGCGTGCGGCCACCGACGCCGGAGTGGGGCACGATGATCGCCGAAGGCAGCCGGGTGATATTCGAGCAGTGGTGGATTGCCGCCTTTCCGGGTGTGATGATCTTCGCCGTGAGTCTCGCCTTCAACCTCGCGGCCGAAGGCTTGAGAGATCACGGAGACCCGCGTCATGCCCGATGATGCGCTGTTGTCGGTCAGCCGTCTCTCGGTGCGCTTGGCGGACCGCAAGCGGCCCCGCATTCTGATTCCGGATCTGTCGTTCGATCTGGGTTCCGAATGTGTCGCGCTGGTCGGCGAGTCGGGCTCCGGCAAGACGCTGACGGCCCGCGCCGTGCTCGGCCTGCTCGAGCCGCCGCTGATGGCCCAGGCCACGCATCTGCAACTGGGCGAGGTAGACTTGCAGCGCTGCTCGCCGGGCGAGTGGAACCGGCTCCGGGGCTCGCGCCTGTCGCTGATGCTTCAAGACCCCCGCCACAGTCTCAATCCCGTGCTGCGAGTCGGCCGCCAGCTGGAGCTCGCCTTGCGCCTGCACCAACGCCTGCCGGCCGCCGAGCGGCGCGAACGCATCGCCGCGATGCTCGAAGCCGTGGGTCTCACCGAGGTGCGACGGGTGCTCGCGGCCTATCCTCATCAACTCTCCGGCGGTATGGGTCAGCGCGTGGTGTTGGCCATGATGTTGCTGAATGACCCCCGGGTATTGATCGCGGACGAACCGACCTCCGCCCTGGACGCGCCGCTGCGCGAGCAGGTGATGGAGCTGATCCACGAGCACGTACAAAGGCGCCGCATGGGACTTCTGCTCATCAGCCACGACCTGCAGATGGTGGCGCGTCATGCCGACCGGGCGTTGGTGATGTACCGCGGTCGGATCGTCGACCAGGGGCCGGCCGCCGATCTGTCGCGTTTCCCGCACCCCTACACCCGTGCACTATGGGCCTGCCGCCCGAGCGGCAGAACGCATGGGACCGTGTTGCCGGTATTTGATGCGGCCTCGATGCGCGACGACCTGCCGGCATGAACGCCCTCCTCGTCCGTTCCCTGACCGTGCCATTCCAGCATTTGCGCCGCGAGCACAAGGTGATCGATGCGCTCGAACTCAGCATCGCCGAGGGCGAGATCTACGGTCTTACGGGTGCATCGGGAAGCGGCAAATCGACGCTGCTGCGGGTTCTGGCAGGCCTGAATCTCACCTGGCGCGGGGAGATGACGCTGCTCGGACAGCCGCTGCGGCCGGGACAGCCCTTCGCCCGGCCGCTCAGACGGGAGGTGCAGATGGTCTTCCAAGATCCCGCGGCCTCGCTGCACCCGCGCCATACGGTGGAGCGCATCCTCATCGAGCCGCTCATCGTCGAGGGCGTGAGGAAACCGCAAGCGTTGAGCCGTGTCTACGAGTCGCTCGCGGAAGTGGGCCTCGAAGCGGATCACGGGCACCGCTATCCCCATCAACTTTCCGGGGGGCAGCGCCAGCGCGTGGCCATCGCCCGCGCCGTGCTGCGCCGACCGCGGTTCCTGCTGCTGGATGAACCCACGTCCGCACTTGACGTTCTCGGTGCAGGCTGGAATACTCAACTTGCTGAACCGTCTGCAGGCGGCCCATGCCATGACCATGGTCCTGGTGAGCCACGATGTCGGTGTAATCGCCCACATGTGCGATCGAGCCGCCCTCTTGGAGGGTGGACGCATCCTGCGCGAACTCGATCGCACACAACTCGAGCAACAGGAAGCATGAGCGCAATCTCGAAAGAATGGACCGTGACCATCATCTCCCCACCGGCCGGCGCATTGACGGTCTTGCGGGATGGATTGCCGCTGCCCACGGAAATCGGCCCGGGCCTCACGACCCCCGTGGAAATCCTATTGGTATCGATCGGCACGTGCTTCGCCCTCAGCTGCTGGGCGGCCTTCACCGCCCGAAAGCGGGAGCGCTCCGGCCTCGAGGTGCGGGTGACCGGTCGCAAGGCGCCGCAACCGCCGAGTCGGCTCGCCCACATCGATCTGCAGGTGACCTTCGATGAAAGCCTGCCGCGGGCGGAAGCGCTGGCAATCGCCGCGTCGGCGGAAAAGCTCTGCACGGTCACGAACACCCTCGCCTCGCAGCCCTCCTGTGCGGTGAGCGTCGATATCGCGAAGCTCCTTTAGGACCGAGAATACTAGCTGAGCGCGCGGTTTCGAAGGGACCTGACGCGGGTACCGGCGCGACCTTCATTTGCTCAGCCACCCTCGGTCATGGAAGCCTCCCTCGCCTCCGGTCCGAAGGCCGCCAAAAGCACCAGAGTGATCGCGCCCGAAATACTGGTGGAGCGCCTTCGACTGGCAGATACACCCCAGCCGGGAAGATCATGTGAAAGTGGATGGACAGGTTCAACGCTGAACCGAAGCGCTGGATCAGCGTCACGGCACCGGGGTGGCCGGTGGCGCGCGTGAGTCCGGCTTTCAAGCGTACAACGAACCTTAGCCTCAAATCTACCGCCAAAAGCTTCCGCTTGAGGGCGATAGATGGCGAAGCGGGTAACGCCAGCCGGGATTCAGGCGATACGCGAATCGCGTCCAATGGATTAATCGCTATTGAGAGGCCCGGGCTGGAGGCTGGCCTTTACCCAACTCCGGATGAACCTCGATAGTGAGGTGTGAAAGCACACTGAATCGCGCAAGCTTCGCTCGGTAGTAGTCCGCGCCCCGGCCTCCCTTGGGACACACGGACACGATAGCACCCAGGTGTCCGGGGCCCAGGCGCCACAGATGAAGGTCAGCCAGCGTACTGCCGTCACTCTCGATCGTCGTGCGAAGTTCCTGCGCCAATCGGTCATCAGGAACCCGATCGAGCAGGATGGCCCCGGTGTCACGAATCAACCCGTAGGACCAGCTGGCAATCACACAGGCCCCGATGATGCCGGCTAATGGGTCCATCCAGAGCCAGCCAAATGCACGTGCGAGCAGCAACCCCACGATCACCAAGACGGAGACGGCCGCATCCGCGATGACATGGATTACCGCAGCCCGCATGTTGTTGTCACGGCCAGAAGAACCCCCGCCGTGGTGATGTTCCTCGAAAACGGCCGCATAACTATCCGGGCCTATTGTGAGCTGCGCTGTGAATTCGTGCGGCTCCGGGATCTCGGTTTGTGACTCAAGAAACTCCCCACGCGCAATCATGGTGAATTCCTGCCGCGTCCCATGCCGGCGTACCGTGGTGATCAGCGTTCGTTCAGCGGCAGGTGGAGACCCACCAGGCGCGCGCAGCCGGAAGCGCGGCGGTACGCCATCCTCGAAGACCTCCAAAATGAGATCACCGGACGGTGTCGCGATCGTGTGGGACTCGTCGTGGTGTTGCTCATCGCCGTGACTGTGGCCGTGGCTATGCCCATGATGATGATCCCCGCTGCTCAACAGCCAGGCACTCGCAATGTTGACGGCCAGACCAACGCAGGCAATCGGAATCGCCTCGGCAAAGTGAATCTGGATCGGGGCGAACAGGCGGGTCACCGATTCATAGCCGATCAAGATAGCGATCATGGCGAGAATGATGGCGCTGGTGAAACCCGCCAAATCGCCGAACTTGCCCGTGCCGAACGTGAAACTCGAGTTCGAAGCGTGTCGGCGAGCGTACGTATACGCCAGCGCTGCGAGAAGCAGTGCGCCGGCGTGAGTGCTCATGTGCAGCCCGTCCGCCACGAGCGCAATCGATCCAAAGAGCAAGCCGCCGACAATTTCTGCACACATCATCGCGCCGCAGAGCCAAATTACCGCCCAGGTTTTTCGCTCACTTTGCTCGTGCCCCTGCCCGAGAAAGACATGCCGATGAAATGGCGCCTCAGCGGTATTGCTTTCGACGGTCATGGCAAGGCTCACTTTAGGTACGTACGAACGACATCCAGCAATTGATCGGCGGCCTCGGCATTGAGAGCGCCCGGATGTTTGTCGGTATCGACCAGATGCGAACGCACATGGTCCTCGACAATCTCGGCCATCAAGCTTGCCATCGCCCCGCGAGCGCCGGCGATCAAGTGCATGACCTGCTCACACCCCGCCTCACTCCCCAGTGCCCGCTCGATGCCATCCACCTGACCTCGAATGCGGCGCACGCGCGCAAGCAACTTCTTTTGGTCGCGAATCGTGTGGCTCATAGTAACAGTATAGCATACCCCCCCATGCCATATAGCGACGTCCGTGGTCAAGGACGTTTTGAACTATTTATTTCAAAATGCGGTAATATCCCGCGAAAGTCGACACCAGAGACATTGACAACGGCCTGCCACGCAGCTTCCTGGTTGGCGCCATCGAGGAGGTGTGGGTGGCGCTGCGTCTCAATTGGGCCTGAAAACTTTCCTTGAGCCGAAGCGAAGAATTGCCCCGAGACGTCGGTTCCAAACTCCGACGCCTGGAGGTACCGACGCGCCGCGGTCTCCGGCGTCTGATTCATGCCGGGAATGAGGTTCACGATCGGGATAAACACATACCTCAACATCGGGCCAGCGCTTCGCACCACCTTGGTGGCGGTCGCCCCACCTGGCGAGACAGCGTAGACGGCCATGTCGGCGGGTAGCCGGCGCGCCAGCGCCGCGACCCACCAAGCAACGATGAGCTTCGCGTCGGCATACGCATTGTTGGGCACGTACTTCACGTTCGGCCCGTTGCGAATCAGGGCTTCCACGGCGGCGGTTTGGTCCCCCTGGTGGTATTTGGCCGCGAAGGCGGGCACGTCGGTGTACTTGAACATGGGTACGCCCCCGCGGGCAGGCTCCGCGCCGGCAATAACAATCCGCGCGTTGGGGCTTAGCAGGTTGGCGCTGAGCAACCCGACAGTCAGTTGATGATGGCCGATCAGGGGGGCCTGAGACGCCTCGATGCCCGCTGCGGTGAGTACGCGCTTCTTGTACGGAACCAACCCTGCATTGAGCAGTAGGAAATCGATCGGTCGACTTCGCGTGACGAGCTCGGCGAGGGCGGACTGGACGCTGGTCGGTGCGTTGAGATCCAACTCGAGCGGCGTAAAGATTTGTCTTTTGGTCTGCGCAGCGAGCTCGGCGGCCGCTTGCTGGGCCCCGGCGAGGCTCCGCCCGGTGACGATGATCTCGCGCCAGCCCTCTCCGGCGAGCAGGCGGGCTGCCGCAAACCCCAGCCCCGAAGTGGCGCCGGTGACGAGAGCTATCGAATGTTCCATGGAGGGCTCCGTGAGGGGTAAAGGCCGACTCGTGATGCCGGCTTGCTAATTTCGAACCAGTCAGTTATATATTGGTGCGATGATCATTGTCAACGAGTTTTGAACCAAATGATTCCAAATACCGCCAGGCCCGTGGGTAGGCCGCGCAGCTTCGACGAGACTGGGGCCCTGGAAAAGGCGACTCAGGTGTTCTGGTCGAAAGGCTACGACGGCGTGACCATTGACGATCTTGTCGCCGGGATGGGCGTGGGACGACCGAGCCTGTATGCCGTCTTCGGGGACAAGCGATCGATATTCTTGCGCGTCCTTAAGGCGTACGCAGAACGGAAGGGCTCATCCGCCGCGAAAGCGCTCCTCTCGTCACCGAGTCTTCGCGAATCGATCGTGGACTTTCTGAGGTACGCCGTCGAAAGTGCGACCGAGAAAGGGTCCGCCCGCGGCTGTCTCATGATGTGCGTTGCGCCGCTTGTGAACGACGCTGAGGTCCAGCGGTTCCTGCAAAGCGCGCTCGCGGGCGGCGTGACGCTGCTGGAGCGCCGTTTCCGGGACGGGATCAGCGCAGGCGAAATCCCATCTGACTTTCCGGTAGCCGCGCGCGCAACCCAAGTCACGGATTTAGCGCGTGGACTGACTATGCGCGCGCAGCTGGGCATGCCGCGCAAGACGCTCCTCAAAGATGCCGAGGAAGCGGCCGAATTGGTGCTCCTACGAGCCGAGGCGAACCAAGAGCGGCAAGCCAAGCAAAAGACCAAGGAACAACGATAGCGAGAGAACACCGAGGCCCCGCGAGACCGGCGCTCCGAGCGTCCCTGTGGGCGCAGCTAGCGGCGTCCTGCAGAGCCACAATCCAAGAGCGCCGCCAAGCCCGATCGAGATCAGCTGAATCAGCCACACGGCTTGAGCGACTATGGCAACGGCCACCAGCTTCAGTCCATGCAATAGACCTGCTCCGATGGGGCCACTGATTGCGCCTGCTCCGAACGCAAATGCCACCAAGGCCACCAAATGACGTCCCGCCGAGTTTGAGGAAGGTCAGAAGAACTTCAAGAGCGGACCGCTCACGCATACTTGAACAGAGCCATGAACCCGAAGTCCATGTGCAATTGTTGATGGCAGTGAAACAGAGTCAGCCCCGGGTTGTCCGCAACGAAGTCCACGCTCAGATCCTGAAATCCGCCGAGCATCACGACATCCTTGACGACACCGGCGGTGGCTTTCCCCGCAATCCGCGTCAATTCGAAGCTGTGGCGATGCAGGTGCAGCGGGTGAATGTCATCGCTCGCATTTCGAAATTTCAAGCGATAACGCCTCCCTTCGTGCAGCGTATACTCCGGAAGCATGTTCTCCATCGAAAATGCTTCACCGTTCAGCGTCCACTGATTGAACCCATCGACTGCCGCGTTTCGCTTGACGATCAGCATCTCGATTGTCTCGTCCGGTTGTACGGACTGGATATTGGCGTTGCCAAATTGCGTGTAATCCCAATGGAACGGCTTGGGATCGACCCACTGGGCCTTGCCCTTCCGCCCCGCGTACTCGACCACGATACCCATACCGTGTCGGCGGTCGTCATGATCGAGGTCGCCCATAACCCACACTCCCGGGTGAGTCATATGCACGATCGCTGAAATTCTCTCGGCTGTACCCAGCCAAAGTACGGGTACATCAGACGGCGTCGGCACCGGATTGCCATCAAGTGCCACGACCCGAAATACGTGACCTGGAAGCGCGAGGCTGCGGATCTCTCCGGCGCTCGCGTTCAGAACGTGAAACAGGACTCGTTCTCCTTGCTTGACGCGGATGGGTTCACCAGAACCGAGCATCTTGCCGTTGATGGCGAAACGTTCGTAGCCGACTTCAAAACCCTTAGCCTTTTCCTTTGCCTCATCGTCCGCGCGCTTGCCCAGCTGCTGCAGCTCGGGAATCGCCTCTCCTGCCAGGAAATCCATGGCCATGTCGCCACCCCGGCTCAAGCTCGGCTCGAATTCCTTCATGACCAGAAATACTTCACGGTCGTACGCGCCGGGATTGTTCTTCGGTTCAATGTAGGCGGGTCCCGCCTGGCCCGTGTAGGTCCCCCGATTCAGATCGCCACCCGCCGGAACATGCGTATGGTAGAAACGAAAGCCCGAGGGTTTTGGTATAAACGTGGCCCTCCGCATGCCCCTCGCCGGCACGAACGGAGTTCCCTCCTCCGATGCTCCGTCCACATCGCTCTGGATCATCTGACCGTGCCAGTGCACCAACTCCGGCGTGTCCGTGTCATTGTGGATGTCGACCGTCACGCGCTGACCCTCCTTGAAGCGCAGCAGCGGTCCGGGAAATTGCCCGTTGTACAGGGTGGTCGAGACGATGTGCGTGGGCGACAGCTCGACGAGCCCTGCGGCAATGCGCAGCGTGTGGTCGGCCTTCGTTTCGGGTTGCGATGCGGATTGGGCAAGAACAGAAGTCCATGGCTTGAGGCCCGCGGCGAGCGCCACGCCACTTGATACCTTCAGAAAATCGCGACGCTGCAACAAAGTCTTCAGTGTCATGACAAGCTCTCCGGGGCAGGTCTACGAATCGATCCCCAGCTCTAGCGGCCGGCATCCAAGTGCGCCCATTCGTCGATCTTAACCCGCGCTATCAACTTGGCCGCACCTCGACCATCCGGACGAAATATCATCGCCTCCCCGTCTGCAAGACCTGCCGCCTCTGTCGGATAGGCCTCCGAGATGTTGGGGAAATGCGTCACGATGACTGTGTTCTTACCTGTCGCCGGCGGCTCCGCCACCTTCGATCGGAGCCAAGCGCCACGCGCGCCGCTCGTGTCCGCGATCATGCTCTGTCCACCATCGCCGAGTTGCGGATATGTTGCTGGCGTGCCGAGCTTCGCTAATCGGATCGTTTCGAGTGCGCGATAGGTCGGACTGGACAACACTTGACCGACGGGTATGTGTAGTTGGCGGATCGCTTCGCCAAAAGCGACCGCCGAGGATCGACCCGCCTCGTCCAGCTGACGCTCAAGATTTGCGTTATCGGCGTTTGCCGTGCCGGCATCTGGCGGGGTGCGAGGCGAGCTGGCGTGGCGCATCAGGTCCACGTATCCACCCGTGCGCAGCGCCGCCGCCAAGTTCAGCCCCGCGACCGATGCGCTATGGGAGACCGTCGCCATCAGGCCCGTAAAGGTCAGGAACGCAAAACACCAGACACGATTTTTCATAGGGTCCGCCATGATCTAGGACTCCAGTCAAAATTATGGCGCATTCCATGAGGCATCGACGCATTTATCGACCCGCGATCACTGTGCACTCGACGGTACCCGACGGCCTTGAGCATCGATGAGTAATTCGCCATCTTCTTTTGCGAAGGGACCGCGTTGAGGCAGCGGCAATATATCCAGGACAAGCTCCGATGGCCGGCAGAGCTTCACGCCCCACGGTGTGATCACGATCGGACGGTTGATGAGGATAGGATGCGCGAGCATCTGCTCGATCAGTTGCGCATCGGTCCAATGCTCCGCTGCGAGGCCGAGTTCCGCGTAAGGCGTTCCCTTTTGACGGAGCAGGTCGCGCGGTCGAATGCCCATGCGCACGATCAGGGACTCGATAGTGCCCCGATCCGGGGGAGTCTTGAGGTATTCGATTACCGTGGGGTCAACGCCTGCGTTCCGAATCAATGCCAGTACGTTACGTGCCGTCCCGCAGGACGGGTTGTGGTAGATCGTGACGGCGACCGATTCAGGCATGCAGGACCTCAGGTTTGGCTTCGCTGGCCGGAAACAGCACACTGGCGACGACCAGCGCCGCAAGCGCGCCGACGAATTGAGCCAGAACGAAAAATGGCACATCGACGGGCCGGATTCCAGAGAACGTGTTAGTCAGCGACCGGGCGACGGTAATGGCCGGATTTGCAAACGAGGTGGAAGCGGTGAACCAGTACGCGGCGCCAATCCAGGCCGCCACCATCCACGGCGCATCCTCGGATCGGCGGTGACCGATCACGACAAGGAGCAAGCCGAATGTCGCCACACCCTCCGCGACCCATTGTGCCGGGCCGGTTCGTACGTGCGCGGACAGCTGCCAGAGAGGTAGTTCAAACATCAAGTGCGCGAGCCACGCTCCAGCACAGCATCCGAGTGTCTGGATAGCAGAATAGAGTCCCGCATCTACCCATGACAGGGGACCACGCTTGGCCTCGATTACAGAAACTGCCGGGTTGAAATGAGCGCCGCTGATAGGACCCAATAGCGCGATCAGGGCGGCCAATACGGCTACCGTTGCTGCCGTGTTTGCCAACAGCGCAATGCCGGTGTTTCCCCCGCTAAGGCGCTCGGCCATAACGCCAGAACCGACCACCGTGGCGGCGAGCAGAGTGGATCCCAACCCCTCGGCCAGCAATCGACGGGCAATTGAATCATTGTGCATTGCTGCCACTGTCTGTCGTCCTGCCGATCGCGTCCAAGCGATCTTTCAGGCGCAGTTTATCGAGGCTCGCGAGAGATAGGCTCAGGAAGAGCTTGATCCGAGTCTCCATGGCGCGGACGGCCTGGCGAAACGCGGTCATCTTCTCAACATCGCTTCCCTCGACAGCGGCGGGATCCGGGATGCCCCAATGCGCGGTCATCGGCTGCCCGGGCCACACGGGGCAAACCTCACCGGCTGCGTTGTCACAGACCGTGATCACGAAATCGAAGTGCGGTGATCCGGGAGTTGCGAACTCGTCCCAACTCTTGCTGCGCAATTCCGCCAGAATGCTGCGAGCGGAGTTACCCGTGCACAGGAAAAGGACGTTATAAGCTCGCTCGGACATCTGGTTTCCTTCGGTCGATTGGTCAATTCAGAGACTTGGCCATGCACACTGCAGAGGCTGGACACAATGAACGAAACTCTGCGCTCTCCTTCACGGCACCGCTGATGGATTGCCGATCAATGACTGCGTAGCCCAAGCGTTCGAAAAAAGACTTGGCGGTCTCCGTCAGCAATATCAGGCGGTGGATGCCGGCCTGTCGTGAGTCCTTTTCCACCCGGGCGACGAGCTGCTGACCAAAGCCGCGACCGCGGCTTGCCGGGACGATTACAAGCGAACGCAGGAGCGCCTCGTTCCCTGAGGATCGTTCGAGGGCAATGGCGCCCATAATCGATGAGTCACCCTCCTCCAGAACCCACAACTGCAGTCCTGGAGCGCTCGTCAGATCAGCCGTTGGCAGCCCCGCGCCGTCCAACAGGTCGCGCACGGCCGGCAGGTCTGCTGGACTGCCCGGCCTTATGCGCGCGGAATCAGGGGCCACAGCACGTAGCACCAGCGTCGATGGCTGCTGCCTTCGCAGCCGGAACGCAGCACTGCGACTTCTCGGTAGCGCGCTCAGTGGGAATGACGGATTCGCCGTGGTTGAATACGGGGGTGTCCGTTCCGTACACAGGAATGCTGCCAAGGGTATGGAAGGTCTCCCAGGCGATGCCGGTCGGATCCGTCACCCAGTACTTGTTCCCCTTCGCGTAGCAGCACGCCTGCTCGGTCTCCTGAACAAGCTGTGAGTCGGCCGCCTCCAGCTGCGAGTGCATACTCCGCAACTCCTCATCGGAGTTCACCTGAAACCCGAGGTGATTGACGCCTACCGGCTGGCGATGAGTCGAGATGGCGAAGTTCACGCGCGGATCCTCGAGCATCCATTTGGCGTAGTCGGCCTCGACGCGGGCGGGGGTAGCACCAAACAGGGTCGAATAGAATTGGATGCTCCGATCAAGATTCTCCACGGAGACATGGATGTGAAAGCGTTTCATGCGTGTTTCCTCTTGCTGAGCGAACTTTCAGTCATCGACGGACTGCAAGCCGGGGGGCACTCCTTGTCGGCAAGGACACAGCAATTCTCGGTGAGAAATCCGATCAGCTGATTCATGTGGGTGAAATTCGGCCGGTAATACAGAAATCGGCCCTCGCGGCGCACATCGATCAGACCAGCCGCCTGCAGCTCTTTCAGGTGAAACGACAGGGTCGGGGCTGAAACATCTAGCTTCTCGCCCAGCTGCGACGGCGTATAGCCCTCTGGGCCGCGCTTAACCAATATCCGGAAGATCGCGAGACGGGATTCCTGGGCCAGAGCGGCAAGGCTTTTGATGGCGTCATTCGATTTCACGTTTCTAAATATATCGAACTCTTTAAGGAAAGCAAGAGGCTCGACGGAGCTGACCAGAATTCAAGCTTTTGCGAGCGCATCCGAAATCAGTGCTCTACTCATCTCCGGCGGACGAGTAATTGCCACTTTTGCCCCCATTTGCGGGCTTACGCATTGACCGCGAACCGTGGCAAGATCAAATGGGACGCCCTCGTCACTCCCACTCAATTGTTTCCGGCACCTTTAATGATATGAAATTACAAGGCTTCTTATCAGATCATTCAGGACTTACCGTCAGAAACTCCGTCAAAAAATCTCGCTTGAGGGCGATAGACGGCGATAGATGCCGAAAGCAATTACCCCAAGTCGATGGATCTCACCGGCTAGTGGACTGTAACAACCATTTATAGACTATAATGGCGTCCATGACAGACGCCATCACCTTGACGAACGCGGAGCGTATGGAACTGATACGGCGAGCGAACAGCCGGACGGATCGGGCGGAAGATGCCCGGCGAGCGCGGCTGATTCTGTTGCTGGCCGAAGGCCATACGTGGGATGAAGCCTCGGAGAGGATCGAGTGCAGCCGGGGCTTTGTGGCAAGTTGGAGCAAGCGCTTTGCCGAGCAGCGCATCGCCGGGCTCTACAGCCGGCATATCGGCCAGGTCGCCAGCGTGCTCACCCCGGAGCTCGAAGCGCGGATTCTGGAGGCCACGCGCCACCCGCCGAGCAGCTCGACCCACTGGACTACGCGTAAGCTCGCTGCGCGGCTGGATGTCAGCCACATGATGGTGGCGCGTGTGTGGCGCAAGCACGGGCTCAAGCCGCATCGGATCGAGCGCTACATGGCTTCGAACGATCCGGATTTTGAGCAAAAGGCGGCCGACATCATTGGCCTGTATCTGAATCCACCGGCGCACGCGGCGGTGTTCTGCGTCGATGAAAAGACGCATATTCAGGCCCTGGATCGCAAAGACCCGGTCCTTCCGCTGTCCCCCGGCAGGGCCGAGCGGCATGGCTTTGAGTACTATCGGCACGGCACCTTGTCGCTCTATGCGGCCTTCAACACCAAGACCGGAGAGGTGTTGGGCAAGACCGCCGAGCGCCACACCTCGGCTGAGTTCGTGGCGTTCCTCACCGACATCGTAATCAATCAGCCGCGCGGCAAAGAGATCCATGTGATCGCCGACAACCTCTCGGCTCACAAGAGCCAGACCGTCAAAGATTTCCTGGCTGCGCATCCGAAGCTTCACCTGCACTTCACTCCCACCTACTCCTCATGGCTCAACCAGGTCGAGTTGTGGTTCGGCAAGATCGAGCGCGATGTCATCGCCCGCGGCGTGTTCACATCCGTCCCCGATCTCAAGAGAAAGCTCATGCGCTACATCCGTCATTACAACAAGTCGCCTCGGACCGTGAAGTGGAAATACGCCGATCCATCGCGACATATCAGTACACAATCAGTTGGTACAGGCCACTAGCGCAGTAAAACTGCGGATATGTATTCCATAAAATGGAATCCGTAGTTCCGTTTTTGGGAATTTTTAGCTAGGCTTTGTCCCCGTGATCGTTATCGGCACAGATATCGTAGAAGCTTATTTCCGGTCACGGGCCGACCATAGGGGAATCAAGGCTGCGCGATCCCAATATGACGCCTGGCTGGCGATCGCGGGCGCAGCGGACTGGAAGACGCCGAAGGATGTAAAGAAGGCGCATCCGAAGGCGAGCGTCTTGAAGGGCGGTCGTGTGGTTTTTAATATCAAAGCCAACGATTATCGGTTGATTGCGTTAGTTCAGTACGAGGATGGAGTCTTGATGATCCGATTTGTTGGATCACATGAGGAATATGACGGCGTTGATGCGGAGACAGTGTGATGAAAACGACTTTGATTGTGATTCAAGATGAAGCAGACCACGCTGAAGCAAAAAAGCTCATCGAGAAGTTGATGGGGTCGAGCGAACCCGGGGACCGTGCACGGATGGTAGCCCAGGCCCGCTTGATCGAGGCTTACGAGCGCTCGGAGTGGCCACGCACGGCGCCGACAGTTCCAGTTCTTCTCGCGTACCTAATGGACCAGCATGGCCTTTCGCGCGCCGATCTCGTGCCGTTGCTTGGCACAGCCAGCCGCGTGAGCGAGGTCTTGAGCGGAAAGCGGGACTTGAGCATGTCAATGGTGCGCCGACTCCGCGAACGATTTCAAATCTCAGCAGACTTGCTGGTTTCGCGGGGCCGAGTGCGGAACAGAGTTGCTGCATAGCCTGGACAGCACGCGAGGCCTGCCACGATGACTCTCGCAATTAACCGGGAAAGGACCCCGATCCGCTGCTGTTCCATTGTGACTCGCAAAGCGCTGGATCGATCTCAATACCACGGTAGACGAAGCGCTTCGGTACTACGATGAGACGTCGGGCGCTCTTCGGTGCTCATTTTGCGGTAAGCGTTCGTTCGAGATCACCGGCCTCGTCGAAGGAGAAGGCGTGGCGATCTGCCGCGACTGCGTGGAGGATTTTTACCAAGGCGTCCATGAACCATGCGATCCCGCAACTTAGCAATGCGTTGGGGCGAACGGACCCGAAGCTTTGATCCGGACACTTTTGGATGATGCCGGGTGTGCCGGGATTCCGGGGGTTTTTGCCAGTTTTGCCGTCAATCTCGCCGTTCCTCTACAGCCAAGATACGTGGCAAAATTATGGGAGGACCCTGCTCACTCCCACTCAATAGTCTCCGGCACTTATAAGCACTTGAAATAACGAGACTTCTGCTGAGGGGACGCCAAACTTACCGTCAGATCTACCGCCAAAACATTTCGCTTGCGGGCGATAGACAGCGATAGATGCCGAAACCGCATTCATATTCATCGCAACTTTCGCAACGACACAGCTCGGCCGATCCGCTCGTAGGCTCACTGAAGCCGTGCTCAGGCAGGCTCGACGGCAATACCCAAGCCTTTCGCAGCCTGGCGCACGCGCTCGTCGAGACTCAGCAGTCTGAGGCCGACAACCGCGGAACGTGCGACGAGGAGCAATGCGAGCTGGATGGCATCGACTGTGCGAATTGGGTCACCGGGAAACGGCTGACGCGCGCGATCGACGATCTCGGCCGCGATTCGCAGAACATGCCAATGAGCAGCAGCCGCGATGAGGTGCGCGCGTCTGTCGGCGGCTTCCGCTTCCGTCAGTTCCTTGAGCGCCACCGCCCGCAGTAATACCCGATCACACTCGATCAGCGTCAGGTCGGAAGCGACGATGACTTCGGCCTCGCCGAGCAGGCGGCGCACCGCCGGTGCGGTCTGCTCGTCAAGGAGCCATGCCAGCACAGCACTCGACTCCGCGTAGAGATTCACCGAGTGCCGCGCTCGTCGTCGAGCAATTGGGCGACGCTCTGACGGCGTCCGTCCAACTTGCGCGCCAGCACGGGATACAGGTCAGTCCCAGCCGGAGCACCCAAGGTAAGGAGGCCCCGTTTTACCAGTGATTGAAGTCCCGCCGGCACCGACGGATCGCCTTGCCTTTGCCCGGGTGGTTGAAGCTCGGCCACGACTTCTCCCCGATCGGTCACCAGGACGCTCTCTCCCAGCCGCACTCGGCGGAGGTATTCGCTCAGCTTGTTCTTGAGGTCACGGACGCCGACGGTTTTCATCCCCCGCATTTGTAGCCACTTGTGGCTACATCGTCAACGAACTGAAGCTGCCCGCGCACTGCGGGTCCGACGCTTGGTTCGGATGGCTTAATGTGGCGTCCATCAACCGCTTGCCTCGGCGTCGGCAACGGCCCCGAGAGGGCCCAAAGGTTGGGGGATAACACTGACTTGAAGGTTCGCCGCGGAAGCCGCGGTCATGGACGATTCGGTTGCATCCCGGTGTGCTGATATAAGCTGCGTTTGTAGCCAACGCCATTCTTGACCGTCATGTAAACATTACGGACATTGCGAATGTCACTCAGCGGATCCTTGTCGAGAACTACGAAGTTGGCAATTTTGCCCACCTCGATTGAACCCATGTCTTTTTCACGCCCGATCGTTCGCGCGCCGTTGATCGTTGCCGCGTGAATGGCATCTGAGGGCGTCAATCTGACGTCTTTGACCAGGAGGATGAGGTCCTGTGCCAAGGCGCTGTAGTTGTCCTTGCTATCGCCAGGTTCATCGTCGGTGCCCGCGGATAGGGATACTCCGGCGCGATAGGCTTCGCCGGCTAACTTTGCAGCCAGCGAATATTTGCAGTCGACCTCCCGAATCGTCTGAAAAATACACGTACAACGTGGCATCCAATATCGTGCCGCGTTGCTTCATATCAAAAAAAAAGGCGTCGAGCCGCGCGTTAGGCTGTTCCAGAATTTGCGCGTTCACTGGCACCGGCGGCGTCGACCCCCGCATCCGCGACTTGTCTTGGGATCGCGCGTCCTACCTGGTCAGGCCAGTTCGGCCACGCACTGCGCAAGCGACATCACTTCCACATCGGGACGGAGCGCATATCGCACCGAACCAGGGTAAACCACCACTAGCCGATGCAACTCCAGATCTTCGAGTGCCGAAACCATCGAGGGGCTCATCTTCGGTGCGTCTGACCGCTTTATCTCGATTCCAATACGCCGCGCATTCAGAAACAACAGCAGGTCGAGTTCTGCGCCGGCCTGTGTTCGCCAGTAAAAGGCTTTGGCCTTGGGCAAGTGAGCGAGAAGTTGCTCGATGATGAAACCCTCCCATGATCCGCCAACTTTCGGGTGCCCTTCAAGTTGCCGACGGTCGGCAACGCCGAGCAACGTATGCAGGAGTCCCGAGTCGCGAATGTAAACTTTCGGGGACTTAACCAACCGTTTACCGACGTTCTCGAACCACGGCTCTAGTACACGCACAACGAGCGCGCCGGACAAGGCGTCGAGATGGCGTTTGACGGTCGTATGAGCCTCCCCCAGGGATCGCCCAATCTCCGAACTGTTCCAGATCCCACCTGAGTAATGGGCGGTCATTGTCCAGAATCTGCGCATGGTGCCCGAGGGCACTTGCACCCCGAGTTGAGCCAAATCACGTTCGAGGAACGTGCGGATAAAATCCTCGCGCCACGAAGCACTCGCCGCCTCCGATCGCGCCAGAAATGAGCGCGGGAAGCCGCCTCTCAACCACAACCGGTTGAGATCCGGGCGACTGAGTTCTTCAAGCGTGAATCCGGCCATTTCTACAATGGCGAGTCGGCCCGCCAGAGTTTCGGAACTCTGGCGTAGTAACTCGGGTGATGCGCTGCCCAGAATGAGGAAACGCGCTCGAATCGGCCTGCGGTCCAACAATACCCTGAGAATCGGGAAGAGATCGGGATGACGCTGCACCTCATCAATCACGATAAGTCCGCGCAATTGTTCAAGCGCCGTCATGGGCTCGGACAGGCGGGCCAGGTCGACAGGATTTTCCAAATCGAAGTAAGTGCTCTTCGAGGCACCTGCAAGCTGCCGGGCGATTGTAGTCTTGCCGCACTGACGGGGACCGATCAGCGCTACCGCAGGACTGGTTCTTAGGCCAGCGCGCAGCCTCTCCAAGAGCTGTGGTCGCTTAAGCATACCTCGCATATTGAGCGGTCGACGCTCAATATTCAAGGTCCATTTTAACCTCTCACTCCCACTCAATTGTCGCCGGCACTTATAAGCACCTGAACCTTTAGTTTTTTCATAAGCGTACAACTAACTTACCGTACCGTCAGATCAACCGGCAAATAGTTCCGCTTGGGGACGATAGACGGCGATAGATGCCGAAAGGGTGAGACCTCCGAACGATAGCTCGGGCAAGTTTGAAGAACTTGCAGAAATTCCTTCTCGCAACACGGCGGCTCCGAGCCATTCGACAAGGCCCCTGCGCTTTCGGTCCTCGCCGTCTCCGCAATTTCGTCATGTGCACTCATAGAGTTCCATCTCCTCAAGATCGCGGTAGATTCCTTGAGTCGTTACTCGGAAGCCACGGGCCCACTGGACTTGAGCCCCACTCGCCCCTCCGCAGAGTATGACGTAACCATAAAGGTTGCACCGCGTCACCTTCTCGGTTACACTAATTCCGATGATCAAGAGCTTCCGGCACAAGGGACTCGCGGCGCTCTTCGAGGCAGGGAGTGCTCGCAAGGTCCAGCCGAAGCACGCGAAACGCCTGAATCTGATCCTTACTGCACTCAATGCCGCGACCCAGGCGGCACAGATGGCGATGCCAGGCATGCGCTTTCATTCATTGCATGGCAACCGATATTCCGTTTGGGTGGATGAGAACTACCGCGTCACTTTTCCGTTTCGACGGCGGGCACGCGTACGAGGTGGATTATGAAGACTACCATTGAGAGCTCGGGCCGGATGCGAAACCCGGCTCACCCTGGGGAAATACTCAAGGAGATGTACATGGCACCGCTCGGCGTGACGATCACGCAAACGGCTGACGCCCTGGGAGTGAGTCGTAAGCATGTATCGGGAATCGTAAATGGAAGGGTGCCCGTGTCGCCCGATATGGCGGCCCGTCTGGCCGGCGTCTTCGGTACTGAGCCGGACATCTGGATCAATCTCCAGGCTCAGTACGATGTATGGCAGGTGAGGCAGCACGGACGTCCGAAGGTCAAACGCCTGGCAGCTTGATATATGGATCGGCCGGAGGTCGAATTCCAGCTGGAGGAATGGTTGGCGTTGTACTTTATCGGGTTGCAGATGGTCTTGTACCCGGGCAATCGGGCCGACCCATCAGATCCCCCTCCCCGGCTGATATCAATTCCCACAAGGCACCAGGACGCCACTGCCCGCCGGGGTCGCCACCCTATTCTTTCGAGAAGTAGCGCAATGGACGAGCCGAAATTTCGAATGGGAAGACTGGACCACGTGCACATACGAGTGCCGAACCGGGGAGAGGCGGCACGGTGGTATGCTGACCCGTGGGGCAATCGGTTTGAGCTAAATTGCTACGAGTATGACCGGATCAAGAGAGACCTCATCGACTCACATAGGGTCAAGCCGGAGCGTTATTGGCCGCGCGAACTTTACACAGCCTATTGGAACCGGTGATCGCGCGAATTGTTTCGCGCGCCACAGTTCCGCGCTTTGGGCTTCTTTCTGCGCGCGTCGCGCGCAAACGACCGGAACGAGATCAGATCTGGAGTTAACCCAACACGAGATTAGCCGCTGAGAGTAATTGCCACTATTGCCCAGAAACTCAGGGTTCACTGCCGCAACCGCGCGTGCCAAAATCGAGGAGAGCCCTGGTCCGGTCACTCCCACTCAATTTTTTCCGGTGCTTCTAAGTACCTGAATTCCTGTCACTTCTACTGAAACTAAAACGACCTTACCGTCAGATCTACCGTCAGAACATTCCGCTTGACCGACAAACGGCGATAGATCTCGATGGGTCAGAACTGGAACACGCGAATTTAAGCGCCTTCACTGAATTTGGGCGTAACGGTGATGCCTTTTTTGATGCTATAGTGCATCTTTTAAGGTGATGAGGAAAAGGCCGTGAGAACCACCGTCACCATCGACGATGAGCTCTTTCAACGTGCCCTCGAGGTAGCCGACCCCGGCACCGACAAGGCCGACCTGTTTCGAGAGGCCATGAAGGTGTTTGTTCGCGTCCAGGCAGGCAAACGCCTGGCCGCGCTGGGCGGAAGGGCGCCGCGGATGAAATCAGTCCCGCGCCGCAGGCCTCTCTAGGATCCAGGTCCGATGAGCGTTGTGCTTGCGGATACCTCGGTTTGGATCGCACATTTCCGCAAGTCCAACCAAGCGCTGCAGACTCTATTGTCGACCGACCAAGTGCTCTGCCATCCAATGGTTTTGATTGAAATCGCGTGCGGCACGCCGCCGGCACTTCGGGAACGCACCTTGAGCGACTTGAGGCAGCTGCGCTCAGCTACCGTGGCCAGCACGGATGAAACGCTCGCATTGATTGAGCGAGAGCAACTTCAGGATTCAGGCTGTGGCGCCATCGATCTACTATTGCTTGGGTCAGTGCTGCTGACTTCCGACGCCGTGCTTTGGACCCTTGACAAGAATCTCCGGACTCTCGCTGCGCGCTTCGATATCTTATTCCGCTGAATACGCTCGCGTGCCGGATGCGTGATGTCTTTGCCGAATCGTTGCTTGTGCTCCTCGGCGGGGAATCATCCACCGAAGCCTCGCAGTCTGGCGGCGGCGAGAATTGACACGGCCTATCTAGCGCACTGCTCACTCCCACTCAATCGTCTCCGAGATCACTGACAAGTTGTATCTGCTCGGCAAATATTTCCCTACCTCACAAATTACCGTCAGAGTTACCGACAAACACTCTCGCTTTAAGGCGATAGATCCCGAAATACCCTCTCCTGTTGACGTGCTAGCTGGGGTTATCGATTAGGCAACATCTCTTCGAGCGTGCCGAGCCTGCCAATGATTAGACCCATCCGGACCGGACTTGATCGGCGGTTGCATACCGAGAGACCGGGACACTGGCCGAACCAAGTTACACTACGCCGATGCTCATCCCCTTTGGACAAGCTCTATATTTCGCGGATGGACCGACGGTCTCCTTTTTTGGATTTCCGTACCCGACCCGCATGGCAGTCGCACGACTCGCAACGGGCAAAGCGTGGGTTTGGTCGCCTGTTGCCTTAACGAGTGAGCTGGCCGCAGCAATTGAGACCATCGGCCCCGTCGGGTACATCGTATCCCCGAATAAATTGCATCACCTGTTTCTAGCTCAATGGAAGGAGCGCTGGCCCGATGCACGACTCTACGCACCACCGGGTCTCGCGCGCAGGAAGAAGTGGCTTCACTTTGACTGTGAGCTTGGTGATCACCCGGACAGCTCATGGATGACCGACTTTGACCAAGTGGTCTTTCGAGGCTCATTTGCGATGCAGGAAGTGGTTTTCTTTCACCGCCGGTCCCGCACCGCAATCTTCGGTGACCTGATCCAACGTTTTCCCGAAGCGGAGGCCAATGGTTGGAAAGGACTAATGATGCGTCTCGGTGGACTTGTCGGAAAGCACGGAAGCACGCCTCTTGATTGGCGATTAAGCTTTCTCTCGCGGACCGCTGCACGAGAGGCACGACGAACTGTACTCGCATGGAAGCCGGAACGGCTCCTGATTGCTCATGGGGAGTGTGCGACCGGCGGAGCGGGCGATATTATTGCAGGGGCCTTGCGTTGGATTTGAAGCCCCGGCCTCGAGGCCAGCCCATGTCCGCTGGTCAATCGTCGTACCTCTCGAGCAACAGATCGGCGGCGACTCTCGGTCCGTCCCATTTCTCCATGAGCTGCGAGAACTCTATGGCTTTGCGCTTCGCGTCTTCATCGGCAAGCAGGCGGTCGATGGCGAGACAGATCTTCAGCGAGGGATTGCGCGTCTTCCGTATTCGAATTGCAAATCCCTTTCGCACCAGGCAGGCAAGATTGGCCACCAGTCAGTCACTATGACATTGTCCGGCACTCGGACATGCGGCAACTGCGCAATCAGTCGCTTGACAGGTGCGATTACCCGGTAGGGCTTTCCCGCGAATCCTTCGATGATGTTCGCGACGATTTCCGGCACGCCTGAACTACCCATGGCGAAAAAGACTAGCGGCAGATCACGGGGAACCGACTTGATCTCCTCAGGCAGCGCGAAGGACTGTCGGGCAATCAGTGGTCCGCAGTACACATGATGCGGCGGCAAGGCAATATCGGTGAATCCCTTCGGCTCTGCAACCAATACCAGATCGCCATCAAAATAAGTGAAGACGGGTCTGAAGGGTTTGACCCCAAGGTGTCTGGCAGCGCGGTTGATTGGGCGAATGAAGCCGAACCACATCCAGAGGCGAATGGCTTCGAGTAAAGCGAAGTCGGCGGCGCTCTTAACGACGCCGGAGGGTAGGCTGTCCGTCACCCCTGCACCTGAGGCGAAGAACGCTTTGAGCCACGTCGATTGAATGGTCCAAACGAGCGGAATCGAGAGCACTCGGCACGACAACGGTATGCTCACATAAGATCCGGTGACAACGGCGGTCGGATCGATCGCCCGCAGAAATTCCGTGTCTCCCCGAACCTTTTCAAGGATCTCACGCCACGAGTAGATCGTACCAATTCTTTCCTGATCGTTAACCGCCGCAATCTGCGCAATCTTTTCCGGCGTAACCCTTGGCTCGATCGTATCAAGGGCGAATCCCTCGGCTGTTATAAGTCGTTCGAATTCCCCTCATTCGCTCATAAAGCGAATCGTGATCGTCTCTCGCATACGCGGGTGTCTGGCCATCGCCTTGGCGATTTCGAGCATCCGCGTGGTTTCGGCGAGGTTGTAGCATGCCGGAGCGAAGACGAATGTCTTGATCTTCTGATTCGTCATCAATCATCGATCCCCACGTTCATCGACTCACTCGGCAGGGACCATAGCAAATCGGTCGAGGCGAGGTCGAATTGCCAAAAGACATTGGACTTTTCAAAACGCCCAGCCTGCGCAATGTCGCACTCACCGCGCCATACATGCATGACGGCAGCGTGAGAACACTCACGGAAGCCGTCGATGCGGAGATCTACTACCGGAGCATCCAGTCAGAAAGGCCGCTGATGATCACCCCAGAAGAGAAATCGGATCTTATCGAGTTCCTAGATTCGTTAACTAGCGCGCTAGAGCGGCGATAGCTCGGACCCTGATTCTTTAGGTCATCAGCCGATGCACTTCCACACATCAGGAGCTTTCGCACCTGACGCGTTCTCCAACGAGCCGGCGGGCCGCTCGAAGGTCATGACCAGGTCGCCCTGAGCCTCGGCCAGCCAACCGAACCGCTGGGCGTCGAACATCACGCACCATTCGTTCCAACTGCCCTGCTCCCAGACCTTGCGAATACGCCCGACCACATTGAAAGGATGCCCGTCGAACTGGCCGCTGACACCGAGCTGAAGAGGGCTGAAATCGTCGGGAACCGCGGCGACGCGGCCCACCGATTGCAATGAGGTGTCTGTCCTGAGCAGCAAGGATCTGCAAAAGCGGCAAACTGCATAGGGCGCACCACCGCCGAAACGGCCCTCCGCCCCGCACGTCGGGCACTGAAAAGAAGTCATCGTTTCATCCCCGTCAGCCCGGTCATCCCACGGGAATATTACTGCATTGCGGGTGCGGCGGTGTGGTTACCTAGCGTTGGGCGACAATGGGGTGCTCCTTGCCTCGTGCATCGAACAACGCCGAGCGCAACTCCTGTTTGAGTGCCTTCAATTCCGCGAGTAGCCGCTGGGCGCTCTGCGCGCGCTGCGCTTGCTGATCGGCTTGGGCCCGGAGCGCCTTGATCTGCGCTGCCTGCCGCTGCAGCTCATTCAGCAACATCGGCGCGAGCTCCTCGTATCTGACCCCCTGGATCACGCCGTCGGTGTCGCGGATCACGAGCTCCGGATACACTTGTCGACCTCCTCGGCTATCAACCCGTATTGGGCGACGCCGTTGGGGTCGGCCTTCAGATGAAAGGTTACGGGACGAAGCTGCTCCAGCTTCCGGGAGCTCTGCCCGATCGGCGCAACGCCCGTCTTGTAGCGCTCCGAGGATGCCAGCACGCCAAGTTGTCCCGACGGCGTCACATAGACCGCGCTGCCCGTCACCTGGGCTCCCGAGATCCCCGCGAGATAGGTCTTCGTTTGCGTCCCCTGTGTACCGATCCTGATCAGGTTCTCATCAGCGTACGCGCCCAGGTTTCCAATCTCGATGGTGTTGCTGCCGTTGAGCACGTAGTAGCCTCCCTGGTAGCCCATCGCAATGTTGTTGGATCCGGTCGAATTCAAGTACATGGTCTGATAGCCGAAGCCGATGTTGTTGCTTCCCGTCGTATTCGACCGCAAGCCTGCATAGCCAAAAGCCGTGTTGCCGGAGCCATTCGAATTGAGGCTCAGCGCGAGCGCGCCGAAGGCCGTGTCGTAACCGCCCAGTGTATTGGCTTGGAGAGCGAAGGATCCCACGGCGGTCGTATAATTCCCCACCAGGTTCTTGGCCATGGTTTGATAGCCGACGGCGGTATTGTAGGAGCCTCCGTTGTCAGCCAGAGCTTGGACCCCTGCCGCGGTATTTGCTGAACCGCTGAAGCCATTCTCCAACGCGGAGGCGCCAATGGCGGTGTTGTCGTTTCCAATGCCCTCGTGCGGAATCACGGGAGGCCCGCCAACGAGCGCATTGCTCCCGACCGCCGTGTTATTGTTGCCATTGAGCATCGACAGAGCGTTGTTACCGACCGCGGTATTGTTGTCACCGCCATAGGCCGGCAATCCGGTGCCCGATGTCGCCAATCCGGCCAGCGCCGTGGCGCCGACCGCGGTATTGCCGCTGCCGTTGAAGTACTCGAGCGCTCCGCTGCCGGCAGCCGTATCGGCGACTCCACCGGAGTAAGACAACAGCGCGTTGGTTCCCATGGCCGTGTTAGCGTGCGCATCGCTCACGACCACGTCAGGCGGCTGTTGCGCGTATACGGGAGCGGAAAGCAGCGACAACACGATTGTCCATTTCGATGTCTCGTTCATTTCCTTGATCCCCTGTATGTGGTTTTGGGTCGAAAGAATCGGAGCACGTACTGTTGGCCGTAAGCCGCAATTCATTTTGGACCAGCCGACGAAACTTGCAAAGCGAAGAAGCGCTCCACGATTTGCCGGGCGTCTCGCCGATGCCCTACATCGCGGCGCGCCGAACCGCAATGAGCAACAGTGCGGCCAGAGCGGCGAGCTCGTCACCCGAAATCGCGCCCCCGCCCCCGCCTCCGCCGGTCGAACTTCGCGAGACCACGCGCACGTTGGCCCTGCCTTCATGCACGTCGCTCTGAAAGGCGCGGATAGGACTTTCAAACGCCCTGCCCTGGCGCTGTTTGCGGAGGAGGGCCGCCTGCATTGCCCCCTTCCGGGCCTTCCGGCGCTGTCCCAGTTCCAGTCCACCAGTTCCAGACTCCTGGCTCCCGATCTGCCCGACACCACCACCCCGCCTGAATCCCCTGCCCTTTGCGCACACCCTGTTCCGGCACGAACCGGCCCGAGCCCGCCGCTGGGTCGCCGCAGGGGGTGAGCAATCTCCTCTCCAGGTGTCACATCAATCGCGCCTGGGTCGACGGTGCCCGTGCCCCGAGGGGCAGCTCGGCCTGATGCGGATCCGCAGCCGTCTTCTCCAGGTGCGCCAGAATCCTCGCAATCACCTGCGGCTCTTCGATGCTGGCAATCACCTTGAGCTTGCCGCCGCAGCGGGCGCAGGCGTTGATCTCGACACCGAACACCCGCTTCAGGCGCTGCGCCCACGTCATGATCACGTGGCGCGGGGTGATGGGTTGGTCGGGGTTGGCTGGATCTGTCTTGCTGCCCACGCCCCGATGCGCTGGCGTCACCGCCGCACGCAACTTGCTGTGCGGCGCGAACACCCCATGGAATCGGGTCAGGTGCATCCGTGGCGGCGGCACCAGCGCGGCAAGCCTTGCCATCAGATCCAACGGTTCCAGCACGATGTGCGTGGTTCCATCGCGGTACGGGGTCTTGAGTGCGTAGCGCACCTGGCCTGCTGAGGTCAGCGCCAATCGTTCCGCCGCAATCGGCGGGCGGCTCACGTAGCGGCACAGCCGTTCGAGCTTCTCGCGCTGGTGGGGTTGAATGTCCAGACCCGCATGCACCGGCCCCGTGCAAGGCACGGAAACGGATCCCTCCCGCCAATTCAGAGAGCCGCCTCCTCGGGCAGCGGCCCGCTCAACTGGGTCGGCGGTCTTTTCTACAGTCAATTCAAATCGACCTGGAATCTGTACACGGCCGTCGAGAACCCGTCCGCCTTCGTCGACCTCGGCACATTCGGGCCGGCGACCACGCCTGCGATCTGAAATCTCACCAACCCGACCAAGATCTCGCAATATGCGGCCTTCGGCGAGGGCACTTATGCCATCACCGATCACCTCAAGGCGACCGCCGGGCTGCGCTGGTACGCGTACGACTACCATTTCTACGATCATTTTGCCGGCTGGGGCTCGCCGCTGGGCGGCGCCACGCCGTCGGTGGAGACCGTGTCGCAATCCGATAACGGCGTGAATCCGAAGTTCAATCTGGCCTATGAGTTCAACAAGGATTTGATGGTATACGTGACTGCGGCGAAAGGTTTCCGTCCCGGCGGCGCCAACCAGCCGCTGCCCACCACTGGTCCGTTGTGGGCGCCCGGCGGCGTGCCGCTGTCGGTGACCCCCTTCAAGTACGCCAACGGCGTATGGCCACAAAGCTACCGGCCCGATACGCTGTGGAGCTACGAGGTCGGCGAAAAAGCGCGTCTATTCGATCGGCGCGTGACGATCAATTCCAGCATCTACTACGAGCGATGGAGCAACGTGCAGCTCCTGGAATTGCCCAACGACTATCTGTTGCAGGATAACGGCGGCAATGCCAAGGTCACCGGCGGCGAGCTCGAGCTGCGCGTCGCGCTGGGTGCGGGATTCGAGCTGGGCGCCTCGGGCGGAATCACCCAGGCGACGCTGACCCCGGGCATCCACTATACGATCAAGCCTTACAACAAGCTGCCGGATGTTCCGAACCACACGGCCGACCTCAATTTGACCTACGAGCACGCGCTCACCGACGGGTATCAGTTCACGGCGCGCGTGGAAAACACCTATGTCGCGTCGCGCCTGGATCTGACGTTCCCGCCGGGCTTCGGCACGGGCGAGCTGACTTCGCTACCCTCTTATGACCTGACCAATGTTCGAGCCGGGATCCACTCGGGCGCCGGATGGGGCGCGGCGTTGTTCGCGAACAATGTCTTCAACAAGCAAGCCTATCTGGAGAATATGACGGAGCTCACGCTGACGAACGCGTCGTTCAACCGCGTCATCACCAACCAGCCGCTGACGATCGGCGTGGACTTGACGTATTCGTTCTAACGCCCGGCATGCACTCGCTCATGACCTGCCCCTTGCCGGTGATGCAGGCGGCATATCACTCTATCGACGAGGAGACTCTCGGATGAACACTCGGACCCGGGAGGCGCGAGTTCGCGGCGGACCGACTGCCCGAGGATTTCGTGCCGTATACGGCGGAAGAAGTCGCCCGCTTCCGCGCCGACAAAGCCAGCAACGCGAAGAGCCGGCGAGAGGCGGCGCTCGCGGGGACGCGCGATCCCACGATGTGAATATCAACCTCTAAAATCTGCAAGTGCGATGTCAAAGCTCTGCCCGTCCTGACGCATTGTTTCAATCTCGGACTTGTTCCATTCTCGCGCCAGCACCCCGTCGATCAGCAAACCAGCATGGTCTGCATAATGTTCGACGATATCGAGTGCGTGTGTAGCAAGCACCAGAGTCGCCCCGCGCTCTTTGAGCCGCCGACGCAAATGGCGTTTCAACACCAACGAGCTCGTTGGATCCAGGCCATTAAAAGCTTCATCGAGAATGATCAACCTTGGATTCCCTACCAGAGCAAGGAGTACCGTCAGCTTCTGCTTCGTCCCAAGCGATAGCGTGTCTACAAATGACTCCAGGTAAGGCAGGAACTTGAGCTCCTCCGCCAGCATCATCAGCTCGCCCTCAAGGGCTGGCAGCCCCTTCACTCCGGCATGCACCTCGAAGCATTGCCTCGCAGTTAGAAGCGGCGGCAAACTCTCGGGCGCGCAGGCGTAGCCCAGCTGCCGCTTGGCTTTTGCGGCATCGGTCAACAGCGAGTGACCGGCAATTCGGATGTTGCCCGCAGTGGGGGCGAGCTTGCCGACGACACAGTGCAATAGCGCGCTTTTGCCACAGCCATTCGGCCCCATCAACGCGAACCATTCACCGGAAGGCAGGCTTAGGGAGACATCTTTGAGAACAACGTGGCGACCGTAGGCTGCACCGAGACCGCGAATCTCGAGGTTACAATCGGTCACGTTGCCCCTCATTGCCCCCATAAGCCGCGAAAAGGCCTCCCGCAACGGCGATGATCACACTCACGATCCATGTGAAGACGGCGATTACAAAGCATCTGCCGAGTGATAAGCCGAGCAGTGCAAGCAGCCAAGCCTCGATCGCGGCCGCACAGCACATCAACCCGAGCGCAGGTATCAACGTCCTTTGCGCTAAAACACCTGAACCAAGCGGCACGGGCTTGAGCCAGGCGGATGCCCTTGCGCTCACCGATACAGTGGCGACAACCAGCAGTAAGAGCGCGCCGATCGCGATCACCAATCCAATCGCCAGCATAGCGTCGGCCGCCGTGGACCCCAGGGGTACGGAAAGCAAGATCGGTAGCATCGCGCGCGCGATTGTCTTCGGCCGGGCACTAGCGAACATTTGGCGCACCGGCCAAGATCCGAGCGCCGAGAGCGAGCCGGTCGGGGTGGGCGTCTCAGCACGGCGACGGTGCGGCACATATCGAGAACCTTCGTATACCTCCTCCTGCTTAACTGCTGGCAACAGATAGCTGAGCCCAGCACCCAGCGCGACTCCTCCCGTCATTACCCCCCAGGTAGCAGTGGGCGCCGGCATGCCAGTGGCAGCAAGGGCTATCAAGCTCAGGCCGCCGAATATCGCAGCCAAGACGCCAGCTAGAACAAGAGCCGGCATCGAATCGAGGGCGACCGCCTGCCACCTGGCGGTCGATTTCTCAACCGGCAGCGCGGCGATCCAGGAACGGGAAGCCGCGATTCGGTTCAGCGCGCGGCGGCGTGTGACCAGGAGTCCAGCCACGATCGCGGACATTACGGCCCAAAACAGATCATGTCGATGAAGCCATGCGAGCTTGGAGGTCGCAGCGACTTGATCGACGTGGACGAATGCCGACGCGGCCACCATCCACGCGATGAAAAGACCCAACGCCACCAGTCCTTTTCGTCCCCGCCGGCGACCGCGATTCATCCATACAAGGTATGCGGTCAACAACAGAGGCGCTTTGGCCAGCCACCGCTTAATAATTTGATTCATATGAGCGCCAGGCCGCGTGGTCTCGCTTGCCGATAGTCACGACGGTGTTCTCGCTGATCCCACACTGGTGGCTGATCTCTCGACGGGATTGGGCGGCGCTTACGAAATCCTGGTCGCCAGCAAAGGGGCAATGCAAGAATATAGCATCAGAGTGCTAGGATAACAGGCCCATGCCGCTCACCGGATTGCACCATTTCAATCTTCGGATCCCAGAATCCGAACTGGGGCAAGTACAGAAATTTTACGTTGAAGTTCTTGGCTTATGTATCGGGCCGCGCCCCGCGTTCCGTTCGGCCGGCGTATGGTTATACGCGGAAGATCGTCCACTCCTTCATTTGACGCAGATGAATACAGGTGAAACCGTACCTGCTGGTGCGCCTTCTCGCCTGCCTGTACTCGTCAGCGAGCGTGTTTCCGCGCTTGATCACATCGCTATCGCTTGCAGTGAAATAGACGCCATGCGCGATCGCCTCGAGCGTCACCATGTGGAATATCGAGTCACCGAGGTGCCCGTCACGGGCGAAATACAGCTGTTCGTTCGCGATCCCTGCGGCATTGGGATCGAGCTTATCTTCCCGCTCAAGCCGGGATCAGAGGGGCAGCCATTCCAGCCCTGATCGTCACGACGGCTTGGCGGGCGAGTCCGATCGGTCGAGAGCTGACCGCACGCCACCGGTCTGAGGCCGTCAGCCGGCGGCTCAGCGGCAAGGAGTACTGACGACGCGTGCTGCCGGTGGAACACGCCTTCCACCTGGATTGCTGAAGCTACGCGCTATTCACCGGCGTCGGAAGTTGTCGTGACGCCCCTACTGAGTCGCCTGGAGCAAAAATATGATCACTCCGGCCGCGAAAGAACCCGGATTCAATCGCAGTTCAGTTAACGAGAGGTCCAAAGGTTGCAGGAAAGGCAGCACGACACCGACCGCCAAGAGTCCTGTGAGCATAAAAACGGAGAACCAACGAATCAGGGCGGCCGTACGTAGACCGCCGCGCATCAAGAATATGCCGCCGATGACGGCGAACAGATTGAAGCTGGACGAATAGGAAAGGCGATTGACGATGCAATAGACCATCAGCCCGACGTCCAGCAATCCAACTCCCAGCAAGACGATTCCAACTCGTTTCAGAACTCGACGGTAGTCGGGCGCCATGTGCTATTCACCCCCCGGGAATTCAAGAACTATGAGCTTAACGCGCCCATCGACAGCGTGCTTTGGGGCAAACATTCTTCTGTGATGAAGTTCCGCCACTGGTTGGATATGGCTCCGGTGCACAGGGGACCAGCACCGACTTGAGAAATGCAAAGCTGCAGGCGGGTTCAGAAAGCCGCGGTACACTTGGGTTGTCGAGTTTTTTCAAAAGGAAGCACGGATGCCCCATATCAAACATCTTGTGGTTGCGGTGACGTTGTTTGCGCTGGGCCCGCTTTCCGGTTGTGTATCGCAATCGGCGCCGGCCAAGTTGTCCGCCATTGAACCCGACCTTCAACTCACCAGCGCCGGCCATACCGGATGCTTGCCGGCCGACAATGAGATCTCCAATTCCACCGTCAATTTGGGGGGCAGCGGCACCTGGAACGCGACCTGCAAAGGCCGGGTATTCCTATGCTCCGCGGTCTCGTCGGGCAACCTGACGTTCGCATATAGCTGCGCGCCCGTGGCTCAGTAGACCAACCGGGTCAGAAAGTCAGCTTGAACACGTTGCCCATTCCGTCGGTGACCACGCCTTTTACCGAAGTCGGGTCCCCGGGCGAATGGGTGGATCTTACCGCCCGATGAGGAGCGCGCCAGCGACTTTGCCGATCCTTGACGCTTCTTTGACGGCCCCGAGTAAGCGCGACCCGGGCGGTTGCGTTGCTTTACTCAGGTGCCAAAGCTGGAGGCCGATTCATGAAAATCCACATGCTTCTGATGCTGTCCGTTTTTGCCTTGGGCGGCTGCGCGATGCTGGGCTCCGTTCAGGGTGCCGCGGGAAATTCGTTGATGGATGCCCAGGAAACGTCCGTCTCGCCTTTGCCAACTCCGTCCGCGGCACAGCCGGCCGATGATATGTCGCCTCGACTGATCATCCCCGTGACCGGCGGCCCTCCCGTCATCGGCATTCCACCCGGCGGCGGCCTCTTCGTGCCGGTCACCGGAGGTCCTGCCGTGATGGGAATTCCCACCAGCCCTTGAATCCCGTCAGCGTGCGTTCTTTCTGGAAATTCGGTAAGCCATCCAACCCAGCACACCGACCGCCAGGAGCAGCACCCCCCACAATACCGCCCGCCTCCCGGGGAACGGTGCCGGTGCGGCGATGAGACGGGCGTTGCCGCCCGACACTTCAGCCGGCCCGAGCGTGACCGGCGCAATCTCCAAGGAATCGGGCAGCCGGCTCAGGTTGCTCTCCGCGCGGGTGGCCGTGGCACTGCCATAGGCCAATAAAAACGGAGCGTGCCCTTGGGACAGGAACGTGACTTGACTGGGGATCCATTCGGCGCGCAGTGCGGCGCCGCGGCAACCTGCAAGTGCCAGGTTGCCAGGTCATCGCTGGTCTCGATGCTCATGCGACCGGCATATTCGGGCGCACTGTCGGGCCAGGTGAGCTGCAGAGCGGCGAGGGTTGCCTCGACGCCCCGCGCATCCAGCAAATATTGTCGAACCGCTTCGTTGACCGAAGCGCCGTTTTGGGTCTGCAGGTTGACCGCGGAACCGGCGGAATCGATGGTGAGATGCATGCCTAACCGCATTTGCTCGAGCTCAGCGGGGATCGGGCCGCCGCGCGAGGTGGCGGATCAGCGGGGCCGCCCCGCCGCCGGATTCTGCAGGAACGAGTTCCAGTTCGAATCGACACCGCCCGCCGCTGGGCATGAGCACGGCGAGCTCGTCGCCACCGGCAGCCGAGGCCATGCGATGGCGCAGCAGAGCGGCGCCGGCGCCGCCCGGCGGCAGCCGCGAACCGATGAGCACCGCAATTGCCGCCGCGCCCTGCGCCACACCGAAAGCCGAGGCGGTGTCCCACGTACCGTGCGGGTGGAACAGCCGCGCGGCCGCGGCACCGTCACGCCGGTCGACACAATCGAGGAAGCGCATCAGCAACAGGCGCGCCGAGCGACGCCCCGCGAAAGCGGTGTGCAGCAGCTCGTGTGCGGCTTTCAAGCCCGGAGCACCCAGTTCGCCGGCGTACAGTGCCTGCACGTCGGGATTCTCGTGCGAGCGGCGGCGCGGTGCCCGCCGGTCCACTTCGTATATGGCCTGCATGCGCTTGCGCAGGACTTCGCGATCCGTCGACTTCGGCTCGCCGCCGCCACCCAGGCAACCGCCGACGCAGGCCATGACCTCGATTGCGACGAAGCGGCTGCGCCAGGTGTCGGTGGCGAGCAGGCGCTGCGCGCTGGCGATGCCGTTGCACACCGCAACCGTACCGATGCCGGGGAGGGTCGCGCTTTTCAGCCCCTCGTCGACGCCGCGCAACGCGTGCCACTCGAGCGGCCCGTCACCGCTGCCGTGCAAGTAGAGCGCGGTGCGCGCCATAGCCTCCATCACACCGCCCGACGCGCCGAAAATCTGCGCGGCGCGCGGATAGGACTTTCAAACGCCCTGCCCTGGCGCTGTTTGCGGAGGAGGGCCGCCTGCATTGCCCCCTTCCGGGCCTTCCGGCGCTGTCCCAGTTCCAGTCCACCAGTTCCAGACTCCTGGCTCCCGATCTGCCCGACACCACCACCCCGCCTGAATCCCCTGCCCTTTGCGCACACCCTGTTCCGGCACGAACCGGCCCGAGCCCGCCGCTGGGTCGCCGCAGGGGGTGAGCAATCTCCTCTCCAGGTGTCACATCAATCGCGCCTGGGTCGGCGGTGCCCGTGCCCCGAGGGGCAGCTCGGCCTGATGCGGATCCGCAGCCGTCTTCTCCAGGTGCGCCAGAATCCTCGCAATCACCTGCGGCTCTTCGATGCTGGCAATCACCTTGAGCTTGCCGCCGCAGCGGGCGCAGGCGTTGATCTCGACACCGAACACCCGCTTCAGGCGCTGCGCCCACGTCATGATCACGTGGCGCGGGGTGATGGGTTGGTCGGGGTTGGCTGGATCTGTCTTGCTGCCCACGCCCCGATGCGCTGGCGTCACCGCCGCACGCAACTTGCTGTGCGGCGCGAACACCCCATGGAATCGTACCAATCTGCGCATTACTTTCTTCGCCGAGTGGCTGCTCTACATTGCGCCATTCATCCAGCGCGGAAGATACGTAATGCCATTCCACAAGGACGGCCGGTTCGCCCCTCTGGCCGCAGCGGATACGGCAAAGATCACTGCCAACATTTTGGAAAAACCAGACGCGCACGGCGGTCAGTCCTACCAACTTCACGGTCCAAGGGAATTCAGTCACGAAGAACTGGCAGCGGAGGTCGGGCGCGTACTCGGAATCGCTCTTCCATTCGAGCAGCTTACCGTGTCCGAGTTCCTCGAACTTGCCGGGCTCGAGAACCACACGGTATTGCGTCGGCACTTCGAAGCTGTCGCAATAGATCAACAAGAAGGCAGAATTGCCGGTCTCGATGAGATCGGCGCGAAGATCATCGGCGCTCCATTGACCACGGTTGAGCAATTCGTCAATACCAATCGGGCGCGTTTCCTCCGTCCGGCGCAGCTTTGATAGGATTCGACCCAGGGGCCAATTGGCACTTCGGGGTTTTTGCCAGTTTTGCCCACAAACTTGGGAGTCCCCGTCTCTGCTGATCGTGCCACACTAGGGAAGCGCCCTGGTCTTCTCACTCCCCACTCAATTGTCTCCGGCTCTTATAAGTACCTGAAATAGCGAGACTTCTGTTGAGAGTGCGCCTAACTTACCGTCAGATCTACCGCCAAAACATTCCGCTTGATGGCGATAGAAGGCGATAGATCGCAAAAGCCTCGCGCGCCCAGCGTCACGAACGGGGTCGGCGGCAATACTCCGTATGGTGCATCTGCCGATGGCGCTGAGAGCGGACGCCGGTCATCGCCCGAGAATCACATCAATTCCTGACAATACGAGTTCCAATTGCCGCCTTGGTATTTTCCCCGCTCGCTCGACTAGCTGGCGTTTGTCCAAGGCGACTATCAGAGACACGTTCGCAACAGAGTCCTTTGGCAAGCTGGTGGCTGCGGCGGACAAGAGAACATTCCCCGGCGCACGCTCCCATTTGAGATTGCTCGTCAGCGGCACGCAGACCACCGTGCCGATCCGACTGGTATTGAGTGCATCGCATTGCACAACCACCACGGGACGTCGATAGCCCGGTGCCGAACCCACCGGCTCTCCGAGATCAGCCCACCAGGTTTCGCCCTGCCCGATCACCACTCTGTCTTTTTCAAGACCCTTCGCGCAGCTGCAACGCTAAACGCGTCCGGCTCAATGCCAACGTCCCTCACCACATCGTTCATGCGCTCCGTGACGCGGTCCGGCGCATGTGTTCCGATGAATTCTCCGAGCGCACGGCTGTAAATCTCGCTCCTCGATCTCCTCAATCGCTTGGCGAGCGCCTCGGCCTCGGCAAAGACGTCATCCGGAATGGACACAGCTACTTTCATACCTTTAGTATTACCAATAGAAGCAACTGCTGTCAATCGCATGAATCTCGATAAACGGGGCTCAATTGACACGCTGAACCCACAGTCGTCATGCGATGACGAACCGACCAACGTCATTGGCTAAGGAGGCGAGAAATTTCCTCCGATTGGAATGTGAATCGGTAATATTTGGTGGAAGTTCATCCATGTAGCTGAGTGCCCAGCCTCTTCGTCGAGACAGATGTCGATTGGCCCTTGCAATGAGAGCACTTCCTTCAGGAACTGCGCTTGAGCGGGTGGGGTAATCGAGTCTTTTGCGCCCACCCAGATTCGGATTGGCACATTCACCGATTTAAGCGCGCCAGGTCGCCGGAAAAAATCGGTTGGGGGTGCGAATAGCGCAAGTCGATCAAATTTCAATGTTGGCCTAGACATCACCGTGTCCCCGGCTAGGGTCTGCGCTTCGCCACCGGCAAGTGCGAGGAGTGTTACCGTTCCGATCGAATGACCGATGCCAACAATCGGCAGGTCTACCTTAAAATATTGCGCGGCTGACGCTTCAAGCCGTCGCACTCGCTTGTCCAGTTCTTCTTTGGTCGGGACCATCGAAATCAACAATTCGAAATGTGGGGCGACTACCGTGCATCCGAGCGCCGCAACGGATCGCAATAGCGGGAGATGTCGTGATGGATTTCCGCCGCGTCCCACTGCAAACAGCACAAACCGTTTGAAGGTCTGATTGGCTTCAACCACCGTGACGTTGAATGTCTCGGCAACATCTCTTATCAGCTGCACATCGCTCTGACATTCTGCATTCATCTTAATAGCGGCGCCTCTACCCACTCGGCCGAGCTTGGCCGGCCATCAATGAATGACAAACCTTTGCGACGCGTCAGTCCCCCGCTCGCATTCGTGGCACGACTGTTCCAGACGGATATTATGCAGCGCACCGTCCTCGCATCGCGTCATTGTGATGACGCCCCGAGTATTTGCCACTTTTGCCCTGGTTTCCGGGGTTACGGATTGACTGCGACCCTTGGCAAACTCTGTAGGCAGTCTCGTCACTCCCACTCAATTTTGTCCGGCACTTCTGAGTGCCTGAAACAATGAAGCTTCTATTAGTGCTACACCAAACTTACCGTAAATCTACCGCCAAAATTGTTCTGCTTGGAGGCGATAGATCGCGATTGATGCCGAAAGGCTTGAATGGAGTGGCGCCGTCACCAAGGCCGGCGTTGCGCAAGCGAAAAGATGACACCGCACAGCGCTCACGTGAATTGACATTTTAGTCAACCATTTGCTTTCGTTGCCAGGCTGAAGATCAGCAGTACCGCCGCCGCGAAGAAGTCCGAGGTCATTGCCACGTTTTGAAGCGTGTTTCTGCTTCTGTGCGTCGCATGATTTATTCCCGCAAGGCCGTAAAAGATCGCGCCGATAACCGCGACCGGAAATACCCAACCCCCGAGATATAGGCTTCCGAGGCCCGCACTCCCGATCGCAGTATTTGCAAACCCCAGCTCTCTGACGATCAAAATAGCGTCGGGACCCTTCACTCCCAGGATAGTTTCTGCAGTGTAGCGTGGTTGCACAATCTGACGCAGGCCCGCTATAAACAATCTCACTCCGACAGCCCAGAACACGAACCACTTGCCGACCATGACTTCATTGAGCACACCGTGGTTGTGCACGATGGCTTCGAGCGCGATCGACGCGACAGGCAAGATCAGCATCAAGACAACCAGCATTCCGATATACATTTGGGGTGCTCGATATTTGTTCTGTGGGCAGCAGTCAATGTCAATTTTCCGTTTCGACCCAGAGTTATTGCCACTTTTGCCCAGAAACTCGGGGTTCTCTAGCGCACCCGACCTTGGGACAATGAGGGAGAGCCCTGCTCACTCCCACTCAATTGTCTCCGGCACTTCTAAGCGATTGAAACTGCGAAGCTTTTCCGAAGCGCACAACAGACTTACCGTCAGATCTACCGCCAAATAATTCCGCTTGAGGACGATAGACGGCGATAGAAGCCGAAAGGTTCGCGTTGCCCCTCCATCTGGAATAGAGCTGCCCGCTTCGCTCATGCGACGCCAAGGATCCAGCCCTCGACGCCGGCTACCGCGCGCTCGGCGGGCGTCAGGCTCGGCTGCAGGAACCTCGCAAGCTGCGCGGAGCGATCGGCTTCTCTGAGCCACGACGCCACCGTGAAAGCGTCATGCTGGTCGAGTGTCCGGTTATGCGCCGGAAATGTGTGCCTCCAAAGCGATGGGTAGACCTCGACGACGGCAGACATTCCCGCGGGAATCGACCAACCGTCGAATGGCCAGAAGTGAAGGCGGGCGCCGAACTGCCTGCGCAGATACAGCAGCCAGGGTATTCCGGCATGGGTTGACTTGGCCACCGACCCCTGGACATCGAAATGGAACACTGACTTGGCCGAGCCAGCGCGTTGTTCGGTCACCCGGCGCCAGCGGGCGTTACCGGTACGTGCGGCGCCGTTGCCGGCTGCACCGTCGCGGACGAAATCGACATAGGTATGTTCCGCATCTGTCGGCCAGTGGCGCTGAAAATCCTCGAGAAAGGTAGGCCAGTCCGGCGCCAACTGGTGCGCTTCAAAGTAGCGCAGCGGAAACGAGAATCCGTGATCGATGCCCACAATCGTCGGGACGTCTTCGGCGAGCCGAGCGGCCAACCAGTGCGCGATGCCGCGTCGCGTCCAATATTTGCGAGGACTTGGCGGCGGAGGCACCTCGTTCGCCGCGGCCTCACCGACGGCGCAGTAGACACGCAGGCCCTTGAGACTCGCTTCTGGCGTCTCGGCGCCAGAATAGTCAATGCCGATGTAACGGGAAAAGGCGGACATCGAGAGCCCACGGAGACTCAGGTCACCTCAGTCAGCAGACTCTCATAGGGAATCTTCAGCCCGTCGTGCAGACGCTTGACCATGCGCAGGCTGAGCGGCCGCTTGCGGTTCAGCACCTCGGATACCCTCCCACTCGGACCGATGAAAGGCTCCAGGTCACGAGGCGTCAGTCCGTCTTGCTCCATGCGGAACTTGATGGCTTCCACCGGGTCGGCGAGTCCGAAGTCGTAGTGCCTGTTCTCGTAGGCCTCGATGAGCGTCACCAGGACATCGCGCTCGTCAGCCTGTGCACTGCCCTCCCCGGCCTGGAAGATTTTCTCGAGGCGGCGAAAAGCCCGCTTCAGGTCGTCTTCGTTTCGGATCGGCTTAATAGTCATTCACGGTCTCCACATCGATGCGGTCGTATTGCACATGTGTTCCGACGAACTTCACCCAGACGATTCCCGCCTGATACTGCACTTCGACGACGAGCCGGTACTTGTTGTCGCCCACGTTGAACACGACGCGGTTGTTACCGCAGATGCTCGCACTCGCGAACTGGTCTTTGATGTCCTGCGGCCTGCGCCACTTCGCCCTCAGAGCCTCCTCGTACCAGCTGTGGAGCGGACCTCGCGCTTCAGCGCAACCGGGTCGCCCCCAGAACTTCTTCAGGCTGCTCTTCGCGATCACCCTCATCGACCGACAGTATCTCCCATTTTGGGAGATCCGTCAAGGAGTAGAATTTTCAGGAGTTTTTGCCAGTTTTGCCCTAGTTTCCGGGGTTACGGGTTGGACCCCGCCGGTGGCAAACTCTGTAGGCAGTCCCCTCACTCCCACTCAATTGTCTCCGGCACGTATAAGCGATTGAAACAAGACGACTTCCTGTCGGCACGCACACAACTTACCGTCAGATTTGCCGTCAACAAATGTCGCTTGGTGCCGATAGATGGCGATAGGTGGCGAACGATTCCCGTCGATCACATCGCCGGCTTCACCACCATCAGATAAAAGACGGCAAGCACTCCGGCAAAGGCGGGCCAACCCAGGTAAAACCACCAGCGATAGTATCGGAAGTATTCCGCGGGCAACGCCATGTCATTCTGCGCCGCACGCGTCGCCAGATTCCGCATCAATACCTGTAACCAAACGACTGGCAGCCAGCAACAACCAATCAATACGTACAAAGCGATCGACCAGCGCAACCACGGCAGGGAAAACGGATAACCGGCCAGTTTCACCATTGCCAAACCGGTCGCCGGCTGCAATACGACTGCGCTCGCCGTGAAGATCGCGTCCGCGATGACAACCTCGCGCGCGACCGCCGCAATGACCCGTACGTCGCCTGTCTTCTGTGCGCGGACGAAAAAGAAGGCGATGCCGGCGCCCATGCCAAAAAGCACTGTGGAGGACACGACATGTGCCCATTTGAGCCAAAGGTAAACTTCGGTCACACTGCCCCCTCTTCCGCCCGCGTGGAAATTTTCCAACGCGCAAATTCGGGTGCGAATTCCGACAGGGTCAGGAATCCCATGCAGGGAAACGCCCCAGATTGAAAGATCTCACCTCGCGCCAGGCGACGCGCAAGCAGGATCGCTGCCATGCAGGGGATTTCGGGACCGTCCATCGCCGGTGCGGTCAGCTGCCACGTGCGCCGAACGCGACCACCGACATCCCTTCGATCCCCGACGACGCTGACTCGCATTCCGCCCTTCTCCCCCGCAACCGCGTCGAACATTCCGGCTAAACGATTCAGACCCACAGCCCAGCGAGCCACGGGAAACGGAAGGCCGACCCGCCGTAGCGCCGCGAGACCCCAAAGCGTCAGATGTTGCACTCCAAACTCCAGTGCGGCTGAGAAGTGCACGGTCTGAATGCCTGGATAACGCGCCGGGAACAACTCGAGATCAGGGACGTCGCATGCGGCAGCCAAGCGACCACCGACATCGAGTTGTATCTCTTCCAACTCCATCCATCCCCACGCTCGTCGCCAGTGGCCCTTGCGCCAGACCTGGAATGGGCGGCCCAGATAGCTAAATACTGCCTCCAGGGTTGCTTTCCCGCGAGGTGCGCGCTGCCCGGGTGCAATGGTGACCTCAATGGAGTCGAGTGAAGACATCCCTTCTCGCAATTCCTCGACAACCGCCGACGATAGCGCGGGTAGCGTGCTCGCTCCCGAGATCGCCACTCGGCCGGCCTTTACCGCCTGCTCATTCACAGCCGCGGCAAAGTCGGCGATGAACCGGCGCCCGTCGGCGAGATCCAGGTAGTGCGCCCCGGCGGCAAGCGCTGCGTTGGCAACACGATAATCCTGTCCTTGGAACGGCCCCACACAATTAATTATGAGTCCGGGCGATAAGTCCTTAATCGATTGCGCAAACCCAGCCCCATCAATATCGATCGAGACGCTCCGCACTTCCTCCGCGCCAGGTACGGATACTTTCCGGCGTCCTGCAACCACCAGTTCGATAGTCGGGTCACCGCGCAATGCGCGCACTATGCGGGCGCCAAAGTTTCCGGCACCACCGACCACCACAACGCGCATTCCGGAGGTTGCGCTCATCGAGTCGGAAGCAACCCAGGAAACCTCTTAACGCGCAGTTCCGCGATAGCCTCATCGCTCGACTTCCACGGTTCACCCTTGAGTCTCATTATGAGCCGCGTCCAGACGGCATTGAATGCCTCAACGGCGTCTGATTCGCCGTAGCGCACGCCCGTGGGCAGCAGCGGCGCGATATCTTCTATGAGGCTGGCCGTCAGCTTCTGCAGCATTCGCTGTTCAGCAATAGCGCGGGTGATTTGTTGGCCTTCCAATTTCAGGTAATGATCGAAGCACGCCACAAGATTGGCGTCATCCATTTCGAGGGTTTCAAGGCCGTAGTGCAGGTCGAACATGTCGCGATTCTTCCTTCGTTGCAGAAGGGCGCGCAGTTTGGTTCCGAAAATCTCTTCGGGCGTAAACGATACAATTTCTGCCTTCGCCTGATACCAATCATTGTCGACCTCAAACGGGTACGATTTCAGGCCTTGCAGACTGGCGTGTTCCCGAGTATTGACCTCTACCTTGAGTTTCAGGATCGTCTGCGGAGCGATTTCAGGCGCGAACTTGAACACGAGATGCATTGAGTGTCCGGCTTGCGCGCGGTTGCATTTCCCAAGCCAAGATAGAGCATCGCGTATGGCATCGACGGTCGCCCCAATGGGCTCGGCGCGCGTTTGCACCAGGTCAATGTCTTCGGAATACCGCAGCGGTCGCTCGAACAGCAGTTTGTGAATCGCCGTGCCGCCGCGAAAAGCGATTCTCCCCTTCAAAGCAGGTGCGTTGAAAAGATCACAGAGCGCGCGGGAGATGATGAGATCCTGTTCTATCTGCCGCAAATCCGGCCACGGCGCCCTCGTACTCCACGCCTGAATATAAGCCCTGGGAATCAAGAGTCTACTTCCACCGGCTCGTTGATCAGCAGCTTCCACTTGGAGTTGCGCTCACCAGGCTCGGCGAGAGATGCAATTACCGGCTTCGATGCAGGATTCAACGGAACGAGGGTCTTCGCCTTCTTGGCGAATGGCTCCAGCGACTTGGCCTGACGCGAGTGATTTGCGAGATCGAGCACATAGCCAAGGCGGCGCACGGCAGAGCTCTCGTAGTCTTCAGCCGCATCCGCCAGAGCGTGCGCATTCGCTTTGCCACCGATGTCCTTGGCGATCTGCGCAATAACGTTGATACCACCGGCCTTGTGAAAATAACGCGCACAGTCGAGCAGCGTCAGCTCGACACCCGCCACTTGCGCAAAGCCTTCATCGCTCTTCATCTGATCGAGTCGAGTCGGCAGATTGACGTGTGCAAAGGCTCCGCGCGCCTGGTAAAGGAATTGGAGGCGGTGCCTGCCGATCTCAAAGTCGCGCAACTGTTTGGGAACGATGACTTGAAAGACCATCGCCGCCTGATGCGATGAGCCGTGGAACGCTGCGGCTCGTAACAGTGAGACCCGGTAGGCAAGCCCCTGGTGTTTCATCAAAGGATCGATCCATCGCACTGGATCAGGAGCGCCGGCAATCCGGTCCTCGGGACGCAAGATGAGAAAGAAACCGTGGCGAGGATTCGCCAACCGTCCCTTGTTGATCAGCCTCGTGACTGCGGCGGCAAAATTGCGCTGCGAGACACCAAGCGTGGAGCGAGCCTCATTGCCCACGAAGTAACTCCGCCCGTGGACAAGGCGTTCATCGAGATACTGCTCCAGCGAAGCCATGCCGAATCATACGCAAAACTCTACACAAATAAAAGAGTTTTGCATATGAAATGGGTCACTCCCACTCAATAGTCGCCGGCGGTTTCCCCGAGATGTCGTACACCACCCGCGAGATCCCGCGCACCTCGTTCACGATCCGGCGAGTCACACGGTCCAGAAAATCATAGGGCAGCCGCGCCCACCGCGCGGTCATGAAATCGACGGTCTCCACGGCTCTCAGCGCGATCACGTGATCGTAACGCCGGCCGTCGCCCATGACGCCCACGGAGCGCACGGGCAGGAATACGGCAAAGGCCTGGCTCACCTTGTCGTAGAGCTCGTCGCGTCGCAGCTCCTCGATGAAGATGGCGTCCGCGCGGCGCAGCACGTCGGCGTATTCCTTGTGGATTTCGCCCAGGATTCGGACTCCGAGACCCGGGCCCGGGAACGGATGCCGGCGCACCATGTCCGTCGGCAGGTCGAGCGCCAGACCGAGCTTCCTCACCTCATCCTTGAACAGCTCGCGCAGCGGCTCGAGCAGCTTCAACTTCATGTCCTTCGGCAAACCACCCACATTGTGATGCGATTTGATCACGTGCGCCTTGCCGGTCTTGGCCCCCGCGGATTCGATCACGTCGGGATAAATCGTCCCCTGCGCGAGCCATCTCACATCGCTGAGCCGGCCGGCCTCCTCGTCGAACACCTCGATGAATACCCGCCCGATGATCTTGCGCTTGGCCTCGGGGTCCGCCTCTCCGCGCAGAGCGTCGAGAAAGCGCTGCTCCGCGTTCACACGAATGACGTTCACGCCCATGTGCTCGGCGAAAGTCGCCATCACCTGCTCGCCCTCCCCCAGCCGCAGCAGTCCATGATCCACGAATACGCAGGTGAGCTGGGAGCCGATCGCGCGGTGCAGGAGCGCCGCCAGCACCGAGGAATCGACGCCGCCGGACAGCCCCAGCAGCACCTTGTCGCCGCCCACCTGCGCGCGGATGCGCGCGAGGCTGTCCTCGATGATGTTGCCGGTGGCCCAGCCCGCGCCGCATCCGGCGATCTCGCGGACGAAGCGGCGCAGGATTTCACCGCCCTGCAGCGTGTGGGTCACCTCGGGGTGAAACTGCAGCGCGTAGAGTCCGCGCGACTCGTCGGCCATCGCGGCCAGCGGCGCGTTGTCGCTTTCCGCAATCGCGCTGAACCCGGGAGGGAGCGCCACCACCCGGTCGCCGTGGCTCGCCCACACGTCGAGCACCCGGCGGTCCCCAAGATCGCGATTGTCCGCGAGGCCATCGAGCAGACGCGACGCACCCAGCGGCCGGACGCGCGCGGCCCCGAACTCGCGGTGGGAGGACGATTCCACCTTGCCGCCGAGCTGCGCGGCCATGGTCTGCATCCCGTAGCAGATGCCGAGCACCGGCACGCCCATCGCGAACACGCCACGCGGAGCCTCCGGTCCCTTGGCTTCGTACACGGACTCGGGGCCGCCGGACAGAATGATGGCGCGCGGCTTGAACTTCTCGATCTCGGCCGGATCGGCATCCCAGGCGTAGATCTCCGAGTACACACCCAGTTCGCGCACGCGGCGGGCGATCAGCTGGGTGTATTGCGATCCGAAATCGAGAATTAGTACCCGGTCGGCATGGATATCGGACATCAACCGACCCGGTAGTTGGGAGCTTCTTTGGTGATCGTCACATCGTGCACATGACTTTCCCGCACGCCGGCGCTGGTCACCCGCACGAAGTAGGGACGCGTTCGCATCTCCTCGATGCTGCCGCTCCCGGTATAGCCCATGGCCGCGCGCAGACCGCCCGCGAGCTGCTGCAGAATCGACACCAGGCTTCCCTTGTAGGGAACCCGGCCCTCGATCCCTTCGGGGACGAGCTTGTCGAGATCGGTGGTCGTGTCCTGGAAATACCGGTCGCTGGAGCCGTGCGCCTGGGCCATGGCGCCGAGCGACCCCATGCCCCGATAGGATTTGTACGACGCGCCTTGATAGAGCTCGACCTCGCCGGGAGATTCCTCGGTGCCGGCGAACATGCCGCCGATCATCACGCAATGCGCCCCGGCGGCGAGCGCCTTGGCGATATCGCCCGAATAGCGGATGCCGCCATCGCCGATCACCGGAACGCCCGAGCCGGCGAGCGCCTTGGCCACGCGTGAAATTGCGCTGATCTGCGGGACGCCCACCCCCGCGACGATGCGCGTGGTGCAGATCGATCCCGGCCCGATGCCGACCTTGACGGCGTCCGCTCCGTGCTTGACCAGATCGAGCGCCGCCTCCGCGGTGACGATGTTGCCGCCGATGACCTGCAGATCCGGGTAAGCCTTCTTGATCTTGGAGACCATGTCGAGCACGCCGCGCGAGTGACCGTGCGAGGTATCCACCACCACGACATCGACGCCCGCTTCACGCAGCGCGTGAACCCGGTCGAGGGTGTCCGGCGTCGTGCCCACGGCGGCGCCGACGCGCAGGCTTCCGACCGAGTCCTTGCAGGCGTTGGGGAATTCGGTCGCCTTCTGGAAATCCTTGACGGTGATCATGCCCTTCAGCTCGTGATCTCCCGCGACCACCAGCACCTTCTCGATGCGGTGCTTGTGCAGAAGCGCCAGGACCTCTTCCTTGGGCGCATTCTCGCGCACGGTGATCAGGCGCTCCTTGGGTGTCATGACCGAGGACACCGGCGCATCGAGCTTGGTCTCGAAGCGCAGGTCCCGGTGCGTGACGATGCCCACTACCTGGGTGCCGAGCACCACGGGCACGCCGGAGATGTTCTTCGAGCGCGTGAGATCGATCACCTGACGGATGGTCATGTCGGGCTTGACCGTGATGGGATCGCTGATCACGCCACTCTCGAATTTCTTGACGCGATCGACCTGCCGCGCCTGGTTCTCGATGGACATGTTCTTGTGGACGATGCCGATGCCGCCCTCCTGCGCGATCGTGATCGCGAGCCGGGCCTCCGTGACGGTATCCATGGCGGCGGACACCACGGGGAGATTCACCCGGATTTCCCGCGTCAGTTGGCTCGCCAAGGAGACTTCGCGCGGCAAAACCTCGGAATACGCCGGGACCAGCAGCACGTCATCGAAGGTGAGTGCCTCTTCCAGAATACGCATGGGCGTTCACTTGGTTCGTCTAAGAGGCGGCGCATTGTACCTTGGGCGGGGGGTGCGGTAAACCGCTATCATTTCGGTCATGGAAGCTTCGCCGGGTTCTTTCGCACGCCCCGAGCGCGACGTGTACAGCGTTTCGCGCCTGAACCGGGAGGCGCGCGTGCTCCTGGAACGCGGCTTCGGCACGCTGTGGCTCGAGGCGGAAATATCCAATTTTTCGCGGCCGAGCTCCGGCCACTGGTATTTTTGCCTGAAAGACGCCTCCGCGCAGGTGCGCTGCGCGATGTTCCGGCAGCGGAATATGCTGTGCGCGGTCACCGCCCGCGATGGCCAGAAGGTGCTGGTGCGCGCCCGCATCGGGCTGTATGAGCCGCGCGGCGAATTCCAGCTCATCGTCGATCACCTGGAGGACGCCGGGCTCGGAGCGCTGCAGCGCCAATTCGAGGAGCTGAGGGCCCGGCTGGCGGCCGAGGGGTTGTTCGCGACCGAACGCAAGCGCCCGCTTCCCACCCTGCCGGGGCGCATCGGCGTGATCACCTCGCCCACGGGGGCGGCCGTGCGCGACATCCTGCATGTGCTCGCGAGGCGCTTTCCAGCGGTCGGCGTGCTGATCTATCCGGTCGCCGTGCAGGGCGCACAGGCGGCGGCGGAGATCGTCGCGGCGCTCAAAACCGCGGCCACCCGGCTCGAATGCGACGTGCTTATCCTGGCGCGCGGCGGCGGCTCGCTCGAGGACCTGTGGGCCTTCAACGACGAGAAACTGGCCCGCGCAATCGTCGCCTCGCCGATTCCGGTGATCTCCGGCGTCGGCCACGAAGTGGACTTCACCATCGCCGACTTCGCGGCTGATGTGCGGGCGCCCACGCCCTCGGCCGCCGCGGAGCTGGTCGTGCCCGACGCCGAGGAGTGGCTGGCGGCCGCTTCGAGGCTCGGAACCAGGCTGCAGCGAGGCATGCGGCGGCGGCTGGCCGCGCACCGCGAGCGATTGGGGTGGCTCACCGGCCGCGCGGCGCAAGTCAGCCCGGTCGCGCGGCTCTCGCAGCAGATCCAGCGTTTGGACGAGCTGGATCAGCGCATGTCACGGGCCCTGCAGAGGCGCCTGCAGGGCCATCGCGAGCGGCTGCTGTGGCTTGGCGGCCGGGCGGCCCTCGTGAGCCCCGCCGCACGCCTGGCGCAGCATCGGCGCCGTCTCGACGATCTCGAGCAGCGCCTCGGCCGGGCGATGCGGCAGCTTCACATTCGTACGCTCGCGCTCCGCCGCGAGGCGCTCGCGGCCCGGCTGGAGGCCGCCGGACTCGAGGCGGTCCGTGGCGCTCGCGAGCGGCTTCTGCCGCTGGTGCGCACCTTGAACGCCGTGAGCCCGCTCGCCACGCTCGCCCGCGGTTACGCCATCGTTCTCGACGAGCACGGCAGGATCTTGCGCGATGCAGGGGATGTCGCCGAGGGCGAGCTCATCGAGGCGCGGCTCTCCGCCGGCAGCATCCGGGCCAGGGTTCAGCGTCCATGAGGCGCGTGTCGTCGTTGTCGAACCCGGCCCGCTGGCTGATTGCGCTGGTGCTCCTCGGCAGCGCCGCGCGCGCCTCGGCGGCCCTGCGGCTGCCCGAGGAAAGCGCCGTCCCCGGCGGCGTGAAAATAATCCGGCTGGACAGCGTCGGGGAGCAGCCGCCGTATGTCGAGGCGGACGGCCACCGTGCGCTGGTGCTGGAGGATGCGGGTGTCTGGATTGCCGTCATCGGCATTCCCTTGTCGGCGCCGGTGGGCCCCTTTCACGTGAGGCTGCGCGACGCTGCCGGCGCGCGCGACCTGGATTTCACCGTGAGCGGCAAGCACTACACCACGCAATCGCTGAAAGTCGCTCCGGGCAAGGTCGATCTATCTCCCGCCGACCTGAAACGCTATCAGCGCGAGCACGAGACCTTGGAGCATGCGTTGAGTCATTGGAGTGATTCGCCGCCCACGACGCTGCGCTGGGCGCCGCCGGTGCCCGGCTTTCGCTCGAGTTCCTTCGGCCTGCGGCGCGTATTCAATGGCGAATCTCGCAACCCGCATACCGGCATGGATATCGCTGCGGCCGCCGGCACGCCGGTCGTGTTGCCGGCCGACGGCACGGTGCTCGAAACCGGGAATTACTTCTTCACCGGGAATACCATACTGGTGGACCACGGACGCGGCCTCATCAGCATGTATGGCCATCTCAGCGCCATCGACGTGAAGCCCGGCCAGCACGTCCTCGCGGGAACGCGCATCGGGGCCGTGGGCATGACCGGGCGGGCCACCGGCCCGCATCTTCACTGGGCGCTGAACCTCAATCGCGCCTGGGTCGATCCGGCGCTTTTCCTCAACTGATCCCTGCGAAAAGTTCGGCCAGCCGCGGCGGCCGGCCTTCCCGGTTAACCGGCCGTCAACATCTTTTCCACCGCCGGCGGGTCGATCGAAGGCATGGTCTGCGCCGCCTGGCGCAGGCGGGCGCTGTGTTCCTGAACCGCGGCTCCCGACGGTTGCATCTCGATCTGACCCTGAAAGAACGCGCCGTCGGTGATGCCGACGCGCGGCGCGAACACGTTGCCCTTCACCTTCGCGGTGGCGCGGATGCTCACCGATTCCGTGGCGTATAGATCGCCGTCGACCTTGCCGTCGATGACGATGACGCGGGCGCGGATATCGCCCTTCATCGTGCCGTCGGTGCCCACCGTCAGGCTCTGCGTGTGGGTGATCGAGCCTTCGACGCTGCCCTGGATGATCAGATCTTCCTGAGCCGAGAGCTCGCCGCGAAACTTCAAGGTCGGGCCGAGGACGGATGCACGCGGCACCGTTTCGGAGACGTGCGCGCGCGTTTCCGCGGTGCGCGGCTCGGCGGCGCGCGGCTCGGGGGCCCGCGGCTCATGGGCCCGGGGCTCGGCCGGACGTGCGGTCGGCGTGCGCGGTTCGACGCGCGGCTCGCGCGGCTCGGGGCGGCTCATCCCGGGCTCTTGCGGAGTCGGACGGCCGCCGGAATTGGAATTCATCATGTCGCTCTCTCCATCCTCGGATTTTTTGAACCAAGCCATTGTTACGCCACGCTCCCGGATATCCGAGCGGTGCGGGGCGGCGCACTGTCGGACTTGCTGCCGTGAGCCTGGCCGGTCTTGCCGCTCATATCGATGCTGCCGCTGAAATTTGCGCCTTCGCTGATGCTGACGGACGGCGCATAGATGTTGCCGCATACCTTGGCGCTGTCCTTGACGAATACCGACTTCTCGGCTTGAAGGTCCCCGTCGACCGTTCCCTCGACGATGATGAGTTGCGCCCGGATGTTCGCCTTCACGGTGCCCTGGGCCCCGACGGTGAGCCGCTGCGTATGCGTGATCGAGCCTTCCACCCGTCCCTGGATCAGCAGATCCTCTTCGGCGCTCAAATCGCCCTTGAAATACAGCGTCGGCCCCAGAATCGACGCGCGCTCGGCCGCGCTGTTGTACGGATTGCTCATTCGGTGTCTCCGGGTGACGAAAGGATCTGGCAGTGCGCGAAAGCGTACCTGGCATAACGGAATTCGAAACGGGAATTCCGTCACGAAAAGCGGGGGTGAAATAAAAACTCCACCCTCGGTGTCGCCGTTTGCGGACATCGACGGCCCCGTCTTCGAAGGCCCCCCTCCCGGCCGGACCCCCGGCAGCGCCGGGGGACGCGGGTCACTTCTTCTGGTGCGACAAATACTCGCTCAAGTTGTGCGCCAAGGAGACGAAGTCGGACGGAATCATCAGCACCACGGTGCTGTTGTTCTCGGCGCCGACCTCGGCGATCATCTGCATCCGGCGAAGCTCCAGCGCCGCGGGGCTCGAGGTGATCTGCGCGGCGGCCGATGACAGCTTCACCGACGCTTCGAGTTCGGCCTCCGCCTTGATGATGCGCGCGCGCTTTTCCCGGATCGCCTCCGCCTGCATCGCCATCACCTGCTGCATCGCCTCGGGGAGCTCCACATCCTTCATCTCGAAGCGCTGCACCTCCAGTCCCCATTCCGCCGTCGAAGTCGCGATGCTTTCGCGCAGCAACGCGTTGATCTTGTTGCGCTCCTGAAGAACCTCGTCGAGATCGTGCTGGCCGATGATGTTGCGCAGGCCGGTGAGCGCCAGTTGGTAAACGGCCGCGGGGGCGTCGGCGACGGAGATCACCGATCGGGAGGCGTCGATGATGCGGTACCACAGCACCGCGTTCACCTTGATGGTGACGCTGTCGCGGGTGATCGTTTCCTGCTGCTCGGCCGAGACCGTGCGGGTCCGGATGTCCACCGTGACGGCGCGCTCGATGGTGAGCGGGATGATCCAGTAGAGGCCCGGCCCCTTCAATCCCCGGTATCGTCCCAGCCGAAATACGACTCCGCGCTCGTACTCCTGCGCGATGCGAAGCCCGCTGAGCGCGATGACGATCAGCGCCACGACCACGACCTCGGTGAGCGGAAACATGCTTATCGTGTCGCGACCGCGACGGCCGCGGCGGCCATCACGGTGCTGCTCCCGCGGTTCATCAGCCGGATCGCGCGCGGATTGCGCAGCCACTTCCTGGCCCGCGTCGCGATCAGCACGTAGCCCCCGAGCGTCATCGGCAGGATGACGGCGATCGCGCCCGCGATCTCCACGTGCCCGAAGGCGCTCAAGGACTCCAGCGGCACCACGGTGGGCAGCAGCGCCAGGAAGAAGAGCATCGGCTTTGGATTGCTCAGAGTGAGGCTCAAACCGCCGAGAAACAGCGCGTGTGGCGGCTTCCCGAGGTTTGCCGCGTCGGCTTCCGCCAGGGGCTTTGCCGGTGCGGTCCAGAACTTATAGGCGAGATATAGCAGGTACAGCGCGCCCGCGTATCTGATCATCACGAAGGCCGCATGAGCGGTCTGCGCCAGGGCCGCGAGCCCCAGCGCCGCGGCGCTGAACCACAGCAGATCTCCGACCACGAATCCGGCGATGAAGGCGGGAGCTCCGGCGCTGCCCCGCGCCAATCCCTGCGCAATGACGGCGGCGACGCCCGGACCCGGCGTGGCCACGGCCAGAAAGTACGCCGCGCAAAAGGTCGCAAGCCCGTACCACGACATGTGTCACCTCTCCCCCGCGGATGGCGGAGAGGCTAGTTTACGCTACTCGATGCTTTCGCCGTGCAGCGAAATATCCAGGCCCTCCCGCTCCTGCTCCTCGGTCACCCTGAGGCCGATGAGCTTGTCGATGACCACGAGGATCGCGTAGCTGACCACGAATCCGTAAATGACCGTGGTGAGCACGCCCTTGGTCTGCGTGAGCAGCGAGCCGTCCACCCCGCTGATTTCCTTGCTCGCAAACACGCCTGTTAGCAGCGCCCCCAGGATGCCGCCGATGCCGTGCACGCCGAAGGCGTCCAGTGAATCGTCGTAGCCGAACATGAGCTTCATCGAAGTCGCCGCGAAGTAGCATACGACGCCGGCCGACACGCCGATAATGACGGCGGCCGCGGGACCCACATACCCGGAGGCCGGCGTGATGGCGACCAGCCCCGCCACGGCGCCCGACGCAATGCCGAGGACGCTCGGTTTGCCCTTGCTGAACCATTCCGCAAACATCCATCCGAGCGCGGCCGCACCCGTCGCCATTTGAGTGGCCAGCATGGCCATGCCGGCGCGGCCGTCGGCCGCCGTCGCGGAGCCGGCGTTGAACCCGAACCAGCCCACCCAGAGGAGCGATGCGCCGATCAACGTCAGCGTCAGGTTGTGCGGCGGCATCCTCTCGCGTCCGTAGCCAAGGCGCTTGCCGAGCACGAGGCAGCTCGCCAGCCCCGCGATGCCTGCGTTGATGTGGACCACGGTACCGCCGGCGTAATCGAGCACGCCTGCCGCGTTCAGCCATCCCGTCGGCTCCCACACCATGTGCGCAATGGGCGCGTACACGAAAAGCGACCACGCCGACATGAAGATCAGCATCGCCGAGAATTTCATCCGGTCCGCGAAGGCGCCCGCGATCAGCGCAGGCGTAATGATGGCGAACGTCATCTGGAACATCGCATAGACGGTTTCGGGAATCGTCGGCGCGAGATGCGAAACGGTCAGCTTGCTGCCGGCATCGTCGTGGATGTATTTCATCCCGCTGAACAGCGCCCGCGTTGCGCCGCCGATGAAATGATTGCCGGGGGTGAATGCCCACGAATAGCCGATGAGCCACCACAGGATCGTGACCACGCAGGTGCACGCGAAGCTCTGCATCAGGGTGGCGAGCACGTTCTTCTTGCGCACCATGCCGCCGTAGAAGAGCGCCAGCCCAGGCACGCACATCATCAGCACCAGCGCCGTGGAGGTGAGCATCCACGCGGTATCGCCCGCACTCAGCTTGTCGGCCGAGACCAGCGCCGGAGCGGTCAGTGCGGGGGCGGCCGACGGCCCAGCGGCCGCTTCGGCGGGGGCGCTTGGCGCGGCAGCCGGGGCGCCGGCAGCCGGCGCCCCGGCCGCGGGTTCGTCCCCGTGCACGAGCGGCGCACACAGCGCCGCCATCAAAACAAACACACCCATCGGCCGCTTGATCATCAGATCGCTCCCCTAAATGGCACTCGCATCCCTCTCTCCGGTTCGGATCCGCACGACCTGGGTCAATGCGAACACGAAAATCTTGCCGTCGCCCACCTTACCGGTGTGGGCGGACTTCTGGATGGCCTCTATCAAGGGCTCCAGCAGCGCATCGGTCACGGCGACCTCTATCTTTGTTTTCGGAACGAACTCGACCACGTATTCGGCGCCCCGGTAAATCTCCGTGTGCCCCCGCTGGCGCCCGAATCCGCGAACCTCCGTCACCGTGACCCCTTGCACGCCGATGTCACTGATGGCCTTGCGCACTTCGTCCAACTTGAAGGGTTTGATGATGGCGGTCACGAGCTTCATGGAATGCCCCTCGGGTATGCCCTTCGGGTACCCCTGCGGGTGGGCCGTACGGGTATGCCGTTCGCTGTTATGGTTCCGATCGAAGGCGCAGGCCCGATGATCGGCTGCTACCTGAGCACCAGCCATGCCAGACGGCGAGTTTCCATGCCAATCAGCGGGTTAGTATTTTGCTCCCTTCTTTCCCCGGCGCACGCGCACCAGATCGGGGCAGATTCGGCGGCTCCGCTGCCTCAGTTTGATGCGCATGGCATCGTTGTCATGCCTTGGCGGCAGCGAGCCGCCGTCCCGAATCCTGAGACCGCTCAACGCAGCGACAGCTCGAAGCGCACCGCACCATCCTTCGCCACCGCCTTGTCGTTGGCCACCAGGAAAACGCGGGATGGATCGATTTGCGTGCCCGTGAGCAGTGCCTGCTCCAGGGCCTGGGCACGCTGTTCTCCGAGCGCCTTGAAGCGATCGTCGGGCAAGGTCGTGTGCTCGTGCAGGGCGCCGGTCAAAAAATCGATCTTCGCCGAGATCTGCTCGGGCTTTTGTTTGATGGCCGTCACCGCGTCCGGGTACTTCGGGTCGGCACCCAGGTCGCGACGATATAGGCGTGTCAGCAGCTCGAGCTTCGCTGCGGCATCGAGCTGATCGAAACCCGGCGCCGCCCCCGCGGTCGCGGCCTGCTTCCTGCGAGCGGGCTCCTGCGTCATCGCCTGACTCAGCTCGGAGGCGAACTGGGCATCGATGAGAGCCGGACGGTCCAGTGCGGGCACCGCGGCGATGGGCACCTCGATCTTGAGCTGCGGACGACCCTGCAAGGCCTTCACGATGGCTTTCACCTTGTCCTCCTGGGACGGCTCGAGGGCGGCCGCGCCGGGGCGGAAGTCGATGAACTGCAGATCGGGCCCGCCTCCGAACAGCGAGCCGAGCAGCGCAAAGGGCGCGGTCACGGCCTTTTCGAGGATGTTGACGAACACCTTCCAGATGATCGGTCCGAGACGAAATTTCGGATCATCGAGCGATCCGGTCACCGGCAGGCTGAGATCGATGACGCCGTTGCGGTCCTTGAGCAGCGCAACCGCGAGCTTGATGGGGAGCGACACCGCGTCCTTGCTGTCCGTCTTTTCGCCGAACTCGAGCTGATCGATCACGATATGGTGTTGCGCATCGAGCTTGCGGCCGTCGACCTTGTAATGCAGCTCCGTGGTCAGCTTGCCCTTGGTGATGTTGTATCCGGCGAACTTCCCGGAATACGGATTGAAGATGCTGAGCTCCATGTTGCGAAAATCCAGCCCAAGATCCGCATAGAGCGGCGTCCCCAGCACGTTTACCTGGCCCTTGATCGACACCGGCGAGAACGCGTCCACCGCGCCATTGAGATCCACGGTCGCCCGCGAGCCCGCCTTCGACGACAACCCGAGGATGCTGCCCCCAAGCTTCTGGATCGCGGCGGAGAAATGCGGCGAGACCGACAGGTCCGTGAAATTGGCGAGGCCGTCGGTGATGCGCACTTTCTTGATCGCCATCGGCATGGCGGGCGCGGCGACCGGCTTCGCGGCAGCTTCCCGCACACGAACGGTTGGCTCCTGGCGCGGCGCCTCACCCGGGGTCTTCGCCGCCTCACCGGGCGTCTTCAATGCATTGGTGACATTCAGCGTCGTGTCCGATTCGATGATCACCCGCGCGTAGGGCTTGCGCACCACGACTTCGGCGATATCGAGCCGGTTCGGATTCTGTTGAAAATTCAATCCGCGAAGGTCGAGACGTTCCCACTTGATCAGATCGTCGTGGCGCAGATCGTCGACGGTATGCAGATCCTCAACGTCGATATCGCCGGCGAGGCGGAGCTCGGGGCCGTTTTTCGCCGCGTCCTCCGGGCCGCCTTTGGCGCGAAAGCTCACCTGCGCTTCCCCGCCCAATTTTCCGCTTCGCAAGGTCAGGGACGAGCGCTGCGCGATATACGGTTGGGCGGTCGACAGATCGATCCCCGAAAACTTGACCTTCAACGATGCGGCCGCCGGTTGCGGCGTGACCTGTCCGCTCAGCGACAGCGAGCCGGTCCCGTTGATGCGGGCGTCGACCGTCAAGTCCACCGGCTTGCTCAGATCGAGGCTCGCAGGGCCGATCTGTACGGAAAGCGGCGCCAGCACCAGCTTGGGGGCGGGCTGAACGCTGCGATCCTCGGCCGAAATACTGGCATCGCGCAGATCGAACTGCTTGAGCTCGAGCCGCCAGGGAGCACCGGTCGTGGCCGCCCCGGTCGCACCTGCCCTGGTCGCACCTGCGTTCGTCGCGCTCAGCTTGGGCGCCCCCGAGGCAGCCGCGCTCGCGGGGGCAGTGGGCTGCCCGGCGAACTGCATGAGATTCAAGGCACCGTTCGGCTCCAGCCACGTCTGCAGCTTCAGCCCGGACAAGGCCGCGGAGTCCACCTGCACCAGCCGCTGCGACAGGTCCACGTGCGTGCCCGACACGGTGAGCTGCGGGACGCTCACCCAGGCGGCATCGGAATTTCTCGGTCTGACCGCCAGATCGCTCAGCGAGGCCCGCTCCACGTTGAGCTGCAGATCGATCGCGTCCCTCAGCGCGAACTTGTAGCTCGACTGCACGTCGATGGTGCCTGAATCGATCACGAAATTGAGCCGATCCTCCAGGTATTCCCACAGCGTATGCGCGCGCAATCCCGCGATGCGCAGCTCACCGTCCGATTCGATCGGCTGCACCGACAAATGTCCGCGCCATTCGACGCGCTCACCGAGCTTCGACACGCCGGTGAAGTTGAACAGCCCCCCCGCCACGCCGGTAACGAAATTCCGGAGCTCGAAGTTGATCGGCGCGAGCTGAGCCGCGAACTGCGAGGGGTGGCTCTGATCCCGGTAGCTGACCGAACCGTCGGAGACCTTGAACGTGCCCACCCGGATCGCGGGCAGCGGCTTCGCGGCTTCTCCGGAAGCCGGCGGCGCGACGGGAGCTGCCGGTTTCGGACGCAGCGCCATCAGGTTCACGGTCCCGTCGGGGGCCACGAGCGCGTTGACGTAGGGCGATGCGATTTCGATCTGCCCGAAGGTGTAGGCGCGATGCCAGATCGAGGACAGCTCGAAGTCGATGAACAGCCTGCCGAACCCCAGCAGCTTATCGCCGCCCTTGTCGGCCAGCGAGAAGTCGCGGATATCGAGCTGCAACAAAAACGGGTTGATGCGGATGTCGCCCACGGCGGGTGTCACATCCATCGTCTGCGGGATGTCCTTGAGCAACGCGCTGCGCACGAGCCTGGGTGCGATCACGAAGCCCACCAATGCGTACAGCGCGACGAGGGCCGCGGCGATGGCGGCAAAGCGTGCAAGTCTCGTCCTTAACAGTTGCGACACAGGGGCACCCGCCGATGACACCGGTTCGGCCGGTGGTTTTCTTTTTACACCCTGGAGCTAGTCTAGCAAACAATCCCTCAACGCTTGTTGCGCTGAATGAGACGCTTTCTCTTGCGGCGCTGGCGCGGAGTCAGCGGGTTGCGTTTGCCCGCAAAGGGATTCTCCTCGCCCCGGAACACCACGCGCACGGGCGTCCCTCCGAGATCGAACGCCTGCCGGTAGACATTCACGAGGTATCGCCGATAGGCGTCCGGCACGTGATCGGTCTGATTGCCGTGGATCACGATCACCGGCGGATTGCGCCCGCCTTGGTGGGCGTAGCGCAGCTTGATGCGCCGCCCGCTCACGAGCGGCGGCTGGTGACTCACGATCGCAGCCTCGAGCACACGGGTCAGCTCGGGCGTGCTCATGTCGCGCATCGCCGCGGCGTAGACCTGCCGGACCGTGCGCAGGAGCTCGCCGACCCCGCTGCCGTGCCGCGCGGAGATGAAGTGAATGGGCGCGAAGTCCGCGAATTTCAGGCGCTGTTCGACCTGCGCGCGGATCTCGTCGCGCTGCTCGGGGGGGATGTTGTCCCATTTGTTGACGGCCAGCACCAGCGCCTTGCCCTGCTCGATGGCCATGCCCAGGAGACTCGCATCCTGCTCCGCGACATTCTCGTGGGCGTCCATCACGGCCACCACCACATTGGCCGTCTCGATGGCCTGCAACGTCTTGATGACGCTGAACTTCTCGACCGCCTCTTCAACGCGGGAGCGGCGCCTGAGGCCCGCCGTATCGATCAGCGTGTAGCGCTCGCCATCCCGCTCGAAGGGCACCATCACGGCGTCGCGGGTGGTACCGGGCTGATCGAACGCCACCAGGCGGTTCTCGCCGAGCAGCCGGTTGATCAAGGTGCTCTTTCCCACATTGGGACGGCCGATCACCGCCACTCGGATCCCGTCGAGCTCCGGCCCGTCGGAGGGGTCGGGCTCGAGTCCAGCAAGCGTCGCCTCGAGCAGCGATACCACCCCCTGATCGTGGGCCGCCGCGATCGGATGCGGCTCGCCGAGACCCAGCCGATGGAATTCCGCCACGGCCACATCGAGGTCGAACCCTTCCGTCTTGTTGACCGCGAGGATCACCGGTTTGCCGCTGCGACGCGCCAGTTGTGCGACGAACTCATCCTGGGGCGTGAGGCCGGCCCTGCCATCGACCAGCACGATCAGACGGTCCGCCTCGGCGATGGCGCGTTCGGTCTGGGCCACCATGAGGCCCTCGATCTGGTCGGCGTTCTCCACCAGTCCGCCGGTATCGATCACGATGCAGGGAACCTCGGTTCGGCGCGCGAATCCGTATTGACGGTCGCGGGTGAGACCGGGGAAATCCGCAACCAGCGCGTCCCGCGTTCCCGTCATCGCGTTGAACAACGTCGACTTGCCTACGTTGGGTCGACCGATCAATGCGACGACGGGCAGCATGTCGGGACGGCTACTGCGGCGGAGCGGCGCCCTGCGTCGACGGGGCTGCGGGCTGCGACGGGGTCGCGGGCATCGGCGCCGGCTCTGCGGGAGCCGTCTGCGCGGCATGGGCGACGGGCGTCGCGCGATACGCGGCGAGCTTGCCGGAGTCCGTCATCACGACGACGGTGTCATGCACGGCCACCGGCGGATTGCTCACGCGGAACTTGGCCACCCGTTCGCGGGCCACCAGCACACCCGTCGACTTGTCGAGCCAATGCAGGTAGCCCTGGTAATCCGCGACAGCGATCGCCGTGCTCGTGACCGCGGGCGCGCTCAAGCCGCGCCGCTTCAGCTTGTCGTTGCGCCATATTTCCGATCCGTCCCGCTGGCGCATCGCCACCACGACGCCGTCCGACTGGGTCACGAATAAATTTTCCTCGTCCACCGCCAGGCCGCGATAGCTCGACATGTCGTGCGCCCACCAGATCTGCCCGGAATCGAGCGCGAGCATGGCGGTGCGTCCTTGAAACCCGGTGGCGAACACGTTGTCGCCCACGATGCTGACGGCGGAGTCCACGTCGACCAATCGGTCCAATTCCGTGCGGCCGTGCGGCGTGGCGAGGGCGGTGTCCCAAACCGTGTCGCCCGTGTTGAGCGACACGGCCATCACCTTGCCGTTGTCGAATCCGCAAACGACGATGTCCTTCGCGATCACCGGCACGGCCGTGCCGCGCAGGCTCAGGCGCGGCACCTGCTGTTCGACCGACCAAAGCTCCTTGCCGGTGTCGGCGGCGAAGCCGTGCAATCGGCCGTCGACCGAACGCATGGCCACCACCTTCTCGCCGATCGCCGGCGCGGACAGGAGCTCGGAGTTCACGCGCGTGCGCCACAGCTCCTTGCCGCTCGCGCCCTCGAGCGCGATCACCCATCCCTTGGTCGTACCGACCACCACCTTGCCCAGCGCCGCGGCCGGCCCGGCGGAGAACTTCATCCGCTTGAATTTCTTGACCCAAACCTGATGGCCGTTCTCCAGGTTGGCGGCGACCACCTCACCCTTGTCCGATGCCGCGAATACGAGATCGTTGTCCACCGCCGGACCGAGTCCGAGACGCAGTTTGACCTGCTTCTTGCCGCCGCCCACCTTGTCGCCCCATAGCTCCTTCACCGGAAGCGTGGAGGGGAAATTGACGAGCTTCGCGGGCGGCTCGACATCCTTGTCCTTGCTGCATCCGGCGAAGATCAGCAATGCGGCGAGGGCGAGCGGAAGGTATGAGCGCATCAGGGGTTCGCTTTCGGCGGCGTGCCGGCGGGGACAGGCGCGATTACGCCGGGAAGGGCCGCGGCCGCCGGCGTGGGCGGCAGGCCGAGGTCTGCGATCTTCAGGGCCAGCAGCGCGGCATCCATGCCGCCGCCGTTGCTGCCCGCGAGCGCGGCCTTGTACTCCTCCGCCGCCTTCTGGGGATCCTTCTTGGCTTGGTAGGCATCGCCGCGCACGTCGTGGTAGCGCGCCGCGAACGCACCCGGATCGCCCGAGAGCAGGTTGAGCGCATCGTCCGGCTTGCCCTGATCGATCATCACGCGCGCCAGGCGCAGCCGCGCGACGCGCTTGAGCTCGCCATCCTTCGAATGGTCCATGACCGCGGTCAGCGGTCCGACCGCGTTCGCATCCTCGCCCTGATCGACGTACAGACCGGCGAGCGCCAATTGCGCCTGATCGGCGTAGGGCGATCCCGGGAAATCCTTGATCAACCCGTCGGCAATCTGCCGCGCCCTGGCCTGATCGTTGTGTTGAACCGCGGACGCCATGTCCTCGAATTGCGCGGCGGCCGCGAGCGCCCGCTGCTCCTGATGTCCCTGGTAGTAGCGATAGCCGAACACGAACGCCAATCCCAACACCACGGCTCCGACGGTCCACGGGCCGTACTCCGCCACCACGCGTTTGACGTGTTCGAGCTGTTCATCGTCTGTCAAATATTCTTCTGCCATGACTGCTCCGCTGCCCCTCTGCGCTACCCTCGCCCGCCACCCGAGCCCCGTGTCAGACCCAACAAAGACCCCAAGCGTTCACTGATTTGGGCGATGGGACATTCCTCCTGCGCCATCTCCCGACGCAGCGCCTTCAGGGCAACGACCCCCCGGGCCAGCTCGTCCTCACCCAAAACCAGCGCGAACTCGGCGCCGCTCTTGTCGGCGCGCTTGAACTGCGCCTTGAAACTTCCCCCGCCCATGTTCACCTGCAACCGCAGCGACGGCCACGCGTCGCGCACCTGCTCGGCCAGCTTGAATCCCTGGGTCTCGGTGCGCTCCCCGGCCAGCACCAGATAGATGTGCGGACGGCGCGGCGCGAAGTCGGCCGCCAGCTTGTCGAGCAGCATGACGATACGCTCCTGGCCCATCGCCCAGCCGATGCCCGGCGTGTTCGCCCCTCCCAACTGCGCGATGAGTCCGTCGTACCGGCCGCCGCCGCATACCGTGCTCTGCGAGCCGAGCGCATCGGTGGTCCATTCGAACACCGTGCGTGTGTAGTAATCCAGCCCCCGGACCAGGCGCGGCTCGACATCATACGCGATACCGGCGCTGCGCAAATGCCCGCAGAGCTCCTCGAAGTGGGCTTTGGACTCCGCATCCAACGCATCGAGTATCGAGGGCGCGCCGCCGATCAGGCGCTGCATGTCGGGGTTCTTGCTGTCGAGAATCCGCTGCGGATTGCCCTTGAGGCGGCGTTTGCTGTCCTCGTCGAGCGCGGCTTCGTGGGCCTCGAAATAGGCGGTCAACAGCTCGCGGTACACCGCCCGCACCTGGGGAGTTCCCAGGGAGTTGACCAGCAGCTTGAGCCCGGTGAGACCCAGCCGCCGCAGCAAACGCGCGGACAGGAGGATCATTTCGGCATCGATGTCCGGTCCCGGGAAGCCGAATGCCTCGGCGTCGATTTGATGGAACTGGCGGTAGCGTCCGGCCTGCGGCCGCTCGCGCCGGAACATCGGGCCCATGCACCAGACCTTGAGGCGGCCTTCGCGCACCAGGCCGTTGGAGATCATCGCGCGCGCGATGCCCGCGGTCGCCTCGGGCCGCAGCGTGATGTGGTCCTCGCCCTGGTCCACGAAGCTGAACATCTCCTTCTCGACGATGTCCGTGAAGTCTCCGATCGAGCGCTTGAAGAGCTGCGTCTGCTCGATGATCGGAACGCGGAATTCCTCGTACCCGTAGCTCTCGAACACCTCGCGCGTGATCCTCTCCAGGAACTGCCAGGCCGCGACCTGCGAGGGCAACACATCATGAACGCCGCGCAACGGCTCGATAAGCTTGCTCAAGGGAAACTCCGTTCAGCCGTGGGGAGACACAGCCGCCGTCTGTGGGCCATTGCCCGGCGACGCCGGCGGCTGCCGCCGCAGCACGCCGTCGGCGCCCGCCTCGAAGCGGGCTTCGTCGCCGGACATGAACTGCCGTCCGATCGCGACGGCGCGGTCGTTCAGCTGCAATTGAACCCCGCTGGCCGACCGCAAGAACACCCGAAACGGCGCCACGCCGGCGACGGTCTTCACGCTGTTCGCGCGGCCGTTTCCCTCGAACAGGCGCTTGCCGGAATAATCGCGGATGTCGACCCAGGAGTCCGCCGAAAAGCTCAGCCGCAGGCGCGCCTTGCCCACGCCGGGAGTGAGGTCCGAGCCCGCGCCGGGCGGCGCAGCCGGGGCCGCGGGCGCAAGCGCCGGCCGGGTCATCATCGCCGGCATCGCGGCCGCTCGCGGCGCCGGTACGGCCGTCGCATGCGCCGCATCCGCCGGCTCCTCGGTCGCAGGCACCGCATTCCCGGCCGAGGCATCCGCGTCGGCCGGGGTCTCAGCGGGAGGTTCAGCCGGCGTTTCGGTCGGGCTGTCGGCCGATGCGAGGACCTGCGGCGGGGGCAGCGCCGCGGGCGCGGGCGCGGAAATTCCGTGAGTCGATTGCCGCCACCAGAACACCCCTCCCGCCAGGATCGCTACCGCGGCAACGGCTCCGATGCGCGGCCACGCCGCGTGGGCGTCCTTGGGCGCATCGAGTCTCACGATGGGCGGCGGATGGCGGATGGCCGCCGATGGCGAAGCGGGCGCCGCATCGGCCGCGGGCGCAGCCGCGGTCACGCCGAGCAGGTTCGCATACTGCTTCAGATGTCCCTTGGCATACACCTCGGGACCGATGCGCCGATAGTCCCCCGCCTCGAGCGCGTCGATGACCCACTCGTCGAGATGCATGCCGTTGGCGATCTTTTGCGTGCTGAACCCGCGCCGCTCGCGTTCGGCCTTCAGTCGCTGCCCGAGGGCTTGCGGATCCTCGTTCATCGGTCGATGCCGCTGCGCAGAACCTGGGCTTGCTCCGAATTCGGAAAATCCGACTCGATCCGATGTGCGAAAACGGCGGCTCCGGTGCTGTCGCCGAGCTTGCGGTCCGCGCGCACCCCGAGCAGCAGCACCTCCGGACTCGCCGGATTGACCGCCAGATAGCGCTGCACATAATCGAGCGCCTCCTTGGGCTCGCCGCGGCTCAAGGCGAGGTTGCCGAGCTGCAGCAGCGCCTCGGGCATGTTCGGCTTGACGGTGAGCGCGCGGTTGAAATATCGCTCGGCATCGACCACGTCGCCCGCTCCGCCCACGCAGACCCCCGCATTGAGCAGCGCGACCTCCGGGGTCTGATACAGCGGACTGCGCGCGACTTCGAGAAACAGCTTCTCGCCGGCGGCCGCCTTGCCGGTGCGGCAGAGAAATCCGGCATAGCTGTTCTGGATCGAGGGATCGTCCTTGCCGAGACGCGCCGCCGCCGAGAAGGCGCGCTGCGCCTTCGCCTTTTCCTCCAGCCTCTCGTAGACGAGGCCCGCGGTCTCCTGCACGTTCGGGTTGTCGGGCGCCTCGGTGAGCGCTCGCTCGATGCGATCGCGGGCATGGCCCAGGTCGTTCGTCCTCATGTACTCGAGGGCCATCTGCATGTTCGCGACCGCGGCCTGCGCGGGGTCGGGCTTCCTGTGCCGGTCGGGCTGCTGATACACGGGAGGCGCGGGGTGGCATGCGGCCAGCATCGATGCGGCCGCGATGGCCGCGGCCAATGCCGCTGCGGCGGATCTTGCCGTCGAGCGTGGCCCGCGCGATCGCCTCGAGCGTCTCATCGGATCTCCGCCGCCGCGCGCGCCGCGCCGAGCTTGGCACCGAGCCGCGTCTGGGTGCGGTCGGTCACCCTGCCCGCGAGCTGGCCGCAGGCGGCATCGATGTCGTCCCCGCGGGTGCGGCGGGTGGTCGCGATCACGCCGTGATCGTTCAGGATGTCGCGAAAAGCGAGGATGGTCCGTGCCGGGCTCGAGCGGTAACGCGTGCCGGGAAACACGTTGAACGGTATCAGGTTCAGCTTCGCCGGGTGGCCGCGCAACAGGCGGGCGAGCGCCCTCGCATGCTCCGGCTTGTCGTTGACCCCGTCGAGCATGACGTATTCGAACGTGATGCTGCGCCCGTTCTGGCGGTCGATGTAATGCCAGCAGGCGGCGAGGAGCTCGTCGATCGGATGCTTGCGGTTGATCGGCACGAGCTGGTTTCGCAATTCGTCGTTCGGCGCGTGCAGTGACACGGCCAGCGCGACGTTGCATTCCTCCGCGAGTTTGTAGATCTGGGGCACGAGGCCGGAGGTGCTCAAGGTCACCCTCCTGCGCGACAGGTCGTAGCCGAGATCGTCGAGAAAAACCCGCATTGCCGGAACCACGTTGCGGTAGTTCGCGAGCGGCTCCCCCATGCCCATGAACACGATGTTGGTGATCGCCCGCCCGTCGGGCCGCGTGTCCTTGAGTTCCCGGTGCGCGAGCCAGACCTGGCCGACGATCTCGGCGACGCTCAGGTTGCGGTTGAACCCCTGCTGCGCCGTCGAGCAGAACGTGCAATCCATGGCGCATCCGACCTGGCTCGAGATGCACAGCGTGCCGCGATCGGGTTCCGGAATGTAGACCGTCTCGATGCCCTGGACCTCGTCCATGCGCAGCATCCATTTGCGAGTGCCGTCGGTGGAGCGTTGCTCGGTCACGATCTCGGGCACTTCGATGCCCGCGACGCCCTGCAGCTGCGCGCGGAACTCCTGCTTCAGATCGCTCATGGCGGAAAAGTCCGCGGCGCCCTTGCGGTAGATCCATTTCATCAGCTGACGGGCGCGGAACGGCTTCGCGCCGAGGCGCTCGGCGACGAACGCCTCGAGCTCCTGCCGCGGCAAGCCGAGAAGATTTACGCGATCCGCGGCCACTTCAGTTGCCTCGAGCCTCAAAGGGGTGTTCGCGCATACGCTATCGCGTACGCGGACAGACCTCAATTTCACGGAAGAAATATGCGATCTCGCGCGCCGCGGTATCGGCGGCGTCCGAGCCGTGCACCACGTTCTCGTCGATGGAGCTGGCGAGGTCCGCGCGGATCGTGCCCTTGGCCGCCTTCTTCGGGTCGGTCGCGCCCATCACCTCGCGGTTTTTCGCGATGGCCCCCTCGCCCTCGAGCACCTGCACCAGGACCGGACCCGAGGTCATGAACTTGACCAGGTCCTTGAAGAACGGCCGCTCGCGATGCACCGCATAAAAACCCTCCGCCTCCTTCTGGGAGAGGTGCATCATGCGCGCGGCGACCACTTTCAACCCGGCCTTCTCGAACCGGTTCAGAACCTCGCCGATCAGATTGCGGCCGACGCCGTCCGGCTTGATGATGGAGAGAGTGCGCTCGCTGGGCATGATGATCCTCGGGTCAGTTGCGGGAGGGGCCCTCGAAAGGGCCGACAAAGACCGCGAAGTGTACTGGAGGCGGCCCTGTCAGGCAACGGCTCGATCCGCCGAAGTGTCTGTATTACTTGGAAAAACCGCTCACCGGCGGCCGCCGCGAGCAAGCCGCCCGACTAGACGCTGAAGCTCTCTCCGCAACCGCATTCGCCCTTGGCTTTCGGATTCTGGAACTTGAAGGCCTCGTTGAGGCCCTGTTTGACGAAATCCACCAGCGTGCCGTCGATCAACGGCAGGCTTGCAGAGTCGACCACGACCCGAACCCCGCGTTCCTCGAACACGACGTTGCCCGGATGAACCTCGTCGGCATAATTGACCACGTAGGCAAAACCCGAGCAACCGGTCTTCTTGATGCCGATCCGAAGCCCCACCCCGGTGCCGCGCCTCGCCAGATGCGATCGCACCCGCTCGGCTGCCGATTCCGTCAATGATATCGCCATATCTGGTGATCCTCCGATCGTCTCTCGAGCAACGATAGTACACTCCGACGGCCGCTCTTCACGGGAACTCGGACGCATTTTTAAGCATATCGTCATGCATTGCGCCGCAAAACGGCGCTGTCCAGGGCGGCTTTCCAGGCGTCCTCCACGATCAGCAGCCGCCCCAGCTTCTCGACCGGGGCCTCGAATCGCGCGCGCAGCGCCTGGACGCTCTCGGGCAGCCGCGCCTCCGCCGCGAGCCCCGCCGCCTCTTGCGCCACCCACTGGCAGATGGCAATCACGTGCGGACAGCCGAACGCCAGGAAACGCACGGCCTGGATGTGGCGGCCGGCCTCTGTTGAACGCACCTGCACATCGAATTGCACCCAGGTGCCCCGTTCGCGGCTTCCCGCCTCTCCGCGGAACCAGTCCGCGCCGGTCGCCGCGCCGGCGCAGGCGGCATTTTCGAAGCAGCGTCGCGTGAGCTCGCTGTAGTTCATCGGCCGCCGATGGCTCGCAGCCGTTTCACGGCGCTCGTCACGGCGTCGATCGCCGTGTCGATGTCGGCCGCGCTGGAATAGCGGCCCATGCTGAAGCGCAGGCTGCTCTCGGCCAATCGATCGTCGCGCCCGAGCGCGCGCAGTACGTAGGAGGGCTCGCGCTGGGCGGACGTGCAGGCCGAGCCGGTCGACACCGCGATTCGGGCGCCGACGGCGGCCACCAGGCTTTCCCCCTCGACGCCCTCCACCGACACATTCAAGATGTTCGGCACCGAGCGCGAGGGATCGCCATTGCGCCAAATCCCGCCCAGCGCGCCGATGCCCGCCCACAGGCGTTCCCGCAACGCGCCGATGCGCTCGTACTCGCGGGACGTTTCGGCGGCCGCCAGGGCGAAGGCGGCGCCCATGCCGATCACCTGGTGCGTTGCGATGGTCCCCGGGCGCAGCGAGCGCTCCTGGCCGCCGCCGTACAGCAGCGGTGCGAGCTGCACGGAGCGCCGCCTGGAGGCGATCAGGGCGCCCACGCCCTTCGGCCCGTAGACCTTGTGGGCCGAGACTGACAGCAGATCCACGCCGAGCGCCGCGAAGTCCAATCGAACCTTGCTCACGCTCTGGGCGGCATCGACGTGCAGCCGCGCCTGGCTGGAGCGCGCGCAGACGGCGGCGATCGCCGCGATGTCCTGAACCGTGCCGATTTCGTTGTTGACGTGCATCACGGACACCAGCACCGTCTCGGGTTCCAGCGCCTCCGCGATTCGTTCCGGCTCCAGCACTCCATCGGGTCCGGGCGAGAGGTAGGTGACCCGCCATCCGCGCCGCTCGAGCTCGCGGCAGGAATCCAGCACCGACTTGTGCTCCGTGCGTGCGGTGATGATGTGCCGGCCGGCACCCCGGTAATAGTTCGCGGCGCCGAAAATGGCGAGATTGTTGGCCTCGGTCGCTCCCGAGGTCCAAATGACGTCGGCGGGCTCGGCGCCGACGCACGCGGCCACCTGCCCGCGGGCCGACTCCACCAGCTCGGCCGCGCGCGCACCGTACCCGTGGTTCACCGAGCTCGGATTGCCGAATGCGCCGTCCGCGGTGAGGCACTCCCCGATGCGCAGCGCCACCTCCGGTGCGACCGGCGTGGTCGCGGCGTAATCGAGGTAGGCGGCCGGGACGCTCATGGGCGCGGACTGCTGCCGGCGCGGCGGCGCCGGCCCTGAACCGCGCTCAGGATGCCGCGCAGGATGTTGAGCTCATTGCCATCGACCTGAGCGCGATTGAACAGCCGGCGCAGCCGCTCCATGAGGTGGCCGGTGCGATCCTCGAACTCGATCTCATCGAGCACGGTTTGCAGATGCGCATAGAAGCGCTCCATGTCGCCCGAGGAGGCCAGGGGCGTCTCCAGCTGCACGTGCGAGCGCGGCTGCTCGCGCTCCAGGAAGATCTCGTAGGCGATGAGCTGTACCGACATGGCGAGGTTGAGCGAGCAGTAATCCGGATTGGCCGGGATGCGGATGAGCACGTTGCAGTGATCCAGATCCTCGTTGCCAAGACCGTATCGCTCGGAACCGAACAGGAGCGCCGCCCGGTTCCCGCCGGGAAGCGCCACCACGCGCGCCGCCGCGTCGCGCGGCGTGGTGAACTCCCAGTGATACGAGCGCGGGCGCGAGGTCGAGCCGGCGACGAATCCGCAGTCCTCGATCGCCTCCGCCACGCTCCCGGCCACGCGCGCGCGCGCCAGGATGTCGTCGGCGCCCGCCGCGAGCGCGACCGAGTCGGCGTGCGGGAACGATCGGGGCCTCACCAGGATCAGGTCGTCGAGCGCCATGTTCTTCATGGCGCGGGCCACCGATCCGATGTTGCCGGGATGGCTGGGATCGACGAGTACCACGCGAACGAGAGCGGTCATGCTCTGTTATTCTAGCGCGTCATTATGCAGCCACTTCTCAATATCGGCGTGCGCGCCGCGCGCCGGGCCGGCGATCTGATCGTCCGCAGCATGTCGCGTCTCGATTCGTTGAAGATCCAGACCAAGGGCCGCAACGACTTCGTCACCGACATCGACCGCCAGGCCGAGGCGGACATCATCGCGACGGTGCGCCGGGCTCATCCCGACCACGCGTTCCACGGCGAGGAGGGCGGCCGCAGCGGCGAGAGCGAATACGTGTGGATCATCGATCCGCTCGACGGCACGACGAACTTCCTGCACGGATTCCCGACGTTCGCCGTATCGATCGCGGTCGAGCACCGCGGCAGGCTGCAGCATGCCGTCGTCTACGATCCGTTGCGCCAGGAGCTGTTCACCGCCTCGCGCGGCGATGGCGCCCAGCTCGATGGCAAGAAGATCCGCGTCAGCCCGCAGCGCACGCTCGAAGGCGCCCTCATCGGCACCGGCTTCCCCTACCGGATGGCGGCCGAACACATCGACGACTATCTCGCGATCCTGAAAGCCGTGATGACCGTCGCGGCCGGTGTGCGCCGTCCGGGCGCCGCCTCGCTGGATCTGGCGTACGTCGCGGCGGGCCGCGTCGACGGCTTCTGGGAATTCGGGCTCGCGCCCTGGGACACGGCGGCCGGCGCGCTGCTGATCCAGGAGGCCGGGGGCCGGGTGGGCACGCCCACCGGCTCCGAATACGCGCTCGGCCCGAACATCGTCGCCGGCACCCCGAAGGTCTACCAGGAATTGCTCGCTGCGCTGGGACCGCTCACGCCCGCGGCGCTGCGTGCCTAGGTCCCGCCGCGCAGCTTGCTGTGCCGGTAGCCGTAGACCAGGTACAGGAATATCCCGAGCGCGCTCCAGACCAGCAGCCGCCACCAGGTCTCGTTCGGCAGCGAATAGGCCATCCCCGAGCAGAACAGCACGCCGAGCAGCGACACTCCCCACACCCCCTTGATGCGGAAGGGCCGCGGCAGATCCGGACGCGTGTAGCGCAGCACCAAAACGCCGATGCACACCACGATGAACGCGATCAGCGTGCCGATGGACACGAGTTCGCCGAGCACCCCGAGAGGTATCAGACCCGCCGCGAGCGAGGCGGCCACGCCGGTGATCAGCGTCGAGATATGCGGTGTGCGGTAGGTCGGGTGCACCGCTCCGAACACCTTCGGCAGCAGCCCGTCGTGCGACATGGTGAGCCAGATTCGGGCCTGGGGAATGATCATGGTGATGATCACCGACGTGAGGCCGAACAAGGCGCCGAGGATCACCCAGAACGACAGCCAGCGAAGCTGCGGGTGCGCCTCGAGCGCGACCGCCACCGGCGCCGCGACGTTCATCGACTGGAACGGCACGAGCCCGGTGAGAACGCTGGACATCATAATGTAGAGCACGGTGCAGATCGCCAGGCTCCCGAGCATGCCGATGGGCATGCCGCGCTGCGGATTCTTCGCTTCCTGCGCGACGGTGGACACCCCGTCGAACCCGATGTAGGCGAAGAAGATGATGGCGGAGGCCTGGAATATGCCGCTCCAGCCAAAATGGCCGAATTCCCCGGTATTCGGCGGGATGTACGGGAACCAGTGCGCGGTGTCGACGTAGAACGCGCCGAACACGATGACGGCGAGCACGATGCTCACCTTCACGGCCACGATGATGGTGTTGACGACCGCCGATTCCTTGATGCCGCGGTAGCAGAGCCAGGTCGCGGCCGCGATGATCACGATGGCCGGCAGATTCACGTAGGCGCCGGTGGCATGGAATTGAATTCCCGGACCCGACGTTTCGAACGGCGCCGAGCTCAATGAGGCCGGAATGAAGTTGACGTGGAAATGCTCGAGGAGCTTGATGAAGTAGCCGCTCCATCCCGCCGCCACGGTCGAGCAGGCCATCATGTATTCCAATATCAGGTTCCAGCCGACGAACCAGGCGACCAGCTCGCCGAGGGTCGCGTAGCTGTAGGCATAGGCGCTGCCGGCGACCGGCACCATGGCGGCGAACTCCGAATAGCACAGCCCCGCGAACATGCAGCCAATGCCGGCGATGATGAACGAGATCACGATGGCCGGGCCGGCGTGAGTCGCGGCCGCGACGCCCGTGAGCACGAAGATTCCCGTGCCGATGATCCCGCCGATGCCGAAGGCGATGAGCGAGGGGATGCCCAACGCCCGCTTCAAGCCTTCGTGGGAGGCCTCCCGCTGGTAGGCGGCGATCGGCTTGGTCGCTAACATCCCTTTGAGATTCATATTCTGGACCCGGCGCAGCCTTAGGATTACGGCACTCTACACGTTACCCCCGGCGTCGCAAGCGGATGTTGACCCACTCCACCGCCCCTGAGAACGCCATCGCAAAATACAGGTAGCCCTGGGGAATTTCGATGTGCACCGACTCGGCGAGGAGCGCGATGCCGACCAGCACGAGAAAGGACAGCGCCAGGGTCTTGATCGTGGGGTGACGGTTGATGAAGGCGCCCACCCCTGCGGAGACCGCCATCATGACGGCCACCGAGACCAGGATGGCGGCCACCATCACCTCGACGTGGCTGGAGAGTCCGACGGCAGTGAACACCGTGTCGAAAGAGAACACGATGTCGATGACGCCGACCTGCGCGATGATCAGCCAGTAGCCGCGCATCGAGCGCGTTTCGCGCCGCGCTGTCCGGTGCCGCAGCATGTCGCGGATCTCCTTCACGCTCTGCACCACCAGAAGGACGCCGCCTGCGAACAGGGCCAGATCGCGCACCGAGACCCCCTGCCCGAACCAGTCGAAGAGCGGCGCCCGCAGCCGGGTAAGCCACACCACCGACAAGAGCAGGGCGATGCGGGTAAGGGCGGCGAAGCTCAGGCCGAGGTAACGGGCGCTGCGCCGGCGGCCTTCGGGCAGCCGGTCGACCAGGATCGCCAGGAAGATGATGTTGTCGATGCCGAGAACCACCTCGAGCACCGACAGCGTCAGGAACGACAGCCAGGCCTGCGGATCGAGAAACAGCTCCATGCCGCGACTCTATGGATCGCCGCCGGTCTGCGCAAACGGCGGCCGCCGCGTCCATGCGGCGGGGTCTACGGCAGGCCGTCGACCTCCTCGGGCCGGGTGAGCTTGTGCTCGAGAAGATCGTCGGTGCGCAGGCCGAAATCCAGCGCGAGCGCGGCGGAGATGTAGATCGACGAATACGTGCCCGCGATGATGCCTATCACCAGCGCCGCGGAGAATCCGTGCAGGGTCTCGCCGCCGAACACCAGGAGGAACACCACCACGAGCAGGGTGACGAGCTTGGTCATCAGGGTCCGCGACAGGGTCTGGTTGATCGACTCGTCGATCACCTGCGACACCTGCAGCTTGCGCGCGTGGCGGGCGCGCTCGCGCACCCGGTCGAAGACGATGACGGTGTCGTTGAGCGAATAGCCGATCACGGCGAGGATGGCGGAGATCGCGGTGAGATCAAAGGTGATCTGGGAGACCGCGAAGAATCCGACGACGCAGATCGGGTCGTGCAACACCGCGAGGATCGCGCCCAGCGCGAGCTTGAAGGTGAAGCGCAGCAGCACGTAGACCGCGATCAGCACCAGCGTCGCCACCAGCGCGAGGCCGCCCTTCACGAACAATTCCTGACCGACCTGCGGCCCGACGACCTCGGTGCGCTGCAGCTTCACGCCCGCATCCGCGCTCTTGAACACATCCAGGATGCGCGCCCCGATCTCGGAGCCCTTGGCGCTCGGATCCGGCGGCAGACGCACGAGAATATCGCGGGAGCTGCCGAAGGCCTGGACCTGCGCCTCGGAGATTCCCGCCTTTGCGAGCGCCGCGCGCAGTTGATCGATGTTGGGCGGCTGCGGAAAATTGGTCTCGACCACGACGCCGCCGGTGAAGTCGATGCCGAGATTCAGTCCGCGCACCGCAACCAGGGTGAGCGAGGATACGATCAGCACGGCGGACAACCCGTACCACACCTTGCGGGTGTTCATGAACGGGAAGCGCGTTACCTTGTGAAAGAACTCCATGAATGACCTCGGTTCGAACTATCTTCAGATCGACAGACGTTCGACCTTGCGCTTGCCGCCGTAGATGATCTGCACCAGGGCGCGGCTTCCCATCAGGGAGGTGAACATCGACGTGGCGATGCCGAGCACCAGCACCACCGCGAAGCCGCGCACCGCGCCGGCACCGAACAACCACAGCACCAATCCTGCGATGGCCGCCGTGATGTTCGAATCGAAAATCGCCGAGAACGCACGGTCGAATCCCGCGGATATGGCCGCTCGCGGCGACACGCCGTTGCGCAGCTCCTCGCGGATGCGCTCATAGATCAGGATGTTGGCGTCGACGGCCATGCCGACCGTGAGCACCACCGCCGCGATGCCGGGCAGCGTCAGGGCGGCGCCCACCATCGACAGCAATGCGATCAGCAGAACCACGTTCGCGAGCAGCACCACGTCGGCGATCACGCCGAAGAGCTTGTAATAGACCGCCATGAAGATGAAGGCGGCGAGCATGCCGTACACCATGGCGTTGCGGCCCTTGTCGATGTTGTCCTGGCCCAGGCTCGGACCGATGGCGCGCTCCTCGACCGGCGTCAACGGCGCGGCGAGGCCCCCGGCGCGCAAGAGGAGCGCGAGCTCGCGCCCTTCGATCGGATTCACGCCGGTGATCTGGAAGTTGTTGCTGAACACGCCGCGGATGGTGGCGCGGTTGATGACCTCCTCGGTCGTGCGGTCCACCTCGACGCCCTGCGCGTTCTTCTCGCGCGAGCGGTCGATGAACACCACGGCCATCAGATGGCCGATGTTCTCCTCGGTGTTCTTCAGCATCTTCGCGGCGCCGCGTGAATCGAGGCTCACCGACACCGCCGGTCCGTCCTGGGTGTTCGGCTGGAAGGACGCGTCGGTGAGCTGATCGCCGGTGACCACCACGTCGCGCTTCAGCAGCACGGGCTGCTTGTCGCGGGTGTAGTAGAGCTTCGAACCGAGGGGCACATGGCCGGTGGCGGCGGCCTCGAGCGGGTTGTCCGACTCATCGACCATGCGAAATTCCAGCGTCGCGGTCTTGCCCAGGATCTTCTTGACCTCGGCGGAGTTCTGCAGCCCCGGCAGCTGGATGGCGATCCGGTCGACGCCTTCGCGTGCGACTTGCGGCTCCGACACCGCAAGCTCCGGGCTGTTCAGGCGGTTGCGCAGGATGACGATGTTCTGCTGCACGGCGTAATCCTGCCGATCCTTGATCTCCTGGGGCGTCAGCACCAGCTCGAGCGCGGGAGCGCCATCGACCGTCACGTCGGTCAGATTCAGGTTGCGGTTGTCGGCGAGGATGGCCGCCTTGCCCTTGGCCCGGCTGTCGTCGTCGCGGAAGATCACGCGCACCCGGTTGCCGGGATAGTCCACCTGGACATCCTGGTAGGGAATGCGCGCGCCTCTCAGCGAGGCGCGGAAGTCCTGTTCCCGGTGGTCGAGCTGCTGTTTCACGGCGCCCGCCACGTCGACCTGATAGACGAGGTAGACGCCGCCGCGCAGATCGAGGCCGAGCTTGAGCGGGGTGAGGCCCAGGCTGCGCATCCAGTCCGGCACACGCGAGGCCTGCGACAGGGCGATGGTGAAGTCGTTCGGGCGGGCGTCCGCGATGATGTCGCGCGCCTTCAGCTGGTCCTGCTTGGAGGCGAAGCGCAGCGTCAGCCGGCCCTGATCCAGGAAGGATCCGGTGGGTTTGATGCCCTTGGATTCGAGCAGCGTCACGATGTCGGTGCGATCGCTCGGCTGCACGGCGGCGCGGTCGCGCGCGAGCTGCAGGGCGCTCTCCTCGCCGAACAGATTGGGAAGCGCCAGGAGAATCCCGATCGCGAGCACGATCGCAACCAGCGCAATCTTCCAGCGCGGATAGGCGATCATGCGCCCTTGACCGTCCCCTTGGGGAGCAGCTGCGAGACCTGGAATTTCTGCAGCTTGACGTTCACGCCGTTCGCAATCTCCAGCGTGAGGTATTGATCGCCCACCTCCATCACCTTGCCGAGAAGCCCCCCGGCGGTGGCCACCTCGTCGCCCACCGCGATCTTGGTCAGCATCTCCCGCTGCTCCTTGGCGCGCTTGTTCTGCGGGCGCACCAGGAAGAGGTAGAACACCACGATGATCATGACCAGGGGCAGGAACGCGATGATGCCGCCCTGGCCCGACGCGCCCGTCGCCTGGGCGTGGGCTGCACTAATGAAGAAATCCATAGCGTTTACATCCACTTTTCGCGGCGCACGCCGCTACACAAAGCCGGGCAGTATACAGGACGCCGAACCGGGAGCCACGGTCTAGGCGGCGCCCGGCTCGGGGGGCCGCGATCGCAGCGCGTAGAACTCGGCGGCATAGGCGCCCAGCCGCCCGGCCTCGATGGCGGCCCGGATCTCGGCCATCAAGCGCTGATAGAAATAAAGGTTGTGCACGGTGTTCAAGTGCGACCCGAGAATCTCCCCGCACTTGTCCAGATGCCGCAGGTAGCTTCGGCTGTAATTCCGGCAGGTGTAGCAGCCGCACCCGGCCTCGATCGGACGGGTGTCCTTCTGATGCGCCGCATTACGGATGTTGATCACGCCCGTCCGGGTGAACAGGTGGGCGTTGCGCGCGTGGCGCGTCGGCATCACGCAGTCGAACATGTCGACGCCGCGAAGCACGGCCTCGAGGATGTCTTCCGGGCGTCCAACGCCCATGAGATAGCGGGGTTTGTGCAGGGGCATCGATGGGACCAGCGCCTCGAGCACGCGCAGGCGCTCTTCCTCGCTTTCGCCCACCGCAAGACCGCCGATCGCGAGCCCCGCGAATCCGATGTCCTCGAGCGCCGCCAGCGAGGCCGCCCGCAGTTTCTCGTGCACCCCGCCCTGGACGATGCCGAACAGCGTTCCCGGCGGACTGCCCGCGTAGTAAGCGAGATGGCCCCGCGCCGCCCAGCGCATCGACCTCTCCATGGAAGCGCGAGCTTCGGCCTCGGTCGCCGGATACGGCGTGCACTCGTCGAAGCTCATCGCGATGTCGGACCTGAGCACCCGCTGGATGCGCATCGATTCCTCGGGCGACAGAAACACCGCGGAGCCGTCGATCGGCGAGCGGAAAGCCGCGCCCTCCTCGGTGATCTTGCGCATCTCTTTCAGGCTCCACACCTGGAAGCCGCCGGAATCGGTGAGTATCGGCCGCTGCCAGTGCATGAAGCCGTGCAGCCCTGCATGCGCCTCGATCACCTCGAGGCCGGGGCGCAGGTACAGATGGAACGTGTTGCCGAGCACGATTTGTGCGCCGATGGACTCGAGCTGTTCCGGCGTCATGGCCTTGACGGTGCCGTAGGTGCCGACGGGCATGAACGCCGGGGTGTCGACCGGGCCCCGGGCGAATTCGAGACGGCCGCGCCGCGCCGCGCCGTCGAGGCTCAGGAGCTCGAAGCGCACGATTCGTCCAATGCGTCGGCCGCGGGCGTCAGGAACATCGCGTCACCGTAGCTGAAAAATCGGTATCTCGCCTGCACCGCATGGGCATAGGCGGCCAGCAGCCGCTCCCTGCCGACGAAGGCGGCGCAGAGCATGACCAGCGTCGACTCCGGCAGATGAAAGTTGGTCAACAGGGCATCGATGACGCGGAACTTGAAGCCGGGCTTGATGAAAATGCGCGTGTCTCCCCGGTAAGGCTGCAGCTCGCGCGCGCTCCCCGCGCCGGCGAGAGCGGCGGTCTCGAGGCTGCGCACCACCGTCGTGCCCACGGCGATCACCCGGCCGCCCGCGGCGCGCGCGGCCGCTATCGCCGCGCAGGCGGCCGCGCCCACCTCGAGGTGCTCCGCATGCATCTGGTGGCGCTCGATATCGCCCTCCCGGACCGGCTGGAAAGTGCCCGCACCCACGTGCAGCGTCACGAACGCGCGGCGCACGCCGCGCGCCTCGAGCGCTGCGAACATCGCGGCGTCGAAGTGCAGGCCCGCCGTGGGTGCGGCGACGGCGCCCGGCTCGCGCGCATAGACGGTTTGATAGCGTTCCCGGTCCGACTCCTCGGGCGCGCGGTCGATGTAGGGCGGCAGCGGCACCTCGCCGAACGTCTCGAAGAATTCGAGCACATCGGCGCAAAACTCCATGCGGAACAAATCGCCGTCGCGGTCGATCAGGCGTGCCGTGCGGCCGCCGGGCAGGGATATCGCCGCCCCCGGCTTCAGGGTCTTGCCCGAGCGGGCGTGCACCAGCGCCGTGCGCGGCGTGAGCACACGCTCGAGCAGCAATTCGATCCTGCCGCCGCTCTGCTTCGTGCCGCGAACCCGCGCGGGCACGACGCGGGTGTCGTTGAATACCATGAGGTCGTTCGGGCGCAACAGCCCGGGGAGATCCCGGAAATCGAGGTCGCGGCACCGCCCGTCCGCGCCGTCGAGTGCGAGCAGGCGGCTGCCGCCGCGCGTCTCGGCGGGCCTCTGCGCAATGAGTTCGGCGGGAAGCTCGAAGTGAAAATCCTGGCGCTGCATCCGATCCATACTACCAAGCGCGGCAATCGCTCCCGGAAAATGGAACGATAATCGAATATACTGCGCTCCTGGCATGCCCGGATGGCGGAACTGGTAGACGCGCCGGACTCAAAATCCGGTGGTGGTGACACCGTGTGGGTTCGATTCCCTCTCCGGGCACCAGACTTAACTTGTGGGATCCCCTTGAATTTCTGCAGCCACTGCGGTTCGCCCGTCACCTCCAAAATTCCCGAAGGGGATCACCTGCCGCGCTTCGTCTGCGCGAGCTGCGGCGCGATCCACTATAAGAACCCGCTGCTCGTGCTCGGCTGCGTTCCGGCATGGGGGAACAGGATCCTGCTGTGCCGGCGGGCGATCGAACCGCGCCTCGGGTTCTGGACGGTGCCGGCGGGGTTCATGGAGAACGGGGAGACCATGCAGGCCGCGGCGGCGCGCGAGTGCTACGAGGAAGCCCTCGCCACGGTCGAGATCGGATCGCTGCTGGCCGTGGTCAACGTCACCCACGCGGGCCAGGTGCACGTGATGTTCCGGGCGCGCCTCCTGGCGCCGGATTTCGCGCCGGGCCGGGAAAGCCTGGAGGTCGGGCTTTACGAGGAATCGCAGATCCCCTGGGACGATCTGGCGTTCCCGAGCGGCGAGTTCACGCTGCGACGTTATTTCGCGGACCGGGCCGCCGGGCGCGAGGACTACCATTTCACGGAGCTGACGCGGCCGTTGAAATCCTCCGCTGTGGCAGAATAGCGGCCGGTAATTCAACTTCATCATATCGAGAAGGGCAAGTCATGGCGTTCGTGGTCACTGAAAGCTGCATCAAGTGCAAATACATGGACTGCGTGGAAGTGTGTCCGGTGGATTGCTTCCATGAGGGGCCGAATTTTCTGGTGATCGATCCGGACGAATGCATCGATTGCACCCTGTGCGAGCCCGAGTGCCCCGTGGAGGCGATCTATTCCGAGGAGGAGATTCCGGCCGGCCAGGAGAATTTCCGCCAGCTGAACGCGGAACTCGCCAAGAAATGGCCGGTGATCAGCGAGATGAAGGAGCCGCCCGCCGACGCCAAGCAATGGGAGGGCGTCAAGGACAAGCTCAAGCTGCTGGAGCGCTAGGGCGCCTGGCGCGCGGTGCGCTGCGCACCCGCCCCGTTCTCGCGCGCCGTCACCTGCAGCTGCTTGAGCGTCTGCAGGAGCTCGCGGGGCGGCATGTACCCGTTGATGAAATCACCCCCGTCGGTGACGATCGCGGGCGTTCCGCGCACGCCGATACTCTGACCGAGCGCATACTCGCGCGCCACGGGGGTCGCGCCGCAGGTCTTGTTCATGTCGAGGTCAGCCCCCGCCTTGGCGCGGGTGAGCGCCTCGTTGCGATCCGCCGAACACCACACCACCTCCGCCTTGCGCCAGCTTTCCGTGTTCGGACCCGTGCGCGGAAAAAACAGGTAGCGTACGCGGATGCCGAGCTTGTTGATCTCCGCGATCTCGCTGTGCAGCTTTCTGCAGTACTGGCAGTCGACGTCGGTGAACACCGTGATGGTGTAGAGCGGATTCTTGGGCGAGAAGATCACCATCTGGGATTCGGACAGGGCGTCGATCATCGCGAGCCGCGCGCGCGCGCGGATGGCCTCGGTCAGATTGGCCCGTGTCGCCATGTCGTACACGTTGCCGTCGAGGAAATACTTGCCGTCGGCGGTGAGATAGCTCACGTCGGCGCCCTGCACGAACTGGTAGATGCCGGCGATCGGCGAGGGCTTCAGATCCTCGAGCTTGGATCCCGCCGGCAGCAGTTTGAGCAGCGCCGCCCGTGGATCCGTGCGCGCATCCGCCGCGCCCGCCTGCGAGTCCGGCGCCTGCGCGTCGGCGGCCTCCCGGGAAAGCGCGGCGCACGGTTGCGCGCCGGCGGCGAGCGCCATGAGCGACAATATGACCCAGCTTGTCCGCATCGAATACTCCGGCGGGTGAGAGCGGTTTTGGACTGCTCCCCGGCCCGGTGGTTCAGGAAATCGGGAAGACGCGCCGCGCGCCGCTCAGCCCGGCGCTAGCCGCGCGGATGGTGCTGGGCGTGCAGCTCTTTCAGCCGCTCCCGGGCGACATGCGTGTAGATCTGGGTCGTCGAGAGGTCGGAATGGCCGAGAAGCATCTGCACGACGCGCAAATCCGCGCCGTGATTCAACAGATGCGTCGCGAAGGCGTGCCGCAGGGTGTGCGGCGAGAGATCCTTCTCCACGCCGGCCTTCTTCGAGTAGCGCTTGATGATGTGCCAGAACGCCTGGCGCGTCATGCGGTCGCCCCGTCGTGTGGGAAACAGATAATCGGTCTGCCGCTCCAGCAGGATCTCCACGCGCGGACCCTGCATGAATTGCTGCAGCCAGCGGACGGCCTCCTCGCCGAGCGGGATCAGCCGCTCGCGATTGCCCTTGCCGATGACGCGCATGACACCCTGGTTCAAATTGACCTGGTTGTGCTTCAGGCTCACCAGCTCCGAGACCCGCAGGCCCGTCGCATAGAGAACCTCGAGCATGGTGCGGTCGCGGTGGCCGAGCGGATCGGTCACGAGGGGCGCCTCGAGCAACGCGTCGACTTCCGCTTCCGTGAGCGATTTCGGAAGCGACCGTCCGATCTTGGGCATCGCGATCTGCGCGGTGGGATCCACCGAGATCAAACCTTCGCGCACCATGAAACGGAAGAACCGCCTGAAGCTCGACAACTGCCGCGCCGTGGAGCGGGGGCGCGATCCGCCCTCGACCCGGGCGGCGATGAATCCGAGAAGCTCGATGCGCGTGGCCTTGAGCAGGGCGCTGTCGCGCTCCTCGAGCCAGCGGGCCAACGCGGTCAGATCGGCGCGGTAGGCGGCGAGCGTGTTGGCCGAGAGGCCCCGCTCCATCCATACCGCGTCGAGAAATCGCTGCAGGGCAGGGTCCGCCGCATCCCGTGATGGAGGCACTCCCGCGCCCGAGCTTCTCGCATAAACCGACCGTTTCAGAGCCGTCGCCATATTTTCCCGCGTTCGAGCCGCACGAAATCGTGCTGTACGCGCTGTCGAGTCTCAGTATGCGAGCGGTGGTGGTGGGGGGGCGTGACCAGTCTCACAATCAGGGTTAAGTATTAACATAAGGAGAACCAGATCACAGAAGCGAGCGCGCGGACCCCTCTTGCAACGCCTATATTCAGTTTATTGCATCGTGCTGTTCATGGCATTGAGCCTGATCACGCTGACCGTCAACCTGTTCCTGCCGGGCCTCAAGGGGCGCCGTCGGGTGGCGGGCGCGTTCTCGCGCTGGTTCTTCGGCATCGCGCGCATTCCGCTGTGCATCGAGGGATTGGACCGGCTTCCGGATGCGCCCTGCGTGGTGGTCGCCAATCATGCGAGCTACATCGACGGCATCGTCGCGGCGGCGGCGCTTCCGCCGGATTTCGCATTCGTCATCAAGCGGGAAATGGTTCGGGTGCCGCTTGCGAGCCTGCTGCTCCGGCGGCTCGGCTCCGCCTTCGTCGAACGCTTCGACCGCCACAAGGGCGGCTCCGATACCCGTCGCGTCTGGAAGCTGGCGGCCACCGGCCAATCGCTGGTCTTCTTTCCGGAGGGCACTTTTGATGCGACGCGCCAGGTGGGGCGGTTCCTGGGCGGTGCCTTTGCGACGGCCGAGCGGGCCGGCATGCCCATCGTGGCCGTGGCGATCCATGGCACGCGCGACGTTCTGCCGACGGGCAGCCTCATGATCCGGCGCGCTCCCATCCGCTTCCAGGTGCTCGGCGTGATGACGCCCGACGGCGCGCGCCAGAGGAGCCGGGAGATGATCGCCCAGGCGCTGGGCGAGCCGCTCGCGCCCTGACGCCCTGAGCCCTCCGCGCCCGGCGTCGGACTCGTCCGGGGTATAATCGGTGTTCCCCCCCTCTTTATGGAAATTCGTGCCATGAGCAGAGACCCCCTCGTCATCCTGTCCGCCCGCCGCACCCCGGTCGGGGCTTTCCAAGGCGTGTTTGCCGGCGTTACCGCACCGCAGCTCGGTGCGGTCGCCATCAAGGCCGCGCTCGCCGACTCCGGTGTCGCTCCCGGCGATGTGGATGAGGTGATCATGGGTTGCGTGTTGTCGGCCGGCCTGGGCCAGGCCCCCGCGCGGCAGGCCGCGCTCGGCGCCGGCATTCCTGCGAGCGTCCCCAGCACCACCGTCAACAAGATGTGCGGATCGGCCATGCGCGCCATCATGCAGGCCGGGGATCAGATCCTGGCCGGTTCGGCGCGGATCATGGTGGCCGGCGGCCTCGAGTCCATGACCAATGCCCCCTACCTCCTGCCGAAGGCCCGTGCCGGCTACCGCATGGGGCATCAGGAGGTGCTCGATCACATGTTCACGGACGGGCTCCAGAGTCCCTGGGATGGCCAGCTCATGGGCTGCTTCGCGGAGGCGACCTCGAGCAAGTACGACCTTTCACGCCAGGCACAGGACGATTTCGCGCGCGAATCGGCGCGCCGCGCGCAGGCGGCGATATCGAGCGGGGCCTTCGCGAACGAAATCGCGCCGGTGACCGCCAAGACACGCAAGGGCGAAGCGGTGATCGACAAGGACGAGACACCGGGAACCATCGATGTGTCGAAGATTCCGGGCCTGAAGCCCGCGTTCCGCAAGGACGGGTCGGTCACCGCCGCGAGTTCGGCGAGCATTTCCGACGGCGCGGCGGCCGTGGTGCTGACGCGCGAATCACTGGCCCGGGAGCGCGGCCTCAAGCCATTCGCCCGCATTCTCGGCTATGCAAGCTTCGCGCGGGAACCGGAATGGTTCACGCTCGCCCCGGTGGGCGCGATGCAGAAGCTTTTGAAGCAGATCGAATGGCGCGCGCAGGATGCCGATCTGTATGAGATCAACGAGGCCTTCGCGGTGGTGACGATGGCGGCGATGAAGGATTTGAGCCTGGATCACGGCAAGGTGAACGTGAATGGCGGTGCCTGTTCGCTGGGGCATCCGATCGGCGCCACCGGGGCGCGCCTCGTGACCACCCTGCTTCATGCCTTGAAGAACCGGGGCCTGAAGCGTGGCATCGCGAGCCTCTGCATCGGCGGCGGCGAAGCGACCGCGATCGCGGTCGAGCTGCTCTGACGGGGCCGGGTCCGGTTGCAGGTGGCGCGCCAAAGGGGGTGGGCGTCCATGCCCGACCATGCCCAAATCCATTGACCATCCCTGGTAAGCAGCTTCCTTGGCTTAGAACCATGGTGTCCCCGTTCAGTAAAGCGACGCTGGCGGGCCATTCCCCTCAGCGCCCGTCCGCCTGGTGGACGCCGGTCGTCCGAGCGGGACATTTGTGCTCTACTACGCCACCTTTTTCAATGACTTAGGCCCAAACAACCAGGTGCGAACTCGATGACCGAAAATCAACGGGATGTCATGGAATATGAAGTCGCCATCGTCGGCGGCGGTCCCGCAGGCCTCGCCTGCGCCATCCGGCTGAAGCAGCTCAAGCCCGATCTGTCGGTTTGCGTGCTGGAGAAAGCGGCGAGCCTCGGCGCCCATTCGCTCTCCGGTGCCGTTCTCGAGCCGGGACCGCTCGATGAGCTGCTCCCCGCCTGGCGGGAGCATGCGCCGGCGATTTGCGTCCCGGCGACCCGGGATGAATTTCTTTACCTGACCCGCCGCAACCGGTACAAGCTGCCGTTAACGCCGCCGCAGATGGTGAATCACGGCAACTTCATCGTGTCGCTGGGACAGTTGATTCCCATACTCGGCGCGGAGGCGGAGAAGCTCGGCGTGGACGTGTTCGCCGGATTCGCCGCGGCCGAAGCGTTGTTCGACGAAGCCGGCGCCGTCAAGGGCGTGCGCATCGGCGATATGGGTGTGGAGAAGAATGGAGAACCGGGACCGAATTTCGCGCTCGGCCCGGAGATTCACGCCAAGGTCACCATGTTCTGCGAGGGATGTCGCGGCAGCACCTCGAAGCAGCTCATCCGCCGATTCAAGCTGGACGCCGGCAAGTCGCCACAAACCTATGGTCTGGGCTTCAAGGAGCTGTGGCAGCTTCCGCCCGGGCGCGTGCAGCCCGGCCTGATCCAGCACACCCTCGGGTGGCCGCTCGACAGCCGGACCTACGGCGGAAGCTTTCTCTACCACCTGAACAATGACCGGGTGTACGTCGGGTTCGTCGTCGGCCTCGACTACGAGGATCCGCGGTTCAAGCCGTTCGAGGCCTTTCAGCAATTCAAGAATCACCCGTCGGTGAAATCGCTTTTGAAGGGCGGCGAGATTCTCGCCGGCGGCGCCCGCACCGTCATCGAGGGCGGCTATCAATCCATGCCGACGCTGGAGATGCCGGGCGCCATGCTGGTGGGCGATGCCGGAGGCACCCTCAACACCCCGAAGATCAAGGGCATCCATCAGGCGATCCGCTCCGGCATGACCGCCGCCGCCCATTACATCGAGACCGGCGGCTCCGCGGGCTTCGACAAGCGCTGGCGCGAGTCGCCCGGCGGCCGCGAGCTCCACAAGGTGCGCAATATCCGGCCCGGCTTCAAGCACGGCCTCTGGCTGGGGCTCGCCAACGCGGCACTGGAAACCATCACGCTGGGCAAACTCCCCTGGACGCTCGCGAATCACGCGGACGACAAGGCGCTCAAGCGCCTGGATGAGTACGTCTCGCCCGATCGGGACTGGGGGGACCGCGAATTGCCGCCGCGCGACCGGCTGGCGTTCGTGTTTTTCGCCTCCACCACGCATGAGGAAAACCAACCGGTGCACCTGAAGGTCGCGGACCTGAATCTCTGTGCGACGACCTGCACCCGGGAATTCGGCAATCCCTGCACCAATTTCTGTCCAGCCAACGTCTACGAGATGATCGACGACGGGGCCGGCGGCCGCAAATTGCAGATCAACTCGTCGAACTGCGTTCACTGCAAGGCCTGCGACATCAAGGAACCCTATACCGATCAGATCACCTGGGTCACGCCCGAAGGCGGCTCGGGCCCGAACTACCAGAGCCTCTGAGCGGCATCGACGCCGCCGCGAGCTTGAGTGACAGACGAGCCCCAGACGGTCGGCGCGCGGTGGCGATCGGAAATCGCCGCGCACCGGCTGCAGTTCGACCCCGCGCAGCAGGAAGCGGCCGCGCTTCTCGACCGGGTCGCCGACGGCCTGCGAGGCGAGCGGCGCACCTGGCTCGGCGGCTGGAAGCGGTCCGGCGGCAGCGCGCCTCGCGGGCTCTACTTGTGGGGCGGCGTCGGCAGCGGCAAGACTTTGCTGATGGATGCATTCTTCGCCTCGCTCGGGACGGTTCCCCGCGAGCGGACCCACTTCTATCGGTTCATGCGCGGCGTGCACGAGGAGCTCGGCAGGGCGAGGGGCCGCGAGAATCCGCTCGAGCTCGTCGCGCGGCGCATCGCCGGACGCGCGCGCGCGCTGTGCCTCGACGAGTTCCTCGTCGCGGACATCGCCGACGCCATGATCCTGTCGGGACTCCTCGGGGGCCTGTTTCGCCGCGGGGTGACCCTGGTCGCCACCTCGAACGTGCCGCCGCGGGAGCTCTACAAGGACGGATTGCAGCGGCAGCGCTTCCTCCCCGCCATCGGACTCATCGAGGCTCACGTCGACGTGCTGCGGGTGGATTCGGGAGTCGATTACCGCCTGCGGCATCTCGAGCGTGCGCCGACCTACCTGGACTCGAGCTCGCCGCAGACGGCACAGGCGCTGACCGAGCGCTTCGAGGAACTTGCAGCGGGCGGCGTGACCTCCCCGGCCACGCTCATCGTCGAGGGCAGGCCGATCCAAGCCGTGGCGACCGGTCCCGACATCGCGTGGTTCGAGTTCGGCGAGCTTTGCGAGGGTCCGCGCAGCCAGAACGACTACATCGAGCTCGCCAGGCTGTTCGGCACGGTGTTCGTCGCCAATGTCCCGGTATTCACGCCCCTGCACGAGGACGCGGCACGGCGCTTCATCATGCTCATCGATGAGTTCTACGATCGCGGCGTCAAAACCGTGTTGTCGGCGGCCGCTGCGCCGGAGGGGCTCTATCGCGGCGAGCGGCTTCGATTCGAGTTCCAGCGCGCGGCCAGCCGCCTGATCGAGATGCAGACGCCGCGATATCTCGCCGGCCGCCACCATGCCTGAAGCGCTGGCCCCCGCGCCCTGGCATAATTCGCCGATGCCGACGGTCGCCGAATTCAAAATCGAATACAAACGCATTCTCGATCCGAAGGGTACCCTGGTGGCGGATCCGCCCGCCTTCGCGACGGACTTCGAGGACGTGCGCCGCATGTATCGGGCGATGATGCGCGAGCGGCTGTTCGACGCCAAGGCGGTCAACCTGCAACGGACCGGCCAGTTGGGGACCTATGCCTCGGCGCTGGGACACGAGGCGACGCACATCGGCGTAGGCGCGGCGATGCGCGCCGAGGACGTGCTCGCCCCGGTCTATCGCGAGATCGGCACTCAGCTGTGGCGCGGCGTCACCATGACCGAGATACTCACGTATTGGGGAGGCGATGAGCGCGGCAACGACTTCGCCCACGCGCGGCACGATTTTGCCTGGTGCGTGCCGATCGCCACCCAGACGCTGCACGCCGCCGGCGCAGCCATGGCCTTCAAGATTCTCGGCGAGCCGCGCTGCGCGGTTGCCTACATCGGCGATGGCGGCACCTCGGAAGGCGCATTCTACGAGGCGTTGAACCTGGCCGGCGCGCGCGCGCTGCCCGTGGTGTTCGTGATCGTCAACAACGGCTGGGCGATCTCGGTGCCGGTCGCGGAGCAAACCGCGACCCCCACCCTCGCGCAAAAGGCGGTGGCCGCGGGGATCCCGGGCGTCCAGGTCGACGGGAACGACGTTTTCGCCGTGCGCGACACGGTCGCGGCGGCGCTCCACGGCGCGCGGCGCGGCGGCGGCCCGACGTTGATCGAAACGCTGACCTACCGGCTGAGCGATCACACCACCGCGGACGACTCCGGCCGCTACCGCCGTCCCGACGAGGTCAGGGAAGCCTGGACGTTCGAGCCTTTGATCCGCCTGCGCGAATACCTGGTCGGGTCGGGGGCGTGGAGCGATGCCGACGAGCAGGCGTGGACGCAGGAATGCGCGCGCGAGATCGACGCGGCGGTGAACGACTATCTGAAGGGCCCGAAGCCCTCGACCGATGCCATGTTCGATCACCTGTTCGCCGAGATGCCGCGCCACCTCATCGGGCAGCGCGAGACGGCGCGCAGGTACGGTGCACGCCCAAGCGGACACTCCAGCGGAAATTGAGTTGGCGAAAGTAACCATGGTCGAGGCCATCGCAATGGCGCATGGCTGGGAAATGCAGCACGACGAACGCGTCGTCGTGATCGGTCAGGACGTTCGGCGTGAACGGCGGCGTGTTCCGCGCGACTGCGGGGCTTCAGGCGCGCTTCGGGAGGCTCCGGGTGCAGGACACTCCGCTCGCGGAGGCGACCATTGCCGGCATGTCGGTGGGCATGGCGGCGCACGGATTGAAGCCCGTGGCCGAGATTCAATTCATGGGATTCATCTACCCCGCCATCGATCAGATCGTGAACCACATGTCGCGCATGCGCCACCGCACGCGCGGCCGGCTCACCTGCCCGGTGGTGATCCGCACTCCGCACGGCGGCGGCATTCACGCGCCCGAGCATCATTCAGAAAGCACCGAGACCATGCTCTGCCACATCCCGGGGATCCGCGTCGTATGCCCGTCATCCCCGGCACGCGCCTACGGATTGCTGCTCGCCGCCATCCGCGATCCCGACCCCGTCATGTTCCTGGAGCCGGCGCGGCTGTACCGCGCGATGCGCCAGGAAGTGAGCGACGACGGGGTCGCGCTGCCGCTCGATCGCTGCTTCATCCTGCGCGAGGGCGGCGACGTGACGCTGGTCACTTGGGGGGCGATGACGGTCGAAACGCTGCGCGCCGCGGCCCTGCTCGATGCACAGGGAATCAGCGCCGAGGTCATCGATCTGGCGACCTTGAGCCCGATCGACAGCGAGGCTATCCTCGCGTCCGTCGCGAAGACCGGCAGGCTCGTCATCGTGCACGAGGCGGCACGCAACGTGGGCGTCGGCGCCGAGATCGCGGCGATCGTGGCCGAGCACGGCCTGTACGACCTGCTCGCTCCGATCCAGCGCGTAACGGGGTTCGATACCGTGATGCCGTTGTTCAAGCTCGAGCACGACTACATTCCCGGCGTGCAACGCATCGTCGATGCCGCACGGCTCACCCTGGACGCCTAGAGCATTCGCATGAGCACATTCAGACTTCCGGATTTGGGTGAAGGCTTGGCGGAGGCCGAGATCCTCGAGTGGCACGTCGGACCGGGCGACCACGTGCACGCCGATCAGCCCATGGTTTCGGTGGAAACCGCGAAATCGGTGGTCGAAGTGCCGGTCCCCTTCGCGGGCACCGTCAGCAAGCTTCACGGCGCCGCCGGCGACATCATAGCGACCGGTGCGCCGCTGATCGACTTCGACTCCGGCACCGTCGTCGGCAGCATGCCGGTCAGCGCGGAGACGGAGTCGGTCGACCTCGGAATGGCGGCGGTCTCGCAGGGCGGCGGCGGCGCGCGCCCGCGCGCATTGCCGGTGGCGCGCGCGGCGGCGCGCCACTTGAAGGTCGATCTCGAGCGCATCTTGGGATCGGGACACGGCGGGCTCATCACCCTCGATGACGTGCTCGCCGGAGCATCGGGCGGCGCGCCGGCTCGCGGCGCGCCGCCGACGCCGGCATTGCCGCCGGGGGCCGCGTGGGAGCCGTTGCGCGGTCCGCGACGGGCCATGGCGCGCAGCATGTCCGCGTCTCAGGCCGAGGTGCCGCTGAGCACCGTGTGCGACGACGCCGACCTCGACGCGTGGTCCAAGCCCGGGGATTACATGCTGCGGCTGATTCGCGCGCTCATCGGTGCCTGGCGCATCGAGCCGGCCCTGAACGCCTGGTACGACGCCGCCTCGAACTCGCGCGCGCTTTTCGATCACATCGATCTCGCGATCGCGGTCGACACGCCGCAGGGCCTGATCGTGCCGGTGGTGAGGAACATCGAGAACAAGTCCCGGGCGGAATTGAAGGCCGCGGTCGCCGCCCGGAAGGACGCCGCGCATCAGCGCACCATTGCGCCGGAGGATCTTCGCGATTTCACCATGATGCTCTCGAACTTCGGCACGCTGGCGGGCCGCTACGGCATTCCCATCGTGGTGCCGCCGGCGGTGGCGATCCTCGGGGCGGGCAAGGTGCGCACCGATGCGGTGGCGGCGGGCGGCACCGTGGCGGCGCATCGCCGGATGCCCCTGTCCTTGAGCTTCGATCACCGCTGCATCACCGGGGGCGAGGCATGCCGTTTTCTGGCGGCAGTGATCGCCGATCTCGAAAAGTCAGACTGAACTTCAGGATCAGAACATGCATCCAGCCAGCACCGAGCAACATCGAATGGCGGCCGTCGTCGGCGCTGCGGCCCGCTTGCCGAAGTCGCGCCGCGGCGCCGACTACAAGCGCTTTCTGGAAACCTATTACGGCAACGTCGATCCGGAGGACATGAAGGCCCGCGAACCCTCGGACCTCGCGGGAGCGGCGCTGTCGCACCTGCGCTTCGCGCATGCACGCCGCGGCCGCGCCCTGGTGCGGGTGTTCAACCCCACCCTGCGCGAGGATGGTTACACCTCGCCCCACACGGTGATCGAGGTGGTGAACGACGACATGCCGTTCCTGGTCGACTCGATCGGCCTCGCCCTCACGCGGCGATCCCTGACCATGCATTTTCTCGCCCACCCGATCTTCACCGTGTCGCGCGATGCGGCCGGTGCGCTGCGTTCCATCGAGGGGCGCGCCGCGGCTGCCGGCAAGCACGTCCGCCTGGAGTCCTTCCAGCATGCCGAGGTGGACCGCATCGTCGATCCCGCGCTGCTGCAGTCGCTGCGCGAGGATATCGAGCGCAGCATGCGCGATGTGCGCATCGCGTGCGCCGACTGGGCCAAGATGCGCGCCGAGGCGCGCCGCGCTTCCGATGATCTCGGCGCCCTGAGCGCGCGTTTCGACGCCCGCGACGTGAGCGAAGCGCAGGCGCTGCTCTCCTGGATGGATAACCGCAACTTCACCTTTTTGGGCTACAAGGAGTATCGGCTGCGCAGCCGCAAGGGCCAGGACGCCCTCGATCCGGTGGAGGAATCCGGGCTCGGCGTCCTGCGGGCAGGCCACAGGCGCCCGCCCAGCACCGCGCGCACGCTCCCCGGCGACATCCGCCGCCAGAGCCGCGCGCGCGACCTGGTGCTCGTCACCAAGGCGAACCTGCAGTCGTCGGTGCATCGCGCAGGCTACCTCGACTACGTCGGCGTGAAGTCCTTCGATGCCGCCGGCCGGTTGATCGGCGAGCGCCGCTTTCTCGGCCTTTGGACCTCCTCCGCCTACAACTGCACTCCCCGCGAAATCCCCCTGGTTCGCCACAAGGTCGCGCAAGTCGTGCAGCACTTCGCGCTCGCGCCCGACAGCCACGACGGCAAGGCGCTGCAGCACATTCTCGAGTCGTTCCCTCGGGACGAGCTGTTCCAGGCCGGCGTCCCCGACCTGATCCGGCTCGTGACGGGCATCTTCGGACTGCAGGAGCGGCCGCGGGTGCGGCTGCTGCTGCGGCGCGACCCGTTCCGCCGCTTCTATTCCTGCCTGGTGTTCGTGCCGCGCGAGAAGTACAACACACAGGTCCGCCAGCGCATCGAGCGCGTCATCGGCGAGGCGCTCGATGCCACCGGCATGGAGTCGCAGGTGCAGATCGCGGAATCGAACCTCGCGCGCATCCACATCGTGGCGCGCACGCTGCCGAGCGCGGGCTCGCGCAAGGACGGCGACGCCCTCGAGCGCCGGATCGCGGTCGCGGTGCGTTCCTGGGCGGACGATTTCAAGGCGGCGCTGCTCGCGCGCTTCGACGAAGCGTACGCGCTCGAGCTGTTCGCGACCTATGCGCAGGCGTTTCCCGCCGCCTACACCGAGGATTTTTCGGGAGATGCCGCCGCCGTCGATGTGACCTTTCTCGAGGCCGCGGAGCGCGAGCGCGACCGGCTGCATCTGGACGTGTACCGTCCCGAGCCGCGCCGCAAGGACAAATTCTTTCTCAAGATCTTCCGCAATCTCGAGGATGCGATCCCGATCTCCGATCTGCTGCCCATGCTCGAGAACATGGGGCTCAAGGTGATGGCCGAACGGCCGTACGGGCTCGAGTTCGCCGGCGGCCGCCGCGCCTGGATTCAGGATCTCGAGCTCAACATCCAGGGGACCGCCGTCGCGAAATTCGACGTGCTCGCCGACGAGATCAAGAGCGCGTTCACGGCGGTGTGGACCGGCCTCATGGATTCGGACGGATTCAACCAGCTCACGCTGACGGCCGGCGTGCCGTGGCGCCTCGTGGTGGTGCTGCGCGCCTATTGCCGGTATCTGCTCCAGACGGGGCTTCCCTTCAGCCAGGGCTACATCGCGCAGGTGCTCGTCAACAATCCGGAGCTCGCGCGCCATCTCGCGGATCTGTTCGTCACCCGGTTCGACCCCGGCATTTCCGCGACGGCGCGCCGCTCGGGCGCCGCGCGCCTCGATCTGAAGATCCGCTCCAAGCTCGAGGACGTGACCCGCTCCGACGAGGACCGGATACTGCGGGCGCTGTGGAACGCGCTCTCGGTGACGGTGCGCACCAACGCCTACCAGCTGTCCCCGGACGGCCGGCTCAAGGACTACCTCTCGTTCAAGATCGAGAGCCAGAAAATTCGCGAGCTTCCGCTGCCGAAGCCCATGTTCGAGATCTTCGTGTTTTCGACCCGCATGGAAGGGGTGCATCTGCGCATGGGTTTCGTCGCCCGCGGCGGCATCCGCTGGTCGGACCGGCGCGAGGACTTCCGGACCGAAGTGCTCGGGCTCATGAAGGCGCAGCAGGTCAAGAACACGGTCATCATTCCCGTGGGCGCCAAGGGCGGCTTCGTCGTGCGCCGGGCCCTGTCGGGCGACCGCGATGCGCAGCTCGCCGAGGTGGTCGCATGCTATCAAACGCTGATCCGCGGCATGCTCGACCTCACCGACAACATCGTCGAGGACAGGATCGTCCCGCCGCCGCGGGTGGTTAAACACGACGGCGACGACGCCTATTTGGTGGTGGCCGCGGACAAGGGAACGGCGACCTTCTCGGACATCGCCAACGCGATATCCGAGGAGTATGGATTTTGGCTCGGCGATGCGTTCGCCTCGGGGGGCTCGGCCGGGTACGACCACAAGAAAATGGCCATCACCGCACGCGGCGCCTGGGAATGCGTCAAACGGCATTTTCGCGAAATGGGAACCGACATCCAGACCCAGGACTTCACGGTGGCGGGGATCGGGGACATGGCGGGCGATGTGTTCGGCAACGGCATGCTCCAGTCCCGGCACATACGGCTGGTCGCGGCCTTCAACCACCAGCACATTTTCATCGATCCGAATCCCGATGCCGCACGATCGTTTCGCGAACGCGAGCGGCTGTTCCGCCTGCCGCGCTCCTCGTGGGAGGATTACTCGAAGGCGGCCATCTCCAAGGGAGGCGGCATTTACTCGCGCAGCGCCAAGAGCCTGTCCCTGTCGCGCGAGGCGCAGGCGCTGCTCGAGCTGCCGGCGCAGGCAACGCCCAATGAGGTGATCAAGGCGATCCTGAAGGCGCACGTCGACCTCCTGTGGAACGGCGGAATCGGCACGTACGTCAAGGCCGGCAGCGAGTCCAACGTCGACGTGGGCGATCGAAGCAACGATGCCGTGCGCATCGACGCGGCGATGCTCAACTGCAAGGTCATCGGGGAGGGAGGAAATCTCGGCTTCTCGCAGCTCGGCCGCGTGGAGTTCGCGCGCCGCGGGGGGCGCCTCAACACCGATTTCATCGACAACTCGGCGGGCGTGAACTGCTCGGACGTCGAGGTCAACCTCAAGATTTTGCTGAACGGGGCCGTGCGCGCCCGCGAGCTCACACGGGCCGCGCGGGACCGCCTGCTCGTGCAGATGACTGACGAGGTCGCGGGACTGGTGCTGCGCAACAACTACCTGCAGGGCCAGGCGATCAGCACCGGGGAATTCCATTCGAAGGAGCGCCTGAGCGAGAACGCTTCCGTGATCCGCGTGCTGGAGCGTTCCGGCGATCTGAACCGCGCGCTCGAGTTCTTGCCGTCCGAGGAGGAGATCGCCGACCGCCGCAAGGCCGGCGAGGGGCTCACGCGGCCGGAGCTCGCGATCCTCCTGTCGTACGGCAAGATCTGGCTGTACAAGGCGCTGATCCATTCCAACGTGCCGGAGGACCCGTATCTTTCGGGCGAGCTCATACGCTATTTTCCGGGACCCGTGCAGCACCGCTTCGCCGCGCGCTTGAAGCGGCACCGGCTGCGCCGCGAGATCATCGCTACGGCCATCACCAACAGCCTCATCAACCGCATGGGACCGGTGTTCCCGGTGCGCGCGCAGGACGATACCGGCGCGGACCCCGCGGCCATAGCACGCGCCTACACCACCGCGCGCGAGGTGTTCGCGGCGCGCGACATCTGGTCGCAGATCGAGGAGCTCGACAACAAGATTCCGGCCTCGGTGCAGTACATCGCGATGAATCAGACCGCCCGTCTGCTGCGTCATGCGAGCTATTGGCTGATCGAAAATCTGCGCGAGCAGCTGGTCATCGAGCGCGCCGTGCACCGCTACGCCGCGCCGGTGCGGGAGCTCTGGGGCGAGCTCGGTTCGGCGCTCTCCGCCACGGCATCGGCGCGACTCGGCGTGGACCGGTCCCGGCTGATCGGGCAGAACGTGCCGGAGCGGCTGGCGACCCGGATTGCTTCGCTCGAGATCCTGCACTGCGCGCTCGATCTGGCCGAAGTCGCCATGGCCGCCAAGGTCGACATCGGCTTCGCGGCGAAGGCTTATTTCAACATCGGCGAACGCATGGGACTTTCCTGGATCAAGGAACAGATCGACGGCCTCGCGGTCGAGGGACAGTGGCAGGCCGCCGCGCGCCGGACCGTGCGGGACGAGCTGTACGGCCTGCAGCGCAGGATCACGGGCGCGGCGCTCGAGTGCAGGGGCAGAGAACCGGTCGGTCGCGTCGATGAATGGAGCCGGCGCCGCGCGGCGCCGATCGAGATCTTGAAACGCATCCTGGCCGATATGCGCACCGGGTCGCAGCCCGACTTCGCCACGCTGTCGGTGGCACTGCAGGCGGTTAGGCGGCTCGCGCAGGAATGAAAACGCCCGGCACCATCCTGAGGGACAACGAAGTGCATGACGCGTTCGGCGTGGAGTATCTGCAGACTCGAATCGAGCACGAATTTCCCCTGGCGCGGCACCTCGAGGTATTGGTCGATGCCGCACACGATGGCGCCGTCGTGGTTCGCGCGCCGTTGACCCCGAACGCCAATCACAAGGGGACCGCCTTCGGAGGCAGCTTGTTCTGCGTCGCGGTGCTCGCCGGCTGGGCATGGGCGACGCGCTTCATCGAGGCGCACGGGGTGAACGCCGATGCCGTGATCCAGGAATCGACGATCCGCTACCTCAAACCCGTGGGCGGCGAGTTCCGCGCCACCGCGAAGGCGCCGCCACCCGAGCAGCTGGACAGATTCCTCAAGATGCTGGCGCGCTCCGGACGGGGGCGCGTGCGCCTGCAGGTGGAGATTTTGGACGGTCAGACGCTTGCCGCGCGATTCGACGGGGTATTCGTGGCGGCGCTGCGCCGCGGTCCGGTTTTTTCAGGAGAATGGAAGTGTCCGCAAAACTGATCCTGGTCCGTCACGGCCAGAGCACCTGGAACGTCGACAATCTGTTCACGGGCTGGCACGACGTGGATTTGACCGAGCTTGGCAGGCAGGAGGCCATACTCGCGGGACGCGAGCTGCAGCGGGAGGCCCTCGAGCCCAAGATCGCGTTCACGTCCGTGCTCACGAGGGCGATCCGCTCTCTCTGGCTGATATTGGAGACGACCGGCCGGATGTGGCTGCCGGTCGAGAGGAACTGGCGGCTCAACGAGCGCCACTACGGCGCGCTGCAGGGCCTCGACAAGGCGCAGACCGTCGCCGAGCACGGCGAGGCCCAGGTGAAGATCTGGCGCCGCAGCTACGATGTGCCGCCGCCGCCGCTGGCGCCGGACGATCCGCGGCACCCGAAATTCGACGTCCGCTACGCCGATCTCGATCCGCGCGTGCTTCCGGCTTCCGAGTCGCTCAAGGACACGCTCGCCAGGGTGATGCCGTTCTGGGATTCGCGCATCGTGCCCGAGCTTCGCGCCGGCCGCACGGTGCTGGTGGTGGCGCACGGAAACTCGCTGCGGGCGCTGGTGAAGATGCTGGACGACATGAGCGAGAGCGCGATCGTGGAGTTCAACATTCCGACCGGCATACCGATGATCTACGAGCTCGACCGGGAACTGATGCCGCTCAGCCGCCGCTTCCTCGGCGATCCGGCCGCGGTCGCGGCCGCGCAGGATGCCGTGCGCAGGCAAACCGAAAAAAAGAAATGAGCTCGGGCAGCGACCTCAGGTGTCCGGCGCGATCGCCAGTTTGAGCCCGCTCAGTGCGTCGGTGAAGTCCACCTGGCAGGACAGGCGGGAAGTCGCCTCCCGGTAATCCGAAAGCTCCTTGAGCAACTCCAGCTCGTCGCTTTGCGGTTTCGGCAGCCGTGCCGTCCAAGCGGGATCGACGTATACGTGACAGGTGGCGCAGGAGCACAGGCCGCCGCAGATCGCCGCGACCCCATAATCGAGCTCACGCAGGATTTCCATGACTTTGAGGCCCGGTTTCGCCTCGATCTCATGCTCTTTGCCGTCACGGTCCACCACGATCATTCGCGCCATCAATCTCTCCAGGGCCCAAAGCCAAAGCGCGCTAGTGTGCCGGAACTCGGCCCCCGCGGCCAGTCGCGAGCCGGCTCGCGACCCGCGCCGCCCTCGCCGCCACGGCATCGGTCGCGCCGCCGCCCCGGGAGCGCGAGCTTAAGTAAAGCTCGCTCCACAGGACGCAGAGGTAATCGTACAGCCACGACAGCCTGAGGAGGCGTAGCCTCTCATCGCGCGTCGGCTCGCGCTCGAGATACAGGCGAAGCAGCAGGTCGCGGCATTCTTCCGAGAGATCGCCATTGCACGCCCATCCGGCCAGATCCCACAGCGGGTCGGTGACATGCGCATATTCCCAGTCCAGGATGAGCGGCGCGCCCTCGGCGCCCACGATGAGATTGTGCACGTGCAGGTCGCCGTGGCACAAAGCGCTTGGCGGCGACGGCGCATCGCGCATCGCATCGACCAGCCGATGCGCCGCCTCATCCAGGACACCGTTGGATCGGTCGCGAAGCCGGCCCGGTTCTGCGGCGCCGTGCCGCTCGAGCGACCGGCGATAGAAGGCGATCCAGTCTGCGGCGCTCAGGATGCGTGGCGGATCGGGGACCGGCAGCGCATGCACGCGACGCGCGAGCATCGCGAGCCGGCCGAGACCATCGGGCGATGACGCCTGTTCGACCGTCCAGGGGGCACCCTCCGCCCAGTGCGACACCAGGACCCCCGCTTGCGGCTCGCAGCACTCCACGGCGGGCGCGAGCCCGGCGCCCGCCGCGCAGCGCAGCACGCGGCATTCCCAGTTCCGATCCAGGCCGAGCCGGCCGGCCCGGGGCCCCTCCAATCTCAGTGAAAACATCCGCCCTTCGCGCCCGACCCGATAACTGTGATTGATCAACCCCGAGCCGAGCCGGTCGATCGTCACCGGACCGCTGCCGGGTACGTAGCGTCGCGCCAGTCGCTCGAGCCGGGCCGCCTTTTGCCGCATGCCGCGGTCAGGCCGCCTGGGCGCCCAGCGGGAGACTGCGGCGCCACTCCCGCATGCCGATCACGATGAGTGCGAGATACACGGCGAACAGCAGCATGGTGAGGTACAGCCGCCGCGTGTAATACAGATACAGGCTGGCCGAATCGATCAACAGCCACCAGTGCCAGTTCTCGTAGACCTTGCGCGCCACCAAAAACGTGGCGAAAACGCTGGCCCAGGTGACCATGGAATCCGCGAAGGGCCACGCCGCGGGCGTGTAGCGGCGCAGGAAAAAAGAGCTGAACGCCGACAGTGCCACGACCGCCGCCAGTCCCCACCCGTTGCGTGCGACCGGCCAGCGGCTCACCGGCAGCACCTTCCCGTCCTTGCGCGCCCGCCATTGCCAGAATCCGTACACCGCCATGACCGCATAAAACAGATTGAGCACCGACTCCATGTACAGCCGCGCCCCGAACAGCACCCAGACGTACAAACACGAGCTGACGAACGCCGCCATCCAGCAGGCGATCGATTGGCGGATGGCGAGCATCAGATAGCCGATCGCCAGAATCACCGCCAGGATCTCGATCCAGCTCGTCGTGCGCCACGCGCCGGCAAGGTGCACCCAAAGCGTCTCGATCACGGCGGTGCCAGGCCGGGCAGCACCTTCATGACGAAGACAAGTTGCGGGGCGCCGCCGCTCGCGGAGCGCTCGATCTCCGCGGCCAGCATCGCGAGCACCCGATCCAGCGCTCCCCACACCTGCGTACTCAAGTCATTGGTCCGAACCGTCATATCGGGATAGGTGTTCAGGCGATCGATGAACGCCTTGATCAACGGCCGATAGTCGCCGGTCAACGGATACATGCTGATTTCGACTGCGCTTCGCATGGCACCTGCTCCCTACGCCGGTACTAACCGGGTCAGGTTCAACGGGTTCGCAGGACTCGGCGGCTCCGACATCCCACATCTCAGGCCCTCGCAGGGCCACCCCAAGGTTCGCGCCAGTGTAGCTTGCCATGGTGATGCGTGCAAAACTGGGGGCCGGCCGCGGCGGCTCAAGCGGGAGGATCGCGTGCGAATTTTTCAAGTGGATGCGTTCACGCAGCAGCGCTTCAGCGGCAATCCGGCGACCGTCGTTCTCGATGCGGACGGCCAGAGCGATGCGGTGATGTCCGCCATCGCCCGCGAGTTCTCCCATGCCGAAGCCGCTTTCGTGAGCGCCGCCGGCGCGCCGGATCACGACATCCGGCTGCGTTTTTTCAATGCGCGCAAGGAGGCACCGTTCGTCGGGCACGCGACTATCGCGGCGCACGCCGTGCTGCTGGCCCTCGGGCGGCGCGGCGCCGCTCCGGTGCGTCAGGCCAGCGGCACCGGGGTGGTCGAAGTCCGCGTGCGCGCCAGCCAGGGACCGCCGGGAAGCCCTCCCATCATCGAGTTTAGGCAGACGGTCCCCGAACTGGACGACCCGTTGCCGTTCAAGACGACCTTGAGGGTCGCCGAGGCGCTCAAGCTGCCGGCGACTTCTTTGCACGAGGTCATGCCCGCGCGCATCGCCCGCAAAGGCGGCAGCCGGCTGCTCGTGCCGGTCGCTGATTCGCGCGCGCTGGGTCTTCTGGCGCCCAACGCCGAAACCCTGCTGTCTCTCGGCCAGGAGCTCGGGACGGACGGATTTTTCGTATTCGCGGTCAATCGCGCGTCGGGGCCGGACGAGCTCACCACCGAATCACGGATGTTCTGCCCGGCGCTCGGCATCCCCGAGGATCCGGCGAGCGGCAACGCCCACGTCATGCTCGCCGCCTACCTGTGCGAGATGGGTCAGATCGGCGCCCATGTTCCAGGGTTCATCGGACTTCAGGGACGCCACATGAACCGGCCCTCGCGGATCGAGGTGCGCATGGAGATGGACGATGGCGCTTTGGCGGCCGCGCATGTGGGCGGCAGCGCGATCATCGTCAGCGAGGGGCGGCTGGCGCTTTAGAGGCCGGCAGATTGCCGCTCAGCGCGTCGAGTTTGGACTTCGCGTCGGTGCCGGCGGCCACCGCCTCATCGAGATTGCCGTTGCCGAACGCGCCCTGCGCCTTGGACCATTGCGAAGTCGCATCGTCGAGAGCGGCCTTCGCGGCCGCGAGATCGATGCCCTTGGCGAGCTTGCGATTCTTCGGCTGTCCGAGCATGTCGATGCGGCCGTGCAGGTCGGTCAGCTCGTCCGGCACCGTGCCCGCGAGCGAACTCCATTGGTCGTTGAGCGACTTCGTCCTCTCGGCCTTCTTGGCGGCGGCGGCGCCCGCCAAGCCTTGGGCTTCGCTGAGCAGCGCGGGGCCCCGGGTGAGCACCCCCTGATAGTCCTGCGCGTTGAATGCGGTCTTGAGGTCGTCGAGCTTGGTTTGCACGTCGTTCAACTGGTCGGGCGCGTACTTCGCCGCATCGACGGAGGCGGCGCCGACGGCCGCCTCGATGTCGTTCATCATTTTCTGCGCGGGCTCGCGTTGGCCGGCGCATGCCGCCAACAGCACGAGCGCCACGGACAGGGAGGCAAATCTCCACATCGAGCGCGGCTGAATCATGATGGTTGACCCTCTTTGTGTTGCGTTTGACCGGCCGGACCGGCGTTCGTTCCCGGAGCGGCGTTCCTTCCCGGGCCGGCGGGCCGGTCAGTCGAGTTCCCGGCGGGCGATATCGAGCCACTCGGCCTGCGCCCGGCGATAATGCGCGGGTCCGAGCTTCGCGCCATCCAGAAGATCCTTCAGGAGGCCGCGCGCCTGATCGAGCTTGCCTCGCCGCTTCAACAGCAGAGCATATCGCAGGCGCCCTTCCGCGCCGGGGAAATTCGGTGCGGCGAGCTCATAGGCCCGCTCCGCCTGATCGACGGCGCCCAGAGCCTCGAGAGTTCGCGCGTACAAGAGCTGCGACTCCGGCGACTTGAAGTCGGGATTGTGCTGCGACAGCCGCTCGAGCGTCGAACGCGCCCCGGCAAAATCGTTGTTCGCGAACTGCGCTCTCGCCAAACCGGCGAGCAGCGTCGGATCGTGCTCGAAAATCCCCGTGAGGCCGCCCTCGTAGGCCCTGATGGCTGCGTCGAATTGGCGCCGCTCCAGCAATTCGTCGGCAAGGCGCCGGCGCGCATCGACATTGCCGGAGATTTCCACTTCGGCGCTTGCGCGGCGCAGATCGTGGTCGGGATCGATCATGCGATGCACGCTCGATCTCGCGCGCCGGCCGGTCCTTCCGCCGAACAGTGCGGGAAGGATTTCCACCGCCACGTACGCGATGGGGCCGGCGGGCGGCAGGAAGACGATCGCGAGGATCCAAATCATGTTCCGCCCGGTCTTGATCACGTGTGCGATCAAGCCCGCTTGAACAGCGATGGATAGAATGATGATCAGGGACACGGGGAACTCCGAGCACGCCACCCGGCGGCGGGATCCCTATTGTAATCTAGCGCTCCGCGACGCGGATCCTGCGCTCCACCTCGCGGCATTTCGACCATCCGATATTGGACAGCGAATAGCCGAGAACGTGCTCCGAGCGCGCATCGACCGTGACCTCCATCTCGCAGCCGTGAAATCCCGCCGGCGCACCGGCGGGCTTCTGCGCCAGGAACCACACGTACACTTCCTTGGTCGGGGTGGTGTCGATCTTGCGGGGCTTGCCGAACGCCTCCTGCAGGCGCGCGACGGGCTTGCCGACGCTGTCGGCGGCGATTCGCGGAATCGGCCGCACCGCATAGCCGCCGTGGCATCCGGCGAGCGCCAGAACCGCGGCCGCCAGGGCGCAACTCTCGAGGACGCGAGACATAATACGAACCCCATGCCGGATACGAGGGGAAGAGTGTCTCGCAACCGTTCGTGCGCGCCTCCGACTCAGTTCGCAGATTGACCATCCCCGGCCCGGGCGCGGCCCCCGCAGAGCCGCAATACGTGGGTCATGCCCTCCGGCAGGTCCTCGGCGTGGTGCACGGCGACGATGAGGGTCAATTTCTCCTCCATCAGGCGCCGCAGCAGCCCCTTCATGGCGGCCCGCTGCTTCGGATCGAGGCCCGTCAACGGCTCGTCGAGCAGGAGGATTCGCGGTTCCGCCGCCAGAGCGCGCGCGATGAGCGCACGACGCACCTGGCCATACGACAATTCGTGCGGCCGGCGCTGCGCGAACGAAGCCAGCTTGAAGAATCGGAGCCAGCGCCCGGCGGCCCGCAAATCCGCCGCGGTGGGGGGATCGGATAGTCCGATGCTCGCGTAGCGCCCGCTCGCAACCAGCTCCCGCACCGTCACGTTCACCGCATAATCCGTCTGCAGTTCCGGCGAGACGTAGCCTACGCGGCGTTTCCACTCGGCGATCGGCGTTCCGCGCGGGTGGCCTGCCCGCTCTATGCTCCCGCCCAGGGCGGGTGACAGATCGCCGTAGAGCAGCTTCAAGAAGCTGGTCTTTCCCGCGCCGTTCGCGCCGAACACCGCCCAGTGCTCGCCGCTGCGCAATTCCCAGTCGATCTCGCGGAGCACGCAATGGTAATCGACGTACAGGCTCGCCTGCTGGAGCCGGATCAACGGCGGATGCCCGCCCGCGGGCGGCGAGCGCGGCGCCCATCGACGCGGCCTCGAGGGCGTGACCTGCTCGCCGGCGTCCCGCCTCAATCGCTCGAGCTCCGCCGCCCGCAGCGCACGCACCGCACCGAGGCGGCCCGCCTCGAGCTCGATGACTCCTTGCGTGCCGGACGGCACATCGACCGCGCGATGCGCCGCGGCGATCCACGAACACCCGCGGGCGCGCGCGTCCGCGAGCATCCCGTCGATGCGCGCGCGGTAGTCGCCGTCGAGCCCATTGTAGAATTCGTCGAGCAGGAGCCAGTCGGGCCTCTGGCAGAGCGCGCGTGCGAGCAGCGCGATCCGCTTCTGTCCGTACGACAGCGACGCGAATCGCCGACCGGCAAGCGCGGCGAGACCGCATGCCGACAGGGTCGCCGCGATTTTCCGGCGCTGCGCCGCCGTGACCGGCGCGAGCAGCAGGTCCGTGCGGTGCAGGCCCGTCGCGAGCAGGTCCCGCACGCTCGGATTCCAGCCGTAGCGCGCATATTTGTCCTGAAGCTCGCCGCCCAGACAGGCGATCCGGGCTTTTGCCTGGTCGGCATGGATTTCGCGGCCGCGCACGCGGTACACGAGTTTTTCGCGGCCCGTCGGAGTCGGCCAGACATGCCCTGCGATCAATTTGAGAAGCTGCGTCTTTCCCGACCCGTTCGAGCCGATGAGCGCCCAGGACTCCCCGCCCGCGAGCTCGAGCGAAATGTTCCTGAGCGCCCACTTGTTCGCGCGCCGCACGCTCACCGCGTGCAGCGAGACGCACAGGCGCGCCCTCACGGGGTGCGCCGCCAGAGACCGTCCGCTTGGGAAACCCTGCCTTCGCGGCTGAGCTTGATCAGGTGCGCCTCGAGCGTCAGCCGCGCCCAGGGATGCCGGTCTTCGGACACATCGTCGTAGACGGCGGGCGTCAGCGAATCGAGGGTCGCGGGCTCGGTCAGCCGCTCGAGGACCTTGCGCTCGCGTGCCAGGCGGTGAGCCCGAAGCATCGCAATGACTCGTTTGCCGCGGTTCATGATGGCGCCGTGTCCGGGGGCGATCTGCTCGAAATCGTAGTCCTCGAGCTTGTCGAGCGAATCGAGGTACGCGCCCATGTCGCCGTCCGGCGGCAGGATCACCGGCGATACGCCGCCGAGCACATGATCGCCGGTGAACAACAGCCGTTCGGCCGCCCACAGATAGCACACGCAATTGGACGCGTGACCCGGCGTCAGCACCGCGGTCAGCGCGACCTCCCCGAGTGCCAGGACCTGCCCATCGCGGGGATGCTCGTCCGGGGCGAACGTATCATCCTGGCGCCCATCGCCGGGCGGGGGCAGACCGATGACGGTGGCACCCGTCGCGCGGCGCAAGGATGCGGCCAGGGGCGAGTGATCGCGATGCGTATGGGTCGTGACGATCCAGCGAATGGGCGCGCCGGCGGCGGCGAGGATGCTGCGCAGGTGTTCCGCGTCGTCCGGCCCGGGATCGAGCACCGTGATCTCGGAGGTGCCCAACAGGTACGTATTCGTGCCGGGACCGGTCATGAGACCGGCGTTGCGCGCGACGATGCGCCGGACGCCGGGCGCCACGACGACGGCCTCGCCCACGGCGAAGTCGATGGGCATCATGATGGGTCGTGCTTCATTAAATTTTTCGATCCGCCGCCCCGCGGCCGGCAGGCGGGCCGGGCCTTTTGCAGCAAATCGGCGCGTGTCAGTGAACTTGGTCCCATTTTGACATAGTTGCGATGGGCCGCGGAGCCGCTACACTTGGGGCATGTCGAACTCTCCCAACGCGAGGCGGGTGGGCGGACCCAGGGTGTGGGCCGAGCTGGCCCGTCCCGACGCCGAGCAGAGCCAGCGATTTTTGGCCGAGGAGCTGGCGCTGTTGCTGGCCGACCTGCTGCGGTCGGTGCTCTCGGACGCGAGTCCCGCATTGCCGGCTGACGAGGCGTCTGTCGAGCGCTACCGCCGGCTGGCCGATTCGTTGGCGGACGGCGAAACCCGGCGGCGCACCAGCCTCGGCATCACCCGCGCGGGCCTAGCCAAGCGCTGCGTCACCTGGTTGAAGCTGCTGCTCACTCCCGCACCCAATGCCCAGACCAGCGCGCCGATGCGCGAGTTCATCGATGCGCTCGGATTGTTTCCGGCGCTGTTCGACAGCGAGCCTTCCGCCCGCTCGCGGCGCGCGCGCCTCACCTGGCTCCTCACCCACGACCGCCGGTTGGACGCCAGCACACGCGAGGCGGCCACTGCCCTGATCGAGGCCTGCGAGCACCTCGGGGCGCTTCTCTGGCCGGACGCCGATACGGACTGATCCCCGTAGTTCCACGTATTTTGGGAGCCGCCGCCGGCGGCGTATACAATGGGCGGTCGCGCTGCCGCCGGAGTCGTTCATGCCCTCATCGTCCTCTGACCCGCCCAATGCCGTGGAGATCGTGCAGAGCCCGGCGCCGGACAAGTCGCGGTTCAGATTCCAAAAGCTCCTGCAGCCGTTCACGCTGCAACGCGGTATCGTCACGCCGATAGTCTGGTTTTTCCTGGATTGGTTCGTGTTCCTGGCCGCCATCGGCAGCCTCTTGGTGGTGGACTCGTGGTGGGTCAGGGTATTCGCCTCGCTCGTGGCCGGCCTGTGGATCGCGCGCCTGTTCGTGATCGGACACGACGCCTGTCATGGGTCGTACACGCCGAGCAAGGTGCTGAACGGCTGGATCGGCCGCATCGCCTTTCTTCCCTCGTTGACACCCTTCAGCCTGTGGGATGTCGGCCACAATCTCGCTCACCATGGCTTCACCAACCTGAAGGGCCGCGACTACGTCTGGACCCCCTACTCACCGAAGGAGTTCGCCAAGCTGCCGTCGAGCCGCCGTCTTTTGGAACATCTGTATCGGAGCGGTTTCGGCCAGGGCTTCTACTACATGGTCGAGATGTGGTGGAAGAAGCTCTACTTTCCGAACCGCAAGCACGTCGGCCATCGGCGCGTCAGCTACTTGTGGGACTGCGTCCTCGTGAGCGCTTTCGGGGCCGCTTGGATCGGCGGTCTGATCGCTTGGTCGCTGTACAGCGGCCGCTCGCTCTGGTCGATACTGGTGTTCGGATTCGCCATCCCGTTCTTCGTGTGGAATTGCCTGATGGGCTTCGTCATCTACGTGCAGCACACGAACCCGCGGGTGGCCTGGTACGACCGTCGCGACGAATGGAGCGCCAACGCCGGCTACGCGACCACCACTGTGCACGTAAAGCTCGCGCGTCCCCTCGATGGCTTGATCCACTACATCCTCGAGCACGGCGCCCACCACGTGAACATGGGCATCCCGCTCTACCGTCTGAAGGAAGCGCAGGCCCGCCTGAGCGCGACCTTGGACGAGCGGCTGAAATCGGAGGTCTTCACCTGGCGCTACTACTGGAACACGGTGCGGCGCTGCAAGCTCTACGATTTCGCGCAGCATGTGTGGATGGACTTCGACGGGCGCGTCACTTCGGCGCCCGCCGTATCCCGCTAGCCTTCCGGGGGAGCGCCCCCCGGGCGCCCGCGCTAACGCTTCTTCAGCACCGAGGCGTGATGCCGGAGATGATCGGCCATGAAGCTCTGGATGAAGTAATACCCGTGGTCGTACCCCTCATGCATCTTCAGATCGAGCTTCTGACCTGATTTGGCCGCGGCCGCGGCGAACTTCTCCGGCAGCAATTGCTCGACCAGGAATTGGTCCGCCTTGCCCTGATCGATGCGAATCAGGCCGGGAAAGGGCTTGCGGGCCACGAGCTCGGTGGCGTCGTACTCGCGCCATGTGTTCTGATCGGGGCCGAGGTAGTTGCCGAACCCCTTCTTGCCCCAGGGACACTGCATCGGCGCGGCGATGGGCGCGAAGGCGGATACGGATTTGTATCGGTCCGGATTTCTGAGCGCGCACACGAGCGCGCCATGCCCGCCCATGGAATGGCCGAAAATGCCGGTCGCTCCGGCATCCGCGGGAAAATTCGCCGCCACCACCTCGGGCAGCTCCCGGGTGACGTAGCTGTACATCCGGTAGTTGGCCGACCACGGCGCCTGGGTGGCATCCACATAGAAGCCCGCACCCTGGCCGAAATCCCAGCTGTCCGCATCGCCCGGTATGCGCGGCTCGCGCGGACTGGTGTCCGGCGCGACCAGCATGATCCCAAGCTCCGCCGCCACCTGCTGCGCGTGGCCCTTGATCGGGAACGTCTCCTCCGTGCAGGTCAGTCCGGACAGGTAGTAGAGCACCGGCAGCTTCGCGGACTTCCCCTGCCCCGGCCCGGGCTGGGGGGGCACGTAGACCGAAAACTTCATGGTGCCACGCGTCTCTCGCGAGACATGCTTGTAGAATCGCTGCGTGCCGCCGAAGCAGCCGTGTTCCGACACCAATTGAATTTCGCTCATGAGTGCACCTTGTGTCCGCGGTCGCGATATTCTGCCGTAAGCCCCCACCCTAAGACATCCCTTGCATGAATATAGAACTCACCCCCAACGAAGCGCGCGTCATCGGTTGCCTGATCGAGAAGGAAATCACCACGCCCGATCAATATCCCTTGTCCCTCAACGCCCTGGCCAACGCGTGTAATCAAAAGACCAACCGCGAGCCGGTGCTCGAGCTCTCCGAATCGACCGTCCAGCAGACGCTGGACGCGCTCATGAAGAAATACCTGGTCAGCGACAAATCGGCGGGCTACGGCGGCCGGGTGACGAAATACCGGCACCGCTTTTGCAATACCGAGTTCGGATCCCTCAAGTTCTCCCCCCAGGAGCTGGGCACGCTCTGCGTGATGCTGTTGCGCGGACCGCAGACACCCGGAGAGCTGCGCACGCGCACCAGCCGGCTGTGCGAATTTCCCGATGCCGAGGCGGTCGAGTCGACGCTGCGAGCCCTGATGACGCGCGAGGACGGGCCGTTCGTCGCGCGGCTGCCGCGTGCGCCGGGCGCGCGCGAGTCGCGCTACACACACCTGTTTTTCGGCGCCGTCGAGTCCGCTCCCGATCCGGGCGATGCGCCGTCGGCAGCCCCCGAAAGCTCGGGCGCAGCACCGTTGGCTCACCGGGTAGCGCAGCTCGAGGCGGAGGTGGCCGAGCTTCGACGCGAAATCGCGATGCTCAAGACGGCCGGCTGAGCATTGGCGACCGGCCGAGCGCGATGGCCGGCTTGGGGGTGAGCTAATGCTGCGGGAGCGATGCCGCCTGTTTGGCGATGCCATCGCGCTCGGACAGCCATTTGCCGAACGCGTCGATGTCCGCCGGGCGCATGCCTCTGGCATCGGCCTTATGATCGCTGTACCACTTCTGCATGGCGGTCATCAACTGGGCGGCCAGCGCGGGGTCGTGGTTGTAGAGGTCCATGTAGGGCGCCCTCACGTCCTCGATTCGATCGACGGCGAGATACGCCTCCGCACGATGCTCGATCGCATCCATCAGATCGGGCTTCAAGGCCAGCGCGTGGTTATAGTCGTCGATCGACTCTTGATACGCTTCGAGCCGCAGATGCACGTAGCCGACGTTGTTCCACGCCTCCACCATGTCGCCCTTGTTGCTGAGCGCCTCGGTGAACTCATCCAGGGCACGGCTGTAGGCATCGCCCACCTTTTCCATGTCCTTGGCCTTCTTGTCGGGATTGCTCGCGACGGCCGCGGAGGCCTCGTACTGCTTGGCCTTGTCCAGGTACTTCATCGCCTCTTTGTAGGCTTTGCGCGCGGCGGCATCCGGCTTTTCCGTCACCGTGGGCGGGGTCACGTCCTCGGGAGGGCCGCCCATGGACGGGCGTCCGCCGCCGCCCCCCGGCATCCCGCCCGGATATCCGCCGGGGCCGCCCGGCATCACCTGCGCGAAAGCGGGGCTGGTGAACACCCAGATCGCGGCGATCAGCAGTCCAGTCAACGGCATTCGCGGCATTCTGGCCTCCCGGTCCCGCAGGCTAGGTTCGTGCATTGCCCGATACATGATGCGCCATTTTAGGTTCTCGGGCGTCGGCGCGCTGACATTTTCCGCCTTCGCCCGCGAGGGCGGCGCCCCTCGGACAGCAAAACGCCCCGGCCGCCTTGCGGCGGCCGGGGCGCGGCTCCGATGACCTTACTTCGTGGTCGACGGTGCGGCGGTCGACTTCTTGCTCTTCTTGCTGCTGTGCTTCTTGGCATGCTTGGCAGGAGTCGAGGACGTCGTGCCCGCAGCAGGCGCACCGGCAGTCGTGGTCGCAGCGGAATTCGGCATGTCGGCAGCCATCGCCGCGGCGGCAATACCGACGGACAGTAACGCAGAGGCAATCAACTTAATCATGGAATCTCCAGCAGTGGTGTTGTCGAGCGAAACGAAGAATACGCCGGATCGCGAGCTTTGATCCGAGATGAAGATCATTTCATCGTGGATTTCAGCGGCGCGCCGGTCGCTGATGGGTCGACACGTGCCAGTAGAGATATCCGGCGATCAAAATGTTGGCGATCAGCACGAGAACCGCGCCTATCGAGGGCTGGTGGACCAGTTCCCAGATCTCCAGCGGGATCAGCGAGGCCGTGATGATGGTCGTGAGCCACTCGGCCCAGCGGCGCTGCATCCAAAGACCGATTCCCTCCACGGCGAACACCGCGGCATAGGTCAGCGTCACGAAGCGCAATGCATGGACCCGGGATTCGGACAATCCGCTGAACCAGGACAGCGCGCGGGTCACCAGGTCGTGTTCGAGTCCCTGCGGACGGTTGGCCGCCCAGGACAGAAGCTTGGCCGACAAGGTCGAATCGTGGAGGCGTATCTCGCCCCAGGCCGCCAGCAGCAGAATGATGACCTTCAGCAGCTTGTACAACGCGATGGTGCGAAGCACTCCGAAGCGCGCCGCGGGCGCCGGATCTTCCGCGGGCATCATGGTGCGCTAGGCCTGACCCGCGGGGGGCTGGAATTCCAAGGTCGCATCGAGCAGCGCCGGAATGTCGAACACGGCGCGTTCGTTGTCCATGACCAGCGGCGCAATCCCGGCGGCGGCCACCAACGCCGCGGGAACCTGGATGCGGTCCCGTTCCCGCGCCACGGTCCAGGTGTCCAAGCGCTTGTCCTGGAAGGCTAAATTGAGCGCGCCCCATCGCAACAGCGCCGCGCGCGCGAGCGGTGTGTCGCCCCCCCACTGGCGCTGCGCCAGGGTCATCGCCGATCCGGCTGCGATCTCGCCGTGCGGCAGGGTCATGAGGTCCTGGATGTATCGCACCATTTCGTCCGGTGGCACATGAAGGTTCAGATAGGACGATGCCGCATCGCTCATGGCAGCCTCATCTTACGTCGGATTCTCGAGGCTGAACATGGCGTTCTCGTCATCGTAGGCAAACGCCTCCCCGTAGCGGGCCCAGCGGATAACCGAGCGCAGGGTTTGTTCGGCATCCTCCTCGCTCATGAAGTCCTCGAGCTCGTCGATGAAGCGGCTCTTGCGCGCCGAATGGCTGGCACGCTCGTCGAGCACGCGCCGGATATGGGCCGCCAGCGGGATGTAGGCCAGCAGGTGGCGCAGGAAAATGCGCTTGCGATCATCGATGGCCGATTGGGCGAACGCCATCCCATCGTCGGTGAGCTTCAGATCTCCGCCTTCGAGCTCGCCGAAGCGCAGCATTTGCAGCGTCTCGGCAACGGGAAACAGCTCGTCGCTCTCCATCTGCAGATCGGAGGCGATTTCCGGCAAATCCGCCTTCCCGTTGAAAGGCGGCGCCGCCACCGCCTCCATCAAGCCCGAGATGAGGTTGGATCCGACGTGCGGCAACACCGTGCCGATCCCAAGACCCGGAAACCGCTCCTGACGCCCCCCCGGGCCCACTCCTTTGGGCCGCGCGGTCATTTCCACGTAGATGCGCTCGACCATCTCGCGGAAGCTGGGGTCGAGCCGGTTGCGGGGCTGCGGCAGCGTCACCTTGATTTCGCTCAGGATCCGGCCCGGATTGCTGCCGAACACCAGGATGCGGTCGCACATCAGGACCGCCTCCTCGATATTGTGGGTCACGAGGATGACGCCCTTGATGGGCATCCGGCCTTCGGCCCACAGGTCGAGAAAATCGGTGCGCAACGTCTCCGCCGTCAACACGTCGAGCGCGGAGAACGGCTCGTCCATGAGAAGAATGTTCGGATGCACGACCAGCGCGCGCGCAAATCCCACGCGCTGTCGCATGCCGCCCGACAACTCACGCGGATAGGCGGACTCGAAGCCGTCGAGGCCGATGAGATCGATCGCCGCGAGGGAGCGCTTGCGGATCTCGGGGCGGGGAAGATTCTGAGCCTCGAGTCCGAGCGCCACGTTCTCGAACACCGTGAGCCAGGGAAACAGCGCGAAGCTCTGGAAAACCATGGCAATTCCGCGCGCCGGCCCGGAAACCGGCTCACCCAGGTAGCTCACGCTCCCGCCGCTCGGCTCCGCGAGACCCGCGATCAGCCGCAGCAGCGTCGATTTTCCGGAGCCGGAGCGCCCGAGAAGGCCCACGATCTGCCCTTCCCGCAGCTCCAGGTTCATGCCCTCGAGCACCAGGAGTTCCTCGCCGTCGGGCTTGGGAAACGCCTTGCGAACGTCGATACATGTCAGCAGCGGGGAGGTCGTGTTCATGCTCGCATCCTGTCACGTGAGCCGGTACTTGCGCTCGGCGTAGTAATACAACGGTCTCCAGAAAACCCTGTTGATGACCACCACGAACAGGCTCATCACGCCCACGCCGAGTACGATCTGGTGAAAATTGTGGGCCGCCGCCGCGTCGGCGATATAAGAGCCGAGGCCGCGCGCGCGAATCTCCGTATGACCCCAGCTCACCAGTTCGGAGACCTGGGCCGCGTTCCAGGAGCCTCCCGACGCGGTGATGGCGCCGGTGACGTAGAACGGCAGCACCGCGGGGATGGCGACCTTGCGCCACCAGAGCCATCCCCTGACACCGAAATTAATGGTGGCATAGCGCATCTCGGCCGGGATGGTGCTCGCGCCGGCGATTATGTTGAACAGGATGTACCATTGCGTGCCGAGAATCATGAGCGGGCTCAAGAATACGTCGGGATTCAGCTTCCACACGACGATGCCGTAGACCGCCAGGGGAAACAGCAGATTGGCCGGAAACGCCGCCATGAATTGTGCGATCGGCTGGACGATCTGGGCGGCCCGCGGCCGCATGCCGACCCAGATGCCGATCGGCACCCACACCACGCTTGCCAGCGCGATCAATGTGAACACCCGCAGCATGGTGATGCACGCGAGCCCACAGACATGCAGGGCCTCGCTCAGGGAGGTGGCGGCGATCAGGCCCGCCACGAGGTGCCAGAGCCCGAGCACCACGACGACGACGATCAGCGACACCCAGAGAAGATCCAGACTGCGCTTGGGCCGCGCCGGAGCGTCGGCCAACGGGGCCTCCGTCCGCTCGAACAGGCGGCTGGTCCAGAGCACCGCGGCGTCGAACGCGAGCGTTGCGGCCGTGACGAGACGGGACCGGCGCAGCATGGTCAGGGCCCACGAGTCGGGAACGCGCTCGCCGGGTTCCTGCTCCACCCGGAAGCGGTCCACCCATGCGACCAGCGGCCGGAACAGCAGCTGGTCGTACAGCAGGATGACGATCAGCATGGTGAGGATGGCCCAGCCGATGGCAGCGAGATTCTTCTGCTCGATGGCAAGCGCGATGTACGAGCCGACGCCGGGCAGTGCCACCGACAAATTCCCCACGCTGATCGACTCGGAGGCGACCACGAAGAACCATCCGCCGGACATCGACAGCATCATGTTCCAGACCAGCGCCGGCATCCCGAAGGGCACCTCGAGCTGCCAGAATTTCATCCACGGCGACAGCTGGAACGAGTCGGCGGCCTCGTTGAGCTCGGTCGGGACGGTGCGCAGCGACTGGTAGAAGCTGAACGCCATGTTCCAGGCCTGGCTGGTGAATATGGCGAATATAGCGACGAACTCCGCTCCGAGCACCCTGCCCGGGGCCAAGGAAAGAAAAAATACGCTTGTAATCGAAATGAAACCTAAAATAGGCACCGATTGAAGGATGTCGAGGATCGGCACGAGAAGTCTGCCGGCGCGCTCGCTTTTCGCGGCCCAGGTCGCGTAGGTGAGCGTGAACACCAGCGAGCAGAACAGCGCCACCAGCATGCGGAACGTGGTGCGGGCCGCATATTCGGGCAGATGCGACGGATTCAGGGAGAGCGGCGCCACCTCAAGCTGGGTGAGCGGCGCGAACAGCCCCCGCGCCGTTTCGCCGAGAAAGGCGATGAGGCCGATGACGACGATGAACGCCAGCACGTCCCAGCGCGAGGCGAGGCCGCGCAGAAAGACGTAGGGTTCGAATCGATTCATCGGCGCATTCTCGCAGGACAGACGATCAAGTAGCTAGTAGGGTCGGGCGGCGCGGGGCCGCCCGCCTCGTCATTCGAGCACGGGAAATGCAGCAGACTTTGGCAGGACATTCGCAGGCTCACGCGAGCGCGCAAGGCACCCGGTACAAGGTGCTCGGCGCCATCAGTTTTTCGCACTTTCTCAACGACATGATCCAGTCGTTGATCATCGCCATCTATCCGCTGCTGAAAGGCGAGTTCGACCTGAGCTTCGCGCAAATCGGCGTCATTTCGCTGACCTATCAGGTGTGCGCCTCGGTCCTTCAGCCGCTGGTGGGCACGTATACCGACAAGCATCCGCAGCCGCACTCGCTCTCCGCCGGGATGGGCTTTACGCTCGCGGGTCTGCTCGCCCTCGGGTTTGCGCAAAGCTATGCCGCGATCCTCGGAGCCGCCGCCCTGGTGGGCGCCGGGTCGGCCGTGTTCCACCCCGAGTCCTCGCGCATCGCGCGTCTCGCGTCGGGCGGACGCCATGGTCTGGCGCAGTCGATATTCCAGGTCGGCGGCAGCACGGGCAGCGCCGCCGGACCGCTGCTCGCCGCCTGGATCATCATTCCCCACGGCCGCTCGAGCGTGTCCTGGTTCGCGCTGGCCGCGGTCCTCGCCATCGTGATCCTGTGGAACGTGAGCGGCTGGTATGTCCGGCACCACCTCTCGCGCACGGCAGAGGAGCGGGTGCAATCGGCGGTTTCGAGCCCGGTGTCCTCGACCCGCGTCGCCTGGTCTCTCGCCATTCTCGTGGTGCTGGTTTTCTCGAAATATTTTTACCTCGCCGGCATCTCGAGCTTCTACAGCTTTTTCCTGATCGGCAAGTTCCACGTCTCCATCCGGGCCGCCCAGGTGTATCTGTTCCTTTTTCTGCTCGCGAGCGCGCTCGGCACCCTCATCGGCGGACCGCTCGGCGATCGCATCGGACGCAAGCGTGTCATCTGGTTCTCGATCCTCGGGGTGGCTCCCTTCACGCTCGCGCTTCCGCATGTCGGTCTGGCATCGACCGCTTTGTTGAGCCTGGTCATCGGTTTCATCCTGTCGTCCGCCTTCTCGGCCATCCTGGTGTTCGCTCAGGAGCTCATGCCGGGCAAGATCGGTGCGGTCTCGGGCCTGTTCTTCGGTCTGGCGTTCGGCATGGGCGGCATCGGCGCCGCGGTGCTCGGCGTGCTCGCCGACCGGTACGGCATCGCCTTCGTGTACCAGCTGTGCGCATTCCTGCCGCTGCTCGGAATCAGCGCCGCATTCCTGCCGAACATCGAGCACCGCGTGGTGCGGACCCGCCTGTGAGCCACGAATTCGTATCGCTGATCTCGCAATACGGGCTGCTCGTGGTGGCTTTGAACGTGTTGGTGGATCAGATCGGTCTGCCCGTTCCGGCGATGCCCACCCTGATCGTGGCGGGGGCGATGGCCGCGGTCGGCCGCCTGTCCATCGGCCCCCTGTTCGCCTGGTCCGTGATTGCGTGCGTGGCGCCGGACTTCGGTTGGTATCTCATCGGCAGGGCGTACGGGATCAGGGTTCTGAAGACTTTGTGCAGGATTTCCCTCGAGCCCGACTCCTGCGTGAGCCAAACCCAGAGCCGGTTCGAGCGCTGGGGCGTCAACTCGCTGCTGGTGGCCAAATTCGTTCCCGGGCTGGCGATCATCGCTCCGCCGCTCGCCGGCGCGATGCGCATCGGTCGGCTTCGATTCCTGGCGCTGAGCGCCGCGGGCGCCGCGATCTGGGTGGGTTTCGGACTCGCGGCGGGCGAGCTGTTCCGTGCGCAGATCGAAGTGTCGCTCGCCCGGCTCGTCCGCATCGGCGACGTTGCGGGCGCCGCCGTCGGCGTGGCTCTCGCCGCCTATATCGTCTATAAGTGGTGGGAGCGCCTTCGCTTCTACCGCGCGCTGCGGATGGCGCGGATCACGGTGACCGATCTCTACGAGCTCATTCAGGCGGGCGCGCAGCCCTCGATCATCGACGTGCGTTCCTCCACGGCGCGCGCACTGGAGCCGCGCTGGATTCCGGGAGCGATCCACGTGCCCCTCGAGGCCGTGGGCCTTCACGTGAACCATCTGCCGAAGGATCGGGAAATCGTTCTTTATTGCACCTGCCCGAGCGAAGCCTCCGCGGCGCGGGTCGCGAGGATTTTGATGAGACACGGATTCAAACGCGTGCGCCCCTTGTTCGGTGGCCTCGATGCCTGGATCCAGGCGGGCTATGCGGTGGAGAAGGACCCATGAGCGACCGGCCCTTGCATCATGTCGTCATCCTCGGCGCCGGCTTCGGCGGGCTGGGCGTCGCCCTCGCCCTGGCGAAATCGCCCGTGCGCATCACCATCGTGGACCGGCGCAACCACCATCTGTTTCAACCCCTGCTGTACCAGGTCGCCACGGCGACGCTCGCCACGTCGGAGATCGCCTGGCCCATCCGCCAGCTGATGCGCAAGCGCAAGGAGGTCACGACGCTGCTCGGCGCCGTGAGCGCCATCGACCCGGGGCGCCGCACCGTCACGCTCGAGGACGGCGGCAGCATCGTCTACGACACGCTCGCGGTGGCAACCGGCGCCCGCCACGCCTACTTCGGCCACGACGAATGGGAACCATACGCCCCCGGCTTGAAGACTCTGGAGGACGCGACCTCGATCCGGCGCCGGGTGCTGCTCGCGTTCGAGCGTGCCGAGCTCGAAACCGATCCCGAGCGCCGGCGGGCGTGGCTTACCTTCGTGATCGTAGGCGGAGGCGCCACCGGCGTGGAGCTCGCGGGCGCCATCGCCGAGCTCGCGCACGCGACGCTGCCCGACGAATTCCGGCGTATCGACACGCGCAAGGCTCGCGTTCTGCTGATCGAGGCGGGGCAGCGCATACTGCCCACCTTCACCGAAGACCTGTCCGCCTACGCGCATGCCGCGCTCGAGAATCTCGGCGTCGAGATCCAGCTGGGGGCGCCCGTGAGCGAATGCACCGCCGAAGGCGTCGTGTACGGCGGCCGTCCGCTCGCCGCCAAGGTGATTCTCTGGGCGGCGGGCGTGCGCGCCTCGCCGGCGGCCGCGTGGCTCGATGCCCCGGCCGACAACGCGGGCCGCGTGAAGGTCGAAGCGGATCTGTCGGTGCCGGGGCACCCCGACATCTTCGTGGTGGGCGACACCGCCACCATCAACGCCTGGCATGGGAAGCCCGTGCCGGGCATCGCGCCCGCCGCGAAACAACAGGGCGCGCACGTCGGCGCCATGATCCGGCGGCGGCTCGCCGGGGATGCCTCGACCCTGCCGTTCCGTTACAAGCACTCGGGAAATCTGGCGACCATCGGCAAGCGCGCCGCCGTGATCGATTTCGGCTGGTTGAAGATCCGCGGCTACGTGGCGTGGTGGGTGTGGGGCATCGCGCACATCTACTTCCTGATCGGTGTGCGAAACCGCATGGCGGTCGCGCTCAGCTGGCTGTGGATCTACCTCACCGACACCCGCGGCGCCTGCCTCATCACGCAGGGCGAGCAGCGCCCGCCGGGTGAACCGCCCGCTTCCGCCTAGAGGAGCGGATCAGCCGTTCAGGAACGCCATCATCTGCGGCTGGTAGCGCTCGCCGCGTGCGACCCCGCGCGGCGCCACCGCCTCGATGCGCTCGACATCCCGCGGGGAGATCTGCACACCGGTCGAGGCGATGTTTTCCCTGAGCCTGGCGGGACTCGTCGTTCCCGGGATGGGGGCGAAATCCGCGCCTCGCTCGAGGATCCAGGCGAGCGCGAGTTGCGACGGCGTGCAGCCCTTCTCGTCCGCGATCGAATGGATCTGTTCGACCACCGCGAGATTTCTGGCGAAATTCTCGCCCCGGAAGCGCGGCGACTCGCGCCGCCAATCGTCGGGCGCCAGGTCCTCGGGACTCTTGAAGCGGCCCGCCAGGAACCCGCGGCCGAGAGGACTGTAGGGTACGAACCCTATGCCGAGCTCGCGCAGGGTCGGAATGATCTCGTCCTCCGGCTCGCGGCTCCACAGCGAATATTCGGTCTGCAGCGCGCTGATGGGATGGACCTTGTGCGCGCGCCGGATGGTCGCCGGCGCGGCCTCCGAAAGGCCCAGATAGCGCACCTTCCCCTGCTTGACCAATTCCGCCATGGCGCCCACGGTCTCCTCGATCGGCACCTTCGGGTCGACGCGATGCTGGTAGTACAGATCGATCACGTCGACGCCGAGCCTGGCGAGCGAGCCATCGCAGGCCGAACGCACGTACTCGGGGCGCCCGTCGATGCCGCGGACCTGCGTTCCCGGCTGGCGCACGATACCGAACTTGGTCGCCAGCACGACGCCGTCCCGTCGTCCCTTCAGCGCCCTGCCCACTGTGACCTCGTTGGTGTGCGGGCCGTACGCGTCGGAGGTGTCGAGAAAGCTCACGCCCAGATCGAGCGCGAGATGTATCAGCGAAATGGCCTCATCTTCGGTGGCCGCGCTGGTCGAATAGAAATCGGACAATCCCATGCAGCCGAGACCGATTTCGGAGACCTTCAGACCCTGGCTTCCCAAAACGCGTTGTTTCATCGTGCCCTCAGGAGAACGCCTGGATGCCGGTCTGCGCCCGGCCCAGGATGAGCGCGTGGATGTCGTGCGTGCCTTCGTAGGTGTTCACCACCTCGAGATTCACCAGATGGCGGATCACGCCGTATTCGTCGGAGATGCCGTTGCCGCCGAGCATGTCGCGCGCGGTGCGGGCGACATCGAGCGCCTTGCCGCAGGAATTGCGCTTCAACATGGAGGTGATCTCGACCGCGGCGGTGCCCTCGTCCTTCATGCGGCCGAGTCGCAGGCATCCCTGCAGTCCCAGCGATATCTCGGTTTGCATGTCGGCGAGCTTCTTCTGGACGAGCTGGTTGGCGGCGAGCGGGCGGCCGAACTGCTTGCGCCCGATCACGTAGTCGCGCGCCGTGTGCCAGCAGCTCTCCGCCGCGCCGAGCGCGCCCCAGGCGATGCCGTAGCGCGCGGAATCGAGACAGGTGAAAGGCCCCTTCAGCCCGCTGACGCCGGGCAACAGGTTCTCCCGAGGCACGAACACGTCATCCATGAGGATCTGGCCCGTGACGGAAGCCCGCAGCCCCACCTTGCCGCGCAGCGGCGGCGCCGAGAGTCCCGGGAAGCTCTTTTCGAGGATGAAGCCCCGGATCGCCTCGTCCTCGGTCTTGGCCCATACGACGAATACATCCGCGAGCGGACTGTTCGTGATCCAGGTCTTGGATCCCGACAGCCGGAAGCCGCCGCCCGCCGCGCGGGCGCGGGTGACCATGCTGCCGGGATCGGACCCATGGTTGGGCTCCGTAAGACCGAAGCAGCCGATCGAGTCGCCGCGGGCGAGCGGCGGCAGATAGCGGCGCTTCTGGTCATCGCTCCCGAACACGTAAATCGGCAGCATGACCAGCGAGGATTGGACGCTCATCATCGAGCGGAAACCGGAGTCGACGCGCTCGACCTCCCGGGCGATCAATCCATAGCTCACGTAGTTGAGGCCGCCCCCGCCGAATTCCTCGGGAATGGTCGCGCCCAGGAGGCCGAGGCCGCCCATCTCGCGGAAGATCTCCGGATCGGTATGTTCGCGGCGAAACGCATCGAGAACCCGCGGCGCCAGCCGTCCCTGGGCATAGTCGCGCGCGGCGTCCCGCACCATCGTCTCGTCCGGGGTGAGCTGCCCGTCGAGCAGCAACGGATCGTCCCAATGAAAGCTTGCCTTCGCCATTGTCGGGTCTCTGAGGATCATCCGCCGTGTCGCGAGCGGACCGACATTGTACACCGGCACCCCCGCAACGAGCGCCCCGAGGCTCTCCCCGCGCGGCACCCTGAGCTCGAGCACGAGTCGAGTTCATGGCAGAATGACGCGGACAATGCACAAAGCTTACCTGATCGCCGCTGCGCTCGCGCTCGCCTGCACCCGCCCGATCCCGTGCCTCGCCGACGCGCCCGTGCCTCCGCCCGCGGACCTGGGTCTGGCGCGCGACATGCTCAAGGGATTGGTCGAGATCGACACCACGCACGCCCACGGCTCCACCGCGGCGGCACAGGCCATCGAGACCTGGCTCGCGAACGCCGGCTTTCCCGCATCCGACCTCGTTCTGATCGCCCCGCCCGACCGCCCGGCCAAGGCAAGCCTCGTGGTGCGCTATCGGGGACGGCACTCCCAGCCGGCGGTGCTGTTCATGGGACATCTCGATGTGGTGGATGCGAACCCGCGCGACTGGTCGGTTGATCCATTCAAGCTCACGCAAAAGGATGGCTGGTTCTACGGACGGGGCAGCATCGACATGAAGGACGGCGATGCCGCGCTCGCCGAATCGCTCGTCCGGTTGAAGCGCGAGCATTACGTGCCCGACCGCGACCTGATTTTCGCGTTCACGGCGGACGAGGAAGCGGGCGGTGACTCGAACGGGCCGGCCTTCCTGCTGAAGGAGCATCGCGACCTCATCGATGCCTCGATGGCCATCAATCTCGATGGCGGCGGGGGCGATCTCGTGGACGGGAAGCGCGCATATTTCGAGGTCGGCACCAGCGAAAAAACCTACCTCACCTTCACCCTGCAGACGACGAGCCCGGGGGGGCACGGGTCGCTCCCCGGCCCCGACAACGCCATCTACCACCTGGCCCACGGCCTGCTGCGTCTCGAGACCTACCGCTTCCCGGTCATGCTGACGGCCACCACCCGCGCGAGCTTCCGCAGCTTTGCGACGCTCGAGCCCGGCCCCGACAGCGCCGACATGCTCGCCGTCGCGCGGGACCCGCCGGACCCGGCCGCCGCGGAGCGCCTCAGCCGCAACGTGCGCCAGAACGCGCAGCTGCGCACCACCTGCGTCGCGACGCTGATCTCCGGGGGACACGCGGAAAATGCGCTGCCGCAGCGGGCGAAGGCCACCGTTCAATGCCGCATGATGCCCGGCGACAGCGCCGCGAACGTCCAGCGCCAGCTCATCGACACGCTCCAGGATCCCGGCATCTCCGTGGTCATGGACGCACCGCCCATCGTCAGCCCCGAATCCCCGCCGACACCCGAGATCATGGACAAGGTTGCCGCCGTCGCCCATACGATGTGGCCCGGCGTACCGCTCGTGCCCACCATGGCGACGGGATTCTCGGACGACCGCCAGACGCGCAACGCCGGAATCCCGAGCTACGATGTGAGCGGCATCTGGATCGACATCAACGAGAACCGGGCGCACGGCCGCGATGAGCGGGTGGGTGTTCAGGCGTTCGACGAGAGCGTCGAGTTCACCTATCGGCTGATCAAGAGGATGGGCCGGAGCCGCTAGCCGGCATCCCGCCCAACGGCCTTCTGCGACGGGTTAGAATATCGGCGTGAAACAGATCAACGAGCCGGCCCGCGCCATTGACGTGGTGGCCGAAACCGACGTTCTGGTCGTCGGCAGCGGGCCCGCGGGCCTCGCAGCCGCCCTCGCGTCCGCGCGTGCGGGCGCATCGACCATACTCCTGGATCGCTACGGCTGCTTCGGCGGCAATATCACGCAGGTGGGCGTCGAAGGGCTGGCCTGGTACCGGCATCCGCAGACCGTCGACAGCGAAGGCATCGGCATCGAGTTCGAGCAGCGGGCCAAGGCGATGGGAGCGGCCATGCCCGAGCCCCAGTCGACGAGCTATGCGCTCGACGGCGAGATGTTCAAATACGTCGCCGACGTGCTCGTTCAGGAGGCCGCGATCGAGCCCATGCTGCATCGGCTGGTCGTGGCTCCGATCATCCGGGACGGCGCCATCGTCGGCGTCATCACGGAAAGCAAGTCCGGCCGCGAGGCGATCCTCGCGAAGCGCGTGGTGGATGCGACCGGCGATGCGGATGTGGCGATGCGCGCCGGTGCGCCGACTCACAAGACCCCGCGCGAGCAGATGATGGCGACATCGGTGATGTTTTCCATGAGCGGCGTCAACAAGCAGCGCTTCATCGAACAGGTGAAGGCCGATCCGCAGACCTACAAGGATTGGACCGGCAACGGCGAGTGGGACATCGAGACCTCCGGAAAGGAGGACGATCTGTTCTCCCCGTTCATGCGCAAACCCTTCAAGCAGGCGGTCGCCGCCGGCCTCATCCCCGCCGAATCTCACCACGATCGCCGGCACCTGGGGCGCGGTCTCCGATCAGGGCGATCTCACCTACCTCAATCTGGTCCACCTGCCGAACTGCGACGGCACCGATCCCAAGGACCTCACGGCCGGCGAGATTCGAGGCCGCCACCAGGCCATGATGGCGATCACGGCGCTCAAGGCCTTCATGCCCGGATGCGAGAACGCCAAGTTGCGCAACTTCGGCATGACGCTCGGGCGTCCGCGACACGCGCAAGATCGACGCGCGTGTACAACATGACGGGCGCGGACGTTCGCGACCAGGCCCGGTTCGACGATTCGATCGGCATCTTTCCGGAATTCATCGACGGCTACGGCATTCTGATCCTGCCGACGACCGGCCGGTATTTTCACGTGCCCTATCGATCGCTGGTGCCGAAGGGCGTATCGGGACTGCTGGTCGCCGGGCGCTGCATCGGCGGCGACAAGGTGTCGCACGCCGCCGTGCGCAACATGATGTGCTGCGCCGTGTCCGGGCAGGGTGCGGGGACCGCGGCGGCGATCTCGCTCGAGACGGGTCAACCGTTCGATCGCCTGGACGTGGGCCGGGTCCAGGCCGAGCTCGTGCGTCAGGGCGCGAGGATTCGTTAGGGGGCTCCATGAGCGCCGATCCCACCAGCGGTTATCTCAGCGGCTTCGGCAACGAGCATGCGAGCGAATCGCTTCCGGGCGCGCTGCCCAAGGGCAGGAACTCGCCGCAGCGCTGTCCCTACGGTCTTTACGCGGAGCAATTTTCCGGCACCGCCTTCACGGCGCCGCGCGGCGCCAATCGACGCAGCTGGCTCTACAGGATCCGCCCGGCGGTGGCCTGCGGCGCGTTCGCACCGCTCGGACGCGACGTATTCGCCGGGCAGGAAGCCACGCAGCCGCTCGCGCCCGACCCGCTGCGCTGGGATCCGTTGCCGCTGCCCGTCGATCCGACGGATTTCGTCGATGGTCTGCTGCCGGTCGCCGGCAACGGCTCCCCGCAGTCGCATTCGGGCTGCGGCATCCATCTCTATGCCGCGAATCGCTCGATGATCGATCGGTTCTTCTACAGTGCGGACGGCGAGCTGCTGATCGTTCCCGAGCAGGGGGCCTTGAGGCTCGACACCGAGCTTGGCCGCATCGAGCTCGAGCCCCAGGAAATCGCGGTAATCCCGCGAGGCCTGCGCTTCCGGGTCACCACCAGCGCGCACGCGATTCGCGGCTACGTGTGCGAGAATTTCGGCGCCCCCTTCAGGCTTCCGGACCTCGGGCCGATCGGCTCCAATGGGCTGGCCAATCCCAGGGACTTCTTGACGCCCTGCGCGCGATTCGAGGACAGCGAAGGCCCGCACCAGCTGATCGCGAAATTCCTCGGCCGCCTGTGGATCGCGCCCATGGACCACTCGCCTCTCGACGTGGTCGCCTGGCACGGCAACAACCTGCCCTACAAATACGATCTGCGACGATTCAACACCATCGGCTCGATCTCCTACGATCATCCCGACCCGTCCATTTTTCTGGTGCTGCATTCGCCCAGCGACACGCCCGGCACCAGCAACATCGATTTCGTGGTGTTTCCGCCGCGCTGGCTGGTGATGGAGCACACCTTCAGACCGCCTTGGTTCCACCGCAATGTCGCGAACGAATACATGGGACTGATCACGGGGGTGTACGACGCCAAGGCGAGCGGCTTCGTGCCGGGCGGGGCTTCATTGCACAATTGCATGAGCGGTCACGGGCCGGACGCGGCGACCTTCGAGCGCGCGAGCGCGGCCGACACGTCCGTCCCCGTCCATATCAAGGATACGATGGCCTTCATGTTCGAGAGCCGCGCGGTGATCAAGCCCACGCGTCATGCGCTCGACGGGCGGCCGCCTTTGCAGCGGGACTACGCCGGCTGCTGGAGCGGCTTGAAAAAGCATTTCGATCCGACCCGGCCCTGATCGCCGGACCCCGATGCCGCTCGACCGAACCAACGATCCGGACAAGAAGAGCTGGGTGGGCGCCGCGAACCTGCCGCAGGGTGATTTTCCCATCCAGAATTTACCGCTGGCCGTATTTCGCCGGCGGGGGTCCGATGAGCCGCTTCGCGGCGGCATCGCCATCGGGGATCAGGTGTTGGATCTGCGGCTGCTGAGCGCCGAGGCCCGCGAATTCGACCCCGGGGCTCGCGCCGCCGTCGAGGCCGCCGCCGGACCGGCGCTGAACGGCTTGATGGAGCTCGGTCCCGCCGCCTGGCGGGCGCTTCGCGACACGGTGTTCGACGGATTGCTGGAGGCATCGCGGCGGCGGGCGTCCTTCGAGCGCTGCCTCGTCCCCTCCTCGCAGGTGCAATACGCGCTTCCCGCGGTCATCGGCGATTTCACCGATTTCTACACCTCCATCCACCATGCCACCGCGGTCGGCCGGGTATTCCGGCCCGATAATCCGCTGCTGCCCAACTACAAATGGCTGCCGATCGGCTACCACGGGCGCAGCTCCTCGATCGGCCTTCCGGGGCAGGAGATCCGCCGGCCCTGGGGGCAAATCCTGCCGGCCGGCCGCACCGAGCCCGAGTTCGCACCCAGCGCCCGCCTCGACTACGAGCTCGAGCTCGGCGTCTTCGTCGGAAACGGCAACCCGCCCGGCACGCGCATCACGATGGAGGATGCCGAGGCGCACGTATTCGGGCTCTGCCTGCTGAACGATTGGTCGGCCCGCGACATCCAGGCCTTCGAATATCAACCGCTGGGCCCGTTCCTGGCCAAGAATTTCGCGACCACGATCTCGCCCTGGATCGTTTCAATGCAGGCGCTCGCCCCGTTTCGCACGTCCCACGCCCGCGCTCCGGGCGATCCGGTGCTGCCGGCCTACTTGCGGTCCCCGGACGACGCGGGCGGCGGGATCGACATCCGCCTCGCGGTCGACCTTCAGACCTCCGCGATGCGCGAGCGCGGCGAAGCCCCGCAACGGCTCAGCACCACCAGCTTTCGCCATTCCTACTGGACGGTGGCCCAGATGGTCGCGCACCACACGGTCAACGGATGCAACCTGCGGCCGGGCGATCTGCTCGGCACCGGCACCCAGTCCGGTCCGGACGCGGGCGAGGCCGGTTCGATGCTGGAGTTGGGCGGCGGGGGCAGGCACCCGATCGCGCTGCGCTCGGGGGAGACACGGGCGTTTTTACAGGACGGCGACACGGTCACGTTGCGAGGGTGGTGCGAAAGAGCCGGCTGCGCGCGCATCGGCTTCGGCGAGGCGACGGGCACGATCCTACCTGCCGCCCCGGCGTAGGGCACAGCGGGTGCCCGGCCCCGACAGCCCTGGGGCGCGACGATTCGGGCGCCGTCCGACGCGCCCATCCGGCCTTGTCCTACAGCGCCGGCCGTCCGTGCGATGAGAGGCTCGCGCCCATGCATTTCCTGGTCTCATTCATCCTGATCTGCTCGTTTTTCATCTTGATCATCGCGGGTTTGATCAGCGTGCTGCGGGACATGCTGTGGCGGCAAGGGCCCGATACACCGGCCGCGGCGGCGCTAAATCTCGATCTGCCGCCCGACTTCGATCACCCGCGCCGGCGGCAGATTGAACCGGTCCACGATCTTCGCGGAATTGCGATACAGGAAGGCAAATAGGGCGATCCGCCACGCCGACATGGACCGCGCCTGCGGCTTCGGCACGACCAGATCCCGCGCGGCCACGAACAAGGCCTGATCGAAATCGATGGGCGTCTCCAGGCCTTGCGCGTTGTTGAGCGCCGCCCTCAAATCCGGGATCTCGAAAAAGCCGAAGCGCGCCGCGATGAGCCAGACGCCCTCCCCGATTTTTTCGACCACGGAGCACTTCGGACCGACGATACGCGGGATGCTCTCGAATCGGATGCTGAGCGCGATCGTTCTCTTCGGCAGCGCCCCCGTATAGCGGGCGTGGTCGACGATGAGCCGGGACACGCGTTGATTGCTGCGCGTCAGAAATACCGTGGTTCCGTCGATGCGCGGGATCTCGTGCTCCGATAGCTGCGACAGGAATCGCTGCACCGTTTCCGGCGATTGCAGCAGCGCCGCGTGTATGGCCTCGATGCCGGTCCGCCACGTCACCATGACCGTGAACAGCACGCCGGCAAAGGTCAGTGGCAGCCAGCCGCCGTCGGCGATCTTCAGGAGATTTGCGCAGAAGAAGCTCAGGTCGACCACCCCGAACACCGCGATCACCGCGATGGCGGGCGCGGCGGACCATTTCCAAATGTCGCGCATCGCCTTGTAGAGCAGACCCGTGGTGAGCAACATGGTGGTCGCCACCGCCGTGCCATAGGCGCCGGCCAGCCGATCCGAGCTTCCGAACCCGATGGTGGTGCCGAGCGTCGCCGCCATCAGCAGCCAGTTCACGCTGGGCACATAGATCTGACCGTATACCGCATCGGACGTCTGGCGGATGGTGACGCCCGGCAGCCAGCCGAGCTGCATCGCCTGGCGAGTCATCGAGAACGAGCCCGTGATGATCGCCTGGCTCGCAATGACCGTCGCCACCGCCGCGAGCGCCACGAGCGGATAGATCGCCCAGGGCGGGGCGATCAGGAAGAACGGATTCCCGCTCACGGAGCCCTTGTCCATGACGAAGGCGGTCTGCCCCGCGTAGCTCAGGAGGAGCGCGGGCAGGGCGATGGTGTACCACGAGAGGCGGATGGGCCCCCTGCCGAAATGGCCCATGTCGGCGTACAAGGCCTCGCCGCCGGTGATGCAGAGAAATACTCCGCCGAGCACCAAAAGACCGTGTCCGCCCGCATGCATCATGAAGCGCACCGCATGCGTCGGATCGAGCGCCGCGAGCACTGCGGGGTGGCGCACGATGGCGGACACGCCGAGCACCGCGATCACGACAAACCAAAGGAGCATGATCGGGCCGAACGCGCGTCCGATCTTCTCGGTGCCGAAGCGCTGGGTGGTGAACAGCACCACGAGAATCAGCACCGCCATGGGCATGACGTACGGCTTCAAATTATCGGTTGCGACGTTCACGCCCTCGAGCGCGCTCAGCACCGAGATCGCGGGTGTGATGACGCCGTCGCCGTAGATCAGCGCGGCGCCCAGGAGCCCCATCGCCGTCAGCACTTTGTAGCCGGGTTTGAAGCCGTTGGCGCCGACCAAGGACATCAGCGCAAGAATGCCGCCCTCGCCCCGGTTGTCCGCGCGCATCACGAACAGACAATACTTGATCGAGATGGTGATGATCAGGGTCCAGATCACCAGCGACAGGATGCCGAGCGCCTCGCCGTGGGTGAATTTGCCGCCCATCGCCTGCACGATCGTTTGCAGCGTATACAGCGGACTCGTGCCCAGATCGCCGAATACGATGCCGAGTGCCGCCAGCATGGACCAGCGGGCGGGCGATCGGTGGGCGGGCACGGCGCTCGGAATGCTCGGTGGGTCGATGCTCACCGGCTGCACCTTACCGGTTACGCCTCCCATGCTGCAACGCCTTCCGAAGGTCCCCTGCAGGCTTCGAGTCGCGCCGACAGGCCTTGGAGCGGCTTTCCTACAGCGCAGCGTCAGCCCATCGAATCATGCTCCTCCCATGTTGCGGGACTATTTCGCCACGCACCGAAAGACGCGATGGGCGGGACTGGTGCTGGGTGCACTGGTCCTGCTGGTGGTGCTGTTCCTCGTATTTTTCGATTGGAATTACTTCAAACCCACGCTCGCGCGATTGATTTCCGAGAAAACCGGCCGCCCCACCACCATTGCGGGCAATCTCGCCGTTCACGTCTGGTCGTGGAATCCGAGCGCCGAAGTCGATGGCCTGACGATGAAGAATCCGACCTGGGCCGAGCGCGACGTGATGTTCCACGCCGATCGGCTGATCGTCAGCGTCAGCCTGGGCCGCCTGCTGCGCGGTCAACTGGTGCTGCCCCGGATCGAAGTGATCCGCCCCAGCGTCGATCTCGAGCGCGATGCGAAAGGGCGCGCGAGCTGGGAATTTGGTGATGCCTCGGGCAAGGCTCGAAAGAGCGCGAAGCCCGCCAAGATTCCGGCCATCCGCCGGCTGCTGATCGAGGACGGCACGGTGCGCGTCGTCGATCACATCCGCAAGCTCTCGCTCGACGGCTCGTTGAACGCGACGGACGAAGCCGGAAACCGGAGCGCGGGGTTCTCGTTGATGTGCACCGGATCGCTGAACGCCAAGCCCTTTCGCGCCCAGATTCGCGGCGGCCCGCTGGTCAATCTGGACCCCGATCATCCTTATGATCTGGCGGCCCACCTGACGGCCTCGGACATCACGGTGGACGCGCACGCGTCGTTTCCAAAGCCGTTCGATCTGGCCGCTTACCGGGTGAAGTTCAGCGTCTCGGGGAGAGATCTCGCCGACCTCTACTATCTGACCGGATTGGCGCTGCCTAACACCCCCCCTTACCAGCTGGCCGCCGATGTGAGGCACACGGGAACGGAGTTTCGGTTGGAAAACTTCAAGGGCAGGCTCGGATCGAGCGATCTCGAGGGGGAAATGCAGGTTCGAACGTCCGGGGACAAGCCCAAGCTGATCGCAAAACTTCACTCGAACAGCCTCGACATGGTCGACTTGGCGCCCACATTGGGACACCCGGCGAGCAGCCCGGCGTCTTCCCTGCAAAATTCCGCTCCCACCGGCGGCGCGACGCCGCCCGCCGCGCCCGCTCCGCCCGCGGATCATCTGTTTCCCGATGCCGACCTGCAGGTCGGCCGCGTGCGCGCCATGGACGCGGACGTGACCTATCACGCCAACTCCGTGGTGGCGCCGAAACTCCCGATGAAAGAGGTCGATTTCCATTTGCAGCTGCACGACGGCGTGCTTAGGTTGGACCCGCTGTCGTTCGTGCTGGACACCGGAAAGTTTTCCGGGAGCGTGGCGATCGATGCACGCAAGAATGTTCCGGAGACCACCATCGACATGGGCATCGACAATGTGGATCTGGGTCAGTTCAAGTCCGCATCGGCCAAGCAGCCGCCGCTCGACGGCTCCCTGGTGGGCCGCCTCAAGATTCACGGGTTCGGCACCTCGGTGCACAAGCTCGCCTCGACCGCCGACGGCAGCATCAGCGTGGCGCTGCCCCAGGGGCAGATGAACAATGCCCTTGCCGAATTGACCGGCATCAACGTCATCAAGGGCCTCGGTCTGCTGTTGTCCGAGAAGCAGAAAGACACCCAGATCCGGTGCGGAATCGTGGACTTCCAGGCGCAGCAGGGCATGCTCGACTCGAAGTCCGTGTTCATCGACACCACCAACGTGCTCATCACGGGGCGCGGCGACATCGACCTCAAGGACGAGAAGCTCAATCTGACGCTTCAGGGCGATCCCAAGAAGATCCGGCTGCTGCGGCTGCGATCCCCCATCACCCTGCATGGCACGCTGCTGCACCCGGCGGTCGGTGTCAAAGTGGATCGGCTCATCGCGCAGACGGGGATTGCGGTGGCGCTGGGGACCTTGTTGACGCCCGCCGCCGCCGCCCTGGCGCTCATCGATCCAGGTCTGGCCAAGAACAAGGACTGCTCAGCCGTCCTGGCGCAAGCGCACGAGGACGTGACCGACGGCGATGTTAATTATCGACCAAAATCAATCTATTAGGTGAGCCTGCCGTAGGCGCCATCCCACCGCCGCTCGCGCCCCGCTCCGCTGCAACCGGAGGCTCTAATTCCTCACGATGAGCGCGCATCCTCTGGTGTGCTTTACGGAAGGAGAAGGCCATGCGGATCGTTCACAAAGGTCTACTGCTGAGTTCCGTTCCCCTGCTGCTCGTGAGCGCTGCTGCGGTCGGCGGTCTCAACGGCGTCGATGTGACCATCACCAACGACGGCACGGAGGACGTGGTGGTGACCGTCTACGACACCAGCACCCAGCCCAACAGCGTGGTGCTCTCGCACGAGCGGATCAATGGATTCACCCAGATTCCGGTGTCCTTGTCCGCGGATGAGAGCGGGCGCGGCAACATCGCCTGGACGGCTGTGACGGCCGATCCCAACAGCCGCAAGTGCGGCCACGCGAGCACCCAGGGATTGACCGATTCCGCCTCGGTGCATATTCACGCGGATTCCGAGTGCACCAGCACATGAAGCCGGGGTGAAGCCGGCGGGGGTGTTCCTGGACGTGGGATCTCCGTAAGATCGGAGTTCCCCGCCGCAAGGCTTCCCAGGATTCCCATTTGACCGCCACCCAGGTGATGTACAGGAGGCTCGCCGCGGCGAGCCTCTGCTTGCTGTCGATTCCCGCGCTGCTCTGCCCCTCTGCTCGGGCGGCGGATCGCGCGCACACGCTGAATATCTACGCATGGGCGGAATATTTCCCGCCCGCACTTCTCGCGCAATTCGAGGCGCAATCCGGAATCCACGTGAACACCACGGTGCTCGATTCGCCGGAGACCGCCGAGACCATCCTGTCCGTGGGCAGCTCCAATTACGACCTCGTGACCATGAACGCCGCGCCCGAGCTCGGACGCGAGATCCCCAAGGGATTCTGGAAGGTGCTGGACCCCGCGCGCATGCCGAATGCCAAGAACGCGGATCCGAAGATCATGCAGCTGCTGAGCCGCGTGGATCCGGGCAACCGGCACGCGGTCCCATGGATGTGGGGCACGACCGGGATCATGTACAACGTCGACAAGGTCAAGTCGATCATGCCCACGGCGCCGACGGGCAGCCTGGATATGGTATTTAACAAAGACGTGGCCGCAAAATTCGCGGCTTGCGGTATCGGATTGATCGACTCGTGGGGCGACATCATGCCCATGGTCGCCCGCTATCTCGGTCAGCCCGCCTTGTCGACGGATCCGCCCAAACTCGCCGCCGTCGCAGCCAAGCTGAAGGAGATACGACCCTACATCCGGCGCGTCTCGACCAGCGGCTATTACCAGCAGCTCGCGGAAGGCGATCTGTGCGTGGCCATCGGCTATTCGGGGGACGCCCTTATCGCCCGCCGCATGGTGAACGAATCGCACGGCAAGATCAGGATCGACTACTCGTTCGCGCGCGAGATGGTCCCGTTTTACATCGACAGCATGGTGATTCCCGCGGACTCCCCCAATCCGAACGGCGCCTCGGCATTCATCGATTTCGTCATGCGTCCCGAGATCTCGGCCTCCGTCACCCGGTTCATCGGATTTGCCACGGCCAATGCGGCGGCGGTGCCGCTGCTCGAGCCCGCGGTGCGCGGCAACACGGTGATCTATCCGCCGAGTGACGTCCGAGATCGGTTCGAGCTCCAGAAAATCTACTCGCCGGATGAAGCCCGCGCGTTCAATCGGGCGTGGCTGGAGTTCAAATCGGGGATGTAAGCCGGCGCAAGTGCCTCACAACGACTTCGACACCCCGAAGAACAGGCCCCGCCTCGGGCCGAACTGCGGCGCGCCCACCCCGACGCCCGTGCCGTTGCGGATCTGGTAGATCTTGTCGAACAGATTGATCACGTCGAACCTCGTGGTCAGGGTGCCGTTACCGGGGATCGTGAACACGTGCGTGAGGCCGGTGTTGACCTGGGTGTAATAAGGGAGGTGCTCGCCGTTCGGAATGCTCGTGCCGCCGTAGGCCGTGGTCTCGCCGGCCGGCAGCGGCAAATCGGCGCGCAGGCCCGAGCCCATCAGAAAATCGGCGCTGAAGCGGGTGTCGCGCCAGAGGTAGGAGACACCTCCGGATGCGGTGTGCTGCTGCTCGTGATCCAGATGGATGTAGTTGTTCGCGATGTAGTCGAGATCGGTCTGGGTGAAATTGAACTGCGCCGATTCGATGTCCTTGCCCTTGGCGCTTTGCACGGCGAGGTTCAGGTACGCGTTGAAGGGTTTGGTGGTGTAATTGAACGTGAGCTCCGACCCGTACTGCTTGCCGTAGCGATAGTTGAACGGCGTGAGGATGATGGGGGCGCCGAACTGGCCCTCGTCGATCAGGTTCGCCGACTGCTTGTAGTAATTATCGAGGCCGATGCTGAAATCCGACGTGATCTTCTGCTGTATGCCGGCATCGTAGTAGTTGGCGCGTTCGGCCTGCGGTGCCGTGTCTCCGAGCGACAGCGCCGGTGAGGAGGTGTTCGCGAACAAGGCGATGTCCTTGGCGCCCACCAGCTCGAAGGGCGGTGGCGAGAAATATCGGGAATAGCCGGCATGGAGCGTGGTGTCGGGCAGCGCCTCCCAAACCATGTTGACCCTCGGACTGACCTGATGGCCGCCCGTATAGGCCGTGTACTTGTCGAAGCGCAGCCCGTAATTGAAGGTGAAGTTCGACAGCACCTTCCATTCGTCCTGCAGGTAGGCGCTGTACAGCCACTCGGTCTTGGCGCCGTCGTCGATGATGGTGACCGGCAGGTCCTGGGTCTGCGCCCCGGCATCGTCGGTCGGCAACACCTCGGACAGGGTATTGCTGATCGAGTGATCGGACTGCAGGAACACGCCGCCGCGCAGCGTATGGCTGTCGTCGAGCTCGTACGACGCATCGCTCTGCGCGGCGTATGCGACGTTCTGTTTGAACGCGTCCTGGGCGATGCCGGTGAACAGAAGATCGCCCAGCCAGTCGGGCGTGAAGGTCAGGCTCGAATAGCGGGCGATGACGGAGGTCTGCACGTTCAACGGCCCGACCGAGTGCTGCCAGCTCAATGCCCCGAACTGCGTCACCTCGCGCTGATTCTCGTCGAGCGCCTGGCTCGGATAGGAGGTGACCCCGTTGACGTTCCAGCCGAGCGCCGGCTGCTCGCCGTCGAGGTCCGGAATCTGGAACTTGCCCACCGAGCTGCCGAGCATGAGAGAGAGCCGATTGTCCTCGTCCAGGATGTCCTCGAAGTAGCCGAAGCCGTGATACTGGGTGGTGTGGTCGTGGATGGGGTTGGAGCTGCCGTCCGGGGACTCGATGCCGAGGTCGTTGCGCAGAAAATCGCCCGTCACGAAGTAGCTGAAAGACCCCGCGCCGCCACCATACGCGAAGCTCGGCTGGATCTCGCCGTGGCTTCCGCCATACAGGGAGATCGAGCCGCCCGGAGCCTGAAGACCGCTCTTGGTGGTGATGTCGATGATGCCGGCGGTTCGCAGGCCGAATTCGGCGGGCAGCGCGCCCGTGACCAGACTGATCGAGGTGATCAGGCGGGGATCGAGCGACTGGCCGAAGACGCTGATGCCCTCGGGCAGGATGACGCCGTTGATGCGGTACTGGAGCCCGTCGTGCTCGCCGCGCACGTGATACTGGCCGAACGAGTCCTGGGCAACATCGGGCGCCTGCAGCACGACCTGATTGAGGAGCGTGTTGTCGCCGCCCGGGGTGGCTTCGATCGCCTTGGCGTCGATGGTGTAGGTGGAGGCGCCCGTCTGCGTCTGGATGTGCGAGCGCACTTCGTCGAGATGCTGAGCCGTCACCACGATGGCCGGCATGAGATCTTGCGTCGCACCGGGCGTCGCCGGCGTGTTCGCCCCTGCTGCGGGCGCCATGTCGCCGGTATCGGCAAGCGCCGCTGATCCGAGCAGGAACGCGGCGGCGCCCAGCGACGCGGTCCGCGCAAAATAAAATCTGAACATTGAAATCACTCCGCAAAAGCCAATCGGGTCGAGCCGATTGCTGGGACGGCTCAGTGCATCATCCAGCGATCAGCCGGGAGACTCGGCCACGCGGTCGATCCGCGCACGGAGCAGCAAGGAATTTGGAACTAGTGGTTGAAAGCCGCGGTCGCCGCCTGCCCCGGCGTGCAGGTCGGCACCCGCCTGCGAAGCGGCGCTTTGCGCGGCGATCAGGTGCCCCCTTTCGTGCACCACGGCGCCCGGCTGCCCGGCGATCAATAGCGCGATCAGGGCGAGAACCCGGGATACGTGTTTCAAGAGGGGAGACGCGAGACGGCAAATCGCATGTGCGCACGCTACCAGAACGTCGGGCGGTTTTCATCCGACTTGCCCCCGGCGGGATGCCGAATCGGGACCAGTTATGCAATCATGACCGGATGTCGGTGTTTGTCCGACGAGGGGGCCCAAAATGAAGCTCAAAACGCGGGTCGACGGCGGCGGCACGCCACGCCTGGAACGTTGGGGGGTCGACAGTGAATACGGCCGGTTGCGCGAGGTGCTGGTTGGCCCCATCGACCATTTCGCGTGGCGCGGCGGCAATTCGGTGGCGCAGCGCTCCGAGCGCGTCGGACTCAGATTCGACTTCGAGATCGCGCGCCGGCAATACGCCGAGATGCTCGATGTTTACCGCCAAGCGGACGTGAACGTCCACATCCTGCCGCCGGATCCCGAGCTGCCCTATCAAATCTTCGCCCGCGACTCGAGCGCCATGACGCCGTGGGGCGCGGTGATCCTGCAGACGCAGAAGCCCTATCGACGCGGGGAGTACGCCGCCTGCATTCAGTTCTATCTGGACGCGGGCATCCCGATTTACGACCTGATCACCGCCGGCAACGTGGAAGGCGGCGATTTCATGGTCCTGAAGCCCGGCGTCGCGATCTGCGGCTTTTCCGGCGAGCGTTCCATCGAACCGGCCGTGAAACAGCTGCAGGGCTGGTTCGCGGCAGAGGGATGGCACATGCGCACCTACGCCTTCGATCCGCACTTCCTGCACCTCGACGTGCAGATGGGAATGATCGCCGAGGGATTGGCCGTGGTGTGCGTCGAAGCGGTCGAGCCGGAGCTCGTCGATTGGCTGCGGTCGCAGGGCATCCGCGCCATCCCGATCTCCTACGCCGACGCCATGCAACTCGGCAGCAACGTGGTCGCGCTGGGCGACGAGCGCGTGCTGGTGCCGGCGTCGAGCCGAAACCTCATCGCGGCCTGCCGTGCCGAGGGCCTCACCGTCTACGACCCCAACGTCTCGATGATCGGCAATGGCGGAGGCGCCGTGCACTGCATGTGCCAGGCATTGAGGCGCGACCGTGTCGCGTCCCGATGACCCTCACCGCCGGCGCTTCGTGCTCGGTGCGGCGGCCGCCGCGGCGGCGGCGCTGCCCGCTCTGCGCGGCCTGAGCTTGGCCGCCGAGGACGAACCCGGCAGCGATCTCGCCGAACTCACCGCGGTCGAGGCGGTGGCCCGGATGTCGCGCGGCGAGCTCTCCTGCGAGCGCTACGCCGCGGTTCTACTCGAGCGCTGCCGGGCCGCGCATGCTCTCAACGCGTTCATCACGCTGGAGCCGGATCGGGTGCTCGAGAGCGCCCGCCAGCGCGACCGCGAGCGCAAGTCGGGCCAGCCGCCGGGAGCCCTGTTCGGCCTGCCGATCCCGGTCAAGGACAGCGTGAACACCCGCGACTATCCGACCACCGGCGGCACCCCGGCGCTCAGGAATTTCCGGCCCAAGGAGGATGCGCCGCTGGTGGCTTCGCTGCGCGCCGCCGGCGCCATCGTGCTCGGCAAGACCAACCTGCACGAGCTGTCCTATGGCTGGACCAGCAACAACCTGGCATTCGGCGCGGTACACAACCCGTACGATCCTTCGCGCATCCCCGGGGGCTCGAGCGGCGGCACCGCTGCCGCGATCGCCGCCCGGCTCGCTCCCCTGGGCATTGCCGAGGACACGGAGGGTTCCATCCGCGTGCCCGCGGCTTTTTGCGGCATCGTGGGTTTCAGACCGACCACCGGCCGTTATTCCACGCGGGGCTGCGTGCCGATCTCGAGCCTGTTCGATCAGGCGGGTCCGCATGCGCGGAGCATGGCGGATATCCGGCTGTTCGACTCCGTGCTCGTTCCGGACGGCCGCCCCTTCGAAGCCGGGACACTGCGCGGGGTACGTCTTGGGATCGTGCGCGATTATTGGTACACGGGGCTCGATCCCGAGGTCGAGCGAATCACGGACGCCGCGCTCACGCGGCTCGAGCAGGCGGGCGTGGTGCTGGTCGAGACGCCGCTTCCCGGCATCGAGCACCTGGTCGACCTGACGACGTACCAGGTCCAGAACCACGACGTACGTCTCGCGCTCGCGCGCTACCTCGAGGAGTACGGGGCGGGCGTGACACTCGATGAGCTCATAGCACAGGCGAGCCCCGATATCCGGGCCACCTTCAAGAGCGATGTGATGCCCGGCGGGGCGAATTTCGTCTCTGAGGCCGTGTATGCGGCGGCTCGCGACCGCTACCTGCCGCAGTTGCGGCAGCGCTATCGTGCCTACTTCGAGAAAACCGGGGTCGCTGCGCTCGTGTTTCCCGCGAGCCGCGTCGCGGCACCGCGCATCGGCGAGGAGACCACTCTCGATATCCGGGGCCGCCCCGTGCCGTTCGATCGGGCCGTCGCCCGAAATATCGCGCCCGGGAGCACGGCCGGAATCCCCGGCTTGGTCCTGCCGGCCGGACTCACCACGGCCGGCCTGCCGGTGGCGCTCGAATTCGACGGCCCCGAGCACGGCGATCGCGCGCTGATCGAGCTCGGCGTCGCGCTCGAGAGAGCCCTGGGACCGATTCCGCCACCCCGTTCAGGAGAGGCGGTCTGAAGTCATTGCCTAAGGCGTCAGCGTGGGCCATTGCGCTCGTGGCGTTTCGGGCCTGGGGAGCCGCGCCGCCGGCGGTCGAATCGACGGGCGCCATGGTGGTCTCCTCCCAGCATCTCGCCTCCGATGCGGGCGCAGCCGTGCTGCGCGCCGGCGGCAATGCCATCGACGCGGCCGTCGCGGTTGGATATGCGCTTGCGGTCACCCACCCCTGCTGCGGAAATCTCGGCGGCGGCGGCTTCATGGTGATCCATCTGGCCGACGGCCGGGACACCTTCCTCAATTTCCGCGAGAAGGCCCCGCTGGCCGCGACGGCAAGCATGTATCTCGATTCGAAGGGGGATCCCGTGCCGGCGAGCAGCGTCGATGGCTACCTCGCGGTCGGCGTGCCGGGAACCGTCATGGGACTCGAGACCGCGCGCGAGAGATACGGCACCCTGCCGCGCGCGAGGCTCCTCGCGCCGGCCATCGCGCTGGCGCGGGACGGATTCATCCTGACCCGCGGCGACACCGACGTGCTCGACGATGCGACGCGCGAATTCCGCGCACAGCCCAATGTCGCCGCCGTGTTCTTGAACCACGGGGCGCCATTCAGGCCTGGCGAGCGGCTGGTGCAGACACAGCTGGCATCGACGCTTGGCGCCATCAGCGCGGGCGGGGTCGATGCGTTCTATCGCGGCCCGATTGCCGCGTCGATCGCGGCGGCGAGCCGCGCGAACGGAGGACTGTTGACGGCCGGCGATTTCGCAGCGTACACCGTCACGGAATCGCCGCCGATCCGCTGCTCCTACCGGGGCTATACCATTTCTTCGGCGCCCCCGCCGAGCTCGGGCGGGGTCACGCTCTGCGAGATGCTGCAGATATTGCAGGGTTATCCGCTGAAAAAGCTGGGCTTTCACTCGAGCGCCTCGCTGCACTACCTGACCGAGGCGATGCGCCATGCGTATCACGACCGGAACCTGTATCTGGGCGACCCGGCCTTCATCGACAATCCCGTCGCACGGTTGATTTCTCCGGCATATGCCGCGACGATCCGCGCGCGGATCGCACCGAATCGCGCGACCTCCTCCGCGTCGCTCGGCACGGCGGCGGCGGCGCGGGAGAAGGCCACCACCACCCACTATTCGGTGGTGGATGCCGCCGGCAACGCCGTGGCGGTCACGTTCACGATCAACGACGACTTCGGGGCCAAGGTGATCGCGGGCGACACCGGGTTTTTCCTGAACGACGAAATGGATGATTTCACCGTCAAGCCGGGGAGCGCCAACATGTTCGGCCTCGTGCAAGGCAGCGCCAACGCGATCGCTCCGGGCAAGCGGCCCTTGAGCTCGATGACGCCCACCATCGTGACGAGGGATGGCAGGCTTGTTTTGGTGCTGGGCACGCCGGGCGGATCGCGCATCATCAGCACGGTGCTGCAGGTCCTCGTGAACGTGATCGATCACGGGATGCCCCTCGAGGAGGCCGTGGATGCCCCGCGCATTCACCACCAATGGCTGCCCGACACGCTCGCGGCGGAGCCCTTTGCGCTGTCCGCCGATACCGCGGCGGCGTTGAGCCGCATGGGTTACCGGATCGTTCCCCTGCCGCCGTGGGGAGCCGGCAACGCGGTGGAGGCGATCGGCATCGCACCCGCCGGCGAAGCGCCGGCGAAAGCGCTGGGATTTGCGCGTCCGGGAATGCTGTACGGCGCCGCCGATGCGCGCGCCCCCGCGGGATCCGCGGTCGGCGTTGAGGGTAACGAGGAGGCACGATGATGATCGCAGCAAAATGCGCCGCCACCATGGCGATTCTGGCGCTCGCCTCGACCGCCTCTGCGGTCGACAATGTCTGGAACGGCACGTATGCGGGATTCGACGCGGGGGCAGCCTCCGCCCACGCGTGCAGCACCTGGTCCGCCGGCGCCCCGTCGGCCGAATCGGCGGCGCTCGCGGGACTCTATGGCTCCGGCTGCGCCAGCCGCAGCGCGTTTCTCGGCGGCGGGCAGATCGGCGAGAATTTTCAGAGCAACCGGCTCACCGTGGGTATCGAAGCCGCCGCGGACTATTGGCAGGGCAGCTCGACCCGATCGACGGCGTCCGAGCCCGCCCCCTCTCCACCCGGCGGGCCGCCCGCGGGGACCTATTCCTTCGCGGGAAAGCGCAATCCGGATTTGCTCACCCTGTTCACCGCCCGCATCGGCTACGCGGGAAACCAGTGGCTGCCCTATGTGAAGGGCGGCGCGCTGCTGGCCGGCGGATCCCATGACGACACGGTGAACTTCGTGCCCGAAGGCGCGACCAAAACCACCGCATCCTTCAACGGCGCCAAGAGCTTTGCCTCGACCGGCTGGGTGGCGGGCGGCGGCGTCGAGATCGGCCTGCATGGATCCTGGTCGATCGGCGCGGAGTACCTGCATGCGAGCCTCGGCAGGGGATCCACGTCCACGGCCGGATGCGCAGGCTCCGCGGCGAATTGCGCGGCCTTCGCCAATGCCTCGTTGCAAAACGGTCACGGCAGCTTCGAGGCGAACCTGGTCCGCGTGAACATCAATTATTGGTTCGACTACTGGTAGGCCGCGCCGCCCTGCCGATGCCCGCGTCGGAGCCGCCTCGGGCACCGTATAATCCCGCGGGGACTCATTCCAGCTCCGCAACCCACGAGGCGCCTCCCATGATCAAAGTCAGCATTCTGTATCCGAACAAGCCGGGTTCGCACTTCGACATGGCCTACTACACGACCCGGCACATACCGCTGGCGATGAAGCTGCTCGCCAACGGACTGCACAAGACCGAGGTGGATGCGGGCATTCAAGGCACGGCACCCGGGCAGCCGCCCGCCTTTTTCGGCGGATGCCAGTTCTACTTCGATTCGATCGAGGCATTCCTCAAGGTATGGGGACCCGCGGCGGACGAATTGACGGCGGATATCCCGCGTTACACCGACGTGCAGCCCCTCATCCAGTTCAACGAAGTCAAGTTGTCCCTGTAAGCGATTCGCGTCGGACGTTCGAGTGCCCTTCCATCAAGTCTTTCCGACGCTCGTGTACACGGCTGCGCTGCAACGAAGCGGCGCGCCGGCATTCAACCGGGCGCTGCTGCGCGAGTGCGAGCAGCTTCGCCTCGACGATCCCGCCGGCCGGCGCTGGTCGGCCGAGAATTATCCGGGAGGCTACACCTCCTACGCCTCGGCTCACCGCCTGCAGGGCGTCTCCCCGACGTTCCAGACACTGGAGCGCAGGCTGCGCCGCCATGTGCGGGCCTTTGCCGAGGCCGTCGACTGGGATTTGAACGGCCGCACCCTGGCGATGACGGATTGCTGGGTGAACATCATGCCCCGCGGCACCGTGCATGTGCTGCATCTGCACCCCTTGTCGACGCTCAGCGGCACCTACTATGTGCACGTGCCGCCAGGCTCTCCCGGGCTCAAATTCGAGGATCCGAGGCTCGATCGGTTCATGGCGGCGCCGCCGCGCAAGGCGGACGCCCGCGCGTCGAACAGGACCTGGATGACCGTGCCGGCCGAGGCCGGCAGGCTGGTGTTGTTCGAAAGCTGGCTGAGGCACGAAGTCGCGCCGAATCCCAAGCGCTCGGAGCGCGTGAGCATCAGCTTCAACTACAATTGGTTCTAGCCGCGGCTCCCGCGGCCTCTGGATTACACCCTATGCCTACGATTACCTCCGATGCCACCATGGCCGTGTTCCTCGATCTGGAGAACATCGCCCTCGGCGCCCGCGATGCCAAATACCCGAGCTTCGACATCAACAAGGTGCTCGAGCGATTGCTGCTCAAGGGCCACATCGTGGTCAAGAAGGCCTACTGCGATTTCGATCGCTACAAGGACTTCAAGCGCGGCCTGCACGAGGCGGCATTCGAGCTCATCGAGATTCCGCACGTGCGCCAGTCCGGCAAGAACTCGGCGGACATCCGCATGGTGGTGGACGCTCTGGATCTTTGCTATACCAAAGGGCACGTCGATACCTTCGTCATCCTTAGCGGCGATTCGGATTTCTCGCCGCTGGTGAGCAAGCTCCGGGAGAACGCCAAGACGGTGATCGGCGTGGGCGTGAAGAATTCGACCTCGGACCTGTTCCTCAACAATTGCGACGAGTTCATCTATTACGATGACCTGGTGCGCAAGGAGCGCACCAAGCGCCGGCGCCCAGGGGGCGGCAACCCGGGGATCCGCGCCGTCAGCGCCCCGGCCGACAGCGCGCCCGCCGTCGGCGCGGCCGCGGACACCACTCCCGCAGAAGGCGCGACACCTTCGGAGAACAAGGCCCCCGACCCGGCCGATGCGCTCGATCTGGTGGTCGAGACGCTCGACGCCGTCACCGAGGAACGCGGCGAAAACGAGCAGATCTGGGGTTCGATGATCAAGCAGGCCATCAAACGCCGCCACCCGGGATTCAACGAGCGCTTCTACGGTTTCCGCTCGTTCAACGATCTGCTCGCGGACGCGGAGAAACGCGGCCTCCTCACCCTGCGGGCGGACGAGAAATCGGGCGGCTACACGGTCCGACTGGCCGAAAAGGTGCCGGCCCCGAAACCCTGACGCGCTCTTGAACTCGACCCGCCAGCCCTCATTTCTCTCGGAATGAGCGATCTGGACCGGGTTGTATTCCTATGATGCGTCGAAAATCCTGGATGTGGGCGGAAGCCTGTGCGCGTCTCGATGAGGCCGAGCGCCGGCATCGTCATTTTTATGAGCTGCTGGCGGGTCCTTCAAGTCCCGTCTGGGAGCCGCCGGCGAACATCGTGGCTCAAGGCCGCGAAATCGAGGTGACCTTGGCGCTTCCCGGAGCGCGCGCCGAAGACGTGATCGCGAAAATCACCCCGTCCGGTTTGCTGGTCGAGACCGACGTGGCGCCGCCGCAATTCCGGTCCGGAAGCGAAGTCATCCGCATGGAGATTCCCTACGGTCGGATGCGGCGACGCATCGATCTGCCGGCCGGCAGCTACGCGCTGCTCGAGCTGCGCCTGGAGCGCGGCTACCTCCATCTGCGCCTGACGGGGTCCCCACTATGAGCAACGAGAGTTCCTTGCAAAACACCGTGATACCGGAAGACGTGCTGATCATCCTGCCCGTGCGCGACACCGTGCTGTTCCCGGGCGTGGTGCTCCCGATTGCCCTGACCGGCAAACGCGCCCTGGCGGCGGCGCAGGAGGCCGTGCGCACCCAGCGGCGCGTAGGGCTCGTGCTGCAATACGAGGCGGGCGCAGCTGCGGGCGCAACCGCGGGCGACGAGCCGGCCCCGGAACAGCTGCACCGCGTGGGCACCGTGGCCTCCATCGTGCGGTTCGTGACCGCGGCGGACGGCACGCACCATCTCATCGCGCAGGGCGAGCAGCGCTTCACCGTGCTGGATTATGTGAGCCTCGAACCCTTCCTGGTCGCGCGCATCGAGGCGCACCGCGAGCCGGCCGTGCACGACCGCGAGGTCGAGGCGCGCGGGCTGACCCTGCGCGAGCGGGCGATCGAGGCGTCGCAGCTTCTGCCGCAGGTGCCGAGCGAGCTCGTCAACGCGATTCGAGCCATCGAGTCGGTGCCGACGCTCGCGGACATCATCACCAGCTTCATGGACCTGAAGTCCACGGAGAAGCAGGAAATACTCGCGACCTTCGACCTCAAGGCGCGGCTCGACCGGGTGCTCGCCCTGCTCAACCGCCGGATCGAGGTGCTCAAGGTCTCGCGGCAGATCGACGAACGCACGCGCGAAGCCTTCGACGAACGGCAAAAGGAGGCGGTGCTGCGCGAGCGGCTGCACCAGATCCAGAAGGAGCTCGGCGAAGGCGGCCGCGACGGAGCCGAGGCCGAGGATCTCAAGAAGGCCATCGCCGAGGCGAAAATGCCGCCGGAAGCGGAGGAGCAGGCGCTTCGCGAACTTGCGCGTCTCGAGCGCATGCCCGAGGCCGCGGCCGAGTATTCCATGACGCGCAATTATCTCGACTGGCTGATCGCCATGCCCTGGTCGAAGATCGATCCGGAGCAGCTCGATATCGAGCGCGCGCGGGCGATCCTGGACGAGGATCACTACGGTCTGGAGAAGGTGAAGCGGCGCATTCTCGAGTTTCTCGCGGTGCGCAAGCTCAATCCGGAAGGCCGCAGTCCCATCCTGTGCTTCGTAGGACCGCCGGGCGTGGGCAAGACGTCCCTCGGACAGAGCATCGCCAAGGCGCTCGGACTTCAGTTCCGCCGCGTGAGCTTGGGCGGCGTTCACGATGAGGCGGAGATCCGCGGGCACCGCCGCACCTATATCGGTTCGCTGCCGGGCAACATCGCGCAGGCGGTACGCAAGGCGGGGCGGCGCAATCCCGTGTTGATGCTCGATGAAGTGGACAAGCTGTCGGCGAGCTACCAGGGCGATCCGTTCTCGGCGCTGCTCGAAGTCCTGGACCCGGAGCAGAACAACACGTTCCGCGACAACTATCTGGCGGTGCCCTTCGACCTCTCGAAGGTGCTGTTCATCGGCACGGCCAATGTGCTCGATTCCATACCCGCGCCGCTGCGCGACCGGATGGAGGTCATTGAGCTCGCGGGGTACACCGAGGAGGAGAAGCTCCAGATCGCGAGGCGCTACCTGCTCGCGCGCCAATTGTCGGCCAACGGCCTCACCCCGGAGCAGATCAAGATCTCCGACGAGGCCTTGCGCAAGGTGATCGGCGATTACACGCGCGAGGCCGGGGTCCGGAATCTGGAACGTCAGATCGGCGCCCTGCTGCGAAATTCCGCCGTCGCGATCGCCTCCGGGAAAGCCTCGAGCGTGACCATCGATGTCGCCGAGGTGGCGGCGATCCTCGGCCCCCCCCGCTTCGAGAACGACGTGGCGCTGCGCACCAGTGTGCCGGGCGTCGCCACGGGGCTCGCGTGGACGCCGGCGGGCGGCGACATCCTGTTCATCGAGTCGAGCCGGGTGAAGGGCACGGGCAAGCTGATTCTGACGGGACAACTGGGCGATGTGATGAAGGAAAGCGCTCAGACCGCCGTGACGCTGGTGAAGTCGCAGGCGGACCGGCTGGGCATCGATCCGTTGGCGCTGGATGACTGCGATCTGCACATCCACGTTCCGGCGGGCGCCATACCCAAGGATGGCCCGAGCGCCGGCGTCGCGATGGCGACATCGCTCGCATCGCTGCTCTCGAAGCGCACGGTGCGGTCGGACGTGGCCATGACCGGCGAGATCAGTCTGCGGGGCGTCGTGCTGCCGGTGGGCGGCATCAAGGAAAAGTGCGTGGCGGCGGCCCGTGCCGGAATCCGCACCGTCATCCTCCCGGCGCGCAATCGCCGCGATCTCGAGGACATCCCGGAGAGCGTCCGCAACAAGCTGGAGTTCGTATGGGCGGAGCGCATCGACGATGTGCTGGCGCGGGCATTGGAGACGGCGCCGGTGCAACGGGCGGCGGCCTGAGCCTCAGAGGGCCGGCGCCCGGTTCGCGGGCGCCATGTGCTGCAGCCGCGAAATCCGCTCGAGCGCCGGCGGGTGCGAATCGTAGAAGGCCGAGTGCACGGGGTCCGGCGTCAACGTGCTGGCGTTGTCGCGATACAGCTTGACCAGCGCCGTGGCGAGTCGCTCCGGGTTCGAATGGGCGGCTGCAAAATCATCGGCCTCGCGCTCGTGCCGTCTGGACCACCAGGCTTCGAGCGGCGTCGCGAAATAGGTGAACACCGGCACGACCACGATGAACAGCACCAGCGCCATGGCCGCCGACCCGGAAGGGATCCCGAGCGCGGAATAAAAGCCCGGCTGAGCCGCCAGCCACCCGAGAAGCGCCAAACCCGCGAGCAGCGACACCGCCGACAGCACCAGTCGCTGCCGTACGTGGTGCAGCCGGAAATGCCCCAGCTCATGCGCCAGCACGGCCTCGATCTCGTCGCCGTCGATGCGCGACAGCAGCGTGTCGAAAAATACGATGCGCTTGTTCCTGCCGATGCCGGTGAAATACGCGTTGCCGTGGGCCGAGCGGCGCGAACCGTCCATCACGAACACGCCGCCGCCCGCCTTGAATCCGCAGCGCCCGAGCAGCCGCTCCACGCGCCCCCGCAGCGCGCTGTCGGTCAGCGGTGAGAACTTGTTGAAAAGCGGCGCGATGAAACGGGGCGCCGCCCAGGTCAATGCGAGCGACACACCCATCCACAGGAGCCACGCCCATGCCCACCACCAGAGGCCGGCGCGTTCCATCAGATAGAGGGTCGCGAGCGCCAGCGGTGCGCCGAGCAGCAATCCGAGCGTCAGACGCTTTGCGAAGTCCAGGGCGAACAGGGCCGCGGAGATCCGGTTGAACCCGAAGCGCGCCTCGATTCGAAAAGTGCGCCACAGCGTGAAGGGCAGACCGAGCAGGCTCAACAGCAAAAGGACGGCCAGCACCGCGAGGGCGCCCCGCCAGGGTTCCGGCCACCCGGTGCGGTTCACGAGCCCGTCGAGCAGCGCGAGACCGCCGCCCAGGGTCAGGCCGAGCTTGATGAGCGCCTCGAACACCGTCGCCCATCGGCCCGCGCGCACCCGGGCCACGGTGTAATCCGCCGCACGCTGCTGATCGGGGAGCGCGATGCGCTCCGCGAACAGCTCGGGCACCCGGTCCCGGTGAGCGCGCACGGCGGCGATCTGCCGCGATGCCAACCACAGGCGGGTGACGGTCTCGCCGGCCAGTGCGACGAGAAAGAGCACCGTGATCAGAGGCATCAGAAAAGCCTAGACGAATTCGCGCGCGAACGAAATACCAGCGGCTTTTCGACGGTCTGCTCCACCGGGAGCACCGCATCGACCACCTTGTGGTGGTGCGGCGACAGGTCGCAGACGGGATCGGCGCTTTCTGCGTCGCCGGTCAGCAGATAGGCCTGGCAGCGGCAGCCGCCGAAATCCCGCGTCTTCTCGGGACAGCTTCTGCACGGCTCCTTCATCCACGCGTCCCCGCGGAAATGCGTGAATCCCGAGGACTCGTACCAGACGTGCGCGAGGCTCGAGGTCTTCACGTTCGGAAACGTGAGATCCGGCAGCATCCTGGCCGCATGACAGGGAAGCGCGGTGCCGTCCGGTGTGACGGTCAGGAAAATGGAGCCGAGCCCGTTCATGCAGGCCTTCGGCCGCTTCTCGAAGTAATCCGGCACCACGAAGAAGATGCGCATCGGCCGGTCCTGCCGCTCGCGAAAATGCCGCGTCACCTCCTCGGCGCGCTCCACCTGCGCCCGGGTCGGCATCAGCTGCCGGCGGTTGTGCCAGGCCCACCCGTAAAACTGCGTGTTGGCGAGTTCCACGTAGTCCGCGCCCATGCGCTCCGCCATCTGCAGTATATCCTCGACGTGGTCGATATTGAGGCGGTGAAGCACCACGTTCAACACCATCGGATAGTCGTGCTGTTTGATGAGCGCCGCAACCTTGGACTTCAAGTCGAAGGTGCGCGTGCTGCTCAGGAAGTCGTTCATCTGCCGGGTGCTGTCCTGAAAGGACAGCTGAATGTGATCGAGCCCGGCGTCCTTGAGCGCGCGGATGCGTACCTGGTCGAGACCCACCCCCGAGGTGATGAGATTGGTGTAGAAGCCGAGCCGGTGCGCCTCCGCCACGATGGGCTCGAGGTCGTCCCTCGACAGGGGCTCCCCGCCCGAGAGGCCGAGCTGCACCGAGCCGAGCGCGCGTGCCTCGCTCAGCACGCGCAGCCAATCCTCGGTGCCGAGCTCCGGCCCGCTGCTGGCGAAATCCGTGGGGTTGTAGCAAAAAGCGCAGTGCAGCGGGCACCGGTACGTGAGCTCGAGCAGCAACCAGAGCGGCGGGCCCGGCCGGCTGCCCGGGACGGGGTTGGCCGCCGTCATGCCATCCCCGTCACGGCGCCACCCGGAGCCATTGCTTGCCGCGCGCCATCTCGACGAAGGCGACGACGTCCGCCGACAGGCCGGTCGTCTCGAACGCACGCTCGAGATCCGCCGTGATCTGCGCTACGGTCGACTCCCCCGTGCATCGCTTCATGATCTCCCCCGCGCTGCCGTTCAGCTTGATCATGCCTTCCGGAAACAACAGCACGTAGGCATTCTGCGCGCTCTCCCATTGTAGTCGAAAGCCGCGTCCGATCGACGGGCGTGAGCCGCCGTGGACGGCCTCGACGCTCATACGGGCACCGCGTAACGCAGCGCCATGGCGTCGTTCATCTGCCAGAGCACGTCGAGCTTGAACTTGAGGATCTCGAGCGCCCGCTCCTGCAGGGCGCGGGTTGCAAAATGATCCAGCGTGAATTTCAAGCCGAATTCGACGTCGCGCCGCGCGAGACTCACCCGGCTCTGGAAATAGGCGAGCCCGGCGCCATCGATCCAGGGGTAGTGCCGCGGCCAGCTGGCGAGCCGCTGTTTGTGGATCTCCGGCGCGAACAGCTCGGTCAGCGAGGAGCATACCGCTTCCTGCCACGGCGCCCGGCGCGCGAAGTTCACGTAGGCATCCACGGCGAAGCGCACGCCGGGCAGCACTTGCGACAGGCTTTCCATGGATTCGCGCTGGCAGCCCACCGCCTCCCCGAGGCGCAGCCACGAATCGATGCCGCCCGGATCGTCGCCGTAACCGTCGTGGTCGAGAATGCGCTGCACCCAGCTGCGGCGCACCGCCCGGTCGGGACAGTTGGACAGGATCGCGGCGTCCTTGATGGGAATGCTGATTTGATAGTAATAGCGGTTGGCGACCCAGCCCCGGATTTGATCGCGGTTCGCCTGTCCGGAATTGAGCAGCACATTGAATGGGTGGTGGATGTGATAGGCGGATCCCTGCTTTCGGAGCTGCGCCTCGAACTCGTCCCGGCTCCAGGGCGAGGTGCTCACAGGGAGATCTCCATGCCGTCCTCCGCCAGCTCGACCCCGCGCCGCTTGAGCTCGCCGAACTCCGCGGACAGCTCATCGAGTACCGGATTGGTGTTGTTGATGTGGATCAATATCCTGCGCACCCCCGCGGGAAGCCGGTCGAGCTGCTCGAGCATCCCGCCGGGTCCGCTCTGCGGCAGATGGCCGATGTCGCGCGCGCGTTTGCCGGAGACGCCGACGCGAACCATTTCATCGTCGCTCCAGAAGGTGCCGTCGACGAGCACGCACGTGGCGGACCGCATGAAGCCCCACAGCCGCTCGTCGATGGCCGAAAGCCCCGGCGCATACACCGCCGAGCGGCCGGTGAATCGATCCTCGATGATCAGCGCCACATTGTCGCCGGGGACCGGCGACTCGCGATGGGGCGAATAAGGCGCGGGCTTGCTCGCCACGGGCAGGGCGCGCCACCGAACATCCGCCACCTCGTCGATCGCGAACTCGAGATCGAGATCGATGCGGCGGCGATCGACACCGCAGAAATGCCCGAGCACCTTCAATATCGGATTGCCGCGGGTGAGGTCCGCGTAAGTGCTGTCGGTGCACCAGATCGGCCACGGCCGGGTCGATTCCCGCAACATGTAAAGTCCCGTCGTATGGTCTACCTGGCCGTCAACCAGCACGATGGCGCACAGCGCCGTGTCGCGCAGCGCCCTGTTAGGCTGCAAATCGGGCGCCCTGAGCAGCTGCGCGCGGATGTCCGGCGAGGCGTTCACCAGCACCCAGCGGTCCGGATCCACCCCGGCGACGGCGATCGACGATTGGGTGCGGGCCGCCGTCTTGAGGCGACCCGCCCGATGCCCGGCGCAATTGGGGCAGTTGCAATTCCATTGGGGGAAGCCGCCGCCGGCGGCCGACCCCAGCACGCGGATTCTCACGGGGACGTGGGGCGGGCGTGCCCGCTTGCGCGGGCGGGCGCCCTATCGACGTGATCAGCGATTGGCCACGTACATGGTGATTTCCATGCCGAACCGTAACTCAACCGCTTGCGGTGTTTCCCATTTCATGACGGATCCTCTTGAGCTCGTACGGTCCCATGGTGCGGGCGCGGCGGCGCCGATGAATCCACACGCTCATGAAACGACCCTCATGATTTTCATGAGCCGCCCGGACCCGGCGGCCCGGCGGCGAGGCGTCGTTCGCCTCCCCTGGTACCATGCGGCCATGAAGCTCAGGACGCAGTTGAATCTGGTCATTTCCGCCCTGAGCGCCGCCTTCGTGATCGTGCTGATCGCCGCCGAGGTACAGAGCACGCAGCAATCGGTGCGCGAGGAGATAGAAGCGGCCAATCGGGTGGCCTCCCAGCTGTTGGGCCAGCTCGCGTCCGTCTATTCCACCATCGGGGGGCCGGATCTGGTGCTCGAATTCGTGCGGCAACTGGGGCGGATCCGCGCCAACGAGGTCTACCTCCAGGCCCCGTCCGGGGAGATTCTGTACCGTGCACCCGCGGCCACCTACAAGGCCGGACGCGAAGCGCCCGCCTGGTTCGCGCGCTTGTTCACGCCCCTCTCGGCGAGGGAAGTGTTCATGCTCCGGGGCGGGGTCCAATTGGTCGTGGAGGCTCAGCCCTCGCGCGCCGTGCTCGATGCATGGGACGACATCGTGCGCATCTCGATGGTGGGCGTCGCCATGCTGATCATCATGAATGCCGCCGCCTTCTGGCTGGTGGCGCGGGTGTTCAAACCCATCCCGATCATCGCGGACGGTCTGGAGCGTCTGCAACGCGGCGATCTCGCGTTCAGGTTGCCGCCGCTGGCCGGGTCGGAGGCCGGGGTGATCGGCAACGCCTTCAACCGCATGGCGCAAACGGTGGAGGACAAGGTAAGGGCGGAACGTCAGGCGCGCGATGCCGAGGCGCGGCTCGAGGAGCGCCGCGAAATGGCCTCGCTCGCCGATCAGCGCGTCGAGGAGGAACGTCGTCTCATTGCGCACGAGCTGCACGACGAGTTCGGCCAGTCGGTGACCGCCATTCGCAGCCTGGCGCTCGCCATCGCGGCGCAGGGAGGCTCGCGGGATCCCGCGACCGGGGAGGCGGCACGTTTGATCTCCGATGAGGCGGCACGGTTATACGACGCCATGCACAGCCTGATCCCGCGGCTCGCGCCCCTGTCGCTGGACGCGGTCGGCCTGTCGGCAACCATCGAAAATCTGGTGCGCGACTGGCAACGGCGCCATCCGTCGATTGCCATCGACGTGAAGCAGCGGCTGCCCGCCGATCTCGGCCCGAACGTCACACTCGCCATCTATCGCGTCGTCCAGGAAGGGTTGACCAACGCGCTGCGTCACGCGCGGCCCACGCAGGTGGACATTTCCGTCGAGGCCGACGCGCAACGGATTCGCGTGTCGGTCGCCGATGACGGCGTCGGATTGGCCGCCGACTGGGCACGCCCTAGCCATTATGGGCTCCGGGGGCTCGCCGACCGCGTAACGCAGCTGGGCGGAACGCTGGATGTGCGCAATCAGCCGACCCGGGGGGTGCTGCTTTGCGCCGACATTCCCCTCTCGGTGCCCGCATGATCCGGGTTCTCCTGGTCGACGATCACGCCGTGGTCCGCATGGGCTTTCGATTGCTGCTGCAGTCGATCCCGGAGTTATCCGTGGTTGCCGAGGCGGACTCCGGCGAGATCGCCTGCAGGCTCTACGGCGAGCTCGCACCCGACGTGGTGGTCATGGACATCGCGATGCCCGGCATGGGCGGAATCGAGGCCCTGCGTCGCATCCGCGCCCATCACCCGGGGGCGCGCGTGCTCACCCTGTCCGCGCACGACGATGTCATGCACGCACGCCGGGCCCTCACGGAAGGGGCGCTCGGCTTCCTGTCGAAGCGCAGCGCGCCCGAGGCGCTGGTGCAAGCGGTCACCGTGGTGGCCGACGGCCGGCGGTATCTCGACGCCGCGCTTGCCCAGAAGCTCGCGCTCGCGGAATTCGATGGCGCAACGAAGTCGCCGGTCGAGCGGCTCTCGGAACGCGAGTTCGAGGTGTTCGTACGCCTCGCGCGCGGCGCCTCGGTGCAGCGCATCGCCCAGGATCTGAGGCTCTCGGCATCCACGGTCGGTACGCATTTGTACAACATCAAGCAGAAGCTGGACGTGGACAACCAGTCCGAGCTCACGCTCATCGCGATCCGTCACGGCCTCATCGAGGCTTGAGCCGCGCTAGTGGGCGGGGTCATCTCGCATCTGCCGGGGCATTCCCATCGGCGCCGGCCTATTCGGATGCAGGCCGACTCCGACAATCGGCCGCTCCGTCAGGGGGCGGTCCGGACATCCACGCGGTAGTCCTCGTTCACCCAGCGATCTCCGGGCATGTAGCGAAAGGTGAAGTCCAGCCGCTGACCGTGCACGAGCCGCGAGGTGTCGATCGCGAGCACATGCACCCCGAGGCCATTGGGCGTGGTCGGCGCCTCCACGATGTCCCGCCAGCCGTCGACACCATGACGCACGACGGCGGGCTCACGCAGCGCGAGCACCACCCACATGCCGGGCGCAACGGTGTCGATCACGGCATGCTCGCACCAGACCGCGCGGGATGGCGTGGGACGCTTGCCGCCGTAGCGCCTCCATACGGACGCAGGCCGGTCGAACGGACGCTTCAAGGCGCGCGAGGCCACGAGCTTCAAGTACTCCGCGTGGGTCCAGGCGAGCGGCATGGCCGATCCGGTGGCCTGACCCGGGAGCAACCCGCGCTGGGGAATCGGCGGGGCGTCCCACACCTGCTCGGGCAGCATGCCGCCCGGGGAGGCCATGCGCGCCATGGCTTCCATGAGGGGGATCGGATCACCGCCACGGGCAATCTCATAATGAGCGCGCTCACCGGTGAGCAGCGGCCACGCCCGCCCCCTGCCTACGCCGTCATAGGCGCTTCCATCGTCGTGTTCGCCGTAGCCGTCGTCCAAATACCGGTGCCAGCACGGGCCGTTGGGCGTGTCGATCTTCAGCAGGGCATCGGCGAGGCGCACGCTGCCCAGGATCAAGGGATCGTCCACGCTGCGCAGGCCGAAGCGCACCAGCTGCAGGAAATCCACGCCGAATTGCGCGGCCGCAGGCAGCCCCGGATCCCGGGCCTGGTTCCTGATGGTGACCACCCGATCGAACGCCCCGCGATCCGCGACCGCCTGCGGCGGCGCGACGCGAACGTAATATCCGGGGATCCCGTAGCGGCGCGCGAGCGGCGTATCGTGCACGGCGGTCCAGTCTTCCAGCCGCGAATTCCAGTAGTCCGCGAAGGTGAGCGCCAGCTCGCGCGCATCGGGCTCGAGATGTTCCGCGCCGGCCACCAGCGCGGCGATGCAGGCGGTGAGGGTGAAGGTGTTGAGTCCCGCGCTTTCCTCCCAGCGATCCTGGTCGCTGGCCGGGCCCCGCCGCACGATGTACGACAGCGCGCGCCGGATCATGCCGGCCACCTCCGTCCCCTCGAGCGCGTCCCGCTCCGCGAGAAGCGCGGCCAGCAGGACCGGCAGCGCGGTCTCGTCGAGTTGAATGCCGGTCCAGTACGGCTTGCTGCCCAGCCATTGATTTTGGTACCAGTGCCCGTCCTCGAGCTGCGTGGCGAGCAGATACCGCAGCGTGTTGCCCGCCTCGCGTGTCGCGCCCACCGCGAGCAGGGCACCGGCGCATTCCACCAGATCGCGCGGCCACACCAGGTGATAGCCCTCCCGCTCCTCCTTGGTGTTGCCCCAAGGGACGGACAGGCTCGCCACCATCGCTCCGGGGTAGGTTTTATCCTGATGGGCCCGAAGCACCATGGCCGACATGTGAAACTGCTCCGCGCACGGCGGCGGCAGGCCCGCGGTGTACTCGGGCGGCACGCGCGACTGGGCGTACCACGCGCTCCAGCCCCGGATGTACCGGTCGCGGGTGTGCTCGAAGGGCTCGAACAACGCCGAGAGTGCGAGCGTGGCGGCGGACTCGCTGCTGCTCCCGAAAGCGAGCGCGAGGGCGCAGGATCGGGATAGCTCGCCGATCAGCGCGACGTTCCCCGGCCCGGCGTCCGCATATTCCCAGTGCATCGCGCCGTGGGCGTGAAAGTCCTGCCACCCGTCGCTGGTGCCCACGTTGCCGGCGCTTGCCCGGCCGAAAGCGTCGGTTTGCGCCTCGGTCGCAGCCGCGAGCGCCAGCGAAAAAGGCCCCTGCGTCGCGGCGAGCACCCGGCGCCCGGATTGCGCCGTCACCTCCGCTCGATTACCGCTGCCGGTGCCCCCGAGGTGGGGCGCGAGCAACGCGTACGGGCGCAGCTCCGCATCGCCCGCGAGCGCCACGTCGATCAGCAGCACATCGCGCTCCGAGCCGGCGACGATCTGCAGGGTGAGCTGGAATCGCGGATGCCGGTGCACGATGCGCACCGCTGGAATCCCGGGAGCCAGCAGCTCGACGGTATGCTGCCAGAGCCGCTTCACTTCCACCCAAAAGCCGCGGCCATCGGCGACGATGAAACCGAGATCCCGGATCTGCGGAATGTCGATGCGCGGGTAGTACACCTCGTTCACGATGCCCCCGCCCACCGTGAACCAGAGCCTCGAGCGGCCCAGGGCGCATCCGACCATCTCCTTGGCGCTGCTCGACCACGTGGGCGCCAGGCCGGGAGCTCCAGGGGCGGAGCCCCCCACGGGAGGCGCCACGCTCATCGGCGGCCCCGTCGCCTCGCGCCGCGCCCCATCCGCCTCATGGGTGGGAAGAGGCTATCGTCACACCGGCTCGCGCGGCCCCGATCATGGCGACGTTGGGATTGACGATCAGCTTGGTGGGTATCGCCTGCACGAAGGAGGACAGACGGCCCTTGTCCTCGAACCGCTTGCGGAACGGGCTCTCGATGAGGAATCTCTGGATCTTTTGCGCGATCCCGCCGGCGATGTAGACACCGCCGCGCGCGCCATGCGCGAGTGCGAGATCGCCGGCCGCGGCGCCGAAGATGGAACAGAACATGGTGAGCGCCGCCCGACATCCCGGCTCGTTCTGCGCCGCCCGGCTGCTGATGTCGGCCGCGCTGAGCGCCTGCGGTTCCCGGCCGGCCAACTCCTCCAGGGTCTTGTAAAGATTTTCCAGACCCGAGCCCGACAGGATGCGCTCGACCGACACACGCCCTTTCTGCCTGCGCATCGCCTGCAGCACCGCGAGCTCCGCGTCGTCGCTCGGCGCAAATCCGATGTGACCGCCTTCGGTGGCCATCGGCACGGATCGGCCGCCGTAGCGCGCCAGGCAGGACACCCCGAAACCCGTGCCCGGCCCGAGGATGGTGATGGTCCCCTCCTCCCGGCCCTTCACGTCGGGACCGATCAGCGCAAAGTCCCTGTCCACGAGCACCTCCGCCGCAAAGGCAAGCGCCTCGAAATCGTTGACCAGGATGGCCTCATCGAACCCGAACCGCTTGAGATCGCCTTCCGAGATCTCCCACCCTCGATTGGTGAAGCGCGCCGTGCCCGCATTCACCGGACCGGCCACCGCGATCGCCGCCACGGACGGCCTGGCTCGCGCAAGAGACCTTGCGAAATAGCTCTTCAGGGCATCGATGAAGGTGGGGAAGTTCTCGGCCAGATCCTGCCTGTCTTGAATGCGCCAGGGTGGCGGCCCGGAAGCGTCGACGACGGCAAAGCGCGCGTGAGTGCCGCCCACGTCGCCGACCAGGATCTGTGTGTCGCCGCTCAGAGTGCCGCTCCTTCACCAAACGACGAGTATCGCAGCCGGCCCGATCCCCAGCAAGAAACTCAGGAGACGCGCCCCTCGCCCAGCAATCGCTGATCGACTTCCTCTTCGGCGGCCAGCCAGTCGTCGACCTCGTGACCGGGCGCGAAGCCTCGCGACTCCGATCTGAAATAAGCGGCCAGCGCGATCGACGCATGGCGATCCTCGCGGTGACGGGGCGTGACGGTGACGCTGATGTCCTTGATCCGCCGGGTATCGGCGCTCCTGGATGCACCGCCCGCGGGGCGGGCGCGACCCGCGGGCTTCGCGAGCGGGGGCGCGGTCGACATCCCCGGCGCAGCCGCGAGCCCGCCGTCCGCCAACGGCTCCCGTTCGGGCTTGACCTGAAGGGGCGCCGGATCGGGCGTCTCGGCACTCTTTGCGGTTTTCGCGCTCTTCGCGCTCTTGGTGGTCCGCCGCGGTCTCTTATCGCTCGTGGTCATAAAAACTCCGGAGGCTTGGAGGGATTGGACTCACCCGGGCGATTTTAGTGCCGTGTCGTGCCAAGCCTCCATGGAAATTATTTCAATCGGATGACGCAAGGGCGTTTCCTCACACTGCCGCGAGCGCGCGGTCGAGGTCGGCGAGCAGGTCCTTGGCATCCTCGATGCCGATCGACAGGCGCACCGTGTCCTCCGACACCCCGGCGTGCTCCAGCTCCCGCGGCGACAGCTGGCGGTGAGTCGTCGACGCGGGATGGGTGGCCAGAGAGCGAACGTCGCCGATGTTCACGAGCCGCGTGAACAATTGCAACGCATCGAGAAAGCGCGCGCCGCGCTCCCGACCCTGGCCCGCGGGGCCGGCGAGCCCGAAGGTCAGAACCCCGGACGCCTTTCCGGACAGATATTTCTTGGCGAGCTCATGATCCGGGTGATCCTCGAGCCCCGCGTAGGTGGTCCACGCGACCTTGGGGTGCTTCGACAGATGCCGGGCGATCTTCAGCGCGTTTTCACTGATGCGATCCATCCGCAACGACAGCGTCTGGATGCCCTGCAGTATCAAGAACGCGTTGAACGGGGAGATGGCCGCGCCGGTATTGCGAAGCGGCACCACCCGGGCACGGCCGATGTAAGCCGCCGGACCGAGCGCCTCGGTGTATATCACGCCGTGGTAGCTGACATCCGGCTCATTCAGGCGCGGGAAGCGGCGCTTGTGATCGGCCCAGGGGAACTTGCCGGAATCGACGATCGCCCCGCCGACGCTCGTGCCGTGGCCTCCCAGGTATTTGGTGAGCGAATGCACCACGATATCGGCGCCGTGCTCGATCGGACGGCTCAGATAGGGTGTCGGAACGGTGTTGTCGACGATCAACGGCACGCCGTGGCGGTGCGCGATGTCCGCGATGCGGGCGATGTCGGTGACATTGCCCTGGGGGTTGCCCAGCGATTCGACGAACACAGCCTTGGTCTTGTGGTCCATCAGCGGCTCGAAGGATTCGGGCTTGCGATAATCGGCGAAGCGCGCCTCGATGCCGTACTGAGGCAGCGTGTGGGCGAACAGATTGTAGGTTCCCCCGTACAAGGCGCTCGAGGAGACGATGTTGTCGCCCACCTCGGCGATGGTGAGAATTGCATAGGTCGTCGCCGCCTGACCGGACGCGAGCGCAAGCGCGGCGATGCCGCCCTCGAGCGCGGCGAGCCGCTGCTCGAGCACGTCCTGCGTCGGATTCATGATGCGGGTGTAGATGTTGCCCGGCACCTTCAAATCGAACAGGTCCGCGCCGTGCTGCGCGTTGTCGAACGCGTACGCGACCGTCTGATAGATGGGGACCGCCACCGATCGGGTGGTCGGCTCGGGCGAATAGCCGCCGTGCACCGCGAGGGTGTCGAAGCGCCACTCGGCGCGGCTTTTGGACTCTGTCATGTCGTTTCCTCCCTTGACCGGCGGACCAGCCTAAATAGCCCTGGCGGGCGTGCCCAATCAATAATCGATATGAGCTTATACAGCTCCGCGCGGCTTTTCGGTTAAGCTCATGGAATGACCCGCCGCAGGATGACTCGCCGCACGACGCATGGGATGGGCGCCGCGCAACGCCGCGCGCGGTCGGCGATCGTGGGCTGGCTGGCGTTGGTCGGCATCCTCCTCGCCGCGCCCCTGAGCACCTTGGCCGCCGCGGCGCCGCCTCGGTTGAAGATCGATCTGAACGCCTTCGATGCCATGAAGAAAAAGGCGGTTTTGCCGGACGGCGAAACCCTGGCCTATATCGACACGGGCAGCCCCTCGGGAACGCCCGTCGTGCTGATTCACGGCTACACCGACAGCGCGCGCGATTGGGTGCCGTTGATGCCGTATCTGTCCAAGCGATTTCGCCTGGTGCTGGTCGACATCCGCGGCCACGGGCAATCGAGCAAGCCGGAATGCTGCTACACCCGGCTGGACTTTGCGTACGACATCAAGCTGCTGCTCGACTCGCTCGGCATTCAGCGGGCGGACATCGTCGGTCATTCGCTGGGCAGCATCATTGCGCAGACATTCGCCGAATTTTGGCCCGGGAAGACCGGCCGCGTCGTGCTGATCGCCTCCACCGGCGGCCGGCCGCCCGGCATGGCGCCCCCGAAATTCGATTTCACGGCCGAGATCCGCAAGCTCAAGGAGCCGATCGAGCCGGATTCGCCCTTCATGATCGCCTGGTGGGACTCGCCCACGCCGGTGGATCCGGACTTCATCCGGCGCCAGCGCCGGGATGCCGCGGGAATACCGCTGCGGGTGTGGCTCGCCGTCCTCGACCAGGGGCTGTCGAGCGACAATCTCTACGGCGATCTGCAGAGCACCCTGCCGAAACTCAAGGCTCCCACCCTCCTCATCTGGGGCAGCAAGGACCCGATCATGGAGGAGCCGATGCGCAAGACGCTGATCGACGCGCTGCCCGGAGCCGAGGTGAAGATCTTCGACGGGCTGGGGCACAATCCCTTCTGGGAGGACCCGCAGGGTGTCGCCGCCGTGATCAATCGGTTCTTGCTGACCGCCAAACCGTAGCGCCGGGCCGGCGTCACGCCACCGCCTCAGCCCGTCAACGCCTCGTCGAGCACCTCGATCCAGTGCTTCACCGGCGTCGCCGTCCCGCCCGCGAGGTGCTGGATGCAGCCGATGTTCGCCGAGACGATGCATTCGGGCCGAAGGGCGTCGAGACGGGCAAGTTTTCGGTCGCGCAGGGCGGTCGCGATCTGCGGCTGAAGCACGGAGTAGGTGCCGGCCGAACCGCAGCATAAATGGCTCTCGCCCGGCAGCGTCACGTCGAATCCCAAGGCTCGCAGCTCCGCATCGACCCCTGAAATGCGCTGGCCATGTTGCAGCGTGCACGGCGCATGAAGCGCGAGCCGCGGCGCCCGCTTCGCCCGGACCCGCCCCTTGAGCGCGAGCGCAAGGTCGGGCAACAGTTCGGACAGATCCCGGGTCATGGATGCGATGCGCGCCGCCCGCTCCGCATAGGCGGGCTCGTCGCGCAGCGCGTGCGCGTACTCCTTCACCATCTGGCTGCAACCGGAGGCGTTGATCACCAGCGATTCGACCATGCCGCTGGAGACCATCGGCCACCAGGCATCGATGTTACGGCGCATGTCCGCAAGCCCGCCGTCCCGGTCCGCGAGATGCGTGCGCAGAGCCCCGCAACAGCCCTCGTCCGCCGCGAACAGCGACTGAATGCCCGCCGCATCGAGCACCCGCCGGGTCGCGCGGTGAATCTCGGGCCGCATCCCCGGCTGCACGCAGCCGCGCAGCAGCAGCACCTTGCGCCGGTGCTCCCGTGCCTCGAATTCGCCGCGCAGGCGGCTGTCGGCCGGCACCTTGCTGCGCAGGGCGGCCGGCAGCAGCGGGCGCAGCAGCCGGCCGATCTTCATCGCCGGCGCGAACAGCGGCGACGTGAGCCCCTCCTTGAGGAGCCAACGGGCCACCCGCGCCTCGAGGGGCCGCGCCACCCTGCGCTCGACGAGGTTGCGCCCGATGTCCACCAACCGGCCATAGCGCACGCCGCTCGGACAGGTGGTCTCGCAGTTGCGGCAGGTCAGGCAGCGGTCTAGATGCAGCTGGGTGCGTTCCGTGACCTTGCCGCCCTCGAGCATTTCCTTGATGAGGTAGATCCGGCCGCGGGGACCGTCGAGCTCGTCGCCGAGCAGCTGATAGGTCGGACAGGTGGCGTTGCAGAATCCGCAATGCACGCACTTGCGCAGAATCGCTTCGGCCTCGACACCGTCGGGCGTTCCCGCGAACTCAGGGCTCAGCGTCGTCTGCATGGGCGCTCGTCAAAGGTCCGCATAAAGACGCCCGGCGTTGAACACGCGCTCCGGGTCGAAGGCGCTCTTCAGCGCGCGATGTATGCGCATCAGAGACTCTCCCAGCGGCGCAAAGGCGCCGGCGGATTTGTCCGCCGCGCGCACCAGGGTCGCATGGCCGCCGGCCGCCGCCGCGAGTGCACGGATCCCATGGGCCGGCGCGCTCGTGCGCCACCAGCGCTGCGCGCCGCCCCATTCGATGAAGCCGGCCTGATCGAGCTGCGGGGTGGCGGGGGGCACCGAGATGCGCCACAGACATTCGCCGCCGGCGAGCGCTGCCGCGCCTGGCCGGAAAAAGGGATGACCGTGGTCCCGCACATCCCTCCACCAGTGCGCGGCGATCCCCGGATCGAGCTCCGTGCCGCCGAGTTTCCGGCAGGCGCTGCGCACCGCGGCGGCCGCCCCCGACAATCTCAGCCGGAGGCACCCGTCGTGCCAGGCGCTCGCGCTGAGCGGCAGCGGCAGCGCGTTCCAGCGCGCCATCTCGCAGAGAGCGCGCCGCTCGTCCCAGTCGAACGACAGCGTCGCGGTGTCGCTCTTCGACGCCAGCACCTTCAACGAAACCTCGCAGAGCACGCCCAGAATCCCCCAAGAGCCCGCCATCAACCGTGAGACATCGTATCCCGCCACGTTCTTCATCACCTGGCCGCCGAAGGTCAACAGCTCGCCCCGCCCGTTGAGGATGGTCGCGCCGAGCACGTGGTCGCGAAGCGGGCCCGCGGCCGCGCGCGCCGGCCCCGACAGGCCCGCGGCGACCATTCCGCCCACGGTGCCGCCCGGCGCAAATCGCGGCGGCTCGAATGCGAGACATTGTCCCCGCTCCGCAAGCACCGACTCGAGCTCGGCGAGCGGGGTGCCTGCCCTCACGGTAACCACGAGCTCGCTCGGCTCGTAGCTCGAGATGCCCGTCAGTTCGGCGAGCGCGAGCGGCTCCCCCCGGGGCGCTTCGCCGTAGAAGGCCTTGGTGTTGCCGCCGCGAATGTCGAGGCTCACGCGCCGCGCGCGCGCGTCGAGAATCCTGTCCCTGAGCCGGTCGAGGGCCGCATCGCCACTGATCGCCGCCGCAGCCATCAATATCTCGGCAGTTCCGGGAAAGGCATCATCCCCCGGTGCACGTGCATCTTGCCGTACTCCGCGCAGCGCGCGAGCGTCGGTATCACCTTGCCCGGATTGAGCATCCCGGCGGGGTCGAAGGCGCGCTTCACGGCGAGGAACTGTTCGAGTTCGGCGCGGGAAAATTGCACGCACATGGAATTGAGCTTCTCAACCCCGACTCCGTGTTCGCCCGTCACCGTCCCGCCGAGCTTCAGGCTCGCCTCGAGAATCTCCGCGCCGAACCGCTCGCAGCGCTCGAACTCATCGCGATCGTTGGCATCGAACAGGATGAGCGGGTGCAGATTGCCGTCGCCCGCGTGAAACACGTTGACGCAGCGGAGGCGGTACTTCGATTCCATGGCTTGAATGGCGAGCAGCATCTCGGCCAGCCGCTTGCGCGGAATGGTCGAGTCCATGCACATGTAATCCGGGCTGATGCCTCCCGAGGCCGGAAAGGCGTTCTTGCGCCCGCTCCAGAACTTCAGGCGCTGCGCCTCGTCCGCGCTCACCTCGATCCGGCTGGCGCCGCTTTCCTCGAGCACGCGCTTCATCGCGGCGATTTCCTCGGCGACCTCCTCTTCCGTGCCGTCGCTCTCGCAGAGCAGCAGCGCGGCCGCGGACAAATCGTAACCGGCATGCACGTAATCCTCGGCCACCGCGGTCATGCGCTGGTCCATGAGCTCCAGACCCGCGGGCACGATGCCCCGCGCGATCACGCTCGCGACCGCGCTGCCCGCCGATTCGATGGTCGGAAAGCTCGCCACCATGCAGCGGGCGAGCTCCGGCTTCGGCACGAGCTTGACCGTGACCTCGGTGGTGATCGCGAGCATCCCTTCGCTGCCGATCACCACCGCCAACAGATCGATTCCGGGCGCATCCAGCGCCTCGGATCCGAACTCGATCGGCTCACCCTCGGCGGTGAAGCCCCGCACCTTGAGCACGTTGTGCAGCGTCATGCCGTATTTCAGGCAATGCACGCCGCCGGAATTTTCCGCGACGTTGCCGCCGATGGTGCACGCGATCTGGCTGCTCGGGTCGGGCGCGTAATACAAGCCGAAGGGAGCCGCCGCTTCGCTGATCGCGAGATTGCGCACGCCGCATTGGACCACGGCGGTGCAGGAGCGGGGATCGACCTTCAGGATGCGGTTGAATTTGGCGAGCGACAGAGTCACCCCGAGACGATGGGGCAACGCCCCGCCTGAAAGTCCCGTCCCGGCCCCGCGGGCGACCACCGGAACCGCGAGCCGATGGCACACCTCGAGAGCGGCGACCAGCTGCGCCTCGTCCTCGGGGAGCACCACCGCGATGGGGACCGCCTTGAATGCGGTCAATCCGTCGCATTCGTACGGAGCCGTGTCTTCGCGGCGCACCAGCAGCGCCGAGGCCGGCAGCACGCGCGCGAGCGCCTCCGCCACCTCCGCCTGGCGGCCCGACTGACCCTCCGTCGTATGCTCCTGCGGCACGATCATTGTCACTGGCTTTTGATTTCCACAGGTCCGGGACTGATGGACGCGCTCGATTGTACTATGCGAAGTCCGCGGGCGGCGTCCGTGGGCAGGCTCCTACGGGCGGCGATGGGCATGGCCGACTGCGTTTCATCTCGCGCCGGTGGACACTTGCGCCATGGACACGAATTCCCTGTATGCGTTCATCCTGGTCGGCGTGCTCGTCGTCGCCGTGGTCGCGGTCATTGCCTGGTCCCAGGCCCAGCGCAAGCACAAGCAGTCCGAGGCGCTTCGCCAGCGCTTCGGCCCGGAGTACGATCGCACCGTCAATGCCCTCGGCAACCGCAGCAAGGCTGAAGCGGAGCTCGAAGCGCGGCAAAAACGCGTCTCGCGGCTGGACATCGTGCCGCTCACGGTCGCGGAGGCGTCGCGGTTCCAACAGGCGTGGGTGTCCGCGCAGGCGCGCTTCGTGGACGACCCCAAGGCGGCGGTGATCCAGGCGGACCACCTCGTCTACGAGGTCATGGCGAAGCGCGGATATCCGATGGGCGACTTCGAGGCGCGGGCCGCCGACATCTCCGTCGATCATCCCGGTGTGGTCTCGAATTATCGGGCCGCCCGCGCGATCGCGTTGGCGGACGAGCGGGGCCAGGCCGATACCGAACTCCTGCGCCGCGCCGTGGTTCATTATCGGGCGCTCTTCGAGGAGCTGCTCGAGGTGCGCGAGGCCGAGCGTCCGGTGCTGCGTTCCGACGGAATCCCGGCCGCGTAGCCGGCCGCCAGCTTCACGCGTAGGCCGAGCGGGCCTCTCCCGAACCCAACGCGGTCTCGATCGCCATGGCGATGTCGTGCTGCGTGCACGGCTTGGACAGCTTCTGGATGCGGAACTTCGCAGGGTCCGTGGGCAGCTCCGCGAATCCGGTCGCGAGGATGATGGGCAGCCCCGGATAGCGCTCCTGAATGGTCTGCGCCAGCTGCAGGCCGGTCATGTTCGGCATCGCGTGATCGGTCACCACCAGGTCGATCTGCGCATCGGCGGCGAGCCTCGAAAGCGCCTCGGCGCCGGAGTGCGCCTCGATGGCGGTATGCCCGAGATCCTCGATCAATGCGGCGGTCCCCGTCAGCACCAGCTGGTCGTCGTCGACGATGAGCACCCGGCAGGGATGGGACGCGGCGGGCGCTGGTTTCACCAGCCGCTCGACGTTGCGATTGGCCGCCGGTACGGTCGTCGCGCGCGGCAGCCACAGCTGCACGGTGGTGCCGGCGTTCGGCGCGCTGTCGATCCGCAGGAGCCCGCCGGATTGAGCCGCCAAACCATGGACCATGGACAGTCCCAGACCGGTGCCCTTGCCCGGGCCCTTGGTGGTGAAGAAGGGATCCGTCGCCTTCGCCAGCGTCTGCTCGTCCATCCCCGAGCCGTTGTCCGCGATGCTGATCCTCAGGTAATCGCCGGGGGGCAGCCGCGAATCGGGGCCCGCGGCCGCCTCATCCTTGGTCTCGCCCTTCGCCGTGATGCACAGCTTGCCGCCATTCGGCATGGCGTCGCGAGCGTTGAGCGCCAGGTTGAGCAGCGCCAGCTCGAGCTGATTGGCGTCGACCAGCACCGGCGCAAGTGCATCGGCAAACGTGCACTTGAGCTCGATCCCGAGCCCCAGCGCCCGCTTCAGGAGCTCCTCCATGCCGCTCACCAGCGCAGCCAGGTCCACGGCTTCGGGCTTGAGCTCCTGACGGCGCGAGAATGCCAGCAGCCGCTGCGTGAGGGCGGCGCCGCGCTGCGCCCCCTGCACGGCGTTCTTCAGCAGCCGGGTGCATTGGGGGTCGTCGGGGAGGCGCTTTTCGAGCAGCGTGAGACTGCCGAGCACCGCCATCAGCAGATTGTTGAAATCGTGCGCGACGCCGCCGGTCAGCTGGCCGATGGTGTCCATCTTTTGCGCCTCGAACAGCTGCGCGAGCGCGGTCTCGCGCTCGTGGGTGCGCTCCTCGATGCGCTGCTCGAGTTCCTCGTTGAAGCGGCGCAGGTCCGCCGTGCGCTCCAACACGCGCGCCTCGAGCTCCGCGTTGAACCTCTCCAGTTGGCGGGTCTTGCGGTACAGATCGACGAACACCTTGACCTTGGCGCGCAGCAATTCCGGCACCACCGGAACCGGAACGTAATCGACCGCGCCGAGTTCATAGCCGCGCAGCTGATCCAGATGCGCGAAGTTCACGGCGGACACGAAAATGATGGCGGTGGTCTGGAATCGCGGATGCTCCCTGATCATGGCGGCCAGCTCGAAGCCGTCGAGCTCCGGCATGCAAACGTCGATGAGGATGAGCCCGATTTCGTTCTTGAGCAGGCATTCGAAGGCCTCGCGCGCCGAGGACGCCTTGAACAGATTCTCGCCGATCTCCGCGAGCACCACTTCGTGGCTCAGGAGCTTCGCCTGCTGGTCGTCGACCAGCAGGATGTTCACCCTGTCGGAGGCCTCGCGTGCGCTCACCGATGCAGCCACATGCGCAGCGCCGACAGGAGCTGCTCGACGTTGACCGGTTTGGCGAGGTAATCCGATGCGCCGGCCTCGAGGCATTTCTCGCGGTCTCCCTTCATCGCCTTGGCCGTGAGCGCGAGGATCGGCAGCCGCCGGAAGGCGGCCTTGGAGCGGATCTCCTGGATGGTCTCGTAGCCGTCCATCCCGGGCATCATGATGTCCATCAGCACGATGGCCACGTCCTCGCGCGAGCTCAACACCGCGATCGCCTCGCTTCCGGTGGTCGCCGTCAGCACTTCCATGCCGCGCCTCTCGAGCACGCTCGACAGCGCGAAGATGTTGCGGGCGTCGTCGTCCACGAGAAGCACGGTGCGCCGCAGGAGATCCTCGTCGGAGCTGTGCAGCCGCTCGAGCATGCGCTGCTTCGCCGGGGGCAGATCCGCCACCACGCGATGCAGGAACAGCGCCGTCTCGTCGAGCAGCCGCTCCGGGGATTCGACCCCCTTGACCACGACGCTGCGCGCCATGGTGTGCAGGGTCGCATCCTCGTCCGCCGAGAGCTCGCGCCCCGTGAATACCACCACCGGAATGTCGCGCAGCTCCGCATCGTCCCGGATGGTCTCCAGCACCTCGAACCCGGACATGTCCGGCAGCTTCAGGTCGAGCACCACGCAATCGACCTGATCGCGCTTCAACTGCGCGAGCGCGTCGGCTCCCGTTTCGGCCGACGCGATTTCGATGTCCTCGTGGCTCAGGAGCTCGGCGACGCTGTTGCGCTCGCTCTGATCGTCCTCGACCAGCAGCAGCCGTTTGCGGCGCGGGGCGGCGTAGCCCTTGATCCGCGCGAACGCCTCGTCGAGGCCCTCGGTGGAGGCGGGCTTTTGCACGAACGAGAAGGCGCCGCGCGCCAGGCCGTGATGGCGGTCCTCGTCGAGCGTCACGATCTGAACGGGGATGTGCCGGGTGGCCGGATCCTGCTTCAGCTGGCTCAACACGGTCCACCCCAGCATGTCCGGCAGGAAAATGTCGAGCGAGATGGCCGTCGGATGGTGCTCGCGCGCGAGCGCCAGCGCCTCGGTGCCCCGGCTCGCGACCAGGACCTTGAATCCCTTCTCCCTCGCCGCCCCCATCATGAGCCGCGCGAAATGCGGGTCGTCCTCGACGATCAGCACGACGCTCTCGCCGGGCGCAACGGTGTGGCGGTCGTCGGGGATCTGCTCGGGCGGCCGTTCCGCGGAGCGGAACGAGAAGCTCACGGGCGGTTGGGCCGGCTGGAGCGGCGCCTCGGCGCCCGCCGCCGAGGTCCTGGCGATTCCGCTGCCCATGTAGGTGATCGGCAGATAGAGCGTGAACACGCTGCCGATGCCGGGCGTGGAGCGCAGCTGGATCTCGCCGCCGAGAAGGTTCGCGAGCTCGCGGCTGATCGCCAGCCCGAGGCCCGTGCCTCCGTACTTGCGGCTGGTGCCCGCGTCGGCCTGCTGGAAGGCCTCGAAGATGATGCGCTGCTTTTCGGGGGGTATGCCGATGCCGGTATCGGACACCTCGAAGGCGACGATCGAGGCGGCGCGGCGCAACGTGGGGTGATCCTCGTTCCATCCGCTCGCCGCCGGCGACACCTTGAGTTTCACGCCGCCCTCGGCCGTGAATTTGAACGCATTCGACAAGAGGTTCTTGAGCACCTGCTGCAGGCGCTTCAGGTCCGTGGTGATGCTGCGCTCGAGGTGGGGCGAGAGCTCCACCTCGAACTGCAGGCGGCGGTTCTCGGCCTCGTGGCGGAACGGCCGGGCGATCATCTCCAGGAGATTGGTGAAATACACCTCCTCCGCGTCCACCGACACCGTGCCCGATTCGATCTTGGAGAGGTCGAGGATGTCGCTGATGAGATTGAGCAGGTCCGTCCCCGCGCCGTGGATGGTGCGCGCGAACTCCACCTGCTTGGCCGAAAGATTGCCGTCCGGATTCTCCGTCAGCTGCTGGCCGAGAATCAGGATGCTGTTGAGCGGGGTGCGCAGCTCGTGCGACATGTTCGCGAGGAACTCCGACTTGTACTTCGAGGTGAGCGCGAGCTCGGTCGCCTTCTCCTCCACCGCCCGGCGCGCCTGCTCGATCTCCTGATTCTTCGCCTCCACCTCGACGTTGCGGTCGGCGAGCTGCTGCGCCTTCTGCTCGAGCTTCTCGTTGGTCTGCTGCAGCTCCCGCTGCTGCGTCTGCAGTTCCGTCGCGAGCTGCTGCGATTGCTTGAGCAGACCCTCGGTCTGCATGGTCGCCTCGATCGAGTTGAGCACGATGCCGATGGAGGTGGTGAGCTGTTCGAGAAAGGTGAGCTGCAGATCCGTGAATCCGCCGAGCGAGGCCAGCTCGATCACCGCCTTCACCTGCACCTCGAACAGCACCGGCAGCACGATCACGTGGCGCGGCTTGGCCTGGAACAGCCCGGAGGTGATCGGCACGGCGCTGTCCGGCATCTCGGTGATCAGGATGCGCCGCCCATCGAGCGCGCACTGGCCGATCAGCCCCTCGCCGAGCTGCAGACGGCTCGCATGCCCCCCGACGGCGCCGTCCGCATACGAGGACAGGAGCTTCAACGCGCTCGCCGCGTCGTCGGCATCGACCTGGTAGATGACGCCCTGCTGCGCCTCGACCAGCGGCGCCAGCTCCGACAGCAGCAGCCTGCCGACGGTGGCGAGGTCGCGCTGGCCCTGCAGCATGTTGGTGAAGCGCGCAAGGTTCGTCTTGAGCCAGTCCTGCTCGGTGTTCTGGTCCGTGGTCAGACGCAGGTTCCCGATCATCGTGTTGATGTTGTCCTTGAGCTCGGCGACCTCGCCGCGGGCCTCCACCTGCACCGAGCGGGTCAGGTCGCCCTTGGTCACGGCCGTGGCCACCTCGGCGATGGCGCGCACCTGGGTGGTGAGGTTGGCGGCCAGCAGGTTCACGTTGCCGGTCAGGTCCTTCCACGTGCCCGCCGCGCCCGGCACGTTCGCCTGGCCGCCGAGCCGCCCTTCGACGCCCACTTCGCGGGCCACCGTGGTCACCTGGTCGGCGAAGGTGGCCAGCGTGTCGGTCATGTTGTTGATGGTCTCGGCGAGCGCCGCGACCTCGCCCTTCGAGGCGACCGTGAGGTTCTGCTTCAGGTCGCCGTCGGCCACCGCCGTCACGACCTTGACGATGCCGCGCACCTGTTCGGTGAGGTTGGCCGCCATCACGTTCACCGTGTCGGTGAGATCCTTCCAGGTGCCCGCGACGCCCGGCACCTCGGCCTGACCTCCGAGCCGCCCTTCGGTGCCGACTTCCCGCGCCACGCGGGTCACTTCCCCGGCGAAGCCGTTCAACTGGTCCACCATGGTGTTGATGGTGTTCTTGAGCTCCAGGATCTCGCCCTTCACGTCGACGGTGATCTTGCGGGAAAGATCGCCGCGCGCCACCGCCGTGGTCACCTCGGCGATGTTGCGCACCTGGGTGGTCAGGTTCGCCGCCAGCAGGTTGACGTTGTCGGTCAGATCCTTCCAGGTGCCGGCCACGCCCGGCACCACCGCCTGACCGCCCAGACGTCCATCCGTGCCGACCTCGCGCGCCACCCGCGTCACCTCGCCCGCGAACGAGCGCAGCTGGTCGACCATGGTGTTGAGCGTCTCCTTCAACAGCAGGATCTCGCCGCGCACGTCCACCGTGATCTTGCGCGACAGATCGCCGTTGGCGATGGCGGTCGCGACCTCGGCGATGTTGCGCACCTGGCCGGTGAGATTGCCCGCCATGGAGTTGACGTTGTCGGTGAGATCCTTCCAGGTGCCCGCGACGCCGGGCACCTCGGCCTGGCCGCCGAGCTTGCCCTCGGTGCCGACTTCCCGCGCCACGCGCGTCACCTCGCCGGCGAAGCCGTTCAACTGGTCCACCATGGTGTTGATGGTGTTCTTGAGCTCCAGGATCTCGCCCTTCACGTCGACGGTGATCTTGCGCGAAAGATCGCCGCGCGCCACCGCCGTGGTCACCTCGGCGATGTTGCGCACCTGGCCGGTGAGGTTCGAGGCCATGGAGTTGACGTTTTCGGTCAGGTCCTTCCAGGTCCCTGCGACGCCCGGCACATTGCGCCTGGCCGCCGAGCTTGCCCTCGGTGCCCACCTCGCGGGCCACGCGCGTCACCTCCGAGGCGAAGCGGTTCAACTGGTCGACCATGGTGTTGAGCGTTTCCTTCAGCTGCAGGATCTCGCCGCGCACGTCCACCGTGATCTTGCGCGACAGATCGCCGTTGGCGATGGCGGTCGACACCTCGGCGATGTTGCGCACCTGGGCGGTCAGGTTGCCGGCCATGGAGTTCACCGAGTCGGTGAGGTCCTTCCAGGTGCCCGCGACGCCGGGCACCTGCGCCTGGCCGCCGAGCCGCCCTTCGGTGCCCACCTCGCGCGCCACGCGCGTCACCTCGCCCGCGAACGAGCGCAGCTGATCGACCATGGTGTTGATGGTCTCCTTCAGCTCGCAGGATTTCGCCCGAGACCGTCACGGTGATCTTCTTCGACAGGTCGCCCTGCGCCACCGCGGTCGCCACCTCGGCGATGTTGCGCACCTGGCCGGTCAAATTCGAGGCCATGGAATTCACCGAGTCGGTGAGATTCTTCCACGTGCCCGCCACGCCCTTGAGCTGCGCCTGGCCGCCGAGCTTGCCCTCGGTGCCGACCTCGCGGGCGACGCGGGTCACCTCGCCGGCGAACGCGTTCAGCTGGTCCACCATGGTGTTGATGGTGTCCTTGAGCTCGAGAATCTCGCCCTTCACGTCGACGGTGATCTTCTTCGACAGATCGCCGTTCGCCACCGCGGTCGTGACCTCGGCGATATTGCGCACCTGGCCGGTCAGGTTCGAGGCCATGGAATTGACGTTCTCGGTCAAATCCTTCCAGGTGCCCGGCGACGCCGCGCACGTTCGCCTGGCCGCCGAGGCGTCCCTCCGTGCCCACCTCGCGCGCGACGCGCGTCACTTCCGAGGCGAACGCATTGAGCTGGTCCACCATGGTGTTGATGGTTTCCTTGAGCTCCAGAATCTCGCCCGACACCGTGACGGTGATTTTCTTCGCGAGGTTGCCGCTGCGATCGCGGTCGAAACCTCCGCGATGTTGCGCACCTGCGCGGTCAGGTTCGAGGCCATGGAATTGACGTTGTCGGTCAGATCCTTCCAGGTGCCCGCAACGCCCGGCACCTGCGCCTGGCCGCCCAGGCGCCCTTCGGTGCCCACCTCGCGCGCGACGCGCGTCACCTCGCCGGCGAACGCGTTCAACTGGTCGACCATGGTGTTCATGGTCTGCTTCAGCTCGAGGATCTCGCCCGACACATCGACTGTGATCTTGCGCGACAGGTCGCCGCGCGCCACGGCCGTGGTCACCTGCGCGATGTTGCGCACCTGCGCGGTGAGGTTGCCGCACATGGCGTTCACCGAGTCGGTGAGGTCTTTCCATGTGCCCGCGACGCCCGGCACCAGCGCCTGTCCGCCGAGCTTGCCTTCCGTACCCACCTCGCGCGCGACGCGTGTGACTTCCGAAGCAAATGACCTCAGCTGATCCACCATGGTGTTGATGGCTTCCTTCAGCTGCAGAATCTCGCCGCGCACGTCGACGGTGATCTTCTTCGACAGGTCGCCGTTCGCCACCGCGATGGTGACCTCGGCGATGTTGCGCACCTGAGCCGTGAGATTCGAGGCCATCGAATTCACGCTCTCGGTGAGGTCTTTCCACACGCCGGTCACCTCGCGCACCTGCGCCTGGCCACCGAGCTTGCCGTCCGTGCCCACCTCGCGCGCGACGCGCGTCACCTCGGAGGTGAACACCGAGAGCTGCTTGATCATGGTGTTGACGATGGTGGCGGAGCGCAGGAACTCGCCCTTGAGCGCGCGCCCGTCGACATCCAGCGGCACGGTCTGCAACAGATCGCCGCGCGCCACCGCGGTCACGTACGCGTCACCGCCGTCGTGGGCCACAGCAAGTCGTCGATGAGCGTATTGACCGAGCCTTCCATGTCGCCCAGGCGCCGTCCGACAGCCCGAAGCGCACGCGCGTGCGCGTCTTTCCCTCGCCGCCCGACCACTTCGCCCACGTGCTCGAGTTGCTGCGCCATGCGCTCGATTGGCGGCGACGATGGAGTTGAACGCATCGCAGATCTTGCCCGCGACACCTGTACGCGAGCCCGGCAGCCGCACGGAGAAGTCACCCGACGCATCGCGTTCAGCGCATCGAGGAGCTCTTGCTGTCAAGATCCGCGGCGGCCGTGCCGTTCGCCGCGGCGGGGTGTCCGTTGGGTTTACGCTTGCGCGCGACGCTCTGACTCGATTGCATGAATAACCCCCCGACCCTCGTAGCTGGCGGCGCGCCCGAGGTCAACTGCTCGCTGGATACCGTCCGTTTTTCCCTGCGCGCGTCTGGCCCGGGCTTGTCTCACGCCCAGTCCAAGCAGCAGAAATCTTCGCAGGGGGTCCTGGAAAAGTCCACGTAAACCCATCACGAAATCTTATTGGTAAAATTTACAATGCGCGGACGCCGCGCACGCGACACCTGACTCTATATTCATCTGCGGCACATGGTGGTCTCGGTCATGAAGGAGTAGCGTCCACGCATCACCGCAGCAGCGCGAAGGAACTCGAGGCGTGAGTAGCGAGTTGTTACGCGCGCGATCGTGCGCCGCGCAATCCTGCATCGGGTTTTCCTGCGGACGAGGCGCGCCACGATGAGGGTTGCCCTGCGGCGATGGATGGTGGGGCTGGCGGCAGCCCCCTCGCCATCGTGGTCGCGGCGACGCTGGGATTTGCCGCGCGGCGGTGCAGGCGGGGGGATTGTTTCGCGATACGTTCCTGCACTTCGTCTCCATCCGTGCCGGCCGCACGGGGATCACCGTCGAGGGTGCACTGCGGATCAAGATCTTGTCCTGGACTCCGAGCGTCACCGCCGAGCGCGTCACCATCGGCAATCCTCATTGGATGCCCCCCGGGCGCATCGCGGAGATCGGAGAGCTAGCGCTGGTGTTCGAGATGCCGCGCTTTCACCATCGGTTCGGCGTCGAGAGCTTGACCATGAACGCGGCGGTGGCTGCACCTCGTTGACGCGATGCGCAAGGGCGCGCCAATTGGCAATGGAGTGATCCGGCCCTACCGCCGACCAACAAGAAGCTCGCGATCGTGCGCAGCCTCTGCGTGCCCTCAGGCGCATGTGACGCTCGATGATGAGCGTCGCCATCTGAAGTTCGAGGGCACCGCTTCCGCGCAGGCGCCCGCTGCGACTGCGTCTCCGCCTGCGAGGATCGTCCTGCAGGCGAGGCAACCGGGCCGCTAAGATCTGGGGTGAAGGCACGCTGAGATCGTGCCGCGTCGTTCGAGATCACGGGTGACTCGCTCGCGACAGCAAGCCACCAACGGCCTTATCGCTTCTCTTACAGTGAGCGCTCGAGTGGGTCGCGGCTGGAAGGACAAGGCTCACTGCCCCGCCCGTTCGATTTCAATGCCATGGAAGCAACCCCATGGACCAGACCTCAAGGACCTTTATTTTTTGGTCGGCGTGCGGCTCATCGACACAGGCATTTATCGGTTGACGGGCAAGCTCGAGCGCGACGGGGTGCATTTCAAATTCAGCGATCTGTCGGCCCACTCGGGCGAGAGCGACGTGCGTGGCAGCGTGTCGATCGACTCGACCGGCGCGCGGCCGAAACTCGACATCGATCTGACCGCGGGCGCGCTGCGGATGATAGATCTCGGTGCCCGCGCGGCCGGGCGCGCTCCTCCTCCCCCGCCTCTGCTTTTGTCGGATGCCGCGCTTCGTCCGGGCAGCTTGAGCCTCGATGACGCAACGATCCGTGTGCATGCCGATGAAGTCGTGGTGGGAAAGCTATCGCTGCGTACGCTCGCCGCACTAGGAACGCTCGATCACGGCCTGCTGACAGTCCGGTCGCTGACGGCGGCAATGCTCGGGGGGGAGGTGCGCGCCACGGGGACGCTCGATCTGAACCAAGACCCGCCGCTGGCGCGAGCCGATCTCACCATCACCGGCCTCGAGCTCAGTCATGTTCCTCACAAGCCTTCCATGCCGCCGCCCATGGAAGGCGCCATGCGTGCGCGCATTGTTCTGACCGGCAAGGGCCGATCGATCATCAAGTGGTCGCGACAGGCAACGGCATCGTGACCTTGGTCGTGCCCAAGGGACGGTGCGGGACTCCTTGGCGGAGGTCACCGGCATGGACCTACGCGGCTCCGGCTTGCTCGTGAGCAAGGATCAGCGCCAGACCGCGATACGTTGCGCAGTAGGGATATTCAAGGAGCGCGACGGCACGCTCACGATCGATGATTTCCTCGCAGATACCGAGCCGGTGGGATAACCGCTACCGGTCAAATCCAATTCGCGAGCGAGAGCCTCGATCTGACGCTGCGCGGCGAGCCCAAGAGCCTGCGCCTGTTTCATTGGCGCTCCCCCATCCTGATCAAGGGAACACTTCTACATCCATCGGTGGAAGTGCACCCGCAGAAGCTACAAATCATCGATCGCGGCGCAGCGCGGGATGCCGACTGCGCGGCATTGATCGCATCGGCCGATGCCGCGGCAAAGGGTGCCGCGCACCTGTCCGCCGGTCAATGACCCGCATCTCCACGCCGGCTCGCCTCGAAGAGGAACCAGGTGCGCCGCTCGGTCTCGTCGATCCAGTTCTCGATGAGGCTCGCGGTAGCGATATCGCGGACCTCGTCGACGACGTCATGCACCTCGCGCAAACGCGCGGCCAAGGTCTGGTTGTCCTCGCGCAGCTCCGCCAGCATGTCGAGCGGATCGACGTACTCGGCATCGTTGTCCTTGATGCGCTGGATGCGCGCAATGTGGCCGATGGAGCGCAGCGTCGTCCCGCCGGTCTTGCGGATGCGCTCCGCGATGGGATCGGTCATCGCGTAGATCTGGTCCGACTGCTCGTCGAGCAGCAGGTGATAGTCGCGGAAGTGCGGCCCGCTCATGTGCCAATGAAAATTCTTTGTTTTAAGGTAGAGTGCGAACACATCGGCGAGGATGCCGTTCATGCCCGCGGCGATGTCCCTCGAAGCCTCCGCACCGAGATCCGTCGGCGTCACGAGAGGTGATGCGCGGCGGCGCTTGAGGTCGTTTTGTCGATCCGAGTCTTTCTTTGCCATGACGATTCCCCTGTTGTCGTTGAACATATTATCTCACATCGTCCCGCGCGCAGGCGACGCGCTCGGCCGCCGGCAGCCGGCAGCCGAAACCATGGCCATCAATCGATACCGAGCAGTCCCTGCATGACGGCCACGACATGACCGCCCACGTGCACGACTGACGGCACCGTCGTGCTTGCAGGTACGCCCCAAATGAGGCTCGGCCGCCCCATGTCGACCCCCTGCTCGATGCGCCACGTCAAGTCGCCGTCGGGGCGATGTGCGGCGAGCAGCGCCGCTAGCCGCCGCCGCGCTGCCGGTGGCGGGGTCCTCCGCGATTGAATCGAGCGGCGAGAACATGCGCCATGTTGCTCCGGGCCTCACCCTGGGCGTAGGCGAAAACCGAGTCAGTACCGACCGGGGGGACACTCGCTCGTGAGCGGCCAGGTTGGGCCGCGCTCTGTACAAGGCTTCACGCGATACGAGCCGCACGACGAGGAACGGCATCCCCACCGACAGCACCTGAGGCGGGATGTGCGGGCAAAGATCGGCAGCGGCGAGCGATAAGCACGCTGCCGCATCGTCGAGGTCTACGCGCGACCCCAACTCCAGCGGCCGGGGAGCCCTGAATTCAGCGCCGATCTCCTGCTTCGCGCGCTCGCATCAGCCGCACCGGCACGAGCCCCGCGCCCTCCTCCAGCACCAGTTCGGCGAAAGGCGCTGCGCCTTTCGCCTCGAGCTCGCGGGCGAGATCCCGCGCTGTCGCCCTCGGGTGGCCCTGGCGAATGCGACCTCGGTGCGCGGCCGCTAGACGCGCACCCGCGCCGCATGCGCCGCCGTCCGGGGCGGCAAGACGGTTGCGCTCTCGGAGTAATTGAACTCTGCGGCGATCGATTGCATCTGCGAAGTGCTCAGGCCCTCGGCATCCAGCACGACCGCGAGCGGATTCCCGCCGAACGCTTCAGTCGTGAAGACATCGACCGTCACATAGCGCAGCCCCACGCTTGCACGATAGCAGGCGGTAAGGCGGCGACTGTGCGATGCTTCAGCCGGACACGCAGCTTTAAGCGCACAAGGGAGAGGTTGACATGCGCCATCCGGCGCGACTGACCGCGTTACTGCTCGTGGGGCTGGTGTGTTGCAGGCCGGCGGGGCGCGCTCTGAGCTCGGCGGCTACCTCGCCGAGATCGAGAAGTGGCGCGAGCACTTCGATGCCGACGTCCGCAGCCGCGGGTGGCTGACACTGTCGGACGCACGAAACTCGACGAGGGCACGTGGACGCTCGGCAGTGACACGAAGTCCGCCCTGGTATTGCCGTCCAAGGCACCCGGCGAGCTGGGGTTTCAGCCCGCGCGGCAGCGGCATTCCCTTCAGCCCGCCGGCGGGTGCGGCGGTCACGCTCTGGGCGGCAACGCGGTCGTCGGCGCCGTCGACCTGCCGACCAAGCCGGGGTCCGACCGACTGGCAACCCCACCTCCCCCGAGTGTCTGCGACGAGCATGTAGAAGTCATCGCCGATTTGCCGCACGGCCACGGTCAGGTCGCCGCTTGCGAGTCGGTCGGACCCCGGCTTGGTCGGCAGGTCGACGGCGCCGACGACCGCGTTGCCGCCCAGCGTGACCGCCGCACCCGCCGCGGGCTCGAAGCGAAATGCGCTGCCGCGCCGGCTGAGAACCCCCAGCTCGCCGGGTGCCTTGGACGGCAATACCAGGGCGGACTTCGTGTCACTGCCGAGCGTCCACGTGCCCTCGTCGAGTTTCGTGCGTCCGACGAGTGTCAGCCACCCGCCGCTGCGGACGTCGGCATCGAAGTGCTCGCGCCACTTCTCGATCTCGGCGACGTACCCGCCGAGCTCGGCCCGCGCCCCGCCGGCCTGCAACACACCCAGCCCCACGAGCAGTAACGCGGTCAGTCGCGCCGGATGGCGCATGTAAATTTCTCCCTTGTGCGCTTAAAGCTGCGTGTCCGGCTGAAGCATCGCACAGTCGCCGCCTCGCCTGCTATCGTGCAAGCATGCAGCGACGCTATGTGACGGTCGATGTCTTCACGACTGAAGCGTTCGGCGGGAATCCGCTCGCGGTCGTGCTGGATGCCGAGGGCCTGAGCACTTCGCAGATGCAATCGATCGCCGCAGAGTTCAATTACTCCGAGAGCGCATTCGTCTTGCCGCCCCGGACGGCGGCGCATGCGGCGCGGGTGCGCATCTTCACGCCGCGCACCGAGGTCGCATTCGCGGGCCACCCGACGGTGGGCACCGCGGTGGTCCTCGCCCGCGAGCTCGAGGCGAAAGGCGCAGCGCCTTTCGCCGAACTCGTGCTGGAGGAGGGCGCGGGGCTCGTGCCGGTGCGGCTGATGCGAGCGCGCGAAGCGGCGATCGGCGCTGAATTCAGGGCTCCCCGGCCGCTGGAGTTGGGGTCGCGCGTAGACCTCGACGATGCGGCAGCGTGCTTATCGCTCGCCGCTGCCGATCTTTGCCCGCACATCCGCCTCAGGTGCTGTCGGTGGGGTTGCCGTTCCCGTCGTGCGGCTCGTATCGCGTGAAGCCTTGTACAGAGCGCGGCCCAACCTGGCCGCTCACGAGCGAGTGCTCCCCCCGGTCGGTACTGACTCGGTTTTCGCCTACGCCCAGGGTGATGCCACCGAGGAGCTACATGCGCGCATGTCCTCGCCGCTCGATTCAATCGCGGAGGACCCCGCCACCGGCAGCGCGGCGGCGGCTACGCTGGCGCTGCTCGCCGCACATCGCCCCGACGGCGACTTGACGTGGCGCATCGAGCAGGGGGTCGACATGGGGCGGCCGAGCCTCATTTTGGGGCGTACCTGCAAGCACGACGGCGCCGTCACTGCCGTGCACGTGGGCGGTCATGTCGTGGCCGTCATGCAGGGACTGCTCGGTATCGATTGATGGCCATGGTTTTCGGCTGCCGGCTGCCGGCGGCCGAGCGCGTCGCCTGCGCGCGGGACGATGTGAGATAATATGTTCAACGACAACAGGGGAATCGTCATGGCAAAGAAAGACTCGGATCGACAAAACGACCTCAAGCGCCGCCGCGCATCACCTCTCGTGACGCCGACGGATCTCGGTGCGGAGGCTTCGAGGGATATCGCCGCGGGCATGAACGGCATCCTCGCCGATGTGTTCGCGCTCTACCTTAAAACAAAGAATTTTCATTGGCACATGAGCGGGCCGCACTTCCGCGACTATCACCTGCTGCTCGACGAGCAGTCGGACCAGATCTACGCGATGACCGATCCCATCGCGGAGCGCATCCGCAAGACCGGTGGGACGACGCTGCGCTCCATCGGCCACATTGCGCGTATCCAGCGGATCAAGGACAACGATGCCGAGTACGTCGATCCGCTGACATGCTGGCGGAGCTGCGCGAGGACAACCAGACTTGGCCGCGCGTTTACGCGAGGTGCATGACGTCGTCGACGAGGTCCGCGAATCGCTACCGCGAGCCTCATCGAGATCTGGATCGACGAGACCGAGCGGCGCACCTGGTTCCTCTTCGAGCGAGCCGGCGTGGAGATGTGGGTCATCCACCGGCGGAACAGGCGCGCGGCACCCTTTGCCGCGGCATCGGCCGATGCGATCAATGCCGCGCAGTCGGCATCCCGCGCTGCGCCGCGATCGATGATTTGTAGCTTCTGCGGGTGCACTTCCACCGATGGATGTAGAAGTGTTCCCTTGATCAGGATGGGGGAGCGCCAATGAGCATATCAGGGACAGGCTCCTCGGGCTCGCCGCGCAGCGTCAGATCGAGGCTCTCTCGCTCGCGAATTGGATTTGACCGGTTCTGGCCACCGCACCGGCTCGGTATCTGCGAGGAAATCATCGATCGTGAGCGTGCCGTCGCGCTCCTTGAATATCCCTACTGCGCAACGTATCGCGGTCTGGCGCTGATCCTTGCTGGACGAGCAAGCCGAAGCCGCGTAGGTCCATGCCGGTGACCCCCCGCCCAAGGAGTCCCGCACCGTCCCTTTGGGCACGACCAAGGTCACGATGCCGTTGCCTGTCTCGCGACCACTTGATGGATCGTTGCCCTTGCCGGTCAGAACAATGCGCGCACGCATGGCGCCTTCCATGGGCGGCGGCATGGAAGGCTTGTGAGGAACATGACTGAAGCGGCGAAGGCCGGTGATGGTGAGATCGGCTCGCGCCAGCGGCGGGTCTTGGTTCAGATCGAGCGTCCCCGTGGCGCGCACCTCCCCCCCGAGCATTGCCGCCGTCAGCGACCGGACTGTCAGCAGGCCGTGATCGAGCGTTCCTAGTGCGGCGAGCGTACGCAGCGATAGCTTTCCTCGATGACGACTCCACATTGGGCACCGCAAGAATGGATTGTTGCGTCATCGAGGCTCAAGCTGCCCGGACGAAGCGCGGCATCCGACAAAAGCAGAGGCGGGGGTGGGGAGGAGCGCGCCCGGCCGCGCGGGCACCGAGATCTATCATCCGCAGCGCGCCCGCGGTCAGATCGATGTCGAGTTTCGGCCGCGCGCCGGTCGAGTCGATCGACACGCTGCCACGCACGTCGCTCTCGCCCGAGTGCCCCGACAGATCGCTGAATTTGAACTGCACCCCGTCGCGCTCGAGCTTGCCCGTCAACCGATAAATGCCTGTGTCGATGAGCCGCACGCCGACCAAAAAATAAAGGTCCTTGAGGTCTGGTCCATTCGCCTCGAAGGTCGCTTCCATGGCATTGGAATTGAACGGGCGGGGCAGTGAGCCTTGTCCTTCCAGCCGCTCCCGCTCGAGCGCTCACTGTAAGAGAAGCGATAAGGCCGTTGGTGGCTTGCTGTCGCGAGCGAGCCACCCGTGATCTCGAACGACGCGGCACGATCGTTGAGCGTGCCTTCACCCCAGATTTGAGCGGCCCGGTTGCCTCGCCTGCAGGACGATCCTCGCAGGCGGACGACGCAGTCGCACCGGGCGCCTCGGGAAGCGGGCCCTCAACTTCACTGGCGACGCTCATCATCGAGCGTCACATGCGCCTGAGGCACGCAGAGGCTGCGCACGATCGCGAGCTTCTGTTGTTCGGCGGTAGGCCGGATCACTCCATTGCCAATTGGCGCGCCCTTGCGCATCGCGTACGAGGTGGAGCACCGCCGCGTTCATGGTCAAGCTCTCGACGCCGAACCGATGGTGAAAGCGCGGCATCTCGAACACCAGCGCTAGCTCTCCGATCTCCGCGATGCGCCCGGGGGCATCCAATGAGGATTGCCGATGGTGACGCGCTTGGCGGTGACGCTCGGAGTCCAGGACAAGATCTTGATCCGCAGTGCACCCTCGACGGTGATCGTGCGGCCGGCACGGATGGAGACCAGTGCAGGAACGTATCGCGAAACAATCCCGCCTGCACCGCCGCGGGCAAATCCCAGCGTCGCCGCGACCACGATGGCGAGGGGGCCGCCGCGAGCCCCACCATCGATTGCCGCAGGGCAACCCTCATCGTGGCGCGCCTCGTCCGCAGGAAAACCCGATGCAGGATTGCGCGGCGCACGATCGCGCGCGTCTCAACTTCAGCTTCAACAATCGGCATGAGCCCCACCCCGATTCGGCGCCTCCTCTCATCGGGAGCAATGTTCTGAAAGGCTCGCATTTCTCGCTCTCTGCCTCACTCTACAACACGGTATGGCTTGGCGGAAATGGCTGTCTTTTCTTTCCCTTGATTGTAGCCATGAGCCAGAATCTGTGCGCGTGGAAAACCGGTGCAGTTCTCTGAAATTCAGGGAGTAACCTCGGAGGAGTTGGAGCTGAGATTGGGCGCTGGGGTGGAGTGGGAGAGATGAGATTTGCCTGAGCGGGCAAAGAGCGGTCGCAGTGGTTATGAAAAAGAGAGAAGGAATAAAAGAAAAGACAGCAGTACCCGTAGTGTGCCTAGGAAAAGTGGGAATCAGAGCGAAAGTTGGTATTGGAGCGGGGTGCAGGTGGGTGTAGGTTTTCTAAATCTGCGCTGTGCAATTCAGGAGATTTGGAAAAGCAGTACGAGGAGCGGAGTGCTGGCACTGGTTTCCCACGTCTCCCACAGGCGCCCGCAAATGGGTTGTGGAATGCGATGAGTTTGTGTGAATGCTGCGTCAAAGAGGTGTGGTGAGAATGAATTGGACCGGGCGTGGGATTCACAGTATGCAGTGCGGTGCGAAGATGGAGCGAAGCTGCGAGTAGACGGGTGCGAGTGGACGGAATTGCGCTGTGGAGGGGTTGAGAGTGAGAAAGATTTTCTTTGAGCAATACGTAGTCTGTTGACAGTAACAGT